>JBAYJB010000001.1:0-305491 GCA_041665325.1 Minisyncoccota bacterium
ACCCTCGGCTCTACCGGCGCAGATGTCAAAGCCCTGCAAGTATTCCTCAACACGAAGGGCTTTACCGTAGCTCAGATCGGTCCGGGTTCCAAGGGGCAGGAGACCAGCTTCTTCGGCCCCGCTACTATGAGAGCCCTCGCGCAGTTCCAGGCCACACGGGGCATCTTCCCGGCTCAAGGATATTTCGGGCCGAAGACGAGGGCGGCTGTCGGAAAGTAGTGCTATTGGCATTTTTCACTAGGATTTTAATGTTTCTTCATCATTCCTTGAACTTTTCTTCATGGGAATTTGAATCTTTTTTGAAGGAGATTTGAACCTCTGCCTGATATGCTCTCGGCATGAGTGAAATAAGGAAGAGAAAACAAGCGATCTTTCCGAGCAACCCGGCTTCCGCGGTGGAGGCGGTCGATGGGGTGCTCGGGTATGCGGCGGGATTGCAGGCCTCAGATGTCCATATCGATCCGCGGAGACAGGATATCCTCGTGCGCCATCGAGTCGACGGAGAACTAGAGCTCGCCGGGACGCTTCCCAGGCATATCCATGAGGAGGTCGTGGCACGTCTCAAGATCCTTTCCGGAGCTCGTACCGATATCCACACTGTACCGCAAGACGGCCGATGGCGCGCAGTTCTCGGAGATCAGACTTACAATATCCGTATTTCATTCATGCCGACATACCAGGGCGAGAATGCCGTGGTCCGCTTCCTACCCGCCGAAGTGGCCGGGCAAGATTCTTTCGCGGCTCTCGGGTTCACGCCTGACCATGTGGTCAGCTTGAGCAACTCGCTAGCCAAGCCCAACGGCCTCATCCTGGTCACGGGACCGACCGGTTCGGGCAAGACGACCACTCTACGCATCTGCCTCGGCCTCAAGTCGGCTCAACCGCTGTCGGTCATGACCCTTGAGGATCCAGTAGAATACGAAGTCCCGGGCGTGAGGCACGTCCATATCCGGGCCAGTCACGGCGTGTCGTTCGCCTCCGGCCTGCGCGCGGCTCTGCGTCAGGACCCCGATGTCATCATGGTCGGCGAGATCCGCGACCTCGAGACGGCCCGGACGGCCATGCATACGGCGATGACGGGACATCTGGTTCTCTCGACCTTGCATACGCGTTCGGCTCTCGAGACCATCTTACGGCTGTCGGATATGGGCATCGAGCGATACCTGATCGCCGCGACCCTGCGTCTCATCGTCAGTCAGCGTTTGGTCAGGACCGTCTGTCGCGATTGTGGCGGCGCCGGGGACGATTGTGCGGCCTGTCGGGGCTCGGGATTCCACGGCCGTTCAGTCATCGCCGAGATCCTGTCTCTCGATGACGAGCTTAGAGATGCTATTTCGAGAGGCGATTCGCTATCAGCTGTCACCATCCTCGCCAGATCAAAGGGTTTTCGGACCATGGAGGAAGACGCGAGCGAGAAGGTCGACTGGGGAGTGACCACGAACGAAGAGATCGGGAAGGCTCTCTGCCCATAAGCTCATGTCGCTCAGATCTCATTGGAACCGCAGGAGCAAGCTTATCTTCATGGAACAGCTGGAGATGTATGTCTCTTCCGGTCTACCCATCGTGAAGGCGCTGTCCGTGATCGGCGAGAGGATGCCGCGCAGGCAGAGAGAGCCGCTCGAGAGAGCGGGGAAGGCGATCGAGTCAGGCCAGCTCCTCTCGGCCTCTTTGTTGCGGGAGATCAAGCTTCCGCCAGCGATCGTCGGCCTGATTGCTTCCGGAGAATCATCCGGTAATCTGGCCGAAACTCTTCGTTCCGGGCACGCGCTGCTCGCGCGCGAAGATGAGCTCTTCAAGAAGTGCTCCGGAGCTATGGTCTACCCGCTCGTCATTGGCCTGGCAACGGCCGCGCTCACTATCGGCCTGGTCAGGGGCATCATGCCGCAGATCATCCCTCTCCTTTCGAGCCTCCACAGCGATCTTCCGATCATGACTAGGATAGTCTTGGGTGCTTCAAGCGCCCTCACGGCCTACGGCCTCTATGGGGCAGTCGGATCTTTGCTTGCGGGCATCGTGTTCGCCGGCGCATACAGGAAGATCTTGTCTCTGCGAGGATTCGTCCACCTATGCGCCGCGAGAATTCCGGTCGTCGGCGGAGTTCTGACCGATTACCATCTAGCGCTCTTCTTCCAGTCTCTGGGAGCCTCTGTCGAGTCCGGGATACCGTTAGATGCCGCCTTCGACCGGACGGCTGCCACGATCAGCCTCTTACCGCTGCGCCGCAAGCTCGGAGCTCTGACTCCGGCCATCGGACGCGGCGAAGCTGTGAGCCGGCTGTGCGCCCGGGTCATGCCGCCGTATGTGACCGCGCTCATCGCCGCGGGCGAAGCTTCCGGCAATCTTGGCGGGGTCTTCTTGCGGGTGGCGGGGCTCATCGATCGTGAGCTCGACCACCTCCTGAAGCGCCTGACCGCTCTGATCGAGCCGCTCATGATGATCGGGATGGGGATGATCGTCGGCTCGATCGCTCTATCCATCATGATGCCGATATATGATATCTCGAAAGCTATCCAGAGATAGCCGGTCCGGCATGATCGCAGTCGACGCTCTCCTGGCCTTAGTCCTTGCGGCCGTATTCGTGTCTGGCATCACGGCGGCGACGCTCGAAGCCAGGCAGATGTTCGACCGGGCACGAGATCGATCGGCGCTGATCGCAGCGTATGCGGAGCATCGGGCTGATTTCGACGGGCTCCTGCCGTATGAGACTCGGTCGAAGCATTACTTGATCGGCTCTACCACTGAAGCGATCACCATCGAAGCTAGGACGACATGGTACGGCAATGACCGGATCGAAACACATGTGAGCGCCGCCTATCGTGGTCGGTCTGTTACATTCCGCACAGTCAAGAATTACCCGTTCCAGGATATAAGCGAGTCTGCTGGTACGCCGCTCTGCACAGTAGATATGTCGGATGATCAGACAGTGAGTCCCTCCATCGCTATCATTCCCGTCGCATTGCCGATAGACCCGCTATTGCCTCTCATCGACATTGAAGTCAGGAATGGTATCGCTTATATCTCGATCGATTCGACTGTTGCATCAGATCCGGATTTCATCGTCGTCGATATCAAGGATCCAAAACAGCCAAATCTGCTGTCATCGGTAAACACCGGGCCGGGATTGACAGCCTTCGCCCTCGCCGGGAAATATGTGTTTGCGGCGGCTGCGAGCACTGCGGCCCAACTGCATGTGATCCGCCTAGATAGTCTCACATCTACGGTTTTAGCCAAGAAGTATAAATTACCATTGCCCGAGGCCAGTACTACGCCACCCACAGGCAGTACGATATTCTACGACAAGGGCAAGATCTATCTCGGCACCGGAAAATGGGATGGGGAAGAGCTGTCGATCCTAGATGTTTCGAATCCGGAAGGGCCGATCATGGTCGACGGGTTCGAGACGGGCAGCAAGGTCAATGATGTCATCGTACGCGCTGGCATCGCATATTTGGCTGCATCTGACTCGAGCCAACTACGTTCCATAGACATAAGAGATGCTGGTTACCCGTTGCTCCTAGAAACATTTAGCCCATCTGGTTCAGATAGACAAGAAGGGAAGGTGTTGGTTTATTTCGAGGATGGTCTGCATCTTGGACGAACATCGGGTGGATTCAACATCAAGGCCGATCACGAATTGTTCCGGTTCCCGAGCTCCTCATCCACACCGAGCGCATATGAGCCAAATCGGCCGCCCGATATCGCGCAATCCGAAAATTCGCGCGATATTCCTGGTGGAGTATACGGCATCATTGCCAGCCGTTCGCATGTCTATGTAGCGACACGGAATATTGATCGCGAATTAACTATCCTTAGCGTATCACTATCGTCTACTACGGCCTCGTACTATCCGTTACCAGTCGCTCCACAAGCGATGACCTGTGACTTAGACCACCTGTATATTCTCGCCAAAACAGCGCCTGTCATATATGAAGTCGATCTCAAAAAACAATAATACCGAGATAGGATTCACCCTGATCGAAATGCTCATATATATCGCTCTTTTGTCATGCCTCATGAGCGCCTTCGTGCCATATGCCTATACCATCCATGAACAAGACCTCCGCTTGCTCGACGAGATCTATGCCGCGGGAGCTTCCTGAACGGGGGTTCATCGCCGTCGTCGCCATCCTGCTCATCTCCGGCGGTATCGCGGCCCTGTCACTGTCGGTCCTTGGGGCAGCCGTCTCATATTCTGATTCTGTCTATCGTAGAGAGATGCGCCTACAAGCCAGTCTCGATGATCTGGCCTGTGAAGACACGGCGAAGCTCATAAGAGCCAAGGATGCGTTCGCCTCTGGTATTGTCCATCTCGATGAATTCGATTGCGATATCGCCTTATAAATCAAAAACTCATCAAATCATCATGCAAAAATTCCATCTCTGCAAAAAAGGGTTCACTCTCATCGAGGTCCTGGTCGTCATCGGCATCATCGCGGTGTTGGCTTCGATCGTCCTAGTGGCCGTCAATCCGGCCAGACAGTTCAAACTAGCCCGGGATTCGCAACGGACCGCTAATGTTAACACCCTGCTGAATGCTATCCATCAGAACATCTCGGAGCACCACGGCTCGTTCGTGTGTGGCGGTTCGATCCGTAATATGCCCCAGACAGCCATGACCGTGAAGTATGGGGCAGGGTTTCCATCCTATGAAGGAGACATCGCTTCGTGTTTGATCCCCGATTATATATCGACGATGCCGTTCGATCCCTCGAAGATTGGAGCTCATTATGCGGGCTTGGCCGATTATGATACCGGTTACGAGATCTTCCAAGATGCGAACGGCCGCATCACAGCCAGTTCGAGCGGGGAATTAACGCCTTCGATATCTGTGACGCGTTGAGTGTGGTAGAGTTGATGGGTCATGTCTATCTCAAAGTATGTTGGCCTGATAGTCATATACTGCCTGATCTTCTGGTCTGCGGTGGCTGTCATGAAAGCGGTTCGTCCGCCATCCGGCCCCGTCCAAACCGCGAGCGTCGCGATGCAGGACGAAGCAGTCCCACCGGCTGTGGCTATCGATGAGTCGTTCTTCCAGCCAGTCGTGCCGGTTGTGGAGCAGACTATGCCCGAAAAACCCATGAAGCTCCTTGCTGATCAAGTTGCCGCCGAGGCCTATATCGTGGGGGATATCAGCTCGGGGCGTATCTACCTAGAAAAATCCGCCGACACAGTATTCCCGTTTGCCTCCATGACCAAGCTAGTTACGGCCATCACGGCTACCAATATGCACAAGCCGGATGACCTTATAGAGGTATCCCAAAAGGACATAGAAGTCTCCTCTGATACCGCTGGACTTATCGCCGGCGAGAAGTTCACCGTGAATGAGCTTCTGTATCCCTTATTACTCGAATCATCGAACGTGGCCGCCGAAGCTCTGGCTTCAGCGCCCGACCGCCGCCATTTCCTGGAGCTTATGTCGAGCTATGGCTGGGAGATCGGCATGCCGAAGTCATTCTTTGAAGATCCTACCGGGTTGAGCCACTACAATGGCGGGACTGCCAGGGGGTTTTTCGCTATGGCCCGCTATCTGTATTCTGATCGGCAGGATATCCTCTCGATCACTCGCACGCCGCACATATTCATCGCCACTACCACGGATCACGGAAGCCACGACCTGACCAATATCCACCCGTTCGTGAATGACCAGAGATTCCTGGGCGGCAAGACCGGACATACGCCCATGGCGCTTGATACGATGCTGACCATCATGAAGCTCGGCGGCCGACCGATCGCCATCATCGTCCTGCGTTCGCCATACGAAAGGGCGCGCGATACCCGCCTTTTGATTGACAAGGTCAGCGCACTGCTGACAGATGCTCATTGAGCGCTGATCCAGCCCTTGATAAGTGCCTTGGTTTCTTCGGGTCCGCTTACCTGGATGCAGTCGACGCCGGTAGTTTTGGCCGCGTAATCATTGCCCCCCAGCATCAATTTATCCCCCACAAACAGCATCTTATCAATCGGAATATGCAGGTACTGTTCCAGCTTGTGGATACCATAGGCCTTGTTGATGCCGCGCCTGGTCACATCGACTGAGTTTTCGCCGCCGACGCGCGAATCAAATCCGGGCAGCAGTTTTCCTAAGATAGCAACGATTTTTTCACGTTTCTCACGCGTCGGGTCCCAAACTTTCTTTATTTCTAGCGGAGCCTTTTGGCCATTGGCGGAAAATGTGATTTGCGATCCACGATCCTCTATGGTTGGTCCGTATGTTTTCTCGGGAACCTTGAAATCTACAGTCTTGAGGGTCTGATCTAGAGCCGCAAGGATCTTCCTCTTGTCTTTTTGTGAAAGGTCCTCGGCATATTCTTCATGCCAATCTCCTCTCCAAAGCATCATCCGCGCACCTGAGGTCGGTAAAATGACCAGGTTGCTGAAGCTCTTTGCTGTTCCCGGCAAAATATTTATGAAATCAAGTTGAAACTGATAAAAAGTTCCGCCAGAAATCACCGCGACTCTCTTTTGTTCCAAGAGACGACTAATCAATTCCCCCATATCCGGTTCCATGCGTGATTTACTCGGCGTCAGTGTCCCGTCGAGATCGAAGACGAAGAGCTCTTTTTTATGGAAATCGATCATATGCGATATTAGACCTCGAGCATCTTGAGTAGGCGTGAGAGTTTGATGGTGGCTACGCCGATGACGCGGTCGCCGGCGCCATAGTAGATGTAGACGGTCCCGCCGCGCAGGGTCGTACCACAAGGGAAGACCACATTGGGCACCACGCCCTTGTGCTCGTATTCCTCCTGGGGCTCGAACAGAGGAATAGCCGTGCGGGCCCGCACGATCGTCGGGTCCTCGAGGTCAAGCAAGACGGCGCCGACGCGGTAGGTCGTGCTCCACGAGACGCCGTGGTAGAGGAGGAGCCAGCCAGCCTTGGTCTTGATCGGCGGCGTCGAGATGCCGACCTTGCCGCCGTCCCACATGCCGCGGCGCGGAGCGATGATCTCGATACACTGGTTGACCCGCTCTTTGGTGAAGTCGAGCGTTTTCACGAAGTCGGCGCAGACGCTCTCGCCGACACGGTGGAAGACCATATAAGCCCCCTTGATCTTCTCCGGCAGGATAGCGGCGTCCTTGTCCGGTACGCCTGCAGGCGTGATCGCTTCCGGCATAGACCAGGCGCTCCATTTCTTCTTGAGGAAATCCTTGACGGTGATCGAACTCACGGCGACGCGGGGTGTAGATCCATCGTAGCCGGTGTAGGTCATATATAACATATCATCGATCTCTACGATCCGAGGATCCTCACAGCCGTAATTGTTCTTGGCTCCGTCGCCCCGTATCTCGAAGCTTGCTCGCGGGAAATAGACGGGTTTGTCCGGTCGTTCGTCGATCGAGAATCCGTCGCTGGATTGAGCATAGCCGATCGTGGACACGTTGCCGTCAGCCACGGCGCGATAGAGGATGTGTGTCTTGCCGCCGAGCTCGATAGCGGCCGGATTGATCGTGCCACCAGCTTCCCAGAGTACTCCGGGCCGGGGTGAGATGATCGGATTGCCCGGGAAACGGGTAGCGTACTTGAGTTCGACTGAAGTGATGCTATTCAGAAGATTATCGAGCGGGATAGTCGCCACAGCTACATATGTATCGGTAGCCCCATAATATATCTCCAGACGTCCGCCGCGGATGAGCGCGCCGGAAGGGAAGATGGTGTGGGAGACATGCCCGACCTCCTCATAGAAGGCTTCCGGGACCATGAATGGCCCCTTGGTTCGGCCGATGATCTGCCGGGGGTTTTTGAGGTCCAAAAGCAGGACCTCGACGCCGAAGACTTGTTCCCTCCGTCCATAGCGTTGGATATGGGCATATACGACGAGCCAGCCCTTTTCGGTCTTGATCGGTGCCGCACCAAGTTCGAGATGGTCGTCAGGCAGGCGTCGTACTGAGAGCTTGTGAGCATCGACATTCTTCTGCCACTCTGCCCAATATTCCTGCGACCACATGTCTTCCGGACGGTCGAATTCGGCATAGCAGATGTCGGAAGGTTTACGATCGGTGTTGATGGTGAGCAGGGCCGCGTACTTGCCGCCGATCTTCTCGGGGAACATGCCCATGGCCTTGGCATTGAAAGGGGTGACGAGATGCTTCTCGTCGACGGTCTTGAGGTCTTTGGACAAGGCTACGGCCACTTTGATGTTGTCAGCGCCGAACGGATACCCGCCCAGAGCGGTGTAGAAGATATAGTAGGTGCCGCCCATTTTGGTCACCCGAGGATCTTCGCATCCATAGAGATCGAATTCCCGATCAGGCCGTACCAAAGGGCGTCGGTTGTCATAATGGACGCCGTCAGTAGAAGTGGCGGCGGCGATGACTGAAGTGCTGGCGTGGGATTCCTTGAGGAGGTCGGGCTCGGACTGCGCGCGATAGATCATGTGGATCTTCTTACCATCGATGACCGGACAGCCGTTGAAGGCAGCGGCCGCCTCGAACGGATGATCCTCGACAGGTGAGAGGATGGGATTGTTTTCTGAACGGGTGACAGTGAACATGATGCGGTTATTTTAGCATGAATGTGGAGCGGCCGAGGAACATAGAATGGTTCAGAGACGTCATTATATCTTGCCGTATTTGATCAGCCAGTCGAGAAGCGGCTGGAGCGGCGTCTCGGCTACACAGGTGTGCTTGTCGCCGCCACCGTAGTAGACCAGGAGCTTGTCGTCTTTGATCAGGGCGCCAGTCGCGTAGACGACGCCGGGTTTGCCGTCGTTCTCGTAGTGCATATCGGGCGAGAGGATCGGCTCCGGTGAGCGGTACAGGATCTTGGTTGGATCTTTGAGGTCGAGGAGCATGGCGCCGACCTTGTAGCCCACCACCTTCTTGGGGTCGCGGCTGTCCACGGCGTGATAGAGGAGGAGCCAGCCGACGGAGGTCCGAAGGGGAGGGGTCCCGGCACCGCGCACGTGGCTGTCCCAGTGCTTGGCACGGCTCGGATCACGATAGCCGCCACCGCCGTGATCCTTGAGGCTTTCGATCTTGGGTACGGCGTCAGGGCTGTCCACATAGGCGATCATGATCTTCGGAGCGATGCCGTGTAGGATGGCGTACCTACCGCCGATCTTCTCCGGGAAGATCACCCAGTTCTTGGCGCGCGCCCCGGCCGGCGAGAGCAGTCTCGGCGTCTTCCACTTCCACTGTTCATTCTCGAGATCATTCATGGAGATTGAAGTCACGGCGATGCGCATACTACCCCAGCCCTCGAAGGCGGTATAAGTGATGTAGACTCGGTCATCTATCTGGGTAGCTCGCGGATCCTCCGCTCCGCCCCAGCCGCCACCAGAGGGATGTGCTTCGGGATCATGATGGTGTGGCAGGTTGGCCTCGGACTCTTCCGGCATACCGTAACCGGGCAGGGGCTCATAGACAGGGAATGGGGAACGGCTGTCGATATGGATGCCGTCTCGGCTGGTCGCGTGGCCGACGCGCGAGAGGCCATCGCGACCGATGGCACGGTAGAAAAGATGAATCAGCCCCTTGCTATCTTTGACCGCAGCCGGGTTGAATGTACCTTCGGACTCCCAGTCCCGGTGCGGGGAGGGCGAGATGATCGGATTGTGCGCGTGCCGATCCAGGCCGTATGCAGGGGATACCCTCTTCCTCCGTTTGTTGAAGCAATATTCAAAACCGGCTATACCTAAAACTAGGATGACTAGAAGTAAGATGAAAAGGGCTGTTATTGAAAAAGGCATCTTTGATTATGGAAATCGAACAGTCACACTCACTTGATCCTTCCGTACTTGTCCTCGAGCCGGACGATATCGTTCTCGTCGAATTCGCCGAACGATATCTCAAGGATGGAAATGGGATAGATCCCTCCCTCGAAGCGATGTTCTGCGCCTCGTGGTGCGAAATATTCGTCACCGGGCTTGGCGGCTACACGCTCCTTGCCGATAGTCACAAAACCGTCTCCCGAAAGTACTTTCCAGAATTCGTCTCTGTTCTTGTGCTTCTGCAGGCTCAAGGATTCGCCAGGCTTCACCGTGATGATCTTGACCGTGGAGGATGTGTTCTTCGTAAACTCTACGAAATCCCCCCACGGTCGCTCCTCGCGATATGGTTTGGGGGATTGCATTTAAATTGTGCCCACATTTTATCACATTAGGAGGATTCCCTATATGTGTATAACCCTTATTGAGGCCACGGCGGGAATCGAACCCGCGATGGAGCTTTTGCAGAGCTCTGAATTACCACTTTTCTACGTGGCCTCTTGCTGTTGTTGTGCTGTTCTAGCTTGATTCTATATCGTCCGCTCTATTTCGTCTATGTGCTGGCGATTCTTCTCGCCCTTGTCTATGGCCACCTCGAAGTGGGGTACGCGCATCAGGCGAGCGCGTTCCATGACATGTTCCCGGAAATCAGTCAGTTGGCGATGGATGAACTTCAGGGCCGTCTCTTCTTGGGATTCGGGGAGGACAGTGATCAAGATCTTGGCCTTGCCACCGCGCGCCCAGGTCTCGATGCCGGTCACGGTGATGAGCGACTGTCCATTGGACTCGCGCTGGAAATATTCGGCGGCCAGCGTGCGGATCAATTCTTTCAGTTTTTCGTCTCTTTCGGCCATTATATTTTCTCTACCATCTTCACAGCCTCGATCTTGTCTCCCTCGGCGATCTCCGCTTTGGCTTCGATCAGGGTACCGAACTCGAATCCCTCGCGCACTTCGCTGACGCGCTTCTTGGCCTGTTGGAGTTCGCGTACAGTACCGGTACCGATCTCCGCATCACGTCTCATGATGCGCACAGTCGCACCGCTCTCCAATGTGCCTTCTTGCATCTTTCCACCAACAACCTGTCTATCTTTTTCTTTCGAGAAAATAGCGGCGATCTTAGCGCGGCCGGTGATCTGTTCGATGTATTCTTTTGGAATCTTAGAGAGTGCCACGGATCTTACGAACTCCGTGAGTTCATAGATGACCTTGAATGATTTGACATGGATGGGAACCGCCGAACGCTCGATGAGCGACACGGATTTCTTATCCGGAGCTTCGTTGAAGCCGATGATGATGATCGAAGGATCGCCGATTGCCGTCTTGACATCATTCTCGTTGATCTCGCCGATGCCTTCGGAAACAATTTTCAACACAACCTTGTCGTGTTTGATCTTGGCAAGCTCATGCTTCACCCCATCTAGTGAACCGACTACGTCTGCCTTGATGATCAAGGGCACGGTAACGATCTTGACCTCACTCTCTTTCTCCGGCTTTTTGACGGCATTGACGGTCGGAGCTTTTGTCTTCCTGGCATTGTCGGCGAACTCTCCGATGAGCTTCTCCGCCTCTTTCTTCGTGCCGACGACATAGAACGGAGCGCCGCAAGCCGGGATCTCGCTCCAGCCGACGATGATGACAGGCATAGAAGCGCCGGCCGACTCAACTTTTATGCCGGCAAAATTCTCGATATAACGAACCGGAGCGTATGCTCCGGAGGCGACCACGAATGTGCCGGATCGGAGGGTGCCATTCTTGATGAGTAGGGTAGCAGAGATGCCCTTGCGCGTGTCGAGCTCGGACTCAACGACCAGCCCTTCTGCCGTTTTGTCGGCGTCAGTTTTCAAATCAGCCAATTCAGCCACGAGGTTGATCATGTCGAGCAATTCAGGGATGCCCTTGCCGGTCAGGGAAGAGATGGCCACGCAGGGTGTATCGCCACCCCAACCTTCGACATATATCTCATTCTCGCCGAGCGACTGCTTGGTCTTGGTCTCGTCGGCATTAGGCTTGTCGATCTTATTGATGGCCACGATGTATGGGATCTTGGCGGCTCTGATCTCGCCTAGGGCCTCGATGGTCTGCGGCTTGACGCCGTCTTCGGCGGAGACGACCAGGATGGCGATGTCGGCCGCGGCCGCGCCGCGCTCGCGGATGGAGCAGAATGCTTCGTGGCCGGGCGTGTCCAGGAATGTGATCAGGTGCTTTTTGCCGTCGCTCGAAGTGTGCTCGGCTTCGTAGGCGCCGACGTGCTGGGTGATGCCGCCGGCCTCGCCCTTGACCACCTCGGTCTTGCGGATGTAGTCGAGAAGGGTCGATTTGCCATGGTCAATATGGCCCATCACCACGACGACGGGGGAGCGGCCATGCCCGACGGCAGGCAGGCGAACCAGGTTGTGCTGGTCTTTGGTAGGCATATAATTTCGCACTATATCAGAAAAATAGCTGATTGACTAGACGTTTGACTAAAATTATAAACCAATTGTAAACATAACGAAGTGTTATAATCCTGTCATGAAAACTGATTCTATAGGAACAAATGCTGATGTTGCCGCGAGTGTTGATATATCAAAAGTTCATGGTGGTTATTTTGCTGACCCCAAAAACATCGCCATGTTCGTAAAATTAGGAATTGCACCGATTGCAAGAAACATCCCCAAAATAGTTAAATATGTTGATTTTGGAGGTGGACAAGGGCATCTAACGATTGGCGTCAAAACATACCTGGAGAGTATGGGTTTTAGTGTGAATGCAGTTGTTGCAGATGCAAACGATAAATACTTATCTCTAGCAAAAGAAAGAGGATTACAGACAAAAATGTGTAATTTAGAGGATTGTGATTTGCCTGACCTAAATCTAGTTACAATGAGGGCAGTTTTGCACTACAATACCACAGATAATCAAAAAAAATTCTAAAGAATATTTTTAATTCATTAAAATCTGGTGGGTATCTTGTTCACCAGAACAGTTCAGGTAATAAGGAAAACTGTGAACTACGGTCAGCGATCGTAAATATTCCAGAGCTTGGTAGGGCAGGTGCTGGTAATTATCATTGGGTATCGGAAGATGAATATAGTGCCCTTATTGATGAAGCTGGATTCTCTAGTAATGACCGAGCTGGTTACGCGGATCTCAATTCCTGGACGCCAGAAGAACAGTGGGACAGATTTAATGCTACAAAGACCGAACAGGTCAAAAAAGATGGCAACACCGAGATTTTATCTAAAATTGAATCCAACAGAGAGAATTATTTGAAAAAAGCTTATGGACTAATCGCTTCTTGTACTAAAAAGTACGGGAAGGATTATTTGGGCATAAAAGAGAAAGCTGATGGCAAGACAGTCATCGAGTATTTATACCCAATTATAGTTTCTAGAAAATAAATTTTACTCCAAATTCCTCTTTGCCTCTTCCACCGCCTTCTTTTCTTCGCCCGACAATTCATGTTCGCTGCCGTGCTTCTTCAAGGACTTGCCGAAGATGCTGACATGGTCGCGGGCATAGAGCGAGGAGATGACCACGCCGTCGCCTTCCTCATTCATGAAGGCCGTAGCGAAGCTCTGGTTGCCGCCTTCGCCGGTGCCGGACCATGGGTTGAAACGGACAGTGTGAACTGCTTGCACGCTCTTGCGCAGGCGCTTCTCGACGGTTTTTAGATATTTTTCAAGCTCATCACGGAATGTTTTCAATTCACCGAGGTCGCCGGAGACAGACTGTAGGGATTCACCGATATGGTTCGCGTCGACGCCGACCAGGAAGCGGCGGAGCTTGAGCCACATCCAGATCACCAGGCCCAGAAGGACGAGCGTGGCGATGCAGAGGATGATGAAGCCGAGAAGGAGGGGGTTGTTGATGAGATCATTCATGATGGTATTGTAGCAGTTTACAGTTCGCGATGAAAAGCTTACATTTACGACATGAAGCGCATATATCTCGACTACGCATCACTCACTCCTGTAGATCCGCGCGTCCTGCGTGAGATGAAGGCTTTTTCTGCGCCTAAGTACGCTAACCCGTCTTCGCTATACAAGGAGGGGGTGGCGGCAAAGAAAACTATGGAGGAGGGCAGGAAGAAGGTGGCAGAATTCATTCGTGCCCATAGTGATGAGATAGTTTTCACCTCGGGCGGCACAGAGGCGAATGGCTTGGCGCTTGAAGGCGTCGGTCTCGCGGCGCACAGGAGCGAGATCCAAAAGCCGCACTTGATCATTTCAGGCATCGAGCACTCATCGATCATGGAGCAAGTCGGTATGCTGGAGAAACACGGCGTCGAGGTTACGAGGTTGGCTGTCGATAGTTCAGGTGTGGTCTCACTCGATGAATTGAAGAAAGCCATCAAGCCGAGCACTTTTTTGATTTCCATTATGACAGTGAACAATGAGATCGGGACAGTTCAGCCGATCAGGGAGATCGCGAAAATAGTCCGCTGGGCCAGGACGAATACCACAAAGTCAAATTATCCGTTGCTTCATACTGACGCCTGTCAGGCGGCGCTGCATTACGATTTGAATGTTGAACAGTTGGGAGTTGATTTGCTGACCTTGGATGGCAGCAAGGTATATGGACCAAGGGGTATCGGCGCATTATATATAAAGAGGAATACACCGATTGAGCCCATCATTTATGGTGGTGGCCAGGAAAGGGGCTTGAGATCGGGAACAGAAAATGTGTCGGCTATCATGGGGTTTGCCAAGGCATTAGAACTAGCCGGAAAGGAACGCACCAAAGAAACGGTCCGAATCAATGGTTTAAAAGCAGATTTTCTTAGAGGATTAAAGGCTATTCGGCCGGACATGTCGGTCAATCCGAGCCAAGATAAACTGTCGGCCACCTCTCCTCACATCCTCAATGTTTCCATTCCCGGCATCGACAACGAATTCTTCGTCCTCCAGCTCGACGCGGCTGGCATCGCCATCTCGACCAAGAGCTCTTGCCTGCGCGATGTCGAAGAATCCTATGTACTCAAGGCTATCGGTGCGCACAGCAAGGAATCAGTCAGATTCTCATTCGGGCGCTGGACCAAGCCCGGTGACATCAGGAAAGCCCTGAAAACGATAGGAAACCTTGCCTGCCGGCAGGCAGGTAATTGACTTCAAGAGGGGTTTTTGATAACCTGTACCTCTCATATGGCAACCACCCCAAAGACCATCGATACGATGTTTTCGGCCGGAGCCCACTTCGGCCTCGGTCGTTCTCGCCGCCACCCGTCAGTCTCTCCCTATGTTTTCTGGACCAAGAATCGCACCGACATCTTCGACCTCGAGAAGACCGGCGCCCTGCTCGATGCCGCCAAGACATTTGTGTCTGGACTAGCCAAGGAAGGCAAGACGATCCTCTTCGTTGGCGGCAAGAAGGAGGCCTCGGCCGCGGTCAAAGCCGGCGCCATGTCTCTCAATATGCCGTATGTCGAGGGTCGCTGGATCGGCGGTACCATCACCAACTTCACGCAGATCAGGAAGCGCATCGAGCGCTACGAGAAGCTCACTTCCGACAAAGAGAAGGGTGAACTAGCTAAGTATACCAAGCGCGAGCGCATGCTCATAGACAAGGAGATCGCCTCGCTCGAGAAGATGTTCCTCGGCATCATTTCCCTGAAGAAGATGCCTGACGCCGTCTTCATCATCGATCCGCGCCGCGAGAAGAACGCCATGGCCGAAGCCGCTCACGGCAAGATCCCGACGGTAGCCCTCTCCGGCTCCGATTGCGATATTCGCACCGTCACCCACCCGATCGTCGGCAACGACGCATCCAAGGCCAGCGTGCAATTCTTCGTGGACGAGATCGTGGCGGCTTATCAAGCCGGCAAGAAGACTGTTTAACCTAGGTTTAAATATAAAATATGTCGAAGAACATCTCAACCGAAATGGTCAAGGAGCTCCGCGAAGAGAGCGGCGTTTCCATCATGCAGTGCAAGAAGGCTCTCGAAGAGGCCGATGGCGACAAGGACAAGGCTTTGGTCATCCTCCGCAAGGTGTCGAGCGGTCTCGGCGCCAAGAAGAAGGACCGCAATTTCAATGCCGGGACGATCCAGGCTTATATCCACGCCAACGGCACAGTCGGCACCATGCTCGAACTCAACTGCGAAACTGACTTCGTGGCCAGCAACGACGGCTTCAAGGCCCTGGCCCGCGACATCGCTATGCATGTGACGGCCACCAATCCGAAATTCCTCAGGAAAGAGGATGTCACCGAGGCCGACACCAAGGCCGCCCGTGAAGTATTCGAAGATGAGGTCAAGGACAAGCCTGTCGCTATGCGCGCCAAGGTCCTCGAAGGGAAGCTCGCCGCCTACTTCGCCGAGATGGTCCTCCTCGACCAGCCATTCATCAAGGATCCGAGCGTGACCATCCAGGGTCTTTTGGATGCCGCGATGCTCAAGTTCGGAGAGAAGACGGCCATTGGCCGCTATATGAGATTCAAGATCTTGGAGCGCTAGCGCATGTGCACGGTTTGCCGTGCGCCCTATGTACACTCTCATCACAATCTTCTACGTCTCGCTCATAGGCATATTTGTCATGATCATTTTGAAGCGCCGCGAAGTCCTGTCCGGCAACCAGAGCATGGTTTCCAAGGCCGGTGCCGGTTCAGATCACATCTTCCAGGCCTTCTTCCAGACCGTGGGCCGTGGCATCTCGTATATCAATAAGCATACTTTCATTGCCCTCGGGAATCTGGTCGCTTTCCATGTCCTCCGGGGGGTCCGCGGCATCTATGTCGAGATCAAGCACCGTTTTATCTCCCATCCGCGCGGCAAGAAGCTCATCGATGCCGTCCGCGGCCGTGGTGAGATCAAGACCGACGGCGCATCCTTCTATCTTCGCCGTATTGCGGCCAAGGATAAATAAAGGTAAAGTTTTGTTGCGAATCGTATCTTAAGTTTCGCCACCTTAGCTCAGTTGGTAGAGCAACGCTTTTGTAAAGCGAAGGTCCCCGGTTCAAGCCCGGGAGGTGGCTCAGTGTCGGGTAGGGTATAATATCTATATCATGAGAGAGACAATCACAATCAACGATCCGGAAGTGGCGGAGATCATAACCCGGCTGGAAAAGCAGTCAGATACGCATAGCACGCGCCTCAAGAGGCTTCTGGCTCTGCCCGATCTGTCCAAGAAGCTCAATTCTCCGGTGAAGATTCTCTTCGATACCTTCATGTCATTGCCGCGTTTCCAGGATTTCGATCTCGTCGAATTTCCACGGATCGTGACGGTCGAACAGGATTTCGACCTCCTCAATACCCCCAAGGATCATCCGAGTCGCCGCGAGACCGATACTTACTACACCGACAAGGATCATGTCCTACGCACCCAGATGACTGTCATGTGGTCTTTCTATCTGAAGGATCAGAACATCCTGGCCAAGCTAGAGCGCGAAGGGGAAGTGAAGTGCCTCTCGGCCGGCATCGTCTACCGGAAGGATGAGATTGATCGGCATCATTTCCCGGCCTTCCACCAGATCGACGGTCTCTATGTTTGCAAAAAGTCCAAGAAAGTCATCACCCTGAAGGATCTCGAGGAAGTGCAGATCGATATGGCGAAGGGCATATTCGGCAAAGATATCGAATATCAGTTCCTCGTCGACGCTTTCCCATTCACGGATCCGTCCGTGGAGATGGATATCAAGTTCAACGGCGATTGGCTGGAGGTCAATGGCGCCGGGCTCGTGCATCCGCAAGTCCTGAAGAATTTTGGCCTTGATCCGGAAGTCTACAACGGCTGGGCCTTCGGTTTCGGCGATCGTCTGGCGATGATCAAGATGGGGATCCCGGATATCCGCATCCTCTGGTCGGAAGATCCGCGCATCACTAGTCAGTTCAAGGATATCAACAGCAAATACAAAGAAGTCAGCAGATATCCGTCTACCACGCGCGATATATCATTCATCGTGGATAAGAGCGTCAGTTTGAATAATTATTTCGAGATCGTACGCGACTACGCCGCCAACCTCATCGAAGAGGTGAAGCTCCTCGACAGGTACGAGAATGACGAGAAGTTCGGCCCGGGCAAGGTGAGCTACACATTCAGGATCACTTATTGCTCGCCGGAGAGGACGCTGACCAATGAAGAGGTAAATGTTATCCAGAATAAGATCAGAGGAAATACGCAGTCGGAATTGAAGGCGGTTTTGAGATAACGGTGGATAAGCAATGTGTACAAATATAGCGCTTAGTGAGGCCGTACTTTTGCTGTTTTTGGGCGTGCATTGACGTATGATTACTGCTATAATGCATAGGTAAAAGCGAAGGGGCTTTTTCATTTTATGGCTGAAAAATCCAAAGAAACCAAGGCCAAAAAGACCTCCGTCAAGGAGGCCTCTTCGGGCGCGTACGATGCCTCTTCCATCACTGTCCTCGAAGGGCTCGAGCCGGTCCGCAAGCGTCCGGGCATGTATATCGGCACGACCGGACCGGACGGACTCCACCATCTCATCACCGAGATTTTCGACAACTCCCGCGATGAGGCCATGGGCGGCTTCGCCAATGACATCGAGATCGCTCTCCTGCCCGGCAACCGCGTGCGCGTCGTAGACAACGGCCGCGGCATCCCGGTCGACACTCACAAGCAGTCCAAGCTCTCGGCCCTCGAGATGGTTATGACCCAGCTCCATGCCGGCGGCAAATTTGGCGGGGAAGACAGCGGCTACAAAGTCTCCGGCGGTCTTCACGGCGTAGGCGCTTCGGTGGTCAACGCGCTCTCGACTTATACCAAGGTCATCGTCCATCGCGACGGTGGCATCTACACGCAGGAATATTCGCAGGGCAAGCGCAAGGCAGCCGTCAAGAAGATCGATTCCTCCAAGCTCCACGGTACTATCACCACTTTCGAGCCGGACCCCACTATATTCAAGGAAGGGGTCGTTTTTGACTGGAGGCGCGTAGTCACTCATATGCGCCAGCAGGCCTACCTGGTCAAAAGTCTCCGCATCAGCGTGATCGATGCCCGCGAGCAGGTGGCGACATTCGGCCAGGATGATAGCCTATTTTATATCCGCGAGACGGGGGTGGATGCTCCGTCATATACCTTCTTCTTCGAGGGCGGTCTAGTCTCATTGGTCAAGTTCACCAATAGCCTACTTAGTCCCATCCACAAGAATATTTTCTACGTGGAGAAGAAGGCTGAGGGCGTGGAGTCCGTCGAGGTGGCTCTGCAGTATTCCGATGACGTGGCACCGCATATCATGGCTTTCGCCAACAACATCCACAATCCCGAAGGCGGCACGCACCTGACCGGCTTCAAGACCGCTCTCACCCGCACACTCAACACTTACGCCAAGAATAACAACCTAGCCAAAGGCGAGGAAGCCTTCACCGGAGATGATGCTCTCGAAGGCCTGACGGCCATCATCTCGGTCAAGCTCCGTGAGATCCAGTTCGAAGGGCAGACCAAGGCCAAATTGGGATCTACCGAGGCGCAGAGCGCCGTCAATACGGTCTTCGGCGATGCGCTCGCGACATTCCTGGAGGAGAATCCGGATGATGCCAGGCAGATCGTCGGCAAGGTCATCCTAGCCATGAAGGCCCGGAAAGCCGCCAAAGCCGCTAAGGACTCGGTCCTCCGTAAGGGCGCCCTCGAAGGCATGACACTTCCCGGCAAACTCGCCGACTGCCAGTCGGATAGCCCGGCCGAGTCGGAACTCTTCATCGTGGAGGGAGATTCGGCCGGCGGCACAGCCAAGCAGGGGCGCGACCGCCGTATCCAGGCTATCTTGCCTCTGCGCGGCAAGATCCTCAACATCGAGCGCGCTCGTCTCGACCGCATGCTCGGGAGCGAGCAGATCAAGAATCTAGTCTTGGCTCTTGGCACTGCCATCGGCGACACTTTCGATATCACCAACCTGCGCTATCACAAGATCATCCTGGCGACCGATGCCGATGTGGACGGCGCCCATATCCGTACTCTCATCCTGACACTGCTGTATCGTTATTTCCGCCCACTCCTCGATGCTGGCCATGTCTATATCGCCCAGCCGCCGCTCTACAAGGTCAAGCGCGGCAAGGAGATCATGTATTTCTATGATGAAGCCGCCAAGGTCAAGGCGCTCGGCAAAGACGCCGATCAGGCCCTGATCGTCGAGGACGATGGGCTAGAAGAGGACAGGGAGAGGTTGCTTGCGGCCGCAGGTGAGAGCAGTCCTCTGCAAGGAGGAGGCGAAGCCGACGAGCGAGCAGAGGACCTGCTGTCGCCGAAAGGCCGCAACAAAATCTCCATCCAACGCTACAAAGGTCTCGGCGAAATGAATGCCGAAGAGCTTTGGGAAACTACCATGGATCCCGAGAAACGTATTCTCAAGCAGGTCACAGTCGAGGACGGCCAGGAGGCCGACAAGGTATTCGATATGCTCATGGGCGACGATGTGCCGGCCAGGAAATCATTCATCCAATCCAACGCCAAACTGGCGAATCTGGATATTTAATGCACTGCGATAATTTGACATCAAAAAAGCGGCCTTCTTGCCGCTTTTTTGTTCATGTTGGTTAGCGCTCAAATTAATGACACTTGCCGTCGGTGACATCTTTGGTCGTGTAAGAGTCGGGAAATGTTCCAGTATAGCCGGGAATCCAGCCGTCGTTGGTCTTGATGCTATTGCCGGATGAGTCAAGACAGAAATACCCAGACATTTCATTTGGAGCAAGGTGCGTCGGCAGCGCGTTCGCATAAGCGACCTCTATCGGTGAGAAATATGTCAGTTTGAGAGGTATCTTGGATGAATATATGGCATAGCTCTTGACCGGACCGCAGGCAGGGGATACATAGATTGTCAGGCCGTTTATATCATACCCCCCGTCATTGATCATTGTTAAATATGCCGGGCTTCCCGGGGTACAGCCGTCCGTGCCAAAGGAGTATGTGCCTCCACCATAAGCTCCGCCGTTCTGGGCTAGAATGTCATTGATGGTGCTTGTGATCTTCGGGTTGGTGAAGCTGTTAGTAGCGACGACCGACGTAAAACCCATTGAGCCGGCATCTGACGCGTAAGCAAAATCAGTGTACGAATTTCCATTCCAACCTTGTTCAAATAGATTGCGGAGTTGACCGACTGATTCGATCATCCGTGCATTCTTAGCCTGGTTGCGCGCGGCGCTCATCGAAGCGATGATGAGAGATGAGAGCACACTGACGATCGACATCACTACCAAGAGCTCTATCAGGGTGAATCCTCGTGATTTGTGGTATTTCATGACCATGCTTGTGTTAAATATATAAAATTTGCCTTGCCGGATAATTGTATCACACCGTCTTGACCTTGAGCTTGGATTGGCGTCTCTTGTCCAGCCGAGGCAACTTCAGGATGAGCAGGCCGTGCTTCTCTACCGCTTCGGCCTCATCGACGTCGATCTCCTCCGGCAGGGAGACAGTACGGGAGAATGATCCCCAATACAGCTCGCGGACAAGATAATCATCGCTATCAGAGACCCTCTCCTCCTCGCGCTTGCCGCGGATAGTGACGCTCTCGCGGGTGATCGAGACATCGAGATCCTCCGGACGCACGCCGGCGATCATACTCTTGACCACCACCATATCAGGCGTCTGGTATACGTCGACGGTGAGCTCGGCATCCCTCTCTGATTCTTCGTCGATCCAGTTCGAGTCGGCGCCGTCAGTGGGCTTCTTCGCGCCACGCGCGGCCGGGGCCTTTTCGCCATTCATCGGACGATGCATGGGCACTGGCTCAGTCTCGACCCCTTCATCCATGCGCACCGCTCCGGTCAAACGCTCGAAGAAAGATCTTTTTTCTTTGCTCATATTTTTGTATACGCGGGCTGATTAATGGATTGTAATTATAGCTAGTAGCCATCGAGACTGCAACCGTCGCTGACGGCTCACGGCGCGGGATTTTGCCGGACGACCTTGACCTCCTCGAAGAGCACGATGAGGACGACGACCGCTCCCCAGATCCAACCGAAGGTCCGAAGGGTATCCATCGAGTCGGCGTTCGAGATGGCTAGGTTGAAGAAGATGTGGAGGGAGAGAGCCGCTCCGAGCCCGACGAACCATCCTGCGAACTTGGCTAGCTTCCCACGGTAGAAGGATAGCCCCATACCGAAGCCGATCAAGGCCGAGCTGACCACGTGGACGAGGGTGGCGCCGATGAAGCGCATATTGCCCGTGACGAGGCTTCCGACGATATTGCCGCCGGAGAGCGGCCCCAGGATGAAGAGGGCATTTTCGAGCGCCGCGAAGCCGAGAGCGGCCGTGATGAAGTAGATCATGGCATCGATCGGCTGGTCATAGGAGCGGGTGCGCAGGGCCACGATGGCGACGACGATGAACTTGAGGACCTCCTCGGTGATCGCCCAGAAGATATAGCGGTGAGAAGGGTCGCTGGTGATGCCGGCGATCATCTGTTCGATCGGGATGGAGGCGATCACGGCGATCATCCCGCCGATGAAACAAGCCGCCAGGAGGGAACGCGGCTCGGGTTGCTCGTGGTCTTCGCGTGTCCAGAAGAATAGCCAGATGAGAGAGGGGATGATGCCGGCGGCGAGGGCATAGACGAAGTTCAGATTGAACATGGGGCTATTATAGCAACAAGCGAGGGCGTGAGACAGCTTGTGTGCTATCATCACTTCATGAAAAGGGGCCGTGAAATAGATCCGGATGAGATCCTCCTCGACGCGAGCAATATCCAGCGATTTGATACCGACCAGTTCGAGGGTCGGCTCGAGCGGCCGATCTCGCGCGGCATGCTCTACACGACCGTGGGGTTCTTCATGGTCGTGGCGGCCGTCTTCATCATCCAGGCCCTGAACCTCTCGGTCGTCCACGGCGACGAATATCGGATCAAGAGCCAGAACAACCTCTTGCGCCCTGTGCCAATCTTCGCCAGCCGTGGGGCGATCTTCGACCGCAATGGCGTGTCGCTTGTTTGGAATGCGCCTACAGCTGACATCGGGACCACCACGATCGGCGGCTTCCTCGAAGATACCGTGCCGCGCAGGGAATACGCCACGACCACCGGCCTGGCCCATACGCTCGGCTATGTTCAGTATCCGACCAAGGACAAGAACGGCTTCTACTATCGCGACGACTTCGAGGGTGTCGATGGCGCGGAGAAATATTTCAATGAACGGCTGACCGGTCAGAACGGTTCGCGCCTGGTCGAAGTCGACGCGCGCGGCAAGGTCATCTCCGAGAGCGTGGTGAGGCCGCCTTTGTCCGGCGCGACCATCACCCTGTCTATCGATAGTCGTGTGCAGTCCGCTCTCTATCGGAGCATCGGGGATATCGCCAGCCAATACGGCTTCACCGGCGGTGCCGGAGTGATCATGGATGTGACGACCGGAGAGCTCTTGGCTCTGACCAGTTATCCGGAGTACAAGCCGCAGGTGATGTCCGACAAGACTGATGTGGCGGCCGTCAGGGCGGAGCTCGCCAACAAGGATCTGCTCTTTTTGGACCGCGCAGTCGATGGGTTATATACTCCGGGCTCGGTCGTCAAACCGTATGTGGCCATGGGCGTCCTGAACGAAGGCATCATCGACCCGTCTACTGTCATTGTCACTACCGGGTCGATCTCCGTACCCAATCCGTATGATCCTACAGTCATGAATATCTTCCGGGACTGGAAGAATCACGGCGCGCTCGACTTGCGCCACGCCATCTCCGTATCATCGGACGCGTATTTCTATATCGTGGGCGGAGGATATAAGGATCAGAAGGGTCTCGGTATCACCAATATCAACAAATATTTCACCATGTTCGGCCTGGGCCAGCCGATCCCGAGCTCCTTCACGACCGGACCGCGCGGGGTGCTCTCAACTCCGGAATGGAAGCTCGCTACCTTCAAGGAAGGATGGTATCTCGGCAATACCTATCACTCGGTCATCGGTCAATATGGCACTCAAGTCACGCCGGTGCAGATCGTCCGCGCCATGGCGACCATGGCCAACGAAGGGACTCTGCTCATCCCGACGGTCCTCGTGGGCGACGGTCCTCATGTGGAACGGACGCTCGATCTGCCCAAGAAGTATTTCGATGTCGTCCATGAAGGGATGCGGCTCGGCGTCAAGGAGGGGACGAGCGGAGCTCTCAACAGTCCATATGTCGAAGTGGCCGCCAAGTCCGGCACCGCCGAACTCGGCGTCTCCAAGGCCAACGTCAACTCGCTGATCACCGGCTTCTGGCCGTACAAGAGCCCACGCTATGCCTTCGTGGTCATCATGGAGCATGGCTCGGTCCACAACCTGATCGGCGCCGCCGCGGTCATGAAGGAACAGCTGCAGTGGATGGGGGAGAATACGCCGGAGTATTTTAAGTAAGTGAGACAGTAATAGGGTTCAGAGACACGGATATTTAGCTTTGCACGATCCTGCTGGATCGCCTGCTGAGAAATTCCTCGTGCTCGCGCCAGTCGCGCTCGCAAGTTCTCTTCACCCTATTACTGCCTCACTTCTTCTGTAAATACGGTGATAACACTGGGGAGAAGCTGGGGATTGCCACATACAGCGGGGGATGTTTATATTAGTCTATGAAAAAATCAATCATTTGGGTTGTGGGCATCGTAATCGTGGTCATACTGATTATTGTTGCTTCTAACAAGAAGCCTACCGAGACCGGGCCGATCAGGATTGGATTCATCGGAGCACTTTCAGGTAATACTGCCATATACGGTGAATCTGTCAGGAATGGTGTACAGATTGCGGTCGAAGAAATAAATAATGACAACGGAATTAATGGTAGACAGATCCAACTGATACAGGAGGATGTCGCTTGTTCAGATGGCAAGGTTGCCGCTTCTGCCGCACAGAAGCTTATATCCATAGATAAGGTGAACATCATCATTGGTTTTCCTTGCAGCGGGGAAGTCCTAGCTGTGGCACCAATCTCCGAGGCAACAAAAACGATAATATTTGCGCAGGGTTCCAGTCCAGCCATAACTGATGCAGGACAATATATCTTCCGTACCTGGCCAAGCGATGTCTTTGCGGGTAAGACGATGGCATCAAGAGTTTTTGCTGATGGGTTCAGGAAGGCGGCTGTAATAACCGAGAACACTGAATACGCGACCTCTATTCGAGATGTCTTTGCCAAGGAGTACTCTACTATAGGTGGCGTTGTCTCTGCCTCGGAAACATTCAAGTCAGATGTAAAAGATTTTCGATCTATTATAGCCAAGGTGAAGCAGTCAAACCTGGACACCCTCCTCATCAATGCTCAAGCAGGAGGCAATGCTGCAGCGATAGCGAAGCAGGCTAGAGAACTAGGGATTAAAACACAATTCTACGGGTACTTCTTTACGGGACCAGATTTCGTGAAGACCGGTCCAGCCGTAGAGGGGACACTTCTGTTGGATGTGCCAACCCTAAATCCAAACAATCCCACCTCGGCCGCATTCCTTGCCAAATATGAAGCGAAATATAATCAAAAACCTAGTTATCCATTCTACTCCGGTGGTGGTTATGACCAGATGATGCTGTTGGCGCAATCGATCAAAGAAGTTGGGATGGATACCGATAAGATAAGGGAGAGGCTAGAACAAGTCTCAGACTATGATGGTGTGATAGGTAAGTTCAGCTTTGACAAACAAGGTGATGTGGTTGGTGTCGACCTTAGTTGGGGCAAGATTATAAATGGTGAGTTTGAACCAATAAAATAATGAAGAAATCAATTTGGTGGATCGTGGGAATAGTCGTCGTTATTCTAATAATCGTAGCAGTTTCGAACAAGAGGCCATCAGAGACCGGTCCGATCAAGATTGGATTCATCGGGCCACTGTCTGGCGATGCCGCAGGAGTTGGAGAGCCGGTCGCCAATGGGGTTAGACTTGCGGAAAAGGAGATAAATGATGCTGGTGGTATCAAGGGTAGGAAGATCCAGGTGTTCTATGGAGACGGCAAGTGCGACGGGCCGACAGCAGTCTCTGTCGCTCAAAAGATGATTAGTATGGATGGGGTGCATTTCATCATTGGCGGGATTTGCAGCGGAGAAGTGCTGGCGGCGGCGCCAATCTTGGAGGCCGCAAAAGTCCTATCCATCTCTCCCGGCGCGACGAGCCCCAATGTATCCAATGCCGGAGATTATGTCTTCAGAAATGCTCCCAATGATGCCGATCGCGGCGTTTCGTTGGCTGATTATGCAGCCGAACATTTTACGAGGATAGCGGCTATCTCTGAACAGACTGACTACTCACAGTCTTTGAAGAAGAGCTTTGTTGACCAACTGAACGTCAAAGGGATCCAGTTAGTCGCCGATGAGACTTACAATTCTGAATCAACAGATTTCCGTTCAATACTCCTCAAGCTCAAGACAGCCAAGCCAGATGTGATCTTCCTCAACCCCCAATCTCCAGCCAATCTCATCAGGCTTGCCCAACAGGCTCGCACTACAGGTATCACTGCGCAGTTTATCGCTTCTGAATTCATAGATGCCCAGGTGATGGCCGCCGGCGCGGCTGTGCAGGGTATGATCGTCAGTGTTGCCCCCGGCTTGTCTGCTGAAGGCAGGGGAGGGGAGCTCCTCACTGCTTACAAGGCGATGTTCGGTAAAGACGCCGATTATCCTTATTATGTCGGTGCGGCTTACGACAACCTCCACATCTTTGCGGATGGCATAGCCAAATATGGTGAGGATACGACTCTGATCAAGGATTATCTGTATGCTCTGGAGGATTACCCCGGAACGATAGGGACCTATTCCTTCGATGATGATGGTAATGTCGTGGGAGTCGGCTTCGTCTTCCAGAAGATCGTCGATGGCAAGGCAGTGCCAATCGAGTAGATGTCTATCAAGTAATCAACCGTCATGCAAAATAAGACTCAGTGGACCATCGCGGCACTCATCATCATAGCTCTGGTCATCGTGTGGGGGTATAAAGCAAGCAATTCTCCGGACTCTATGGAACAGGAGATAGTTAAGATCGGCGTCATCGCACCACTCACTGGTAATGTGGCCTTCTTGGGAGAAGGGATAAGGAATGCTGCTCTCATGGCTGCGCAGGAATTGGCTGCCAGGCCGGACGGTCGTTTGAGATACGAGGTCATCGTCGAAGATGACTCATTCGACGTTAAGAAGACTGCTAGCGCAGCAAACAAGCTCATCAATATCGATCATGTCTCGGCCATAGTGACGATAGCCTCCTCGGCTGGAAATGTCGTCAATCCGATAGCTGAACAGGCCAAGGTTGTCCATTTCGGCATAGCATCAGATCCGAATGTTGCGAAGGGTGATTACAATTTCATCCATTGGACGCCACCATATGAGGAGACGAAGGTCTTTGTCCCGGAACTTGTGAAGAGAGGATATAGCAAGGTGGCGATCTTCGGAGCGAAGATCCAGGGTGTCACAGCTGTTATCGATTCTTTTAAGAAGGATATCGGTAGTACTAACGTCAAGGTTGTCAGTGAGCAGATATTTGACTTCGGGACTACGGATTTCCGCACGCTCATCGCGAAGGCCAAGGCTGCCAACCCCGATATCTATATGTTAGAGGCTTTCAGTCCTGAGATGGAGATCCTCGTCAAGCAGATGAGGGATGCCGGCATCACGACACCGATCACCTCTATCGAATCATTTGAACAGAGCGATCATCCGGAAGTATACGAAGGCCTCTGGTATGTCAATGCCGCAGATGCGACTGGTACCTTCAATGATTCCTATACTGGGTTATACGATAAGTCACCATCTCTTGGAGCGGGTAATGCTTATGACGTCATCCATCTCATTGCGATAGCCGCGGAGAAGGCCAGCTCCGGTTCACCACTCTCATCGCAAGGACTCATCAGGGAGTTGCACACGATCAAGGACGTGCAAGGGGCTCTGGGCAACTTGAGTATAGATTCCGACGGATTCGTGGCTTCCAAAGCCGTTGTGCGCATGATCAAGGACGGCAAGCCGGTGACGATCAACCCATAAGCTCAGCATCTGTACAACTCTACATTTCTGTAGTAGTGTCAAATCAGAGAACGCCATACCGGCGCGCTCATAGAAATTTCTAACAACAAGGAGGGTATCGCCCATGAAAGATACATTCTACGGTGATACCCGGTCCCATCGGATCGGCTTTGCCGCTATCGTCATGGCCTGCCTTGCCGGCACGGTCACGACTGCTATGGCCGCCAAGGGCGGCGTCTTGGGGGACCAGCTCGTTCCCGAGGAGATGCTTTTCGTGAGGAGCGCCTGTGTAGCTGCCGCGGCATATGCTATCGCTCTCGGCAAAGTCTATCCGGTCAACTGGAAGATATTTTGGGCCGGCCTCTTGCTGGGCCTCTCGAGTATCTGCTTCTTCCGAGCACTCCAGGCCTGGAGGGTCAATCCGGTGGTGGTCATGCTCACGCTCGTGCCGGCGGTCAATATCGCTATCTCGTTTCTCGACGGCCACAAGCCTTCCAAGACCGTGATCCTGTCGGCCGCCTGTCTCATCCTCGGCTGCGCGATATCCGTCGCGCCGTCGAACGGTAGCTTCAGCCTGTCGGGACTCGCATGGTCCATCGCCTGTATCTTGACGAGCGCCTGGGGCTTCGACCTCTGGGGCAAGTGCCCGGAGTCGACTACCGTCTCGGAGAAATGCTTCTGGTATGGAGTCTCCGCGACTATACTCGCCGGCATTTCCGTCTATAGCCTCGGGCTACCACTTAGCCCCATCAAGTTCGCCGCCATCCCGGCCGTGACCCTGTTACTGTTCTGTGGGATGTCGGTGCTCTATATGTATGCGAGCATCATACCCTTCGACAAGCTAGGTAAGATGGATACGGCCAGAGCCAGCACGCTCCTCTATAGCTCGACCCCGATATCAATCCTCGGGGCCTGGCTCATCAACCATGAAGAGATGGCTCTCTGGCGCTTACCGGGTGTAGCGCTCGCAACTTTGGGAGCCATCTGGCTTACCAAGGAGACTCTCGGCAAGAATTTCACCCATCTCGCCGTCAAAGCCACTTGAGATCGAACCGCTGCCTAGCCTTGGGGGCGGTTTTTTATTTCCAAAACAAAAATCCTCTTGACATCCAAAGTTTGGAAGGAGTAGAATTGTCCTATACCCGTGGGGTAACACCCCGGCTCGGTTAAGTCAGAGCGCAAGCTCTTAATACTGACAGCGGGTATACCAAAAGAGCTCTCTTTTTGTGAGGGCTTTTTTGTTTACTGGACGCTCCAGAAAAGTAAATATTTTTGTAAGTCTTTCAAAATAACAGTGATGTTTATTCCTTTAACTTTTGCACTGACAGCGTAAAACAAATCGCCATTTCTGTTTCGTTGCATCATAGATCCAATTTCCAAAACTGTTGGGGCATGAGTGATAAGATGCAGTCTTCGTAATTGATCGGATTTATTTCTGGGGTTCCCGTAACCATTGTAGGTCAGATGACGAAATCCGGATGCGTCAAAGACCACATCAGCATTGACGCATTCATAGAATCTCGAACCGAGTTTAAAATACCAATCCCTTCTTTTCTTCAAGAGAAACTCGTAATTATCTTGCATTCTCAAACCATAACAGGGGAGGGTTCAAGAAACATTCAAGAAAAGTTCAAATATTCATGAATATTTGTTCAAGTTTCCATGAAGGGCGCTGCCCTTGCCCGCGCGGCAGGGAAATGGCTATACTAGAGCCACTCATCCATGGACATCGTCCCCCAACTCATCGTCAACTCGATCATCGCCGGGGCGATCTACACGCTGGTGGCCCTCGGCTTCAACTTCATCTACGGCACGGTCAAATTCTTCGACCTCGGCTACGGCGCGCTCACGGCCGTCGGCGGCTACGGCGTATTCTGGCTCTATAAGATGCTCGGCGTACCTATATATATCGCGATCCCGGCCGGCGTGCTCATGTCCGGCCTGATCGGCTTCCTCATATACCGCCTGGTCTATGCGCCGCTTCGGGCCCGCAAATCCTCCGGCATGGTGCTCCTGGTCGGCTCGCTCGGCGCATTCACGGCCCTCCAAGCCGTCGTGGCCATCCTCTTCACCAGCCAATTCCAAACCCTCTCGCGCTCGGCCGGCGCGGAGTCGGTCTACTCCATAGGTGGCGGCGTGATCACCCACATCCAGCTCGTGATGCTGGCTTCGGGCCTCATCATCATGGCCGGCATGGCGCTCCTCCTCAAGTACACGATGTTCGGCAGGGCAGTCAAGGCAGTCGGCGACGATGAGGAAGTCTCCAAGATTGTCGGCATCAATACGCCCAAGGTCATCGGCTGGGTCTTCTTCATCGGTTCGTGCATTGCCGGTTTGGCCGGCATCCTCGTCGGCTTCGACACCGGCATCGAACCGACCATGGGCCTGTCGCTCCTTCTGAAGGGCGTGATCGCCTCGATCATCGGCGGCATCGGCAACATCTACGGCGGCGTCCTCGGCGCATTCTTACTCGGCTTCATCGAGAATTTCGGCATCTGGAAGATCTCCGGTGAATGGAAAGACGCCATCGCTTTCGGCGTTTTGATTCTGTTCTTGTTGTTCAGGCCGCAGGGGATATTGAAGAGGTGATGTGGTAGGATTTTATTTACTATAAATTAAACTATTAACATGAATAAAAAAGCTGTTTGGGGAATAGTTGCCGTAGTTATCATAGTACTCATTGCTTTAACAATCTCGAATGTTTCAAATAAGAAGCCTTTTGAAGTAATTACTGGAAAGCCTATAGTTATCGGAGCCCCGCTATCTCTCTCCGGTGCCGCGGTGCAGGATGGGGAGAGTATCAAGAATGGCCTTGAGATGGCAAAAGCCGATCTCGCCAAGAAGGGGGTGAATGTCGATATCATCTATCAGGACGACCAGACAGATGGCAAGGGCACAGTGAGTGCCATCCGTGCTCTCGCCGCGAAGGGGGCGCAAGCTCTCATCGGTCCGACATGGAGCTTCCTGGCTGATGCCGGCGTCCCAGTCGCTGATCAGCTCGGCCTCGTAACAGTCATGCCTGCTAATACTTCGGAGTATGTCGGTGCCAAGAGCCCATATGCCTTCTTTACCACAATCAAGGTCCATCAGCTCGTGCCGGCGCTAGCTCAATGGTTGAAGGATAATGACAAGAAGAGCATCGCCATCGTCTCCAATCAGGGCTCGTGGTATTCGACGGTTGAGAAAGCGGTGAGAGAGGCTGCTGCTTCGGTTGGTGCGAGTATAGTATTCACTGATACCCTTGTCTTTGGGCAAGAAGCATCGACTCTGCCTACGGTCCTGACAAAGATGAAGGCGTCAAAGGCCGACGTCCTCTTCATGGAAGTGGATAGCGACGATGGAGTGGCCGTGATGTTCAAGAAGATACGTGAGTTGGGTATGACTCAGGACATCATGTCGATCTCGACGAGTCTTGGCAGAGTACTCCGAGCCAACCCCGATGGATTCAATTTTAGCAACAAAGTCTACGTCCTTGCTCCAAAGACGTCGGAGGCATTCACGAGTAAATACGAGAGCGTTTATGGCCAGAAGCCGTCTGCCTATGCTGACACCGCGTATGATTCACTCATGCTCCTCGTCGATGCCATCGAGAACAAGGGTTCGTTGCCGCTCGCTGATTATCTGAGGACAAAGACCAACTACAAAGGCCTCTCCCATGAATACAAGTTCGACTCGAATGGCGACATCGTAGGTGGGGAGTGGGTTGTAGATATGGTTAAGTAATCAGTATGAATAAGAACAAGACCATCTGGATAATAGTGGGAATAGTAGTGATAGTGTTGATTGTTATCTTCGCTACCCGATCGAAACAGGGCATATTGCCTGCAAGCACGCCGTTTAAGATCGGAATAGTTTTACCACTATCTGGTCCAGCTGCCGCACTCGGGGAAGCTTCGAAAAACTCTGTAAACTTGGCGTTATCCAAACTTTCCCCAAGTGAACAAGCTAAGATTGTGCTCATCTATGGAGATGACCAGCTTGATCCCAAGCAGACGGTATTAGTCACACAGAAACTTATCGATGTAGATAAGGTAGATGCACTCGTGACCTATAGCTCGCCTTCATCAGTGGCCGCTTCCTATATTGCAGAGAAGAACTCCGTACCGATGATTGGACTCGGCAATTCTACGGATATCAATTCTGGCAAGCAGTGGGTCATCAGATACATGCTGGGTCCAGAAGCTCAGGCAGCTGCGATCGAGAATCTGCTCCTCAAGGGTAAATATCATAAAGTCGCCATGGTATGGAATCAATCAGATGGTCCCAAATCCGTGCACGATGCCCTTGCAAAGATGTTGCCGGAAAGGGGATACACCATTGTTGCAGACGAATCAGTAGCGAAGGGCGAGAATGATTTCAAGACCTCAATAACCAAGATCAGGTCTGCCAAACCCGATGTGGTTGTTGTCTACATCTCTCCTCAAACAGGAGTGTTTGCCAAACAGGCCAAAGATCTTTCTCTCAATGCTCCCTTGGTCGGCGGGCCGACCTTCGAGATCGTGGACCAGATCAAAGCAGCCGCGGGTGGCATGGACGATCAATTGTTTGCTAGCAATGACAATGTCTCATTTATAAACAATTATTATGCCAAGTATGCTTCATATCCGACGATCGCCGGAGATTATATATATGATGCCATCACTCAGTTGGCCACTGTTGCGAATCAGCCGGATGTCTCTAGAGAGAGCATCATGAAGTATTTGAAAAATAGCTTTTCTGGGGTAGCAGGGAATTATATCTACAATGGAGACGGTTCATTCGATGTGGTTCAAGTCGTCAAGAAATGGGACGGTCAGGAATTTGTAGTTATTAAGTGAATTAACCAATTATCATGAATAAGAAAGCAGTTTGGTCAATCGTCGCAGTCATCATAATCATACTTATTATTGCTGGCGTTAGAAACAGCAATCAGTCTGCCGATGATGGTCAGATCAAGATCGGCGTGATGTTCATGCTTACGGGAGATGGTGCGGCTTGGGGCGAGAATGCCAAGAAGGGGGCAGACATCGCTTTCGAGGAATATAATGCCGCCCACCCGGACAAGCCAGTCGCTGTCATTTACGGTGATACCAAGACTGACGCCAAAGAAGCCGTCTCTGTATTCAACAAGCTGACTTCTTTGGACAAGGTCGACTTCATCGTTGGCCCATTGTTCCAACATGAGTTAGCAGCTATCGATCCGCTCATCCAGAAGAAGGGTCTTCCTGTCATCGCACCTGGGTACTTCTCTCGAGAAAACAGGACCAATCTAAAGAACCCTCTTCTTATGTGGTTGGATGCCATGATCGAGACTGATCGCATCGCTGATTATGTGATCAAACAAGGATTCAAGACTGTGTCGATCATCAATTCTGCCGATGGCTGGGAAAGCTCGGTTGGCGCCGAGTTTGAGAAGAAGATGAAGGAAGCTGGTGTGAAGGTGCTTGCGCATGAGACAGTGCAGATCGACGCTTCGGATGTGAGACTGCCAGTCACCAAGATCTTGGCGGGCAAACCCGAAGCAGTCTTCGTCGCAACGTATATGCAGTATGTGAATGCTACAAAGGCGATCGGCGAACAGCAGTACAAGGGCAAGCTCTTCAGCATCGAAATCGACGAATATCTAGCGGGGGAGACAAAGAACTTCGTATCCGAGATGTTGGCTATCAATCCGGACCGTTATCAGTCTGGTTTCAGCGAAAAGTTCGAAAAGAGATATGGGACCAAGCCCGGCATGCCTTCAGGCCATGCGTATGACGCGGTCAGTTTGCTGCTCTCCTCTATAGCCAAGGATAGCGACCCCAAGAGTGTGTTGGAAGATTTCAGGACTAGGACTTCATACGAAGGAGTCTCTGGTCTAGTAGAGTTTACGGCTGATGGCAGGACGCTCTTCCCCACGGCGCTATACCAGATCAAGGGAGGAGTATTGAATAGGGTAACTGCGTTGGAATAATCAATAACATGAACAAAAAAATCATCTGGACCATATTAGTAGTAATCATCATAGTAGTGATCATCGCCCTATTCGGGCGCAGCAAACCTGTTGAGGGCACAATCAGGGTCGCTGCCGCCATTCCTCTGACAGGCAACTACGCCTCCATAGGCGAGAAGATCAAGAACGGTCTCGAGGCGGCTCGGGCCGACATCGAAGCTAAGGACGGAACAAAAGTCGAGATAGTCTACGAAGATGCTTGCTTGCCGAAAGAGATCACCTCGGCCGTCCAGAAGCTCATCAACATCGATAAGATCACGATCATCAACCAGTTCTGCGCCGTCGGTATAGTTCCTGCCCTGGTCATCACAGAGCCGGCAAAAGTGATCTCCGTCGAAATAGCAGCGAACGTCGATGATCTTCTGGGCAAGCAATACTTCTTCTCTCCGAACTTTGCCGTCCGTGACAATGCCAAAACTATTGCGGAGTTCGCGGTCAACGACCTCAAAGCCAAGAAGGCCGCTTTCATCTATTACAATACCCAATTCGGCAAAGACTATACGAAGTACACTAGCGCCAGGTTCAAAGAACTGGGCGGGACTGTCGTCGCCGATGAGATGACCAATCTCGATGTGATGGACTTCAAGACAAATCTAGCCAAGATCAAAGTCGGCAACCCAGACGTCATCTTCGTGACGCAACTGACTGGCGCCTTAGCAACTATCATCAAGCAGGCGAGGGATCAGGGCCTGGATATCCCTATAGTGGGCAATTACCAGAACGAAGACCCGACGGTTTTGAGTGCGGCTGGCCCTGCTGCGGAGGGCTTCATCATCTCCTCGGCTGATCCGGCGATCCTAAGCGCGAACTATTCGGCCTTTAGAGAGTCGTTTGAAGAAGTCTACAAGGTACAGCCAGATGTCTTCGCCTCGAATGCCTATGATGCCTTGCACATCGAGGTAGCGGCGATGAAGAAGTGCGGTAATGATACCGATTGCATCCGCTCAGAGATTCACAAGATCAAGGATTACAAAGGAGTGAGCGGCACTATCACGATCAATGCCGATGGTGTGGCCGTCAAACCGACGGTATTCAAGGTGGTGAAGGATGGGAAGTTTGTGTTGTATAATCAGTAACTTGGAATACCTCATCCACATCGCCATATTGATCGCCATCTACGGCATCCTCGGGTTGTCGCTCAATCTCGTGGTCGGCTATACCGGCCTCCTATCGGTGACGCAGGCGGCTTTCTACGGCATGGGCGCGTACACGAGCGCCATCCTCATCACTTCGATGGGCATGAATTTCTTCTGGTCGCTCCTCCTCGGCATGCTCGTGACCGGCGTCTGTAGCCTGGCGATCGGCTTCGTGCTCTCCAAGTTCCGGGAAGACTACTACGCGCTGGGCTCATTTGGCTTCAACATCATCGTCTACAGCATCTTCCTCAACTGGCAGTCGCTCACCCGCGGCCCTCTCGGCATCCCTGGCATCTCTCGGCCGTCCCTGTTCGGCTTCACATTCTCGGAGAATCTCTGGTTCCTGATCCTCTCGGTCGTGATCTTGGCTGTCATCTTCCTTGTCTGCCAATACATCACCAACTCTTCATTCGGCCGCGTCCTCAAGGCCATCCGCGAAGATGAGGAAGCCATCGCCGTTTTTGGCTATCGCACGCTCTGGTACAAGCTGGCCATATTCGTGATCGGCGCCATGATCGCTTCGGTAGCCGGCTCGCTTTTTGCATCGTACATCACCTTCATCGACCCATCGTCGTTCGCGCTCATGGAGTCCATCTTCATCCTGGCTATCATCATCTTGGGCGGCCTGGCCAACAACCGCGGCTCGATCATCGGGGCGGTCTGCCTCATCCTCCTGCCTGAGATCCTGCGCTTCGTGGGCTTCCCGGACGACGTGGCCGCCCAGATGCGCCAGGTCACTTACGGCGTGATCCTGATCCTCTTGATGCTCTACCGGCCGCAGGGCTTGGTGGGGGAGTATAAGCTGTAGTGGAGGTTGACAAGGCTTTCTGGTTTGATAATATGATGGGCACCCTGGCCTTCGGGCTCCGAGGTACCCTTCTTAAGATAAATCTTTTGGATAGAGGGAAGCCGTGAACCCCGCAGAGATGCGGGGTTTGAAATTTAATCGGACAAGTTTACATTTTGTAGGAGCATGAAGGCCAGCATCATTAGGGTCTTCCAGAATTCCATCTCTTTTACTTGGCCTATCTTTCTTAGTAGGCGTTTGCTACTGATAGTTCTGATCTGCGATGGCACTATGTGTGATTCCGTTCCCGTGCTTTTGGTCGTTATGCCTCGGTTCCTGTCGCTGATCTTGCTCGTGAGAGGCACTATCCAGAGGCGGTCGTTACTTATCTTCTTGATGATAAGAACAGGTCTTTCGAAGAGATCATTTTTCCCGTCCTGTTCGGAGCCTATATTGACGCCCAAGGCGCACCACCAGACCTCTCTTTCGTGGAAGAAGTCCTCGAAATTGGTCTTATTGATCTGTTCGGCATAAGCCGCCCATTTCTTGAAATCTTTGATGTATTCCTTGTCCATCGTGCTACTCTAACAAATGGGTGTTCAAATAATCTTCAAAAAAGGTTCAAATTTTAATGAAGAAAGGTTCAAATCCTTATGAATTTTTATGGTTTGCTAAATTTCAGCAATTTTTATATGCTTTGGGCATGAATAAAAAATACATCTGGGGCATCGTGATCCTGGTAGTAATCATCATCATTCTTGGCCTCATCGTCTGGGGCGTAAGGTCGTCTGGGACGGAGAGATTGAATCTAAATGAACCAGTAAAAATAGGCGGGTTGTTCAATCTAACTGGTTATGGTGGTTTTGCCGGAGAGGCTTCTAGAGACGGATTTATCATGGCGATTGAAGACGCAGACTTACCGGAGGGTATGATCGAGACTGTCATAGAAGATGGTCAATCTGACCTCAAGGCCGTTGTTTCTGGAGCGACCAAGATGACAGAGATAGACAAGGTCATCGCGGTTATTGGTCCTGAGTGGACAGAGTTTGGCGAGGTTGCCGCTCCGATCGCTGTCAGGAATAAGATTCCGTTTATCTCACCATGGATCGTTGCGGAAATACCGTTTGTCAAACCACCATACTTCTGGTCAGCTAGCCCAAGTTATCGTTCTGAACATGCCGCCTTAGCCGCATATCTCGCAAAGAAAGGGTTAAATAGAATTTCCGTAGTGTACTCGAAGAATGCTTGGTCATTTGCAGATTTAGAGATGTTTAAGGAAGAGGCGGCGAAGTACTCTACGTTGACTTTCATATCCGAGCAGGGATTGGATCAAACTACGCGTGATTTCCGTACGGTTATCGCTAAGATTAAGTCAGACAAACCAGATGAAGTGTATGTAGCGATAGCGGAAGATGATGCTTATGGCGCATTTCTGTCTCAGGCTCGTCAGGGCGGTATTATCGTCCCTATAAGCACATTCTCTTCCCGTGCTACCTCGGAGGTGATAAAAGATCGTTATCCTCAAGCTCTTCCCGGACAGCTGTTCGCTGATTCTGCTCCGGCAGAACGTTCCACAGAATTTGCTGATAAATATGAGAAGAGGTTTGGGAAGAAGGTGGGGGCCCCAAGTGCTGCTGCGACATATGACATGTTGACGGTCATACTCAACGCTGTGCGATCGGGGGCACGAACTTCTCCAGAAGTGATCTCTTATATGCAGAAGATGTCTGCGTTTGAGGGGTATTCCGGCCAGATTCATTTTGATGAACAGGGACATCTTCCGTTGCGTAAGGCGGTTGTACGACTGGTCAATACTGATGGCATAGCAGAGGAAGTGAAATAACAAGATTATACCCATGATCAAAAACCTCTCTGGAAGGGAATGAGTGGTTTGCAAGTCGGAACGGTAGTTACTTCTTCGAATTCTCCCACAGATTATCAAACAGGAGTTTCATAGTCTCTGCGAACTCTTTGCTGTGCACGGTGAAGGCGATCTTTTCCGCGCCGCCGGAGGCAAACAGGCACTTGTTGCCGTAGAGCCAGAAGTTCATCTTCCATTTGGCGTTCTTGGGTAGATAGCGGACCGACACAAGGTTGTCCTTGGCGTCATTCTTGAGCCACTCATGCTTCTTGTCACCCTGGATCTTGCGGTCCTCGTGCTTCTCGATAGCGTAGATGAAGACGTCGTACTTGAAGCGTTGCGTGCCGTGCCACTTGAAGAAATCCTCGTCGATCGAGATCATGTCGCGTGTGGCCCAGAGCATGTGGGTCTCGGTGATGCCGCGCTCCCACATCATGTCCCTGAATGCCTGCTTGATCCCGAGCGTGCCGGCATAGAACTTGACCTTGGGGCGGGCGACTGAGTCCACCTTGTTGTGTCCCTTCACGAATGAGATCAAGGACGCTTGAGCGTTCTTGAGTTCCGTGAGCTTCTTCTCGTGTGCGCGGGTAAGCTGGTCAAGATCAGAGACTCCAAATGTCTTACCGCGTCCGTCATTGTATTCGTTGATCAGGCTCTCGGCCAAGAGGGGAGTGACCCCGTCGTATATGGTGGATTTGGGCATATTGAGCCGCGAAGAAAGCTCGGCCACGGATGAAGTGCCATGGTTGATGATATCGAGAAGGATCTTCTTGGATGGGGCCGCCAGGCCGAAGATATCCAGAAAATGCCCCTGTTCCCCGTTGTTTTCTCTAGCATTCGCTTTTCGCCGAATCATGGACAAAAGATAGCACCGAGGTAAGATATTGGCAAGTTGTTGAATTATATGCCAATTAAGCTACACTAATACTATGAACAAACAAATCACTTGGGCAATCGTCGCCATCGTCATCATCAGTCTTGTCGTTTGGGGCGTCAGATCTTCGGGGTCGAAGACACAGAATGACGCAAATCCAATAAGAATCGGCATCCTCAACTCCTTGACTGGTAGTGCTGCGCCGTGGGGCGAAGCCGCCAAGAACGGAGTCGATCTGGCCGTGAAGGAGATCAACAGCAAGGGCGGTATCAATGGCCGACTTGTAGAGGCCGTCACAGAAGATGATCACACAGATGGCAAGCAGGCCCTCTCGGCTTATAACAAGCTTGTCTCTATAGATGACGTACAAGGCGTCGTTGGCGGAGTCTTTGATTTCTCGGCTATCCCAATCGAGCCTCTGGCCTTGAACAACCGGGTGGCTTTTGTTTCGCCGCAGAATTTTCGGATGCCCGGCGGATTTATGGGCAACGAGCAGAGTTTCGTCATGATGACTGACTTCAGCACGGTGATTCGAGTAGCCAAGGAATACCTAGCAGCGAGTGGCGTGAAGAAGCTCGCCGTCGTCCATTTCACTTCGGCCTGGGGCAATGAGATCTCGCGCACACTCGATACGGTCATGAAGGAGCTGGGCAAGGGAGGCGTCATCGATGATTCCTACACTCAGATCGGCGGCAATGATTTCAGGACCACGGTCGCCAAGTTGAAGAGTCAGGGCGTCGACGCTGTATTCCTGGACATGCTCGGTGATGACCCCCTGAACTTCCTGAAGCGCTCCAAGGAGCTCGGGTTCGTTCCCAAGGTCATAACCTATAACGGCGCCCTCGATGCCTTTGCGGGTGTTAACGACAAGAGCCTCATTGAGGGTGTGGTGATACTCAATTGGGAGATTTACGGTAAGGACTTCGAGGTCCTATATCGTAATGAATACAATTCAGAGCCCAGCAAGTCATCTGACAAATGGTTCGATGCTATATATGTGATGGCAAATGCCATTGCAAACAGCACGAGCACAGAAGGTGTTGCTTCCTATATAGCCTCTCACACATTTACGACCCCGAATGCGACTATCGCATTCACTGCAGATCACACCGTCAACTCGACTCCTGTTGAGATCCAGGTGATCAAAGACGGCAAACAAGTGCCTTGGGTGAAATAGGTAGGGAGTTGACAGCAAATAAAGAAGCGCTATACTTTTGGTATAAGGCCTTCGGGCTCCGCAGACTCCGCCATTTCGGCGGAGTTTTGCATTATGAGGTTTATGAATGCTTTCAGAATCACGTCGAACTCCTCTTGTGGAAGTCTCTTCTCCTTTTTAAGTAGGCGTTTTGTGCTTATTGTACGAGGTTGAGAAAGCATCACATAACAATCTTTGCCGTTAAGTCTTATGGGCATAAAGAATCGCTTATTCCTTGCCTTGCCGGTTATTGGTAGGATTAGGGCGGTCTCGCTATTATAAAGATGCACTATCAGTGTCGGCCTCTCGAACAGGTTATTTTTTCCATATATCTCAGTTCCGATATTCATGCCCACTGAACACCACCATATCTCGCGGGTGTTGCTATATATAGGCAATCTTTCATCCAATGCCTTAGCCAATTCGTTCCAGTCATCAAAGGGTTCATTCATGCGTTTATCTCTGTGGATTAAAAAACTCCCTCGACCAGAAGTTTGCCCAACAATTATTGATACTATTTTAGAGTATGTCGAGATAAATACAACTAGACGGCAACATAAATAATCTGTTAGAGTAATCGTATGCCTACTCTCTCCACCCACAAACTAGAGAAGCACTTCGACGGCGTCTATGCGGTCAATAAGCTGTCGATCTCATTTGAGCCGGGCAAGATCACCGGCATCATCGGGCCGAATGGCTCGGGCAAGTCCACCCTCATCAATACTCTGACAGGCATGATTCCCATGGATGGCGGGCAGGTCGTGATCTCCGGTGAGCGCCTCTCGCGCATGCATGCCTATGAGATCCCATTCTATGGCCTGACACGCACCTTCCAGGATGTGCGCCTCTTCGAGCAGATGCCGGTCATCGACAATATCCTGGTGGTCCTGACCAAGCGTTCCATCTGGCCGGCTCTTTTCGAGCGGCATTCGGCCACGCATCTCGAGAAGGCCGAGGAAGTCCTGCGCAAGGTTGGCCTTTGGGACAAGCGTGATGAGCTCGCCAAGAATCTCTCCTACGGCCAGCGCAAACTGATCGAGATCGCGCGCGTCCTGGCTATGTGCCGGAGCGGTGCCGGCGACATCGAGGCCATCTTTTTCGACGAGCCTTTCGCCGGCCTCTTTCCGGAGATGATCAAGATCGTTGAGGCAGCCATGAAGGAGTTGCGCGCCCAAGGCAAAGCCGTCATCCTGGTGGAGCACAACATGGATCTCATCCGCGCACTCTCCGACCATCTCTATATCCTGGACGCGGGCGAGCTCCTAGCCGAAGGGAGGCCGGACGCTGTGTTGGCTCGCAAGGACGTGATCGAGGCTTATTTGGGGGAGTAGGGAGGGGCGAATCTCTTCTTCATCTTTTCATTCTGGCTGTAACGGGTGCCTACGAGCTCTTTGACGCATGACAGCATGGCCATGAGCAAGGCGAGCATGTTCTTGTCGTGTATGCCGATGGCGATCTCCTCGACCCAGTCGATGAGGTAGGCCGAACCGCCAAAGACGTATATCTCGGCATCGACATTCGCGAATTCCTCCGGGATCTTTACATAATCTTCAAGTCTGCCGATGTAGCTATCAAAGATCTTTTGTGCGTTTGCTTTGCCAACTACATCGATCACAGTCTGAACCGACTTTTCGTGTACGAGGCCTTCGACGATGTATTTCCTGCGCTTGATCGCTTCGTCTATCTCTACCCATTCTTCTACCGGAACATGTTGCAATGCATGTCGAATGGAGTTGTCGGGTTGTAGGGCAATGACCCGGCTATTTTTGGGTAGGCTTACCATCAACTCAAATATCTCCATCATGCTTTCTTGGCCACTGTGGACAGTGATCGGCGGATTTTCATTTGCTACGTCGGAACGCTTGGAATTACCCTTCAAATATTCACTGTAGAAACATCTTTGGACGCGTCTCATATCTGACTTCCAGGTGACTTTTTTGCGCCCGGTCCCCATCGATGTCAAAAGGTGCCTTCTTTCGAGCTTGGCCAGCATATAGGGCAGGGTGGAGCGGGGGACTTTTGCGTCACGTGATATGCTCGAAGCGCTCCTGGCTATCTTCGAAGTGGCCTGAATAACTCTCTTTTCTGGCTCAGAGAGGCCTAGAATATTGAAAATTTCGTCGGAGTTGATGATCATGAAGGTAACGGTGTGCGCGAGGGGGGATGGTATGTGGGTTTGCTCACATACTAGGATTTTACGAAAAATTAGTCAAATCCGCCATGTAGGCAAAACCCATATACTGCCTCACAAACGCATCATTTTGGGGCCGTTAATATTTCCGATGTTTGCGCTTGATATTTGCGGCTGTATACTTCGAAACATGAAGCAATCCAAAACAGTCTGGGTTATAGGCGCTCTGATAGTGATCCTCTTAATAGTTGGTATTGTTGCGAATAGTCGGAAATCACCAAGTGGGCCTACTACGATCAAGGTGGGTATTATCGCCCCGCTCACCGGCCAATACGGATTTCTCGGCGAATCATTCCAAAACGCCGTGAAGCTAGCGGCCGGCGATGACCCTAGGATCCAACTGATATTTGAGGATGATAAGTTCGACGGCAAGTCAGGTCTAAGCGCCTTTCAGAAACTCACGAGCATAGATCATGTGGACATCATCCTGAACGAATCCAGCCCAACACTCGAGACGATCACACCCGTGGTGAGCCAAACTCATATCCCAGTTATTCAGATATTTGAATCAAAAGAACATAACAGAGATAGCATATTCCAGATGATGCCGTTCAGTTACCCATTGTTCTCGGCTCTGGGGGAGATGGCAGAGGCACACTACAAGAGGATAGCCCTGGTCTATGGCTCTGCCACAGACGTGCTTGTCACAGATGCAGACTACTTCAAGCGGGGTCTGACATCAGAAGACACTATCGTGACTGAAGCTAAGGTTGTGGATACCAATGATATGCGGACGCAAGTGACGAAGATCCTCGCCTCGAATCCCGATGCTGTCACAAACATCTTTGTTCTAAATGACGGTATTAAATTTATTAAAGAATTTAATACTCAAAAAGGGAATAGAAAGATTGCCTTGATCTGCGATGCCAATACAGAATTCGTCATCGGCGACTATATAAAAGCGCTGGGCACGAGTACCTTCGAGGGCTGTCTCTCGACCAATCTGCCTGACCTGACGACCCAGACATTCAAGCAAGAATATTCCGAGCGGTTCCAAGCCAATCCGGTGATCGGTGCTGATTGGGGCTATGATGCCATCGCTATCGTGAAGAGCTTGATCGGGGTTCCTAAAGATCAGTGGATAGAAAAGATCGGATCGGTATCGTTCGCCGGCGCTTCGGGGCACGTCTCATTTGACGAGAACGGGACACGCTTGGCGGCTGTCGAAAGGCATATCTTCAAAGATGGTCGGTTTGTGAAGTTTGAGTGACATGGGCTGTTGTGATAGCATTTCTGGATGAATAAAAATACAAAGATAATTTGGGGATTGATTATCATAATTGCACTCATTGTCATTGTAACGACTGTTCGTAGGAACTCGGAGACTCCTTCTGGCCCCCTCAAGATCGGTGTCATCGCGCCATCATCCGGACCATATGCCATTATGAACGAGGGTATTCAGCATGCCATCTATCTGGCTTCCTCGACACATCTCACGGCTGTATATCAAGATGATCAGTGTGATACAAAGGATGCCATATCTGCCTACAATCTTCTCAAGCAACAAAACGTCAAGCTATTTTACGTCGCTTGTAGCGGTAGTGTGATGGCGTTGTCTCCACTCGCCAAGCAGAACGGAGATCTGATCATCACTGCATATGCCGGTTCGGCAGCTATCAGGGAAACTGGCTCCGAAGTGATCAGATTTATACCAGACGCTCTGTCAGTCACGGAGGTCATGAATAAATATATAAAGAGCCAGACTGGAAAGAAGTTCGTTCTACTCTATGAGAATCAGGATTATGCCAAATCAGCCGCCGATGCTATCGCTACTTCTTCCGGCTCAAGCATCATAGACACCGAATCATACTCAAGCTCGGACAATTCGTATCTGACGATCCTGACGAAGATCAAAGCCGCCAAAGCTGACTTCATAGTCTGGATCCCCACAAGCGATGTGGCTGCTCAGAAGATATTGAAGGAGATGAAAACTCTGGGTGTGACGACTCCGATCATTGGTGATGTCAATCTCTGCGGGTATCCATTTAGCCCCAAGGATTTCGGCATTCATGGGGTCTGCTGGAATGCGGAACTTTCGAGCGACGGTTTTGAACAGTTCAAATCGGCTTTCAAATCGACATTCGGTGTTGATTCACAGTATCCGTTCTATGATGCCATTACTTACGATAGCATCGGCATCATCGATTCTCTGATCCCTCAAGTCGGGACGGATATCGTCCTGCTCAAGGAGAAGCTCCTGGCCGGCGTTTCGGGCAAGGTTTCCAGTTATAACTTCGATCCAAACGGGGAAGTTCAAGATGCAGGGAAGTATTTAGCTAAGGTTGATTTCTAGGCGATTATGAATAAACACACAAAAATTGTCGGAGGTATTATTTTGATTATCATCGTCATTTTGCTTACCTACGCCACTCGCGGTGGCCGCTCGTCCGGTGCCATCAAGATCGGCGTGATCGCACCGCTGTCCGGCCCGTTCGCGAGCTATGGCGAAGATGTGAAGAAGGGCATCCAAGCGGGTGTGAGTGATTCCGCCGTGGAGCTCATCTTCGAAGACGAGAAATGCGAACCCAAGGATGCGATCACCGCCTTCCATAAGCTCATCGACGTGGACAAGGCGCATTTCATCCTGGGACCGGCTTGCGGCTCGCCGCAGGAAGCCATCGTGCCGCTCCTTGCCGCCGCTAAGACCGTGGCCATGGTGCCGTCGGCTGCTTCGCGTGGCCTCTTCGTCGCGAGCGGGGGATATTTCTTCAACATCCAATATTCGCTCGAAGATGAGTCAACCTATGTGGCCAAGATCATGTACGAGCGTGGTCTGCACAAGGTGGCGCTCGTCACTTATGCCAATGCCTTCTCTAAGACTCATGCCGATAGCTTCCGCGCCAACTTCAAGGGCGATATCGTCATCGATACTGTCCTCCTCGACAATAACGCTAACCTCCTGACCGAGCTGGCCAAGATCAAGGCCGCTAAGATCGACGCCATATACGCGCCGGACATCGCCTTCTTCTTTGCCGGCGGTACCGACAAACTTCGTCAGCTCAGCATGACCATGCCCGTCTTCACGACCTATGTAGCCGAGCTGCCATCCGTCATCCCGCTAGTCGAGGGTGTCTACTATTCATTCCCGGCAGACATCACCGAGACGGGCGGTGCAGTCTACAATCTATCGAAGCAAGCAGCCGAGACTCTCGTCCTGTATGTCACCGCCTGTCGCGGCGATTCGACTTGCGTCAGAGAGAAGCTTCTAGCCTCGGGCAAGTTCGACGAGGCCGGCGTCTACAAGCGCGGCATGATCCTCAAACAGATCGTGAAGGGGGAGGCGACGGTGGTGAAATAATCAGTCGGGATAACTCCGATTGCACCATTCTCGCCAAATGGTAGTATTTTGCCATACTCTTTAATCCATTTTATCCATGTCCAAAAACAGCAAAATCATCTGGGGTGCAGTCGCGATCATAGTCATCGTCCTCGTCGTGTGGAATGTTCAGAATAAGTCGACCGGTCCGAAGGAAGTCATCAAGATTGGCGTGGTTGTGCCACTGACCGGCGGAGCCTCCGGCTATGGCGAGCCGCTGGTGAAGGGTTTGGAACTGGCCATGCAGGACTTGGGCGATACGAAATACGATTACAAGCTGGTTATCGAAGACGACGGCACCAATCCGGCTACTTCAGCCAGCGCCGCCCAGAAGCTGGTTAATATCGACAAGGTCCGGGCTATCATCACCACTACTTCAGGCACAGGCAACGCGGTCAAGCCGATCGCCACGGCCGCTGGTGTGCCGCACACTTGTATCTGTGTCGACAGTACTCTGACGAAAGACAACAGAACTAACTTCATTTATCTTGCGCTTCCGGAGATAGAATCGCGTGCCTGGGTAGACGAAGCGGCTACAGTCGGTATGAAGAAGGTTGCGCTCATAGCTCAGAATCATCCGGGGTTCAACTTGATCGTCAATGTCATCAAACCGATATTCGCGGAAAAGAGTATTTCTGTGGTATTCGAAGAGCGTTACGATCCTTCCACGAAGGACTTCAAGACTGTGCTTGCAAAGGCCCGTGCATCTAACCCGGACGGTTATTTCATCGGAGGATTCCCTCCATCTCTAGAAGCGTTGGGTAGAGAGATCAGGACGCTCGATCTCGAGGGTGTAGCTGGATTCGGCACGTTTGCACTGGCTGCAGACCTGTCCATCTTTGAGGGTAATTGGTTCACGGATGTCAGACTCGCCGACTCAGCGTTCCAGACGCGCTTCGAGCAAGCTTTCCCCAAGATCAGATTTAACGCCCGCACGGCTCCGGAAGCCTATGACGTATTCAATATCCTTGTTGACGCCTTCGAGAGCGGCCAGAATGTTTCGGAGTACATGCGCGCTATGACTAGCTATGCCGGCAAATCCGGCAATGTAACCAAGGAAGCTGATTCCGGCAATTTCAGTGTGCCTGTAGGTATCTGGACCATCAAGGACGGCAAGGCTGTGCAGGTAAAATAAAAACCTCATGTCCACCCCCACCGAAACCCTCCTATCTCTCTCTAACATCCACGTCCACTACGGTGGGGTCAAGGCCCTGGACGGCGTATCAGTCGGCATCGACGAAGGGGAAGTGGTGGCTCTCATGGGGCCGAACGGCGCAGGGAAGTCCACGATCCTGAAAGCCATATTCGGTCTAGCACCGATCGAGTCGGGGACGGTCGCTTGGGAAGGTCAAACATTCACGCCGGTCTCGCACGAGACGGTGCGGCGAGGCATCTCATTTGTGCCGCAGGGCCGCCGCGTCTTCCGCCACCTGACCGTCGAGGAGAACATCGAGATCGGTGGTTGGGGCGTACCATCCAGCGAGAGGAAGGAGCGCATGGCCAATGTCCTCGAACTATTCCCGGCCTTGAAGACCAAGCTCAAGGCCAAGTCCGGCACGCTCTCCGGCGGCCAACAGCAGATGCTAGCCATCGCCCGTGGCCTGATGACCGACCCCAAGGTCCTCCTGCTCGATGAGCCATCGCTCGGCCTGGCGCCCAAGATCGTCAAGGAAGTCTTCGCCAAGGTCAAGGAGATCAACGCCCGCCGCAAGACGGCCATCATGGTCGTCGAACACAACTTGAAGTCGCTCCTCGAGATCACCACGCGCGCCTATGTCCTAGACAAAGGCAAGGTCTACGCCGAAGGCAAGCCGCAGGATATCATCGACCGGGGGATACTACAGAAAGTCTTCTTGAGCTAGGCGGGCGCTCATGTTACACTTATAGCGTCCAAACCTTAGCAAACTAAGTTTTTTCTCGTTTATATATGCCTAACGCCATCCAGTATCTCACTACCGAAAAGTTCGCCGAATTAGAAAAAGAGCTTAATCTCCTGAAGACCGACCGTCGAAAGGAAGTCGCTGAACATCTGGAATATGCCAAGAAGCTCGGTGACCTCTCCGAGAACGCCGAATACCACCAGGCCCGCGAAGAGCAGGCCGAAGTCGAGGACCGCATCAGCCGCCTCGAGGAGCTCCTCAAGAAAGCCGTCATCTCCGGTGCAGGCAGCAAGGATATCGTGACTATCGGATCCACTGTCAGGATCGAGAAGGGTGGCGACAACAAGTCCATGATCTTCACGATCGTCGGGTCAGAAGAGGCCGACATGACGCATGGCAAGATCTCCAACCTCTCGCCGATCGGTTCGTCTGTGCTCGGACACAAGGAGGGGGATTCAGTCTCCGTCTCGACCCCCAAAGGAGTCATCAAATACGTCATCGCGGCAATCAAATAATCCCCATGGCCTCTCTCGACGAAATCAAAGAAGCCAGACTGAATAAACTGGCGTTATTGAAGAAGGCCGGCATGTCGGCTTATCCGGCTAAGATCCCGCGCGACCACTGCCTACTCGATGCGCGCAAAGGTTTCGTCGAATACGAGAAGTCGCAAAAAGTAGCCAACCTCGCCGGTCGTATCATGGCCATCCGCGGCCAGGGTGCCATCCTCTTCGTCGTGCTCGATGACGGCAAGGCCACATTCCAAGCGGTAGTGAAGAAGGATGTTTTAGATCCAGATTTGTTCAAGTTATTTTCAGAAGCCGTAGACATCGGCGATATCATCTCGGTCTCCGGCACCATGTTCAAGACGCAGAAAGGGGAGGAGAGCATCCTCGTCACTTCATGGACCATGGCCGCCAAGTCGCTCCTGCCCTTGCCCGAGAAGTGGCACGGCCTCGTCGATCCGGACGAGAAACTGCGCAAGCGCTACCTCGACTTCATCATGACGCCAGAGCTCCGCGACCTCTTCAAGAAGAAGGCCAAGTTCTGGGATGCCGCGAGGAAGATGCTCAAAGAAGATGGATTCCTAGAAGTAGAGACGCCCACTCTAGAGCTGACCACCGGCGGCGCCGAGGCTCGTCCTTTCGTCACACATCACAATGATTTTGATATCGACCTGTATCTGCGCATCTCCGTCGGGGAGCTCTGGCAGAAGCGGCTCCTCGCCGGCGGCTTCCCGAGAGTCTTCGAGATCGGCCGTTTGTACCGCAACGAGGGATCGAGCCCGGAGCACGCACAGGAATTCACGAACCTAGAATTCTACGGTTCCTACATGACTTTTGACGGCGGTATCGAATTTACCGAGAAGCTGATCAAGGAGATGGCGCAACAAGCATTTGGCACGCTTGTCTTCGACCTGCGGGGCACTCAAGTGGACCTCTCGAAGGAGTGGCCGCGCATCGACTATGTGGAAACCGTGGAGAAGATGACTGGCGTGAATGTCCTCAAGGCCTCGGAAAAGGAAATGACCAATAAGCTCAAGGATCTGAAAGTCGATTTTGACGGCAACAACAGGGAACGTCTGACAGACACGCTTTGGAAACATTGCCGCAAGCAGATCGTCGGTCCGTCATGGCTCATCAATCATCCCAAGATCGTCTCACCCCTGTCCAAGATCAATCCGAACAATCCCGAGACGACTCTGCGCGTGCAGCTCATCCTCGGCGGTGGGGAGATGACCAATGGCTTCTCCGAGCTCAATGACCCGATCGACCAGCGCGAGCGTTTCGACGAGCAAAGCAAGCTGATCAAAGCCGGCGACAAGGAAGCCATGATGCCGGACGAAGAATTTGTAGAGATGCTCGAGCACGCTATGCCTCCGGCCTTCGGTTTCGGCATGGGCGAGCGCCTCTTCGCCACCCTCTCCGGCAAGCCGCTCCGCGAGACGCAACTATTCCCGTTGATGAGGCCGAAGAAATAGACAAGCTTGTTGTTCTGCTGCTTAAGCCCTATTCAGGGCCTTTTTCTTATCCCCAAGTTATCCACCGCTCTAATCCGTGCCTAAACCAAAAAAGTGGAGTAAAATACCCATCAAGTGGGAAGAAGTGGTATAACAACTTCCTGCTCATATTATCAACATGCTCATCGGGCAATTCAATCACACTATCGACGACAAGAATCGCCTCTCGCTTCCCGCCAAATTCCGCAAGGAAATGGGGAAGAAAGTGGTGATTACCCCCGGACTCGATTCCTGCCTCTTCATCTTCACGATGAACGAATGGTCCAGGATCTCCGGGCACTTGTCCGTGAAAGAAAGTTCGATGCTCAAAAGTGACAACCGAGCCTTCAACCGCTACCTATTCGGGGGAGCGGTCGAAGTCGAGGTTGACGCGGTCGGCCGGATGCTCCTCCCGGAGCTCTTGCGTGAGCGCGCCAAGCTGGGTACGAAAGTTTCATTCATCGGCGTCCGCGATCGCGTGGAGCTGTGGGATGAGACGGCTTGGCAGGCTTACGCAAAGGACGTCGAGGGGAAAGCCGGCACGCTCGCTGACAAATTGAGCCAGGAGGGCATGCTCTAAATATGCAAAGCGTACATATACCAGTTCTTTTACACGAAGTAGTCGAATATCTCACGAAGCCGTTCCTGGGTTCGCCTGCCTGCCGGCAGGCAGGCGCTGTCGCTCCTTGGTACCTTGATGGCACCCTAGGCGGCGGCGGGCACACCCGTGCGATCGCGTCGGCCCTCTCGAGGAATGTCAGCATCATCGCTCTCGACCGCGACCCCTTGGCCGTCAAACGCGCTGAAGAGAACCTGCGCGGCGAAGCCAAGAGGTTGATCATCGAGAATGACGACTTCCGTAACCTCGACAAGTGCCTCGCCAAGCACGGCATCCAGGCGGTGGACATGATCCTCCTAGATCTAGGCATCTCTTCCGATGAATTGGAAACGTCGGGCAGGGGATTCTCATTCCAGAAGGATGAGCCCCTCCACATGACTATGGGCGATCCTGCCAAGCACCCATTCACGGCCAAGACCATCGTCAACGAGTGGCAGGAAGAGGACATCGCCAATGTCATATATGCCTACGGAGAGGAAGGCTTCTCGCGAAGGATCGCCAAGGCCATCGTAGCCGCGCGCGAAAAGAAGTCCATCGAGACGTCGGCCGAGCTCGCGGAGATCGTCAAGATGTCAGTGCCGGCATTCTATAGGAGAGGTAAGACACATCCGGCGACCAAGACATTCCAGGCCCTGCGCATCGCGGTCAATGATGAGCTCAAGGCGCTAGAGGAAGGATTGAGCAGAAGCATCGAGCATCTCAATCCGGGAGGCCGCCTCGCAGTCATCTCGTTCCATAGTCTCGAAGACCGCATAGTCAAGAATTTCTTCAAGGAACTGGATAAGAAAAAAGGGAAGATCCTCACCAAGAAGCCGATCAAACCTAGCGCGCAGGAAATCGCGGAAAATCCAAGGTCTAGAAGCGCGAAGTTGAGGGTTTTTGAGAAGAAATAGCCCAAGCATCAAACAACATTTAAAATGAAACAAGTCCTGACACAAACATACGATCTCGCCCAGGAATATCGGGCCCGCATCACGCTGACGCTCATTTCGGCTTGCGTGGTCGCTGTGCTTTTCTATGCATTGAACATCTACAACATCATTTCCCAGGCCGTCGCTCTGGAGCAGGTCAAAGGCCAGATCACGGCCGTGACAAGCTCGATCAATACCCTGGAGGCCGATTATTTGAAGCTTTCCGGTAACATCACCCCTGATTCGCTGGCCGGCCGCGGCTTGGCCGAAGGCAAGGTCAGCCTCTATATCCAACGCGCAGTTGCCACCGCTTCCTTGGTCAGTTTGGCGCAAGCGGGACATGAACTCTAAGCAACGGTTCCGAACTAGGATCGTACTCGCCTGCATCCTCATGGGAGCGGGAGTTTTGGCCGCTTCGAGCTATTCGACGGCCATCATTCACGGCGATGCTTATGCCGCCAAGGCCGACGCTCAATACGCCAAACCTTCCGGCAATCTTTTTGACCGGGGCACTATATATTTCTCCGACAAGGACGGCCGGCAGACTCCCGCCGCTACCAAGAAGAGCGGCTTCCTGATCTATATCAACCCCAAGCTCATCACTGACCCTCTGCCGGTGTACCAGGCCTTGTCGAATTATGTGAAGATTGATCAGGCCACATTCCTGGCCAAGGCCAAGAAGGCGAATGATCCATACGAGGAGCTCGTGCATGATGTCGATCAGGCCGCGGCCGATGCCGTGAGGGGGCTACGTATCAATGGGCTTGCGGCCTCCCCAGAGAATAAGCGTTCATATCCCGGCGGTAGTCTGGCCGCGCATGAACTAGGTCTGACCGGTGAGAGCGCTACATCCACGGCGGTGTCCGGTCGTTATGGCCTGGAGCGGGCCTACGACGCGGTTCTACGCCGCAGTGCACCTCCTGGAGCGGTCAATGCCTTCGCTCAACTATTTGCCGACATCGAGTCATCTGTCTTGGGCGGCGGTGATCCGCATGCCGGCGATATCGTCACCACCATCGAACCTAAGGTAGAAGCATATCTCGATAGCGCTCTCGTCAAGATTCGCACCACCTGGCATTCCGACGAGATCGGCGGCATCATCATGGATCCACATACCGGAGAGATCGTAGCTATGTCCTCTTTGCCGACCTTTGACCCGAATGATACCGCTGCCGTCAAGGATGTCTCGGTCTTCTCCAACTCGCTCGTCGAACATGCTTATGAGATGGGTTCGATCATGAAGCCTCTGACCATGGCGGTAGCGCTCGATAGCGGCCGATTCAAGCCAACCTCGACCTATGACGATACAGGCTGTATGACTCTGGATACCAAGAAGATATGTAACTTCGACGGCAAGGCCCGCGGCATCGTCCCTATGCAACAGATCTTGTCACAATCGCTGAATATCGGGGCGGTGACCCTCGGCCTCAAGGTCGGCGCGGCCGACTTCACGAGATATTTCGAGAGCTTCGGCGTGACCGCCAAGACCGGCATCGACTTGCCGAACGAAGCCACGCCACTCACCAAGAATCTGAAGAGCGGCCGCGATATTGCCATCGCCACGGCTTCCTACGGCCAAGGCATCTCCGTATCTCCGGTCGGCATGATCCGCGCTCTGGCAGTCCTAGCCAACGGGGGGTATGTCATCACTCCGCACTTGGTCAAGGAGATCAACTACACTGATGGCTCGACCAAGGAGATCAAGACCGACCGTGGGTCCCCGGTCTTCAAGGCAGAGACGCTCGATGACGTCAAAGATATGCTCGTGACTGTGGTCGACAAGGCTCTAGCCAATGGGTCCATCAAACGGGAGCACTATACCGTGGCGGCTAAGACGGGTACCGCCGAAGTGCCAGATCCGGTCAATGGCGGCTACTATAGCGACCGGTATCTGCACTCATTCTTCGGCTTCTTCCCGGCCTACAATCCGCGCTTCATCGTGTTCCTCTATCAGATCAACCCCAAAGGTGCTCAATACGCCTCGGAGACGCTGGTCAAGCCGTTCGACGATATCACGACCTTCCTTCTGAATTACTACAATATTCCGCCGGACCGTTGATTGTGTTAGAGTTCTCATAACAACCCACATGCTAGCGATCAAGAAACTCCTCATCGGGATCCTCACGCTGGAATCACGTTTGATCATCAGGAAATACAAGCCATTCATCGTGGCGGTCACCGGCAGCGTCGGCAAGACTTCGACTAAAGATGCTATATATGATGTGTTATCGGAACATTTTGTCCGCAGGAGCGAGAAGAGCATGAATAGCGAAATCGGTCTGCCGCTCACGATCATCGGGGTTCCCAACGCCTGGCGCAACCTGTCCGGTTGGTTCCGGAACATCGCCGCCGGCTTGCGCCTCATCATCGCCAAGAATGAATATCCGGATTGTCTGATCCTCGAGATCGGCGCGGACCACCCGGGCGATATCAGGAAGGTCACGAAGTGGCTCAAGCCGGACATCGCGGTCATCACGCGGATCAGCCGCACACCTGTGCATGTGGAGTTCTTCAAGGATCCGGAACAAGTGTTCGAGGAGAAGGCGGCTCTGGCGGAAGCGGTCAAGGACGGAGGCACACTGGTGTTGTTCGCTGATGACGAGAAGGCGCTCGGCATCGCCGACCGCGTGAAAGGCCGCGATATTTCAGTGATTTCATTTGGCCTCGGTGAAAAGGCCGCCGTGAGAGGATCGAATACCAAAACTGTCTATGAAGGTCCAGCTTTGCATGATCCTGCTGGATCGCCGACGGGAATGTCTTTCGACCTGCAGATCGATGGCTCAAATGTTCCCGTAACAGTCAGGGGGATAGTGGGGAATTCATATATCTATTCATTGCTAGCGGCCGCGGCCGTAGGGAAGGTGAGAGGCATATCGGCCGGATCCATCAGCCGGTCGTTGTCTGCTTATCAAGCGCCAAGAGGCCGCCTCAACCTGCTCCCGGGTATCAACGACTCGACCATCATCGATGATACCTATAATTCTTCACCGGACGCGGCTGTGGCGTCTTTGGCTGCGCTCAAAAGCATCGAAACAGCCGGCGCCAAGATCGCCGTGATGGGGGATATGATGGAATTGGGCAAATACTCGGCCGAAGAGCACCGCAATATCGGCCGGGAAGCGGCGGATACTGTGAGCCAGCTGGTCACTGTGGGCCCGAGATCGAGGATGACGGCATCAGAGGCGGTGGCGAGCGGTTTGCTGGCGGAGAGCGTGCATGTCTATGATTCCGCGTCCGAGGCGGCAGCATATGTCGCGTCCGTCGCCAAGGCCGGAGACATCATCCTGGTCAAGGGCTCGCAATCCATGCGCATGGAGAGGGTAGTGGCCGCGCTCTTGCAGGAGCCCCAAAAAGCGGCTACACTCCTCGTACGGCAGGAAAAGGAGTGGTTAGCGAAAGTATAGTTTTGCGCGCGCATTCATTCGGCCCTATCGTCTAATGGTTAGGACACGGCCTTCTCAAGGCTGGAATCGGGGTTCGACTCCCCGTAGGGTCACAGATTTCATAGCTATATTTTGCAGAATGTTTTGGGACTGTTCAGATCTTTCAATTTAATATATACTTCCAATAATCATTAAATATATGCCTAGCGAAAGTATACAGGAACCAATACCACAGCCTGAGAACTGGATTGTTGAAGCATCACAACGGGAAACTGATTTAAAGATAGATAAATTAACTAGTTCAGATTCAGAGCTGGTAGGAGCGGCTTATGAAAGAGCTGGTAACTACAAAAAGGCTGCGGAATTCTATCTCATGTACGGAGGCGGAGAAAGCGCAATTAGAATTTTTGACGAGCAAGCATTTAGTCCAGTAGACATAACTGAAGTCAAAAGAAACGCCGCAGATAGACTCGATTCATTTGCTCAAGGGATTGAAGAGGCTCCGAGACCTACGCCGCCCCTTAATTATCCTCTTCCTGATTACAGCAGTCTTGCTAAAGACTATCGGAAGTTTGCGGGAGAATTAAGGAATCAAGTTGTATAAGATTAGTCTCTTAAGAAACAATGGATGATTTACTCTTAGTTTTAACCCTATTAGGGGATGACTTCTGACAGACACCGATGAGTAGAATGCTCATAAAATGGCCTATTTGTAAGGTTTGAAATTATGGAATTAAGCCTCACAAAGAATTCGACTATGGGTTTTGAATCCTGTATTGTTAGGGTCACAGTTTTCTTTAAGCTAGTTTGATATAATATAACCACATGCAAGCAATATCTGAAACTATGGGGTTTTATGCGCTCGTATTCTTCCTCCTCTTGTTTTTCTGGATGGTTTTCTCTATTCCATCTTTCGTAAGAAGCGCTCGGCTCTATGCACTGTCCAAGAAGGCCGGGCTCAATTATAGTAGGGTCGGTCCGTCGAAAAATCCGATCTGGAATTTGAATTTTTTCGCCCCTCTGACAAAGAACCTCATATCAGGCGAATATCAGGGTCGCAGTATATCTATCAAAGATATGACCCGGATATCGGGAGGACTCCCACGCTTCCAACGGGCATATCGCCTTACGGAAATCAACGGAAAGGTTTACGGCAGGCTCTCTGTGTCTGTGATTCGCGGATTCATTTATTCAAACGAAAGCTTAGAAACTCATAAATTTAGTAACTTCGGGAAAATCAGTTTCGGGATGTACTATATAGGAACTCTGGCAGCTGGATTCATTGTGTATGCGATCATCCAATTCTACGAGGCGCACATCATTTATAAGGCGCTGCTGTCGATAGCGGTTTTAGTCTTTTTTATTACAGCTGGCCATTTTCTAGCAAAGCATAATCGATATATCAAACTGGAAAAGAATGAGATGGAGGTCGATTAAAGACTTTGCTTTATAAAAATGAATAAAAAAGTTATCATATTCGATTTCGACGGCGTAATCGTGGATACATTCTCCTTCTGCTTCAAGATCGTTGATTCCCGTGAGTACATAACGGAAGCAGACTACAGACGAAGGTTTGATGGGAATGTCTTTAATGCTGAGCGAAAATACAAGAAGCCGAATACTACTCTAGAAGATTTCGATCGTCAGTACGCACCGGAGCTTATGAAATGTGAGCCGATCAAGGGAATGAGAGAAGCTATACAGAAGTTTGCAGAGAAATATACTCTTGTCATCATCTCATCTAGCACTACATCTTCAATCGATAACTTTCTAAAAGCTGGTGGTCTAAAAGAATGTTTTAGCGAGGTCTTGGGTTGCGATGTAGACAAGAGCAAGGTAAACAAGATCCGAAGGGTTTTGAAGGACTACAAGATCGAACCGACTGATGCGGTCTTTATCACGGATACATTGGGCGACATCAAAGAAGGCGATCATTGTGGCATCAAATCAATCGCTGTTACATGGGGCTATAGCCCTGTGGATGCTCTTCAAAAGGGTAATCCGTATGCAATCGTTAATGATGTGGCAGAACTAAGGCAGAAGGTCGCTGGATTCTTCTCTGGGAACTAAGGCTTGTTTGGCTGCACTGTGCTGTAAAATCCATGCCATTCCTGCATTTCCTTGATTAATTGATTCCAATCTCCACTAACGAGGGTCACAGTTTTCTTGTCTTGGGCATGTTATGATTTGTGATGTGTTACATGATAAAAGAGGGTTCACCCTCATAGAACTTCTTGTCGTCGTCTCCATCATTAGCACCTTGGCTAGCGTAGTTTTTGCTTCCCTTGGTGCTGCCCGAGACAGGGGCAAAGAAGGCGCAGTTAAGGCTAACCTCCGAAGCATGATGGATCAGGCGGAACTATCCTACAGTAGTGTTATCCCCAACAACTATTCCACTGTCTGTGCCGGAGTAGCCAAGATGATGACCGCCATTACCAATATCGGCGGTACGGCTGCTTGTTATAGCCAATATTTGGCTGGTCTTGATGAGAATGCTAGATGGGGAGTCTCTGCTAAGCTTAATTCCAATACAACAAAAAATTATTCCGTAGATTCATTCGGGATTGTAACTTGGGATGCTACAGATGCGTCAGGAGTGCAGGTCACTTGGACTGCTGCCAAGATCGCTTGTGCGAACTCCGGAGGCCGTTTACCCACATTTGAACAGTTGAAAACTCTGTATACGATATACGGCTCTAATCCTACTCCCGGTTTTGTGGGCAACGGTTATCATTCTGCTAATCTTTTACCATGGAACCCTAGTTATGCTTACGGTATTGATATGGCAAGCGGTGGCACAGTTGCCTATAGCATAGCCTCGACTTACCATGTTCGTTGCGTCCGTTAACCCCATCATATTTTAGGCTCATCAGGTCGTAGGCGTCTTCGCGCGTCTTCTCGCAAGGCGCTCAACCTTCGGGTGGGGCGCTTTTTTATACCCAGAGCCATATTCCAGGCCATTCTGGTCATGCCCCTTGCATATTACCTATTCCTGTGCTATCCTTGATTGCATAGAAAGCGTAGTCGAATTTCTTCAAAATTAAATCTAAAACCATGACAGGAAAAATCAAGACTCTTACGGACAAAGGATTTGGTTTCATTGCTCGCGAAGGCGAGACAAAGGACCTCTTCTTCCACTCCAACGATCTCTCCGGCGTTTCATTCAATGAATTGCAGGTAGGGGACACTGTGAATTTCGAGGTTGTCGACGGCCAGAAGGGCCCGAGCGCCAAGAATGTGACCCGCGTATAACTTACGCCGGTTGACACAAGAAAAAGCACCCAAGCCGCAAGGCTCGGGTGTTTTTTCTTTGGCAGGGAAGTGACCGTTATTATTTTGCGTCTGTGGCGATGGGGGTGCCGTGGCGGTATTTGTGATAGACATGGAGCAAGGAATATCTGCCCGAGCCGAGGACATAGAGGCCGAGGAGTGCGATGAGCAGGACGAATTCGTATTCATGCCCCCAGAAGAGCCCTGTGCTCTTGCCGGGAACCCCGAAGACCGCGACAGCCATGACGGTCATAAGTGCGATGGTGGAGGGCTTCATAAAGAGGCCTAGGATGAGGAGGGCGCCGCCGACGAGTTCTACCCATCCGACTAGATACGCCTGGAAGGGGGACAAGCCGAGTGAGCCGAAGAATTTGATCACCGGGGCGATATCGGCGAGCTTGTCGTAGCCGTGGATGAGGAAGGTCAGGCCGATCATGACGCGCAGGATGAGGGCGCCGCCGGAAGACTGGTGCTGGTGATAGTTGTGGACGATGACCTCTTTGAACTTTTTCATTTAGATTTGATTTATTAAAATAATACTGACTGCCGCTGTATTATAACACTATTTCGGTGCGCGGTGCAGGATTCGAACCTGCGACCCTCCCCACGTCAAGGGGATGCTCTACCAACTGAGCTAACCGCGCGAATGGCTGGCGAAAGTAAACTATAGCAGAAATAGGGGAAAAATCTATATGGATGAATCGTTTTGAGGAAGGGAGGCCTTCAATGCTCAAGAACTCTTTTAACAAAAGCTGTCTTGCCTTGAATGTAATCGTGGCGATTGTTTTTAAATTTCTTCATAAGCATGTTCTTCAAATCTGAATATTCTCTTGCCAAGGAGGGTTCAGATCGTAGCTTATCTCTAAACGCTATCTGGTCTTTCCAAAAGGGACTTCCTACTCGGTGCATGGCATGGATCTGGTGGGTCCTCTTGGTCTTATCGTTATTCCATTTTACGAAAAACAAACGGATGTCTTTGAATGGATCTTTCTCCCACCATTCATAATCGACGCCTTCCAGTCTTTTGACCATTTCTTTTTGGTCGATCTCATCCATGAATCCAATCATAATATCAATCACTGGTTTAGCATCAATGCCAGGAATAGCAGTACTCCCGATATGTTCGATGGCTATTTGGTGATCGTTAAAAAGTTCTCTTAACTTTTCCGCCTCCTCTTCAAACATTTGAGTCCAATGTTGGTCGTAAGATACTATTTCTATTGGATCATCCTCTTTCATTTTTTGTAATAAGCAAATTGGAACTAGTAGCCCTACGGGGAATCGAACCCCGATTAGCGGATTGAAAACCCGCTGTCCTAACCGTTAGACGATAGGGCCGCGAATAGGCGGTCAAACAACGATATCACTTTTTTGTAAAATCGGCAAAAAATGGTAAGGTATTGCTTATCCGGCTACTGCTGTAGTCGGATATGGAGAGGTGGCAGAGTGGTCTAATGCACCACTTTCGAAAAGTGGCGGAGGCGCAAGCTTCCCGGGAGTTCGAATCTCCCCCTCTCCGCAAAGAACCGTGAGAATGACAGAATAGTTTATTTATTCGCAATTTGTGACCGAAAGCTCTTTCCAACCACCACCCCAATAACCGTGCCGATGATGGCGCCGGCCACGAACTCGGAGAGCCAGTGGATGCTGGTGGAGACGCCCAGACCGATATAGAAGGCGTATAGGAGTGCTGTGTACCGCAAGGCCTTATTCTTGGGATACAGCATGACGAGCGCTACGGACATGGCGAAGGCGATGGTGGTATGGGACGATGGCCAGCCCCAGAAGACATCATTCTTCATGAATCCGAATTGGAAGCCCTGGCTCACATCTACGAGCTCACCGAAGGGCGGCGGCACGCGGTTGGTCAGCAGTTTGTAGGTGGCCGAGATGAGTCCGCCGATCACGCCAGCTTGGCCGATGGCCCACCCGGACATGACGGCCCGGGTATTCCGGAATATCCAGCCAAAGGTGATGATCAGGAGAGGGACGATGGCCGGCAATAATGCTCCCAAGACGATGGCGGGGAAGAGGATGGTGTCTAGCCAGGCGTGGTAGGTGGCGACGAAGTACCACCAGTCTAGACCAGATAGCACCAAGACGGCTGTGATGGCGATGGCGGCCAGATGGTAGAGGATGTTGCGTCCGCGGAAGGCCTCGATGATGTTCTGCGGCAAGGTCAGGAAGAACGCTTTCATGTGCATATAATATTAACATACCGAAGATTCTGTTATACTCCTTCCCGAGAAGATATCTGCCCGACCTGCCACCGCACTATAGAGTATGAAAAATCGAAAGAGATATGCGCTCATTTTGAGCGTCGTTTGTTTGTGTATTCTTGGCTACTACGCTTATTTGACGGATTTTTGGTCAAATAATGACGTACGCATAGAGGAAGGGATCGAGTATCTAGTCGCTTATGTCGTAGATGGCGATACATTCAAGGCCAAGATCGGACGCAAGACGATCACCGTGCGCATGCTTGGGATCAATACGCCTGAAACTGTCGATCCTAGGAAGCCGGCCGAGTGCTACGGCCATGAAGCATCAGAAGAGACCAGATCGTTGCTCGTGGGCCATACTGTGCGTTTGAAGGCCAATCCGAACAGGGAAAAGAAGGATAGATATGGCCGATATCTCTTGTATGTTTACCAAGGGGACTTATTCGTGAATAAATATCTGGTACAAGATGGTTTCGCGCGTGAATATACCTACGGCAAGGCATACTCGTTCCAGGATGAGTTCAAAAAGGTAGAGGGGGAGGCGAGGGCTGAGAAAAAAGGGCTCTGGGCAGTGTGCCCGGTTATTTAGCCTTCAAATAGAGGTAGATGTCCTCAAGCGCCTTGACGCCATCGCCGGCGGCGATGTTGTTCTGGTGGAAGAGGCCATCAGTGCAGTCGCCGGCCGCCCAGATGCCGTCGCATGATGAGCGCTGGTTCTTGGCGTCGACCAGGACGCGGTTGTAGGGGTCTAGTTTGACTAGGTCTTTGGCGTAACCGGTATTCGGGATCGAGCCGATCTCGACGAAGATGCCGGTGACGGGCAGTTCAACGTCAATATTTGTCTTCGTATCTGTGTAAACAAAACTCGTTACGAATTTACCTCCCTTCACTTCCTTGGGGACGGCTGAAGTGATGATCTTAACCTTGGGGTTCTTTGAGACGGTCTCAACGGTTCCGGGATCGGCTTTGAAATTGTCGGAACGGTTCAAAAGAGTGACGCTCTTGCAATAGGCCATGAGCTGGGCGGCTGTCTCGAACGCGGCATTGCCGCCGCCTACGACGGCTACGTCCTGGTCAGCGTAGAGCGGGCCGTCGCAGGAAGCGCAGTAGACTACACCCTTGTTGTCGTACTCCGCGGCGCCGGGTATATCGAGCTTGCGACGGCTCGAGCCGGTGGTGATGAGGATGGTGCGGGCTTCGTATGAGCCCTTAGTCGTGACTATATTGAACCCGCCGTCGGTCTTCGTGGCGGCTGTGGCCAGTTCACCCTCCTGGAAGTCAATGATGCCCGCGGCATATGCCTTGGCATGCTTTTCGAGGTTCTGGGTGAGCTCTAGGCCGGCGATCTTGACCGTACCGATCCAGTTTTCGATGCCCTCAGAGACATAGCTCTGCCCGAGCCAGTCCTTGGTGATCATGACTGTCCTGAGGCGCTTCCTGGCAGCATATACGGCGGCCGCTGCGCCGGCCGGTCCGCCTCCGATGATGGCTAGGTCGTAGAGCATGTAGTGTTAATTTATACGATAAAAATCACTGAGCTCAAGTGATTTAATCCAGGTGTTGTAGTGTGTGGGGTTAGATTGATATTCTATCAATCTAACCGTGGCTACTATGATTAAACAAACTATAAAAATTACCGAGAATCTCTTAACTTTATGAAGGTATTTTTGTGATTTGTCTGGTTCTGTTTTTTTATATGACAATCCGGCTATCCCGTATATGACGATAATGATAAATGATATTGGAATAAGACATTCCATAATACCGAGTATAATCCCTAGTAAGCTAATCATATTTATTTTAACCTCGAACGGCGCAAGAATGCCGGCACAGCACCCCAATCATCGTCATCGTCGGCCTTGGGTGCCTCTTTCTTTACTTCCGGACGGTGTTCAGCCTTGGTAGTAACATCGCTGCGCTTGTCGCTCAAGGAGTTGAAGATCTTGTTCTTATCGGCAGCGCCCTTGAGGATACCGGCGGCGGCTGATTCGGTCATAGGAACCGCGGTACTGCGAGGTTCCAGGGAAGCCGGGTGGCCCTCCGGGAAGCCGGTGGCGATGACTGTGATCTTGATCTCGTTCTTCTTGAGCTTGTCATCGCGGACGGTGCCGAAGATGATCTTGGCTTCCTGATCGATCGACTCGGTGATGACCTTGGCGGCATCCTGGATCTCGAACATGGTGAGATCTTCGCCGCCGGCGATCGAGAAGAGCACGCCCTTGGCGCCGGTGATGGAGACATCGAGGAGAGGCGAATTGATGGCGGCCTTGGCCGCTTCGATGGCGCGGTTCTCACCGGTCGCGGTGCCGATGCCCATGAGGGCCGAGCCGGCGTTCTCCATGACGGTGCGGATATCGGCAAAGTCGATGTTGACCAGGCCCGGAGTGGTGATGAGGTCAGCGATGCCTTCGACGGCGTGGCGTAGGATGTCGTCGCACATAGCGAAGGCGCTCTTGACGGTAGTGCTTTTTTCGATGTTGGAGAGCAAGCGGTCGTTGGGGATGATGATGATGGCATCTACCTCTTTGCGGAGCTCCTCTAGACCGGCATCAGCGATGCGCATCCTCTGGCGTCCCTCGAAGAAGAAAGGTTTGGTCACCACAGCTACCGTGAGACAGCCGAGCTCTTTGGCTACGCGAGCGATGATCGGTGAGGCTGAAGTGCCGGTACCGCCGCCCAGTCCACAGGTCACGAAGACCATGTCGGCTCCTTTGACAGCCTCCTGGATCTCATCTCGTGTCTCTTCGGCGGCGCGTCGTCCGATCTCTGGATTCATGCCTGTGCCGAGTCCACGGGTGATATTCTTGCCCATATGGATGCGCTTCTTGGTGAGGGAGCGGTGCAGATCCTGAGCGTCAGTATTGAAAGCGATGAAATCCACGCCCCTCACCTTGGAGCTGACCATGTGATTGAGGGCATTCTGGCCGGAACCCCCGATGCCGAGGACTTTGATGCGGGCGAAGGCTTCGATGGGAGGGGTGATGTGGGGCATAGGTAGTGGTTAGACGGCGGTTGATCGGTTAATGATGGTTTTCATATTAGCACATGAAGCACCGGGCGCAATAGCGCCTGTCTGCGCTATCGGTTATACTGGCCCGATGCGTATATACCTCTGGGCCATGTTCGTCCTCTTCCTGGTCATGGTTGGCAACATCGTCGGGATCACCAATCATCTGTATGTCAGCATCGACTCATACGATATCTTCATGCATATCGCTGGCGGGCTCGGCATCGGCCTATTCGTAGCTGCCGCTCTGGAGCTCCATGCCCCGGGGGTTCTGCGCACGAGGAGTATGGTCATCGGCGCCGTACTTGCTGCTGGGATCGCTTGGGAGCTTTTCGAGGTCTACTATGGGATCGCTGGGGCGCCGCTCGGCACCAAGGCATACTGGGTCGACACGATCAAAGATCTGATCGACGACACCCTGGGAGGGTTCGTCGTAGCTTTCGTCCACGCGAGATTCCGGATGAGATGAACGGCCGGATCCTCAAGGCAAAAATTGTTTGAACCACCTCACGAGCATCTTCCAGAATTGTTTGATGACTTCCGGCCCGCGGTTGAGCTCCGGCCCGTCCTCGGTAGACATGCCCCAGATGCACAGGCCGTAAGCCACTGCCCAGGTGGCGTCTTTGAACGAGGATTTGCCGTCCGCCGCCCCGATCGAGCCGATGCGGGAAGGCAGTTTGAGGGCGACCTTGGCCATGGTGCCGATAGCGTTCAAGCTGGAGCCGCCGCCGGTGATGACGATGCCGGCCGGCAGGAGGCCATTCCGGCCGATCTTCTTGAGATGGGCCTCGATGAGCTCGAAGATGTCCGAGAGCCGCGCGGCCACAATCTCCTCCAGCTTCTTTCTCGGGAATGAACTGCCGGTGATGGCGCCGATCTTGATCTGTTCGGCTTCTTCGAGCGGGACCTTGAGGCCGAGGGCGATGTCGTTGGTGATGTCGGTCGAGCCGATGGGGAAGACCTCGAGGGAGGTCGGGATATTGTTCTCGAAGACGGCGATCGAGACCGTCTCGGCGCCGATGTTGGCCAGGATGCATCCGGCGACTTTCTGGCTCTTCGACAGGGTCACGAAGCCGGCGGCTACGGGCGCGACCATGACATCCTCGACTTCAATACCGGCCTCGTTGACGGCGGCGATCGTGTCGGTCACATGGTGGTCGAGACAGGTGATGAAGAGCGTCTTCTGTTCGATCTTGTTGCCGGAGAGACCGAGCGGTGAGCCGAGCGCCGGTTCGCCGTCGATCTTGTATTGCAGCGGGATCTCATAGATGATCCGGCGGTTGCCGATGGCAGTGCGGGGGATGTCCTTCTCGCTCTGCTCGCGGAGCTTGTCGAGGTCGAGCTCGGTGATCTCGGCATCGGCGCGCGAAGTCATGACGCTTGTCGTGACGACCACGCTGCCGAGCCCGATGCCGCCGACGCCGACGAAGGCCTTCTTGACCTTGACTCCAGCCTTGTCCTCGGCGATCTTGACGGCCCGACGGATGCTCTCGGACACATCGCGGACATTGGTGATATAGCCGTGGCGTACACCGCGCGACTCGGTCGAAGCGGTGGAGATGGCCTTGGGCATGCCGCCGTCGGTGCGCTCGCGCATGTCGACGATGACCACCTTGACGAAGCTGGTCCCGATGTCGATGCCTGTGATGATATTTCTGGCCATTTAGATTTTGAATCGCGCGCGGACTTTGGCTTCTATACGCTCCATTGTAGCGCCATGGTCGTATCCTTTCAAATGGACCAAGCCGTGGATAAAGAGGAAGGGCACGAAATTGTCATAGCTCCGGTTGAATTTTTTTGCTTCCGCTCTCGTTGCGGAGGGGCAGATGTAGATCTCGCCGGACTTCCTGGATAGCGGAAAGCTCAAGATGTCCGTCGGACGGTCCTGGTTGCGATAAATCTTGTTGAGCTTCTTGATGTGCGTGGCTGTGACGATGGTCAAGCCGAGCTCATAATCTTTGCCGAGCACGGCCTCTTTCATGGCGCGAAAACTCGCGTGAGGGATGCTCGCGCGAGTCTGGTTAGTCATGGAAAAACTGGACATTATCTCCTGGCGCCTCTTTCCGGAGTGGCCGGGGCCTTGCCGAGTTTGATCAGTAGGGCCATCTCGGCGCGTCTCTTGAGGGTCTTCAAGGTCTTCTGTTTGACTTTGTATGGCGATTGCTTGCGGCCGCTGAAGCGGAGGCTCCTCATGCGGGGGATGACTCCGGATGATTGGACTTTCCTCGAAAAGCGGCGGACTACGCCTAGGGCATTCTCGCCTGGGTTGCGGGTGATCTCGACATTTATCATAGGTTTTCAGGATAACATGGATGGGGGAGGCGTGCAAATAAGTGGCGGCGAATCGGGTCACGGCCCGAACCAGTCGTTTTTCTCTCAAAAATTTCTAAGACATTTTGCGAAAAACGTTGTCTAGTAACATGGGCTACATAAGGCTCGTTTGAAATTCATAAATATTATGCGACATAAAACAGGCCTTCAGTTTCTTCGAGGAAAAGAGACATTCCGATGAGGCGGGCAAATCCCTGTTTTGTTTACAGATAATAAAGATTCTGCTAGCATCGCATCAGAACAGAAACCTAAAATAAAAAGGAGCATGTCATGCATGAAGCAACAGTATGCCATCTCCTTCGCGGAGATAACGGCAATACAGAAGTGTTGTTGGGAGAAAGATCGGGATTATTCGCGAACAATAAGTGGAATGGTCCAGGCGGGAAGCTCAGAGGATCCGAAGGTGTTCGGCATTGTCTCAAAAGAGAGGTCAAGGAGGAAGTCGGTAGTACGATCGACCTCTCTTCAGTCGAGCATTTTGCCACTGTGGATTTTTACCACAAGTTCCTCATGGAACATCGTCTGGAATGGACGGTCCATTTTTTGACCGCAACCAGATGGACGGGCGAGCCTAGACCCCTCGATGGTTTCAACCGTCTTGAGTGGTGTCCTTACGATGATCTGCCCTATGATCGGCTGATGAGCGATCAGATCGCTTGGTTGCCGCTAGCCTTGAGGAGACAGCCAGGTAAATTGCTTCTCGGCGAGATATTCTATGCCGGCGACGAATCTAGCCCTGTCGAGCGGGGTACATTCAGATTCGTAGATTGGAAAGAGTATGCATTCAAAAGAAGATCTTGAGTCACAGAGAAGGTTGTTCGAGCCTTCTCTTTTTGTTATCTATTTCCCCCAAAACGTCTTCTCGACCTTCTTCATATAATCAGCCAACTTCTCGAGCGGCACGACATCCTGCGAATAGGTGTCCACCTTGCGGACGATGGCGGTCTTGTCCATGGCCTCCTTCTTGCCCATGACGATGACATACGGGGTGTGATATCGCTCAACGGAAGAGACTTGAGCTCCGAGACGGTCTTTGGCGAGCGATAGGTAGAGGGGGATCTTGGCGAGGCGCAGCTGCTCCACAACCTGCAGGGAAGCAAGCTTTGATTCGCTGCCGAGTTGCACGAACGAAGCGATCGGGCGCTTGATCTTCTTGACAGTGTCGCGCAAATTCTGGTTGTTGCTCTTGATGAGGAGTGCCAAGCCGACGCCCTGGGTATCGCGGCGCAGTTCCAGCCTCTTGGCCAAGCCGTTGTATCGGACACCGATCCCCAGGATGTGGCTAGTCGATTTCGCCCCGGCCCCGGCGACGATAGCAAAGATCGTCTCCGTGCAGTATGAGCGATTGCCGATCAGGCCATTGTTGATGCTGTATGGGATGTTCAACTTCTCGAGATATTCTAGGACCTCCTCGAGGTGCCGGCGGCTGCCTTCCGAAAGGAAATCCATGGATCTCGGAGCGTGCTCATTGAGGGCCTTGCATCCGGCGTCGCGCGACGACAGGAGCTCGAATGGGTCGCGCTTGAGGATCTGGCGGCACTCCGGGCTCATGTCATTGATATGTTTGCGATAATAGCCGGTCAGCTCCCGGGTGAACCTGGTGATCGAATCGCGGTCGCCGACGCTATTGATCTCGACGGCCGTCTCCAGGTAGCCCTCTTCGGCGAGCATGGCTCGGCCAGCCTGGATGAGGGTGGCTTCGGCGATTGGCCCGGAAGTCCCCATGATCTCGAGATCGGCATAACGATGGCAACCGGAGCGCTTGGTGGCGCCGCGATGCGGATCCTTGAAATAGAGGAGGACCGGCTGGGACCTGTCTTGCCACTTCTCACTCTCATATGTACGGATCAGGGCAATCTTCTCCTCGACTCGCAAGGGCAGTCGTCCGTGGTCCTCGGTCTCATCGTCGACGAAGTCGCTATCGATGATACCCCGTGCGGCTTCAAGGTCGGCCTTCTCGATGGCCGGACTCTTGATCGGAGTGAATCCGTAATAGACCGCCACCTCGCCGATCTTGTCTAGATGTTCCACCGGCAAGAATTTAGAAGAAGCCGCCCGTGCGGCCTTCCTCTTTCTCACTAAAGAAGCATTGTTATTTGGTTTGGTCTTCATGGTATTGGCCGGGGATCACCGCAAAGCTGTTTATCGGGATCAGTCGTACGATCGGCCGGCCGACGATGAACTTCTCGTCGAGAGGCCCCCAGACGCGGGAGTCGGAGCTCTGATTGCGGTTGTCGCCCATAACGAAGTATTCGGTAGAGCCGAGCTTCGTGCCCGGCAGGGTCTCATGTGAATCATGGACGGCTTGGATATACGGTTCGGTCAAGGTCTTGGCCGCAGGTGCCGTCGAAGTTGCGGTGGACGATTCGGTGATGCTCACTTGGCCATCTTGTAAGCTCACAGTCTCACCGGGCAGGCCGATGATACGCTTGATATAGTAGACACTCGGATTGTTGGGATATTCGAAAACGATGACATCGCCCCTTTGCGGCGCCTTGAAGTCATAGGTCAGACGGTCGACGATCAAGAATTGGCCGGAGGAGAAGGTCGGATCCATGGAAGCGCCGTTGACTACGAACGGTTCGGCGATGAAGTAGCGCACGGGTAGGGCGATCAGGAGGGCGACGACGATGACTTGGACCCATTCGCGCACATTGTGCCAAAATCCGGTCTTTTTCTGTGTCCCCTGGCCGTCTTCTAGCTGCATAGTGGAGGCATTGTAGTCCTAATCTCCGATCGATGCAAGTTTTTGTATGTCATGTGGTGAGAATGGAGAAGTTGTTGAGGAGCACGGATATTTTCCTGCTGGAAAATTCCTCGTGCTCGCGCCAGTCGCGCTCGCAAGTCTCCTCAACAATTTCTCCATTCTCACCATTCTGCTTCCATGATAGACTTTTGCTATGACTCACATCATCGTAGGGCTCGGTAATCCTGGAGAAGAATACGAAACCACTCGGCACAATGTCGGGCGCATCGTCCTCGACTACATCCGTAAGCAGTTGGGTGATGAAGACTTCGTCTTCGACAAGAAGCTCAACGCTCTGGTAGCCGAAGGTAAGGCGGGGAAGGAGAAGATGGTTCTGGTTGCGCCGGAAACATTCATGAATAATTCCGGCAAGGCCGTCGGTCAGCTCATCAAGAACAAGAAGGCCATGCCTGCCGGCAGGCAGGCCGCCGAGCGTCTCGTAGTCATATACGACGACTTCCAGCTGCCGATCGGCCGCATGAAGATCTCTTACAACAAGAGCTCCGGTGGACACAATGGACTCGAGTCGATCATCAAGGCAGTCAAGACCGAAGCCTTCCCGCGTATCCGTATCGGTACAGCTCCGGCTAACTCGAAGGGCGATGCCAAGATACCGCACGGCGATGACAAGATCGAAAAGTTCATCTTGGGCAAATTCAAACCAGACGAGATCAAGGAGATAAAGAAAATAGCCAAGCTGGCTAGCGAAGCTGTAGAGATGATCGTCACAGAAGGCCGGGAGAAGGCGATGAGCGTATTCAACGGGAAGTAGCAGGGAAGGCAAAAATCAGCAATAAAAAAACGGGGGTCCCACAAGCGGACCCCCGTAACCACTATACGGAACAACCAAACAGAAGATGATATAGAAGAACTTGAGAGGGGGACACCGGAGGCAGGATTTCGCGTCTCTGCCTCCGGGTCATGGCCAGCGGAGAAAAGGTCTCCCGCGGCGCTTCACCCTGTGCTCGCCGACGCGACGGAGTCGTGTCGTGATGGGCCCGGTGTCGTGAACACGGGCGGGTTGGTAGACCCCTGTCGAGCGGCTAGCTACGGACAATATACACCCTGACTCTAAAATAGTCAAGTCCTTGCCGCGCCTGTACCAGGCTGTATATCGGCTATTTCTCGCCGGTGTAGGATAGAGCCATCTTCTGGTCCTTGGGGTCAAAAAGGGTGATCTTGAAGGGATAGGTCTTGCCGAGCTCGAGAGACTTACGGAGCTTCTCCTCGGAGCCGAATTCCGAGACATGGACCAGGCCGGCTACGCCTTCCTCGACTGAGGCGAGCGCACCGTGCTTGTTGAACTTGATGATCACGCCGGTGACGGACATATCTTTCCTGTACTTGGAAGCGGCTTCGAGCCACGGGTTCGGCTTGAGCTGTTTGATGGAGAGGGAGATCTTGCCGTCCTTGATCTCGATGATCTTGGTGCGGATCTTTAGGCCCGTCTTCACGAAGTTGTGAGGATTATCCACGAGGCCCCAATCGATCTCGGAGATATGGACGAGGCCTTCGAGCCCCTCCTCGAGCTTGACGAAGACGCCGAAGTCCACGACGCCGGTGACTTGACCATCGACCTCATCGCCGATCTCGTATTTGCTGACGATCTGCTCCTTTTCTTTGTGCTCGGAGCCCTTCTCGGAGAAGATGAGCTTGCCTTCCTTGGGGTCGGCCGTGATGATCTGGAGCGCCAGACGGGTGCCGACGAGCTTTTTGAGCTCTTCGAGGATCTTGTCCTTGTCGCCGTCAGAAACGCGCGGATAATGCTCGGCCTTGAGCTGGGATGCCGGCAAGAAACCGACGATGCCCTGCCATTCGACGAGCAAGCCGCCCTTGTTGGCTTCCTTGACCGGCAGATCGAGTGTGCGCTTCTCGCGGATAGCGGCTTCGGCCTCATTCCAGATGAGGGCCTGGCGTGCTTCCTTGAGGGAAAGTTCGAAGTAGCCCTCCTTGTGAGTGTCGTCGACGATCTTGGCGGCTACGGTGTCGCCGATATTGATCTTCTTGATGACATCGCGGGCGATGATGTATTCGCGGCCGTAGATGATGCCGGTGCCGAACGGTGCGAGGTCGATATAGACGGAAGCCTTGTCGAGAGCGATGACCGGGCCTTCGACCAAGTCGCCGATGGCCGGCGGATTCTTCATGGCTAGGATGAGAGGAGCCATGGGGCTGGCCTTCTGGGCGTCGGTAAATTCCGGCTCGTCCTTCTTGACGGCCGGTTTGCTAGGGTCTCTTGGTTCTTTGATAACAGTCTTCTTGGCGTCTTCTTTGGCTTGTTCTGGCTTGATGGTAGCTTCCGAGGTTATCTTGCTTGGCGCGGCTTGCTCGGCCTCTTTGTGGCCGGTGAGGGTCTCTTTGAGTTTTTTGAACATAATTTGTTCCGCGCGCCGGCCTCTGGGTTATGATAAAGAGGGCGGGATGACGCGGACTGGTTAAATAAGGAACTGGGAGACTATAGCGTATTATTGGCAGATTGTCTATTGCTGGGTTCCAGTAACCGGTTATCGGCGGCTATTACTCCCGTCAACTTCTCTGAAGTGACCGGAAAGTGGTCACTTTGAGGAAGGAGCAAGAAGGGTATCTATCACTGGGCCGTACTACTAGACCATACTTTTCATGTTTTGACTTAGAAATTTTTGAGCACCGGAGACATGCCACCTACGCAAAAAATCAATAATAATCAAATCACCCCCCACCCCTTATTTGATTTATTCATTGAAACAGTCACGGTTCTTTGCTATGCTCGACTCATGATCATCACCTATCTCGGCGGAGAATTCGTCAAAGTGCAGTTTGGGGACACCATCCTAGCCTTCAACCCAGTTTCCAAGGACTCGAAACTGCCGACCGCTAAGTTCGGGGCCGATATCGTGCTCTCCAGTCTCAACCATCCTGATATGAATGGCGTGGACCAAGTCTCATTCGGGGACAAGAAGGCCTTCGCGGTCACGGGCCCCGGCGAGTTCGAGATCAAGGGCGTCTTCATCAAGGGTCTGGCCTCCGAGTCTGGCTACGACGGCGAAAAGAGGATCAACACCATCTTCACGGTCGCCCTCGAGGGCATGAATATCTGCTATCTCGGCGCGGTCAACCAAGCAGAATTGCCGACGGAGGCCGATGAAGCCATCGACGGAGTCGACATCCTGTTCGTCCCGATCGGCGGCGATGGTGTGCTCGATCCGGCCAAGGCCTACAAGCTCGCTGTCTCCATCGGTCCCAAGATCATCATTCCCATCCACTACGGAGATATGGGTGCCAAGGACTCTCTCAAGGTATTCCTCAAGGAGGCTGGGGAGAACCCCAAGCCCGAGGCCAAGTTGACCATCAGGAAGAAGGACCTGGAAGGGAAGGATGCCGATGTGGTGGTGCTCGAGAAGGAGTAGTATAATACCCGTATGGCTATCGAAGCATATCTAGACAACCTCCGCACCAAGCCAGAGCATGTCCGCCGCCGTTTCGCTTTCTGGTGGGCGCTGGCTCTGACCGCGCTCATCGCGATCTTCTGGTTCGGTTCGATCACCGGTTTCAGTTTGAGCAAGAATGCGGCCGTCGCCTCGGCTACCCAAAAGATCTCTTCTCCCAGTGCCGCTCTGGTAGCGGGGATCGGCTCGCTCGGCAAGGATGTCTGGGAGCTGGTCTTCGGACCGAAGAAGGTGGTCTATTCCGAAGTGGAGGTTCTGCCGGGGAAGTAACGATACCGTCTACATTACTGGACCATACTTTTGTGGTTTTGACTTAGAAATTTTGTGGAGAAAATAGAACTCTGCCGACAACCCTTTATTTGAAAAGTATTTTAATAAAGCTTTCTCTCAAAACTCGCTAAAACCCCATTGCAAAACACGCCATTTTTTGCTATAATTGTCTGACGAATGCCCAAGAAATCCGAGGAAAAAGCCCCTGAAAAAAAGCCGGTTCATACCGGCATTGTCGCGCGCTCGATCACGACCGAGATGCGCGAGTCCTTCCTCGACTATGCCATGTCGGTCATCACCGACCGTGCGCTTCCAGACGTCCGTGACGGCCTCAAGCCGGTGCACCGCCGCATCCTCTACGCCATGCACCAGAATGGCCTCAACTATTCCGCCAAGTTCCGCAAGTCAGCCGTACCAGTGTCAGAGACCATGGGTAACTACCACCCTCATGGCGACGCCGCCATCTACGAGTCGCTGGTCAAGATGGCCCAGAATTTCACTATGCGCTATCCGCTCATCCACGGCCAGGGCAACTTCGGCACGGTAGACGGTGATCCGGCTGCCGCCATGCGTTATACCGAAGCCAAGATGTCCCGTCTGGCCGCCGAGCTCCTGCGCGATATCGACAAGGACACCGTCAATCTTCGTCCCAACTACGATGGCACCAAGAAGGAGCCCGAAGTCCTGCCGACCGCCGTCCCGAATCTACTCTTGAATGGCACGCTCGGCATCGCCGTGGGTATGGCGACCAATGTCGCTCCGCATAACCTCCGCGAAGTCCTCGACGCTACTACCCATCTCATCGACAATAAGGACGCGACCACCGAGGATATTCTCCAGTTCATCAAAGGCCCTGATTTCCCGCTCGGCGCCGTCGTCTACGGGGAGAAGGACATCCACCATGCCTATACCACGGGTCGTGGCGGCATGACGGTACGCGGCGAAGCCGAGATCACCGAGGATAAGAAGGGTCAATATCAGATCATCATCACTTCGATCCCATTCCGCGTCAACAAGAGCGAGCTCATCATGAAGATCGCCGACCTGGTGCGCGAGAAGGTCGTCGAGGGCGTACGTGCCCTGCGTGATGAGTCTGACAAGGACATGCGCATCGTGATCGACCTCAAGCAAGGTTCGTATCCCGAGAAGGTCCTCAACCTCCTCTACAAGCACACCCAGCTCGAGGAGACTTTCCATATGAATACTGTGGCGCTCGTCCACGGTGTGCCGCAGACTCTGTCTTTGAAGTCGATCTTGCAAGAATTTGTGACGCACCGCATCGAGGTCATCCGCCGTCGCACCCAGTTCGACCTCAATGCCGCAGAAGCCCGCGAGCACATCTTGCTCGGCCTCAAGAAAGCTCTCGACCATATCGACGAGATCATCAAGCTCATCCGCGCTTCCAATGACGTAGCCGATGCCAAAGCTGGCCTCATGAAGAAGTTCAAGTTCAGCGACCTCCAAGCCCAGGCCATCCTCGACATGCGCCTGCAGAAGCTGGCCGGCCTCGAGCGCAAGAAGGTCCTCGACGAGCTCAAGGAGGTCCAGGCCCTCATCGAAGACCTCAAGAGCATCCTGGGTAGCGACAAGCGCGTCCGTACTATCATCAAGATTGAGCTTGCCGAGATCAGGGACAAGTATGGCGACGAGCGCCGCACCCGCATCGTCAAGCACTCCGTCAAGGAGTTCAACCCCGAGGACCTCATCGCCGACGAAGAGTCCGTGCTGGTCCTCACCAAGGGCGGCTATATCAAGCGCACTGATCCGTCAGAGTACCGCAAGCAGAAGCGCGGCGGCGTCGGCGTCGTAGACCTCGACACCAAGGAAGAGGACTTCATCTCCCATATCATCTTCGCCACTACGCACAACGACCTTCTGTTCTTCACCGACAAAGGCAAGGCCTATCAGATCAAGATGTACGAGATCCCGGAGGGCAAGCGCGCCACCAAGGGCAAGTCGATCATGAATTTCCTGTCTCTTTCCGATGGCGAGCGCGTGACTTCGATCCTGCCGATGCCCAAGAACAAGAAGGAGGCCGAGGGTCTCTCTCTTATGATGGTCACCAAGGGTGGCACCGGCAAGAAGTCCGCCGCCAAGCATTTCAAGGATGTGCGCCGGAGCGGCCTCATCGCTATCACCCTCGACGCCGGTGATGAGCTCATCTCCGTGTCGTTCGTGACCAAGTCCGACGAGGTGGTCATCGCTACCCGCGAAGGGCAGTCCATCCACTTCAAGGAGTCCGATGTCCGCGAGATGGGTAGGAATGCCGCCGGCGTGCGCGTCATGAAGCTCGAGAAGGATAGTGTCATCTCGGCCGATGTCGTCTCCAAGGAAGCCAAGAATCCTTGCCTCTTCGTGATGGGCGCCAACGGCTATGGCAAGAAGACCGAACTTTCCGAATACAAAGTCCAGAACCGCGGCGGCTCCGGCATCCTCACTATGAATGTCACGCCCAAGACTGGTCCGCTCATGGCAGCCAAGGTGGTCACCGACGACGAGGAAGAGGTCGTGGCGATGTCCAAAAAGTCTCAAGTCATCCGCGTCGATCTCAAGGAGATCCCGACCTTGTCGCGCGCCACCCAGGGCGTGCGCGTCATGAAGCTCCGTGAAGGGGATTCGTTGGCGAGTCTGATCTGCTTGTAATTTTCCTCATAAAATTGTCCCCATGTTGGGCTCAACAGCCATATATTCATGGTAAAATCTACCTATGTTCTCCGAACCAGCCGTAAATCTGCTCAAATTGGGCTTGACTGACGGCTCAAAAGTCGTCGATCTTGGGGCTGGCAGTGGCTTCTATGCCCTCGAGGCGGCTAGGAGAGTCGGCTCCAGTGGCCGTGTCTATGCCGTGGATGTTCAGAAAGATCTCCTAGAGCGCCTGCGTTCTGCCGGCGCGGTCGAAGGACTCCATAACATCGAGGTCGTTTGGGGCAATGCCGAGAAGATCGGCGGCACCAAGCTCCGCGAAGGTATCGCCGACCGCGTGATCGTCTCCAACATCCTCTTCCAGGTAGCCAACCTCGAAGATTTTGTCCTTGAAGTCAAACGCATCACCAAGCCCGGCGGCAAGATCCTAGTCGTCGACTGGAGCGGTATCACTCCTCTCTCGCCCAAGGCCATCGTGCCGCTAGAGAAGGCTCAGACTCTGTTCGAGAAGAACGGCTTCTCCCTGGAACAGTCCTGGAATGCCGGCGACCACCATTACGGGTTGACTTTCAAGAAGAGCTGAAAAAATAACTGACATGAAGATTTCCAAATTTCAATTGATCACCTTAGCCATCTTCGTCATCTGCATCATCGCGGGGGTGATCGCCTTCGCCACATTCAAAAACAGCAGTTCCAAGGATACGATCCCGCCGATCACCGTCTGGGGGACTTTCCCCAAGGCCACTTTCGAGCAGTATGTCTCCAGGGTTAACAGCACTCTAGCCCTGCCGATCACCGCCGCTTATACCCAGAAGTCGACCGATGCCTTCCTGTCTGATTTCGTCTCGGCTCTGGCGCGCGGCTCCGGCCCGGACGCCGTGCTCATCCCGGCCGACATGATCCTACCGGCGCAGGATAAGCTCGCGCCTATCCCGTACTCCGTCATCCCACAGAGGACCTTCCTCAATTCCTACATCGACGAGAGCGGCGTGTACCTCTCGGCCGACGGCGTCCTCGCCGTTCCGTTCATCACCGATCCCTTGGTCATGTTCTGGAACAGAGACCTCTACAATGCCGCCGGCATCGCTCTGCCACCCAAGTCCTGGGACGAATTTACCGGCCTCAATCAGAAGCTGACGGTCAAGGACCAGAATGGTACGATCACCCGGAGTGCTGTAGCCATGGGAGACTTCAGCAATATCACCAATGCCCGGGAGATCCTGGCCACGCTTTTCCTGCAGAGCGGCAACCCGATCACAGCCATCGCTTCTGATGGTGCTCTGTCCAGCACCATCAACAATTCCGCCAAGGCCGACCCGACGGCGGCCATCCAGTTCTTCACGCGCTTCGTCGACCCGACTGATACCAACTATTCCTGGAACCGCTCATGGCCCAATGCCAAGACGGCCTTCGTCTCCGGAAAGCTGGCGACATACTTCGGATTGGCCTCGGAACTGTCCGATATCCGCGCCAAGAATCCCAATCTGAATTTCGATGTGGCCGCGGTCCCGCAAGCCAAGCAGGGCAGCGTCAAGACGGTCTATGCTCGGCTCTACGGCCTATCCATCGTCAAAGCATCGAACAATATCAATGCCGCGTACGCTGTCATCTCCATCCTGACGGACCCGACCAACCTAGTCGAGGTATCCAAGCTGGCATACCTGCCTTCCGTCTCCCGCCCAGTCATCGCCGCTGGTTTCGAGGACCCGTATATCACGCTCTTCAACCAGGCGGCTCTGATCAGCCGGACTTGGCTCGATGCTGGACCGACGCAATCCAGTCAACTCTTTGCAGAGATGATCCAGAGCGTGACTAGCGGCAAGAAGGCTCCTTATCAAGCCATCCGAGACGCCGGCAGCCAGTATGATGTGCTCCTGCGCCAAGCGGTAGGGCAATAATATAATATGAAGACTAAACTCATCATTCTCGCTCTCCTCGTCACGAACTTCATGCCAATGATCGCGCCTTTGGTATCGGCCCAGAGCCAGGTGCCGGAGGTGAATATCAATGATGAGGGATTCAAACTGGTCATATGCGATGGCCCGGGAGGCCCGCTCGCCAAGAGCGACCCGAATTACAAGGTTTGTGACTTCCAGGCTCTGATGGATCAGGTCCAATATCTCATCAATGTCATGATCGTCCTCGGGGTGATCGGCGCGCTAGTGGGTTTTGCTTACTCCGGTTATCTCCATATCACGGGCGTTCCCGGCAACATCACCAAGGCCTGGGGGATATTCAAGAAAGTCGCCATCGGCTTCGTCATCATGCTCACGGCATGGTTCGTCGTTTATCAGATCCTAGAGTGGCTCACTGGCAATGCGGCCAACTATCTCGGCAATGGTTAAAAATATCATGAAGAACACCAACATCATCAAATATCTTGCAGGCGCGTTTTTACTCATCGTCCTACTTCTTGGTTCGAATAGTTTCGTCTTTGCCCAGGGCACAACCGTGACTCCCGTGTCTAATACAGGGAGTCAGACAGTGACACCAGGATCATCCGGCAGTTTCTCACTCCAGAATCCCTTGAGCAACAAATACAAGACTGTCGGGGGACTGGTTGGCGGCTTCATGGAATATTTCTCATATCTGGTCATCCTGTTCGCTGTCCTGGCGCTCATATATGTCGGCCTACAGTTCGTCCTGGCGCAAGGGAAACCGGACAAGATGAAGGAGCTCAAGGGTTGGCTCGGCTGGATCATCGTCGGCGTGGCCATCGTGATAGGGGCGCGCATCCTGGTCAATGTGGTCATCAACACCCTGCAGGCGACGGGCGCGGTGAACCCAAATGTTATTAACAGCGCGAACAATGCCCTGAAGAACCAGTAGTGCTAGTATTTAATCGTATTAATATATATAAACATTATGTTCAACAAGACTAAAACAGCATTATTGTCGATTTGTACCTTCTCACTTCCTGCTCTGGTTTCGGCTCAGGTAACGCTTGATCATGTGAGTGAAACTGGCGTGACAGTCCGCGGGGCTGTTGGCGGGACTACACTTAGCAGCATAATCGATATTATCATCTCGTATCTCGGCCAGATCCTCTTCCTCCTCATGGCCTTGGCCGTGGTCATGTTCGTCTGGTATGTCATCAAATACTTCATCAGGGCTGATACAGACAAGAAGGAGGCCGGATCATATGTCATGTACAGCCTCATCGGCTTCTTCGTCATCCTCTCGCTCTGGGGCATCATCAATATCCTTGGCAACAGCTTCAACATCGGCAACGCGGATAACACTTCCGCGTCCTGGGCCAACTTCAAGAACCTAATGCCGAAATAACTGATATGAAGAAGATCACCACAGCGCTATTCATCATGTCCCCTTGGATGGTTTTTGCCCAAGACCGAGTCACGGATGCCAATTCTCTGTTCGACAAGCTCACTGATCTGGGCAACATGGCGATCTGGCTGCTCATCGGCCTAGCCGTCGTCTTTATCGTCTGGAATTCCGTCTTGTTCATCTTTCACGCTGCGGATGATACCAACCGCGCCAAATATCGCAGTGCCATCCTCTGGGGGATAGTTGGTTTGTTCATCATCATGTCCATCTGGGGTTTGGTGGCTATCTTGAGCAATACTTTTGGTACATACAACGAGGATCATGCCGGCGGATTCTCCAAAGATGTGGATAGTCTCATCCTGAAATAGCGCTCGGATCCGTAATCCACAGCCGCCTTCTGTTCGGCCCAGAAATCTGGTATAATCAGGCCAAGCTAAATTGTCGCATTAATTAGCAGTAGCTTAATAAATATCAATAATTAGTATGAAAAAGCTCATCGCTACCCTCGCCGTTCTCGCTCCTTCGGTCGCCTTCGCCCAGCGCGCGGTCACCGACGTCAACTCTCTTAGCCAGAAATTGACAGGCATCGGCAATACGGTCATCGGCATCCTCATCGCCGTCGCCGTCATCTTCCTCATCGTCAATGTCGTCTTGTTCATCGTCAATGCTGGCGGTGATGATCGCAAGAAGTATCAGAGCGCCATCCTCTGGGGCATCGTCGGCCTGTTCGTCATCCTCTCGATCTGGGGCCTCGTCAACATCTTGAGCAACACATTCAACACTCAGAATCAGGCGCCGATCCAGGATTTCCCAACTAACCCATATCCGGTTCCGGTTCAATAGCATCTTCGTGGGGCGCGCCAATCCATGTTTTCTCACTTCATAACTATAGCCCAAGCCGCGACTGATGACGCGGCTTTTGGCAAGGCGCTCGATCCGATCATCGCCAATATCGTCAATCCTCTGGTGATGCTGGCTTTCGCTGTAGCGGTCGTGGCCTTCGTCTACGGAGTGATCCAGATGATCATCCATGCGACCGACGCCCAACAGCACAAGAATGGGCGCTTGAGCATGATCGGCGGCCTGATCGGCATGTTCATCATGTTCTCGGCCTGGGGCATCATCAATATCATCTCCAATACGGTCAAGGGGTTCCAGTAGGCCTGTAGATATTTACTGGGCAAAATTTTGGAGCAAAAAAACGGGCCGCTGGAGTAAACTCCTGCGGCCCGTGTGGTTTGTCCCCTTGCCCTAGGCTTTGGGGACGATCTTCCAGGCAACCTTGCCTGTCTTGATGGCTTGACCGGGCATTACGCGCCATTCCGTGACATTGGCAGGCGGTGTGACCAGTTTATTAGTCGTACCCTCCTTCCAGTTTCGCGGATAGAGCGTGTATACCTTGGCCGGATCCTTATCCAGCCGGATCTGCCACCAGACATCATCGGTCAACAGATTTCCGACAACGCTCTTGGTGTTGTCGAGACAGATCACTTCCTTCCACTGGGTATCGTCGATATCGACGACGCCGGAGGTGGGGGAGGTGGCGACAGCGGCTTTCCGCTGGGAGCTGTTCTCTAGGAGATCGGGGTTGCGGATGGCCACCCCGACGCCGTAGACGATGAGGCCTAACAGCATCACGATGGCTAGAACCTTCATGGGATTGTTGGTGGTAGTTTTCATCTTCCACCTCCCGCGATAGCGCCGGCTCGCTCCGTCCGTGGCTCATGATCGGTGTTTCCGACACTGCCGACGTTGACGATGCGCCCGCCTTGGGTGATTGTGACCTTCTTGTCCTTGGCCAGTCGCTCGAACATGATCTCGTCGCGGCAAGCTTTGGCACTGACATCGGGAAGGCCCGCATCTGTGTAGAGCTTGATCCGGGCGACCGTCTGCTTGTTGATGGTCTCGGTCTCCTTGAGCTCCGAAACCTGCTGCAGCTCCTCGATGACCCGATCCTCGTCGGCGGTGATGACCGCCGTATTGATCGGGGTGAGCTCCACCTGGATCTTCTTGATCTTGCCACCCAGTCCGCGCGTGTCGTCAAGCTCGTCGGTATCACCAATCTGCCTATGCGCCTTGATTCGGGTGAGAAGCTTGACGGCGATGGCTGTCGGATGAGTCTCGGCCCATTTGTATGTCCGAGCGTTCTTCTCATCTTCGGTCAACCCCTCCTCCTCACCCACTACAATCTCCTGAACACCGACGGCGATGATATCGTTGACCTGGGCCCAATAGCCATCGAAGCCACCGATATCGAACCATTCCCAGAGCTTGTGAGCCCCGGATCTACGGTCCTTTTCTGGGACGCAGCTCCTATCATCGTCTTCATCCGGCATCACACTGACTGACACCATCCCCTTCATCCTGACGTTGTCGTGACAGCGCACGCTCGTGATGGGGAACGACTTGTCCAATTTCTTGATGTCGAAGGCAGTGATGCCGATGATGTCGAAACCGAACGGGTTGAGGCCGAGGGTCAGACCCTCGACCTTGCAATAGGTGCGTTGCCCCAACACTGTCAGGACACCGACCTGTCTCGGCTTGTCTCCGTCGCCCGGCGACAGGATCCTGAATCCGGAGGCGATCAAGCCGCCGGGGATAAGGATCAACAGACCAGACCAGAACCAGCCGGAGAAGAGCAGATCCCCACCGATCCCGAATGACAAAAGCATCAGGAGCAGTAGAGCACTGCAGTATCTGTTCATCAATCCAGTGAATGGATTTTTCATAACCTACCTTTTTCCGGATTGCTCCGGAGTTGCGGACCGCCCTCGAAGAGGGAAGCCCATTGTTTGTTGTTTTGACTTAAATTATGTCAATGAGCACTCGTTGAGCACACACTGATTTCCACTACTTTGCTGCCTAGAATGATATCATTTTATGGGCGGTTTGTCAATAGAGCAGGGCTAGGTTTAGGGCTTAGGTATGGCGCTATAATGACGAAAAAAAAGGCGTGCCGTGAGGCACGCCTTGTTCAATGTTTGTGTGAGTGCCTTCTCAAGCCCAGCTCGTGGGCTAAGAAGTTGTGACCCGCACATTCCCGATCGACTTCCTCGGTGAGAGAAAAGACGATTTGCAGTGCCCGTTTCGGGCCGCTCGGGGGTTGATGTTGAATGTGCTGTGAATGTGCCAACAGAGCTGGATTGAGCGATTGGCCGACGGGAGAGTCGGGACCTTTCGCCAAACTCCGCCCGAGAACGAGTGATACTTGGACCTCGTGCTTTTCAAGTGATCCCTTCTGGTGACGGGGCGGATCAGATTGACGATTGTTCGTCATCCGATGCCTATTGTGCCTTTTGGATAGTATCCGCGAAACACGGAAATAGACGGCCTCGCCTCGGGAAGCGATCTCCCGGGTGATGATCTCACCCATAGCTTGGACGAAGAACCCGTGTTCATGCGGCCTGGTTGCGACGAGTGTCGAGTTCCTAACGAGTTCATCATCATCATGGGGATGTTGCTGACGATACCTCTTCAGGAACTCGATCTTGAACGCTATTCGCTTCACCCTGATTCGCTCGCTGACCCGATCAGCGAGGTCTTCTAGCCACTCAAGTTCATTGAACTGTCTTTGAGCATTCATGAGTTGTAAAGTTTTAGCTAATACTATTATACCAGAAAATAGAGCATTGTCAAGTAAGCAGTGCATAATAAAAAAGCCTCGTGTGGCAGACCCTGGGTAGGATCTGCACACACGAGGCTGGTTTGGATGCGTGTCCGTTAAGGACCGCGCCCGTTACTGCGTCGCCCACCGTTGTGAGAGGCGGGACCATTGTTCCGGCCCGGAGCGGACCGGGATGGGCCGCCGCGGGGCTGGATGGTCGGCTGGCGAGGCGGCGAGTGTCTCGGGGTGTAGCCCCGATAACTGTTGCCGCCGTGCCGACTGTGCTGTGGGTATGAATACCCACGATGATGGCCAGGGCTGTAGCGGTAACCGTAACCGCTATTACCCCAACCATACTGCACGCCGACCGAACCGACGATCATCGGTGAGCTGGAGTAATATCCTCCAGTGTAACCGCCGTAGTAGGCCGCCGGTTGAGGTGCCTCATAGGCTTCCTCATAGACGACCTCTTGGATGACCTCCTCCGTCACTTGGGGCTCGCGGTATTGAAGCGCGACCTTGGGTTCGGGCGGGGGAGGAGTGACCTTCTGCTCGATGTTCACCGTGACCTCCACTTTCTGCGGCTGCTGGTGATGCGGCCGGGGTTCTGGATCACACACCGGCGCGGGCGGCTTCGACTCGACGGCCTTTTGGAGGGGCAGTGAATCGTTGCCATAGACAGGCGGCGTTGCACCGGGAGGGAGCGGCGGCGGTTGCAAATGCTTCCGCTGCAATTCCTCCTGATCGATGCGCAGCCGGTTGAGGCTGTCCATGATCGCGGCTTGACCGGCCTTGAGGGCCGGATCATCGGAGGAGCTCCTCACTGTCTGCGCGGACTGGGTAGCCCGGGCGAACAGGAAGAACGCCGACAACGCCACGACGGCCACGATGGCGAGGATGACCAGCCAGGCCGTGACATTGCTGTCGCGGCTCGACGGGGTCTTCGCCGGCTGGCTCGACGGGACTTCTGGAGAGGGCTTCGGTCCCGGCTTGTTGGCCAGCTCCGCCACCTTATTCTCGATCTCCTTGAGGCCGCCGATCATGGTCTCACCCTGTTTCTTGAGGCCGTCGACGCTGGTCTGCACATTGCCCACCCCCGTGATGACCTTGTCGGCCTTCCCGGAGAGGAGTTCGGTGCCACCAGCTACGGCTTCGCCGAGCTGGTCCACGGACTCCTGGGTCGCCAGGATGGCGATCCGGGAGAGCACGAGATCCATCCTGCTCGGCGGCCTTGGGGCCGGGGGCGGGGTGGCGGGCTCGGTGGACGGTGCCGACGGCGGTGGCGTCGCTTTGGACGGCTGGGCCGCGGGCGGTTGCTCGACTTCGTCCCGCGGATCCGCGTGTTGGCGGACCCGGGGTTCCTGGGGCTTGATCTCGGCGACGTAATGGTCCGTCAGCACGAGCTGGTGCTCGACCGTCTCGCTGCGCTTGCCGTCGTTGCCGAGGGCAGTCGCTTTGATGGTGATCGTGCCGGTCTTGAGCAGGCCGGCCACCGGATTGAGTTTGCGCAGATGGCCGGTGATATACCGGGCACTGCCAACCTCGTGTTTATCGAGCGGGAACACCTGGTTCCCATCCTTGTCGACGCCGACGACCTCGAGGAATTTCGTGGTCACGGGATCGACGCGGATGGACAGGTTGAGGCCCCGGAGTTGGATGTCCGGCTTCTCGATCGTGATGTCCGGGCCTGAAGCCCGATCGCCACGACCCGCGTCCATGATCTCTCCGATGGTGGCCAGAGGAGCCGCCAGGGGAGCCGACGGTGTCTCCACGACCGGCACCGCCGGAACGACTTCCGCAACGGGTGCGGCCGCCGCTGTTGGGGCGACCACCGCCACAGGTGTGGCTTCGGTCGCCGGAGACAGTTCGCGCAGAACCTTGGCTTCGTCCGCGCTAAGCGCGAACTCGGCCCGGGCCGGCAGGCTGTCGCGGTATTTCTCGCCGTTGAAGGCGATGACCTCGACAACGTATCTGCCCTCGAAGGCCTCGGCGAACGAACCCTTGAGGTTCATGAGATAGACGGCCGGGATATCCAGGCTGCCATCCTTGACCGGGAACGAGTTCTTTTCGGCTGGCCAGATCGAGACGTTAGCGATGATGTTCCGGACATTGATCCGGAATCCCCCACAATCAGGGGAGGACAAGTGGATCTTGAAGACCACTTCTCCGGTTGTTTCCCGAGAGACCATGATGGTCGGCGTCGGGAGCGCTTTCTTTTGTGATGACTTTGGCATGTTGAAACCCTTTTGGGGCCTCCGGTTGTAAGCCTCTCGAACTAAGTCGATCAGCTTTGTTGATGTTTCCCCTGCGTAGCAGGGGGTTTATTGGGAGATTATGAGATTGTCAGAGACCCCGTTGCGCCATAAATAGCACAACTTTTGTATGGGCAGATTATATCATTCCATGGGCAAAAGTCAATAGTGGCCTCTATAGTTATTGCTTTGTGCCGGGGAGAGGACTCGAACCTCCAAGGATTGCTCCGCGTGGTCCTAAGCCACGTGCGTCTACCAATTTCGCCACCCCGGCGTTGCTTTCCGATTATAACACTATCTTCTGTGCGCCCAGTAGGGATCGAACCTACGACCTTATCCTTAAGAGGGATCTGCTCTACCAGCTGAGCTATGGGCGCGAGCGAGAAGCAGAGGAAAAGCTAGCTTTTCCTCTGACTTCGAGCGAAGCGCCCACGCCGAGCGTAGCGAGGCTTGGGCGCACGGGAAGTTGTCAAACCACGTAAAACAAGCACTCCGCTAATGTAACAGATTTAATCATTCCTGTCATTCCCATTCTTGCACCGGATGCGAATGTGTGTAATACTACCACCATGGTAAATCGAATGCGTGCCACGCGGTCTCACCGCGACAATAGACGCTCACATCACGCTCTAGATGCGGCGCGTGTTTCGAAATGCCAGAATTGCGGCGTCGCCCACAAGAGCCATGCGGTGTGCATGAGCTGTGGATGGTACAATGGCCGCAAGGTCCTCGACCTTACCATCAAGGCTTCCGCCAAGGCCAAGAAGGCCGCGGCTGCCGCGAAGAAGGTTTAGTAGTGTAGCTCCGTTGTCATCCTAGGATCGTGCATCAGGCATCGTGACTCGTCGTTATCCCTGATCTACGATTCTCACAATCTAACATCGTCAATCAATAGCTCTTTCAAACACCATGGCCAACCGCCACCTCTCCAGATCCATCGTCCTCCAATCGCTCTTCGAGTGGGATTTTTGCGGTGGCAAACTCAAGACCAAAGACATCATCAGCCGGAATAGCAAAGAATTCGCGCCCGGCCTGACGGACCTCGCCTTCGTCGAATCTCTCATCGACGGCATCATCGCCAAGAAGCCGGAGATCGACGCCATCATCGAGAAGGCCGCTCCCGATTGGCCGATAGACAAGATCTCGCCTGTAGACAGGAATGTGCTCCGCCTCGGCCTCTACGAACTGCTCTTTGCCGATCGCTCCGAGGTCCCGGCCAAGGTCGCCATCAACGAAGCCATCGAGCTAGCCAAGACTTTTGGCGGCGAGACTTCTGGCCGCTTCGTCAACGGCGTCCTCGGCGCTGTCTACAAAGAGCTCGGCGAGCCGGGCAAGGATGCCGTCTCATCCAAGAAGAAGAAAGCTCCCGAAGTGCCTTATGAGCAGATGATCGTCCAGCATCTCGGCGGGGCAGTCGTCTATGGCCGGAGCGGTCAGGAGATCTATCTGGCTTTCGTCCATGACATCTTCGGCCATTGGACGCTCTCCAAGGGTAAGATCCTCGAGGGAGTCGATCCCTCCGACGGCACTATCGCCAAGGTCAAGGAAGAGATCGGACTCACGGTCAAGATCATCGCCGACCTCGGCACCAACGAATACATCGCCAACGACCCCGACCTCGGCAAGATCAGGAAGCAGGTACACTACTATCTCGCGGAAGCGCCGTTCGGCGACCTGACTCTGGCCAAGAAGCCTGGCCTCGACGACGCCAAATGGTTCAAGCTCGCCGACATTCTTGAGCTCAATTTCTATAACGACATCCTGCCGATCGTCACCAAGGCCGTGACGATACTCTCCGAACAGGAAAAGTAACCGCTCCCATGACTACCATCAACTTCGAATCACTAGCTGAACATATCGGCGTGTCGATGGGCGACATCTCGCTCTTGCGTACGGCCTGCACGCACCGCTCGTACTTGAATGAGAATCGAGCCGCCGGGCTCGAGCACAATGAGCGCCTGGAATTCCTGGGCGATGCCGTCCTCGAGCTGGTGGTGACTAGCTATCTTTTCCGGAAATACCCGACCAAGGCCGAAGGGACGCTGACGGCCTATCGTTCGGTTCTGGTCAACACAGTCAGTCTCATCAAGGTGGCCGAACGCATCGGCTTGAGAGACTTCATCCTGCTCTCCAAGGGCGAATCCAAGGACAGCGGACGCGGCCGATCCGTGATCATCGCTAACGCGGTCGAGGCCATCATCGGCGCCATCTATCTCGACCAGGGCTACAACGGTGCGGCCAACTTCATCGCCAATCACATCCTCGAGGTCATCGATATCGACAAGATCGTCGAGAGCAAATCATGGATCGATGCCAAGAGCCGCTTCCAGGAGGCGGCGCAGGACAAGGCCGGTCTGACACCGACCTACAAGACCATGAAGGAGGACGGGCCCGACCATGACAAGCATTTCACTCTGGGTGTGTTCCTCGGTAGCGTGCAAGTCGCTTCCGGCAGCGGACCGTCCAAGCAGGAGGCCGAGCAGAAGGCGGCCGAGAAGGCGCTTGAGGTCAAGGGGTGGTGATGTTGGGGTATTTTTGCGCTACAATTACCTGTACATCCCGAATACTGACTGCATACCTTTCTCATGTATCTGAAATCCCTGGAACTATCCGGCTTCAAATCATTCGCCAAGAAGGCGACTCTTTCTTTTACCACGCCTATCACCGGCATCGTCGGGCCGAACGGTTCCGGTAAGTCCAATGTGGCAGAGGCCTTCCGCTTCGTCTTGGGCGAGCAGTCCATCAAGTCCCTGCGCGGCAAGCGCGGCGAAGACATGATCTGGAACGGCGGCGGGGAAGGTCCGACCAGCGCTGGTCGGTCCAATCGTGCCAACGTCAAACTCGTCTTCGATAATTCACGCAAGCTCTTCGAGACTATCGACTTCAGCGAAGTAGCCGTCGAACGCATCGTGCATCGCGACAACAGCAACGAATACCTCTTGAACGGCAGTCCGGTTCGTCTCAAGGACATCGTCGAACTCCTGGCCATCGCTCACATCGGCGCCACCGGTCACCACATCATCTCTCAAGGCGAGGCCGACCGCATCCTCTCCGCTTCGATCCGCGAACGCCGCGAGATGATCGAGGACGCCCTCGGCCTCAAGATCTACCAGTGGAAGAAGCTCGAGAGCATCCGCAAGCTCGAGAAGACCGAAGAGAACATGAAGCAGGTGGAGTCCCTGCGCCGCGAGATCGCCCCACATATCCGCTTCCTCAAGAAGCAGGTCGAGAAGATCGAGAAAGCCGAAGCCATGCGCAAAGACCTGATCACGATGTACCAGGAATATCTGGCGGCCGAGGATCATTATGTTCATACGGAGAAGGAGCGCCTGAATACAGAATTAGCCGACCCAAGGAAAGAGCTCGGCGAATTGGACAAGGAGTTGGAGCGGGCCAAGGATATTCTGACGGCTTCCAAGAATAAGGACCAGAAGAGCGATGAGGTCATCGCTCTCGAGGGTAAACTCGTTGCGATCCGGAGCGAGCGGGATGCCATCACACGCGAACTGGGACGGCTCGAGGGCGAGATCGGCGCCAACGAGCGTGCTATCGATAAAGAGAAAGAAAAACAGAAGCGCGACGAATTCAAGACCGTCTATCTCAAGGACCTAGAAGATGTGGTTAGCACCATTGAATCATACAAGTCGATCGAGGATATCAAGAAGCTTTTCAATGAAATTGTAAACACTCTCCGCAGTTTTATCATTAAGCATCGTGGTTTGAATGATTCAGCGCTGATCGCTGATGCAACCAAGGAGATCGAATCTCTGCAAAAGGAAAAGAATAAACATGACGAAAAGCTCAGAGGAGTTGATCAATCGGAATCCGAGTTTATCCACAAGTATGACGAGCTCAAAAAGACCATAGAGAAGGAGAAAGACACCAACCGCGATGCGGAAAAGGATGTCTTCCGCATCATCGCGCGCCAGAATGAGATCCGCGGCACCATCTCACAGTTGACCACCGCGCTCAATGTGGTCATCCACGACGCCGGAATCCTCGAGCGAGACATGGGCGAGGCCGGCATATTGGCGGGCAGGGAGGCCATCAACTATACGCCGGTCCCAGCTTTCACCAAGACTGCTCCGCGCGAGACCCAAGAAGAGCGTCGCAGGCAGATCGAGAAGGTCAAAGTCCGCCTCGAAGATGCCGGCGCCGGTGGCGGCGCTGAAGTGCTGAAGGAGTACAGAGAGACCGAGGAGCGTGACGCATTCTTGGGAAGGGAACTCCTCGATCTTGAGAAGGCCAGCAAAGAGCTCTCGGTCCTGATCGCCGAGCTCGATATGCGCATCGATGTGGAATTCAAGACCGGCATCCTCAAGATCAACACGGAATTCAACAAATATTTCAACTTGATGTTCGGCGGCGGCCGAGCGGAGCTCAATGTGGTCAAGGAACCGAAGCGCCGCCGCAAGAGCGACGCGGATGACTTGAGCGAAGCGCTTGCCGGCGACGCATTAGAAAATCCTGATATCGAAGCAGAGGAGGAAGGCCCGGAAGGCTTGGAGGTCAATGTCAGTTTGCCGCGCAAGAAAGTTAAAGGCCTGATGATGCTCTCCGGCGGCGAGCGCGCCCTGACCTCGATCGCGCTCCTTTTCGCTATTTCTCAAGTTAATCCTCCGCCGTTCGTCATCCTCGACGAGACCGACGCCGCCCTCGACGAGGCTAATTCCCGCAAATACGGCGATATGATCGAAAATTTGTCGAAACATTCGCAATTGATCCTGATCACCCACAACCGCGAGACCATGTCACGGGCCGGTGTGCTCTATGGCGTGACGATGGGTTCCGATGGCGCCTCCAAGTTGCTCTCACTAGCCTTTGAAGATGCCGTGAAAGTGGCGAAATGATCATTATTGGAGCAATGTGACATGACAATCTCGAGACACGGATATTTTCCTGCTGGAAAATTCCTCGTGCTCGCGCCAGTCGCGCTCGCAAGTTCTCGAGATTGTCATGTCACATTGCTCCCTCATTGCATTCTGCTTGGTTCAAGGTAAACTACAGGCATGAATGACCTCTCCAAACAGCAACTTTTACTCCTGGCCCTTCTGGTCTCATTCGTGACTTCGCTCATGACGGGCATCGTCACGGTCTCACTCATGGACCAGGCGCCCCGGGGCGTGACACGGACTATCACCCAGGTTATCCAGCGCACGGTATCCAATTCCGTATCGAGCGAGGGCAACTCGGCGGCCGTCTCGATTGCCGTGGATGACCAGGTGGCTGATGCCACTGCGGAAGTGGTTTCCTCGATCGTCCGTTTGCGTGATGGAGCTACCGGCCCTGTTGTCGGTTTGGGCATGATCGTCTCCGCGAGCGGCTCGATCATGGCCGACAAGAACATCATCGACAACCTCAACTACCCTCAGGCGGTCTTTGCCGACGGCACCGCGGCCCCGATCAGTGTCGTGCGTTTCCAAGTCGATGGTGATATCGCTTTTCTCATGCCGACTACGCCTCTCAAATCCCCGGTCAAACCAGTCAGATTCGCTGATCCGGTCCGTCTGGGCGCCACGGTCTGGTCGCTGACTGGCGCTGCCACATACACTCTTTCCCAGGGTATCGTGAATGAACTTTCGCCGATTGGTACAGCCGGACTCGCCATCGTCAATACCACGATCGAGCTCGATCAGGTCATGTCCGGCGCGCCGCTTTTCGATGCTTCCGGCGCCGTCATCGGTATAGAGACCAAATCATCTCATGGCTCCGCCGGCGCCTCCTTCTATCCAGTCCGCGAGGCTAGGAATGCCGTGCCGAAATAACAGACGCGAAGTGCAAGACATGCGGATTCGGAGACATAGTATTTCTTGATTTCATCACACTTTTGTAGTATTGTATAACTCCTATGCCTCCGATCAGTAAGCTCACAACCAAGGCCCGGGAAGCCCTGAAGAGGGCCCATGAATTGGCCATCGAGCGCGGCCAGAATCACGTCAATCCAGTGCATCTTCTGTGCGCCCTCATCCTCCAAGAAGAGAGCATGGTGGCTTCCATTCTCGACAAGCTCGAGGTGGATACCCCGATGCTCACTGACGTAGTCTTGGAGCACATCGAGTCCCCGGAAGGATCGAACGTGCTTTCACCTTCATACCAGATCTATCTCACGCCAGACCTGGCCCAGATCCTGGATAACTCTCTGCGCGTGGCCGGTACGCTCAAGGACGAATTTATCTCGACCGAACACCTCTTCTTGTCGATCTTCGACATCCCGTGCATCGCTCGCGATGTCCTGGTACGCTTCAAGATCGAACGCGACAATGTGACCAAGATCGTCGAGGAGCTCAAGGCCAACCCGCAGACCAAGGACAATGAGCCCAAGAAGTTCCGCACCCTCTACAAGTATGCGCGTTCGCTCACCAAGCTGGCACGCGAGAACAAGCTCGATCCAGTCATCGGCCGCGACAATGAGATCATGCGCATCATCCAGATCCTTTCGCGCCGCACCAAGAACAACCCGATACTGATCGGCGAGGCCGGCGTGGGCAAGACCGCCATCGTCGAGGGTCTAGCTCTGCGCATGTCGCAAGGGGATATCCCTGAATCTCTCAAGGACAAAGAGCTCGTCTCGCTCGACCTTGGCCAGCTCATCGCCGGCACCAAGTATCGCGGCGAATTCGAAGAGCGTCTCAAGAATATCCTCAAGGAGATAGAGCGCGCCGAGGGCAGGATCATCCTATTCGTCGATGAGATCCACACCCTGGTCGGCGCTGGTGCCTCCGAGGGTTCGATGGACGCTTCGAACATGTTGAAGCCTGCCTTGGCCCGCGGTGAGTTGCGCGCCATTGGTGCCACCACCATCAAGGAATATCAGAAATACATCGAGAAAGATCCGGCTCTGACGCGCCGCTTCCAGCCGGTCTTCGTCAACGAGCCATCGATCGAAGATGCCGTTTCCATACTGCGCGGCCTCAAAGAGAAGTACGAGCTCTATCACGGCGTACGCATCACCGATGATTCCATCATTGCGGCGGTGAACTTGGCCAGCCGCTATATCACCGACCGCTTCTTGCCCGACAAGGTCGTCGACTTGATCGATGAGGCCTCTTCGTCCCTGCGTATCTCGCTCGAGAACATGCCGCCCGAGCTCGAGATCACCCGCCGCAAGATCATGCGCCTTGAGATCGAGCGCGAGGCTCTCAAGAAGGAGAATAGCAAAGAATCCAAGGCTCGCAGTACCAAGATCGAGCGGGAGGTCGCCGATCTGAAGGAGAGCACTTCGGAGCTTGAGCTCAAGTGGAAGAATGAGAAGAACACCATCACCGATATCAAGAAGATCAAGAAGGAGCTGGAGGTCCTGCGCATCGAGGCCGACATGGCTGAAGCCCGTCCGGACCTAGCCAAGGCCGCGGAACTGCGCTACGGCCGCATTCCAGGCCTGGAGAAGGATCTGGAGACCAGGAATAAGCGCCTCAAGAAGCTCCAGTCATCCCGCCGCATCCTCAAGGAAGAGATCACCGCCGAGGATATCGCCGGCGTGGTCTCGCGTTGGACAGGCATCCCAGTCTCACGCATGCTCGAGTCCGAAGCGTCCAAGCTCACTCGCATGGAGGCCGAGCTCAAGCGCCGCATCGTGGGGCAGGACGAGGCCGTCACCAAGATTTCTGACACCGTGCGCCGTTCGAGGGCCGGCATCGCCGACCAGAACCGGCCGATCGGCTCATTCATCTTCCTCGGACCGACTGGTGTGGGCAAGACCGAGCTTACTAAGGCTCTGGCCGAGTTCCTCTTCAATGACGAGAAGGCTCTGGTGCGCGTCGACATGTCCGAATTCATGGAGAAGCACTCCGTGTCTAAGCTCATCGGCGCGCCTCCGGGGTATGTCGGCTATGACGAGGCCGGCGGTCTGACCGAGACTATCCGCCACCGCCCGTATGCGGTCATCCTCTTCGACGAGATCGAGAAGGCCCATCCGGAAGTCTTCAATGTGCTCCTCCAGGTCCTCGACAACGGCCGCCTGACCGATAGTAAGGGACGTATCGTCAATTTTCGCAACACCATCATCATCATGACCTCCAATATCGGCGCCCAACACATCGAGCGTATGGAGAAGCTCGGCTTCGCCAAGACCCAAGGCAACCGCGACCGAGAGAACTACGCCGAAGCCAAGGACAAGATCATGGCTTCGCTCAAGGATTATTTCCGCCCGGAATTCCTGAATCGCGTCGACGACACAGTGATTTTCGATATCCTCTCGCAGGAAGCCGTCCGCGAGATCGTCAAGATCCAGGTGGCCGAGGTGGTCAAGCGCCTCGCCGACAAGCACATCGAGCTTATTCTCTCCTCGCCGGCTCTCGACTATCTGGCCAAGGAGGGCTACAACCCGCAGTACGGCGCTAGACCGCTCAAGCGTCTGATCCAGTCCAAGATCCTCACGCCGGTGGCCAACCTGCTCATCGGTCAGGAAGTAGCGAAGGGTGGGGCAGTCCTAGTTGGCGTCAAGGATGTCTTCGGCAAACCGGAGCTCAAGGATTTCACTTTCGAGGTGCGCAAGAAGCATAAGGGCGAGTCGCCGATCATCGCTCACGAGGCTGTGGTGCAGAAGTAATTGCGGAATCACCCGAATCATATTAGAATCAACACGGGTTCGTTCAAAGCACATGCGCCGTTCGGATAGCGGCTATTCCAGGGGACTGTAAATCCCCGGCCTTTTAGGCATCGCTGGTTCGAGTCCAGCACGGCGCACAAATTCTTTCAATCATCTGTCAATCCACCACTCTCTTTAAGGCTGCCGGGATATGGACGGCGATCTCGTAGGGGATAGTGTCACAGCGCCTGGCCATCGAACGGATGGAGTTGGCGTCGTCTGGCTCGCAGCTGATGACCGACACTTCCATGCCCACCTTGACGCCGACCACGGTGGTGACGTCGATGGTAGTGATATTCATGCTGATACGGCCAACGATCGGGCAAAACTCATTTTTGGGCCCGACCTGGATGGCGCCGATGCTCGAGAGGCGGCGGTCGATGCCCTCATAATATCCGACCGGAATAGTGGCAACCAGCATCTTCTTCTCCACCTTGAATGTCTTGCCGTAGCCGATGGTCTTGCCGGCCTCGAGCTTCTTCACGCCGGTGACGATAGTCTTCATGGCGAGCACGGGCTTGAGGTCGAGCCTGGCATTGAGGGCTGCGTTGTCGGACAGACCGTAGAGGCCGATGCCGAGGCGGGTGACATTGGCGGTGGTGCTGTCTGCGTACCGGGAGCCGTCGGTGGCGGCGGCGTGGACATATTTGATTGCAGGGAACACGGCCTTGAATGTCTTGACCGACTTATCCCAGACGCGGAGCTGGTCCTGGGTAAATGATTCGTCGGGATTGTCGGCATCGCAGAGGTGCGTGGCTAGCCCGTCGAGCTTGATGCGGGGATTGTTCTGAAGAATATCAATGGCTGTGGGGATCTCTTCCGGCAATATGCCCTGCCTATGCATCCCTGTGTCGATCTTGATATGGGTATGGACGTCTCGACAGGTCGGAAGCAGGGCCTTGAGGGCGTCCAAACTGGCGATTGTAAAGGCCATTTCTGGGAGGTGCGACGAAGCTATCGTCTCCGGCCGAGTATAGCCGATGACGAGGAGCGGCGTCCTGATCCCTTTGGCCCGCAAGGCGATGGCCTCGAAATAAGAATCGACGACGAAGAAGGGGATGTGTCCGGCCTCCCGCAAGATGCCGGCTACCTCGATCAGGCCGTGGCCGTAGGCGTTGCTCTTCAACACTGGAGCGATCAGCGCGCCGTTCGCGTGCCCGGCGAATTCCCGTAGATTGTGGAGGAGGCGTTCTCGGGAGATGGAAACAGTGATGAGCGGCTCGTAAGGGAAGCGATGCCGCGAAAGCCAAGTAAACAATCTCATGTTTGCATTATGTCTTACAATACGCTATATTACAACCTCAATTCACCCATATGTCACAAGACCAACTGATCCAAATCAAGAATAAAGAGACCGGTGAGACCTACTGGACCCGCAAGAACCGCAAGAAGGTCGAGCGCAAGATCGAACTCAAGAAATACTCGGCCAAGCTCCGTAAGCACGTGGTCTTCAAGGAGGCTAAGAAATAAGCACCGAGAGAACATGACCTCGAACTGCACGGATATTTCCCTGCTGGGAAATTCCTCGTGCTCGCGCCAGTCGCGCTCGCAAGGCAGTTCGAAATCATGCTCTCTCGGTGCTATACTAGCGACGGCACGTACGGGCGATTAGTTAAGTGGCATAACTGCGGTCTCCAAAACCGCTGTCCGAGGTTCGATTCCTCGATCGCCCGCATATTGACTTTAACCACTAATATGTGGTAATATACAGGTGCATTATTAAGGTAGTGTTGCTACAATAAAACACAACTTTTAAAGTTTTAAATATAAATTCATATGAATAAAACACACATCTACGCAGTGGTCGCCATGGCTCTCATCGCCACCGTCTTGATCGGCGGTTCGACTCTATTCCAGGATCTCGGTCAATCAGGCGTCGCTGGTACGGAGCCAATCGGCAACACCGGTGGCATCAGCACGGTCGCCGAGGGTACCCAGCAGGCCGCCGCGGTGGCCATGGCCGTCAAGGTCGGCCAGCCGGAGACTATCAAGTGGGATCAGACTGCCTTTCCTTCGGCCGATGTGAAGATCCTCATCGTCAGGAAGACCGGCGTCGACCCTGTGAGCTATGAGCCAATCCGCACACTCGCGGCTTCCGCGCCGAATACCGGTTCGATCGTCTGGACTCCTTCGGCTGTCGAGCTCGGCAGTGATATCTATGTCCAGGTCGGCTGTGTCGCCTCTACCGTCGCTTGCAGCGCCACTATCTCGCCTTCGCCGCTAACAGTCAATAAATAAAGCCCAGTTTTGTGGGAACATGAGCCGCCGTAGGGCGGCTTTTGTTATGTTGGTTATCCACAGGTACACCTTGCAGGTGAACGATAGTTCACCTATGATGTAGGTATCAAGGCTACGGCCTGAATTACCAGTTTTTAACATCATCACTATGAGCAAGTACGAGATAGCTAGGTCGCTCCGCAAGGAGATCAGGAGGATCAATCGTGTCATCGATATGAAGATCATCCAGGGCCTGCCATATTACAACGAATCCCGCCGCCACAGATTCCTGACTTCACAGCTCAAGCATCTGGTGCCGGAACGGCTCGGCTGGTTCAGCCGACCGATGAGCTTCGCCAGCCTTTTCATGTTCTAATATGAGCATGTCATCCTACAAGGACAAGATCTTCGGTTTCTATCAGGACCATCGGCGCATGCCGAGCTATGCGGAGATCATGAAGCTCGTCGGTTTCAAGTCCAAGAATGCCGTCTATAAGCTGGTCGGCAAGCTCCTCGATGAGGGGGCGGTCCTCAAGGACGCGACTGGACGCCTCATCCCGACCAACCTCTTTGGCGAGATCCCACTCCTCGGGCTCGTCGAGGCCGGTTTCCCGACGGCGGCCGATGAAGTCAATCTCGACACCATGACACTCGACAGCTATCTCGTCGAGCGCAAGGAGCAGACCTACCTCCTCAAGGTCAAGGGCGACTCGATGATCGACGCCGGCATCCAGGAGGGCGACTTAGTGTTGGCCGAGCGCGGCCGCGAACCTCGAGTGGGCGACATCGTGATCGCCGAGGTGGACGGGGGCTGGACCATGAAGTATTACCGCAAGAAGGGCAGTCAGGTCTACCTCGAGCCGGCCAACAAGGCCTACAAGAATATATACCCGGAGCAGGATCTCAACATTGCGGCAGTGGTCAAGGGGGTGGTCAGGAAGTATTGACACCTGGTTGCGGGAGGCGTAGAAATAGTGCAAACCCAGAACAAACTATGAAAAATAGAATAACTTCCGCGGTGGCAGTTTACGTGGTGTTGATGAACGATCACGATGAAGTCTTGCTCGCCCTGCGTGCCAATACTGGGTACCAGGATGGGGTGTGGCAGACCCCGGCCGGGCATGTCGAGATGGGCGAACTGCCGATCGAGGCCACCATCCGTGAGACCCTCGAAGAGGTCGGCATCCGGCTGACTGCGCTCGACCTCAAGCTGGTCCATGTCTCAGCCAGGCCTAAGCATGATGAGACGGGTAACCGCATCGATCTGTTCTTCCATGCCACGCATTGGGCCGGCGAGGTTGCCAATATGGAGCCACACAAGTGTGCCGAACTTCGCTGGTCTAAGCTCTCGGAACTGCCGGATAACATGACTCCGCATGTGCGGACCGGCATCATGAAGGGGCTCAATGGCGAACTCTACTCGGAGTTCACGCTCGAACAGATGAAGAAGCTGCCCATCTACGGGCTAGTTTGATCCAGTTCACCCATCGGGGCGGAAGCGATTCCGCCCCTTTTTGTTGTATATGATCTGCCTTGCTTTTTCCTTGGATGCTAAGTAGTCTGCTTACAGACAAACCAATTTAGTATAACTGAACCCCAAAACCCAAAAGGAGCACATCATGCCAACCAACGGCATCTCAACAGCCTCAAGCAAGCTCATCCGTGGCAGCACCTGGTCGATCATCAAGATCGAAGGGGCGGCCACAAATCAAAATCGTGTGGAAGGCAAGGTCACCCTGTATAACTCCTCCGACCGGTCAAGTGATGTGAACGCCTGGACCGCTGTCAGGCACGGCACTGATCAGTGGGCCATCACAGGCCAAGGCGCGCGCATGTCTACCGGCGAGCGAGTGCGCTCGCCATTCACATATCCGTTCGTTCTTATGAAGTCTGTCAATGACGATGTGAGGGCGGAACTGTCGCACTGGATACGCATCAACGGTAAGGCTCTCTTCAAACAAGGGTCCGAGTTGTATGACAGGAGGGTGCATGCATCCTCATCGGGCAATGGCAGGCTTCCTTCAAACGGAGATCTGCCGCTTACGGACACGTTGTCCAGTCAGCAGGCGACCGCCGCTGTCAATGCAACCGGGAGACTCGAAGTCATCGAAGTGCTAGTCTCGGAGATCCAGCCGTTCGAGGGTCAACCCCGTGAAGAATTCACCAAATCCGACTTGAGAGAGATCAGGGAGAGCCTGAGGCAGGAGGGCCAACAGCAGATCATCTTCGTCACTCCGGTCAGCGGTGTGAGGGGGAAGAGATGGGAGCTTGTCGACGGCGAGCGCCGTTACCGCGGCGCCGTGGCGGCCGGTATCCGGACCCTGACCGCCGTGGTCAAGCGCTTCAAGAACAAGGATGAGCAATTCTGGAGCTCATTCACCATGAATTGGAATCGGCGTGATCATACCCCGTATGAGAATATCCGAGCTGTCGAACGGGCTATGAAGTCCGGCAAGACGGTTGCCCAGATTCGCACCGCCACCGGCCGTTCGGACTGCTGGGTCTATCAGAACCTGCAGTTGCAAAATCTGGATCGCTCACTGCGCGCGCTTATGAAGCAGTCAGTCCCCAAAAGCGACCGCATGTCGTTCGGCATCGCCAACAGGCTTTCGCGGGTGCCGAGGGCCGAGGACCAGCTGCGTATCTGGAATGTGGCCAAGCAACAGCTCACTCCCAGCCTGCGCAAGCTCAAGGTGGATCAGCTGACTGCGGTCATCCTGGACAAACTGCCTCAGAAGGGCCGTAAGCGCAAACCTAGCGATAACGGGGTGCGAATCCTGCGTTGCCTACAGACGGCCGAAGCCGACCAGACCTTCATCAGTCGGACCACGGAAGAGGACCTGCGGGCATTCATGATGAATACCACCATGGACTTCAACCGCAGCGATCTTCTTCCTCGCGTCAGGGCGGTTGCCGCCGCCTGGGTGGAGCTCGCCAAGCGGGTCAGAAAGCTCAAGTGACTCAGTAAGCATAGTTCGGGGCGGAAGCAATTCCGCCCCTTTTTTGTTGACAAGTTTTGAATACCTTGTAATGTCAGAAGCGAATCGTCCTTTGCAAACACGTCTGCATCTGGATTGAAGGTTCACTGTTAGTCAACAATAAATAGGAGATTGTTATCATGAGCCCAAAAAAGCTCGATCTGTCCGCGTTCAGGATCCATGACCTCGCCGAAGCCCTCGACCAGAACTCATGTGTGATCAAACTGTGTCTTTGGGGCCCGTACCCCAATGTCGAGACCGGTTCTATCGATGACATCAAAACCATCGATGAGGCACGCAAGATGATGCGCAAAGCGCAATCCCGTGAGCGCCGCCGGCTCATCGCGAAGAAGTGGTTCGGACTGTGCACCTGCATGTCCGAGCTCCAAGGGCCATTCAGTGACTTTGGCTCTCCCGACCTCTATCATGACGACGACCTCCGTCATTTCCGAGATACTCGCGCGAATGAGATGGCCGATAGCGCCATCAACAGTGATGATTTTGGGCTGATTTACGAGTGCTGGAGAGCCAGTCCTCACGGCTTCATCCAGGACAAGCTAACCTTGGCACTTCTCGAGAAGAGCCGTATCGTCTGTTGGGGCATGCTTGTGATCGATAATCTCGAGAAGACAGGTCGTATCCACAGCGAATCAACGCAGTGGATATACTGGGCCTTCATGCAGAAGATGGCAGAACTGGCTGACCGGAAACAGGCTAAGGAGCTTCTCGATGTCATCCAGAGGCACCGCCGCTTCGATCACGAGAACCCGACAGTCTCCTTTCTTGTGCAGAAAGTGGCAACTGCTTATCGGCATAAGTTCTTCGGACCCATCTTACGCGAAGGCGGCGTCGAGGTTTGAATTGTTCAGGGGCGCTCCCACGGGCGCCTCTTTTTTGTTATACAATCAACGTATGAAGGAAAAACTCATCACGGTGAGGGTCTCCGCTGGATCGCGTAGCGAATCTGTCGAGCGATTGGCCGCCGATATCTACAAAGTCCATGTTCGCACAGTACCCGAGAAGGGGAAGGCCAATAAGCGCGTCCTTGAGCTTATCGCCGAGCATTTTGGCGTGGCGAAGTCGCGGTTGGAGATTGTGAGAGGAGGGGTGGGCAGGGAGAAGAAGATCAGGATTGACATGGCCTAGTTAAAATCGTATTTTAACTCCAGCTGCTCATTAAAAGAGTTGGTCAAGTTCCAACCGCTTGCGCATGAAGCGCGAGAACAGTGGCGGCTAAGGAGTACCCATGAAAAATGACCTCAAGTTCAAGAAGACTACGCGTATCAGCTGGAACAGCTGGAACGACGGCACACCCGATAGAGATGCCTTTCCTGTGCCTCTGACATTGTCAAAAATACCGTTAGCGGCACGTGGATCATTCCTCGGTTTTGATATTCGCTCGTCTGTCTATCTCCACGGAGCGACCGTAGAGGCAATCAGCGGAAAGCTTGGCAAGATCAATATAGTGATCGCTGCCCATCACAATGACAGGCCGCTTGGTGCCGGTGATCTTGTCAGTATTGCAAAGGGTTTGGCTACGCTCAACTCCGATATCTTGGAGTACCGAGGATTTCCTCTGAATAACCAAGGACCGTTCTTATTCGACTTGCGGGTTCCGAACGGCGCCGGATTCTGCGAGACTGCGGTCGAGCATGTCTCCAAAATCGTCACATTCCTTGGTGTCACAGGTGATCGTTGGTTCAGACATGCCATCAAGATTAAGCAATCGACGCTCGTTCTCGTGAAAGGGAACTGGATCGAATACGAGGATTATCTCGTCGGGAAGTTCCCGATCCGTCTGCCTAACTGCGCCGGAGAGCCCATCTTGCGTGAAGGCGGCATCGAAGCTTGAAGTGTGATTTGGATCGTTCAGGGGCGCTCTCACGGGCGCCTCTTTTTTGTTTGTGCTAGGATTCTTGCATGCCACTCATCAATCTAGAATATGACAAGGAGATAGTTTCAGACGGGGATATTAGGATTCTATCTCAAGCTGTTCGTGACATTGTTTCAGAAACTACGGGCATAGAAGACGTCTTTGTCTATGCCAATGCTTCACAGATACGTATCAGAGTCGCTCCAGTAGAGATATTTGTCAGGATGACAGCCAAGAAGATCAAGAATGAAGACGAACTTATAGGTACTATTAAATCTAAACTTAAGGAATGGAAACAAGGCTCCCGTTTTAAGCACCCGATAAATTTGACTCTAATACCCATGAATTGGAAGGTTGAGATAGGGATATAACCAACATGTCCCTCACCCTCATCTTCGAAGCCCATGGCACGACATCTGATAACGAAGCCCACCTATCGTCGGGCTGGTATGATGTGGCCCTATCTCCCAAGGGCGAACAGCAGTCGCGGGAGATGGGCGAGCGTTACAGGGACGACCATTTCGACGCCATATTCTGCTCGGACTTACAGCGGGCCTGGAGAAGCGCAGAGATTGCATTTTGTAAGAATAAAGTTGGAAAGCTTGTTACAGACAATGATTTTCTTAAGGCGGAATGTAAGTTTCCAATAATAACCGATGCGCGCCTGCGTGAATGCAATTATGGCGACCTGACGCAGAAACCGAGCGAGCTCGTGGACGCGGAGAAGACGAAGCGGATCAGCGTGCCATTCCCGAACGGCGAGAGCTACGAGGAGACCAATGCTCGGATGAAGTCGTTCCTAGAAGACCTGAAGAGGGACTATGACGGCAAGAGGGTCATGGTCATCGGCCACCGCGCGACGCAGTACGGCATCGAGGCGTATGTCAATGGTATGACCGTCGAAGAATGTCTGGCCAAACCATTCAAATGGGAGCCGGGGTGGGTTTACAAAATCAAATAGGGTAAACTATCGGTGTGAATCCCGAAAAGAAACAGTTACAGAATATTGCTTTTGTTGATGGCCAGAATCTCCATCTTGGTACAAGGGGGAACTCTTGGGCCATTGATCACATAAAGTTCAGAACATACCTCAAAGAGAAATATAAGATTGACGAGGCCTATTATTTCCTCGGTTTTATATCTACAGGTGAACAGGATCTTTACGATAGGCTTCAAAAAGCTGGATTTATACTTAGTTTTCGTGAGCACCCAGCAAATCTGAAGGGTAGTAAGAAGGGAAATGTTGATTCAGATATCATTTTTAGCCTTATGAAGAAGCTAGTTGAGAATGAGCCGTTTGATAAAGCCTTCATCATATCGGGTGATGGGGATTATAAAAAATTAGTCGATTTTCTCATAAAAAGAGTTAAATTTGGGAAAATGCTTTTTCCAAACAATGGTAATGCATCATCACTTTATAAAGCGTTAGGTGGTGAATACTTCGATTTTCTTGATTCTCCGGATGTGAGGGCAAAGATTGAATATACCCATGTATCGCGTAGTGCTCCCATAATGAAAAAGGCCCCTTAGGTATTGCACCGTTCGGGTCCTTCTTCGTAGTTATACATGACGAATATACCCGTTTTATATTACAAAGTCAAGTTTTGTGGGTGTGGATTATTTCGCTATTTAAAGGCTAGAATATGTAGGTATCCACACTAGGCCGAGATTTCAAATGGCAGCTGTGGTGGAAGTATGAGGTGAGGTAACGTCCTTGCATTTTGGTCTAATCTGTGGTTTCATCATTCATGAACTTAGCTGAAGAATTTAACCAATGGAAAAGGAGATATAGCTCTATGAAAATGTCAGATTTCGCGGCTGTAACAGCCGTAGACCCACACGAGGAAACTGCGTTAGCTTACCAGTATCCCCTTCCTCTAATCAGGACGAACTTCGTCAAACGTTTCCTCCTGAAGCGTGGTATACCTGCCAACGAGTATTATCACATGGATGTGTTCGACTGTGCTCGCAGCCCGCAATCACATGTAGGTCCATTCGTGAACGCGATCGATTTCTTGGTGCCTGACGGCACGATCGTGCTTGCGGCGCGTGATGGAGCGATCATCGACATCAAAGAGGATTCTTCCGAATGGGGGGACAATCCCCGGTTCCGCGATAAGCTCAACTACGTGACTGTTGATCACGGAAATGGCGAGTTCTCGCAGTACTGCCACCTACGCAAAGGATCGGTCGCGGCTCTCGGTCTCAGTCTCAATCGGCTTGTCTCGGCCGGCCAGCAGATCGCCGTGGTTGGCAAAACCGGCTGGACCGATCGAGATCACCTGCACTTCATCGTCTTCAAGAAGGTTGAGGGCGGCGATGGCTTCAAGAGTCTGAAGATTCAATTCATCGGTAGTACCGATTTTGACCCAAGCGTCTAAGGGTCGATCCAACCACTCTCCCGGGTGACTGTAATGGTCATCCGGTTTTTTATTCAAATGCATTTCAAATGGCAGCCGGGGTGGGTGTATGAATTGAGGTAATAAAACCTAAAACTCGGTTCGTTTGATTTAAATAAAAGTTATCGTTATACGTTTCTCAAATATCCTTATTTGACATAAGAAGTATGAGGAATATAATATAACAATAACTATAAATATACTCTAACAACATGGCGTTAAAAGACCTAATACAAAATACAAATTCAACAGAGAAGGATTTAGAAAATATTCTAAAGAGTAGAGTAAAACTGCTCAAGATCAATGACCTTTACTCTGTCCACATAGAAAGGTCATTTTCTAAGACATTGGATCAAAAAAACAAAATTCTTTTCTATTTGGCAGGCAAACTAGCTTGGCAAATCTTAGAGAAGAATCAGATTTGGGTAAAACCAAAGGAGTTAGAATCTGAGCTTGGTATTAGTGGGGGTACAATAAGACCAAGTCTCCTTGCTTTCAAAAAGCATAAGTTTGTTGAGTATAACAAGAAAGATAAAGGCTATCGATTAACAGGAGTTGGTTTGTCTGAGCTTATAAAGTTCCAAGAGGAGCTTGAGTAAATATCATGGATAACGAAACGCTAAAAGAGATAAACAAAAAGCTTGATAAGATACTTTTTATTCTTGGTGGGCAAGTAAAAGAACCTATGAGAAGTAGGAGCCCCTCATCAGTAAAGTCACTACAAAAAGGTACTACTTTTGACGCGCACACCATTAACTTTAATCAAAATAATCGGGCATTTTTCAAAAAATATATTGGAGACATGACCGGTCCAGAGAAGTATACTCTGACCTTGGCTTTTTGCGCAAAAGGGAAAATAGGTCTACCTGTAGAATCAGAAAAAATAAATAACCTCTGGAATAAACTGTTTGTAATTTTCGGAGGTAAGCTAACTTCACGTACTTATGCGACTAGGGCAAAAGAAAAGGGTTGGATCGACTCTAATAAGCATGGTGAATATTTTCTAAGAGATCAGTGGGCAGCGATATTCTAAGTAAACCATGTTTGATTATAAACACAAAAGTTTATTAGCTTTATTAAGCGGACTACCCTTAGATTCAATGACTGGGGAAGAAAAGTTCCTTGCGTTAGGAGTGATAATTTCTCAGGAAAAGATTGATCTCGATATCTCTGCTTCAGATGTAAGGAGTAAGTGGTCTAAGGGTTTACTTGGGAAATATAATCCAGGTTATTACTACCGGGCCGAATCAAAAGGGTGGGTAATTCCCGATGATGCAGAGCATAATAAGTTTATTGTTACCCCTGAGGGTTTTAAACATCTTAAAACCACCATAGGCCATGAAGAGAAAGACGAACTACTAAATCCAAAAGAAGTAAGAAAGACAGGTAAACTTTTTATTTTCAACAAATCAAGCGCGTACAGCTTCGATAAGTTTATTAGGAATATTCTAAAAAATGCTAAAAGTAGGGTTTTAATAGCAGATTCATATGTAGATGAGACAATATTTGATAATCATCTTGAAACTTTACCCAACGACCTAATTATAAAAGTCCTCTTTATGAATGACTCTGGCTCATTCGGCGCAAGAATGAAAAGATTCAAGGTTCAATTTAAGAAATCAGATTTCAAAAAGTATAAAGATTTACACGATAGATTTATTATTGTAGATGATATTGCTTATATTATAGGGCCATCAATAAAAGATGCTGCGGCCAATAGCCCAGCAATTGTTGTGGGTCTTAATCAACAGGAAACTTTGCTCATTAGTAATTTTTTTAGCGACATTTGGAAATTAGGCAAATAGATTTTGTTTGCTGATATACTGTCAGCATGGAACCCCTCGCCAACAAAATACGACCACAGACGCTCAAGACCTTCGTCGGTCAGGAGCATCTGGTCGGTCCGGGCAAGCCTCTGCGCAAAGCTATCGAGGACAAGCATCTCTTCTCGTTCATCTTCTGGGGGCCGCCAGGAGTCGGCAAGACCACGCTCGCCCGCATCTATGCCCGTGCCCTCGATGCCCGGCTCTATGAGCTCTCGGCCGTCTCGGCGGGCAAGGACGACATCCGCAAGATCGTGGAGGCGCCGGATACGCTCATGGATGCTCGGCCCAAGGTCCTATTCCTCGACGAGATCCACCGCTTCAACAAGGCTCAGCAGGACTTCCTGTTGCCGTATGTGGAGTCGGGCAAGCTGACCCTCATCGGCGCTACGACCGAGAATCCTTCGTTTGAGATCATATCGGCTCTCTTGTCGCGCTGTAGGGTATTCGTGCTCAAGTCCTTGTCCGAGGAAGACCTCCGGGCCATCGTGAAGAGCACCAAGCTAAAGGTGCCCAAGGAGGCTCTGGAATGGCTGGTGGCACTCGCGAACGGCGATGCCAGGATCGCCATCACGGCTCTCGAGAATTGCGAGCGCCTCTACGGCGCGGTCACGCTCGCTCACCTCAAGGATACCTTCGAGCACGCCTTCATCCGCTTCGACAAGAAGGGCGAGGAGCACTACGACACTATTTCTGCGTATATAAAGAGTATGAGGGCTGGCGATGCTGATGCGGCTCTTTACTACCTCGCACGAATGATTGAGGGCGGTGAAGATCCGAAGTTTATAGCTAGGAGGATGGTCATATTTGCCTCGGAGGACATCGGACTGGCTCAGCCGACGGCGCTGGTAGTCGCCAATGCTGTCTTTGCGGCCGTCGATGTCATCGGCATGCCTGAAGCGCAGATCAATCTGGCGCATGGCACGGCCTACTTGGCTCTAGCCGCCAAAGACCGTAGCGCTCATGACGGCTATTTCGAGGCCCTCGATGATGTGAAGAAGACGGGGAACTTGCTTGTGCCTCTCAAGATCAGGAATGCACCGACCAAGCTCATGAAGGAGATGGGTTATGGCAAAGACTATAATAAGTACGATAAGAGCGGATATCTACCGGAGAAACTGAAAGGGAAGAGGTATCTAAAGACGAAAAAGAAGGGGGATTGACATACTGGTTTATTGTGTGAGAGGGTGTATTCAAATCACACGGGTGATCTTTCCAACCAAGGACTCTCAACCCAAAACTAGCCATGAATACACACTTCACTCGGGCTACGCCCGACCGGTTGGGGGCGCATGTCAATGCTAGCTTCAGCCAACCGGCCTACGAGAAAACCCTTTCTTTCGCTGTGCGTTGGGCCTTCCTATCGGAAGCCTGGCTCAATGAGAAGATGGGTGATCTCGAAGAGATCTTCCCGCTCACAGCTGAGGATGCCGATCCGCTGAAGGTCATCTCGGTCACCATGCTCGATCATGCGGCTAAGGTGATCATGCCGGACATCTGGATCCACGGCCACCGTCTAGCGCATTGGTACAAGAGCCCCGCCGGTCAGCAGTTCATGAATGACTTCGTGGGCAATCGTCCGGCCTTCATCAACGATGTTCCGGTCGTGTTTCCGCCGGCACCTTGATCAGGGATGATATGTTCACTCCCTCGGCCTGCACAACTTGTTGCGGGCCTTTTTGTTTGACAAACTGTGTTGTTTATGGGAGATTGCAGTCTGAATCGTACGGATGATTCTTGATAATTTGCCTGAAAACCCTCAACCCTAAGGTTATGTTAAAACCAAACCCGATCGCCAGATTCACCCGCCACAAGGAAAACATTTGGCGTAATTATGTGCAGTTGAGCGCTCGCGACGAAACCCTCGTCCCGGTGCTCGAATTCGCGGCCCGCTGGGCCTGTGGCATGGAACGGCGGTTGGATCACTTCGGTGAACCCCTCGACAAATCAGCTGTCGCTCAAGCCACCACAGCTGACCCGGAATCGCTCACGCCCGACATGCTCGACATGGTCGTGCATATCCTGTGGGAAGTTGATTGGCTTTACGCCAGGATGCTGGTGATGTGGTATCGCACGCCGATTGGCCAGGACTTCCGTGTCTCGCTCGACAACGCTCGTCCGGCAGTCGTGACAATCCAACCCTCAACAAGCCCCGCATCATGACACCTATTCTCGTACCATTTACGCCTACGGTTACTAAGCGGCAGATCGTCACCAAGACTCCCATCGAGCTCGGCCTCGATCCGACTGCCACCAAGTTCTCCAAGAAGTCAGTCGAGGACGCTGCCATGCTCCAAGGATTAATCCTGGCTACCGGATTGGACATCCATCACTTCGGCAAAAATGGCGAGCAGGTGTGCGCTGTGCGGCACTGGGTTGAAGGCGGTGCATATCTTTTTGTCGATGAATCCGGATGTCCGTGCGTTGGGGTATGCTTCGGGGAAATGATCTTTCCTAAAGAAGCCGCCATCATGTTCATTGAGGAAATCCCTTGACCATTGCCAGGATTTCCATCTCGGGGCCCGTTCGAAAGTTCGGGCTCTTTTTTATTGGCAGAGTTTGATGAGCGCCTTCAGATCGACTGGTTGATACACCCAGGTGATCCTCTTATCTTTTTTAAACCAAGTCATCTGGCGCTTGGCGTACTGCCAGATCTTGGTCGAGAGCTCATCGATGAGATGCTCCAAAGTGAATTTGTTGTCGAGGTATTGAGCGAGATAGCGGTACTCGAGGCCGAGCTCGTCCATGCGCTCGGAAGTGAGACCCGAACCCTCTGGTGGGGCGGCCATGAGTTTTCGTGCTTCGTCTGGCATGCCGTGCTCCAAGCGTTTGACCAGGCGGTCGAAGATGCGGTTCTTGAGCTGGGTGTTGGACATGGTCAGGCCGATCTGGATCGCTTCATACTTCGGCTCCGCCGGCTTCTCGATCGGCGGCACATAGCCCAATTTGTTCGCGATGATGATCGCTCTGGAGAGGCGGCGTTTGTTCTTCAGATCGATAGTCAGGGCCCGTTTCGGGTCCAACTTTTTGAGCATTTCAAATAATTCCTCGACCGGTTTCTCTTCTAAGGCTTTCTGTTCCTCGGTGTCGGCCTCGACTTCCGGGAAGCCTAGATTGTCCACAAGTGTCGAGATATAGAATCCCGTGCCGCCGCAGACGATGGGCAGTTTGCCGCGTTTCAGGATGTCATCTATAGCTTGCTCTGCTGCGCGTTTCCAGTCCATGGCTGTAAATCGATCCTGTGGATCGGCTATATCGAGGCAGTGGTGCGGTACGCCCCTCATCTCGGCCAGTGTGATCTTGCCCGTGCCGATGTCGAGGCCCTTGTAGACTTGGCGTGAATCAGCCGAGATCACTTCGCCGCCGAGTTTGAGGGCCAGCTCCACAGCGATGTCGCTTTTGCCGATGGCGGTGGGCCCTAGGATGACCAAGATGCGTGGGAGTTGATTTTTCATCAGAGTTAAGTAATATCAGTTATGGCGTTCGTTTGCAATCGAAACTTCAACCCCATTCGTCTTATGTTGCTCGCTCCCGGTTCGCTCACACCTACTAATAGTATTGGTCACGGAGGAAGGGATCTCATGCTCCCACTCCCGGCGGCACCGAAATCAGCTCCTGATCCGGCTATCGCCCGCGATCGTATCATCGCGCTCAAGAATCGCGGCCAGCTCATCAAGGGCAGCCTGGATTTCTTCACGGTCAAGGACCACGCCGGCTTCATCGCGCAGTTCGAAAGTGCGCTGGCCAAGGCGCGTGCCGCCCTCAAGGAGATCGATCCGGATCACCTCATCCCGTGATTCTTGATGGAGTTGCTGTCGTCACCTCGCCCGCACCACTTGTTTGGTGCGGGCTTTTTGTATGTGCACACAAATCATTCCTTTTGCATGGAAATTTCTTTGATAAATTCCAAGCTATTTCTACAAACTCTAGTGACAAACTTTCTTTTTCCAGTTTTCTGAACGGAGCTCTGAGTCGTACTCCTGTACCCCAGGCTATCGATCATGATTTGCACATCCTGAGAAAGTCCGTGGATGATGGTGGTAAAATTTGCGTAAGTATATGATCTATCTTTATAAACCGACCCGTCAGTTTCAAATAAGCCTCGTAAGCAATTACGAACATATTCCTTTTTGCCAAATACCCACGCAGGAACCCTGATGTTCTGTTCAAACTTTGAACCAGCAAGAGCCTTCCAACCCAGAATTGCTTCCAGCTCATTCGAATATACACATACATTGGAAAGATTGCCATTTCCAATAGCGAAACCTATGACATAGGCAGTGTTTGAACTACGGTGATCCATTGTGCCAGAGGCGGGACTTGCACCCGCAAGCCTTTCGGCGACCGATTTTGAGTCGATTGTGTTTGCTAATTTCACCACTCTGGCCTAGGCACAGTCTACAATAACTTATGTTAAAATACACGCATGTCCGCCGCATATGAGAACAACGCTGTCTTCTGGGTCGAGGTCGGCAAGATCGCCCCGAACCCATATCAGCCCAGGCAGGAATTCGACCAGGCCAAGCTCCGCGACCTCGCCGAGTCCATCCGCATGTACGGCGTCCTCCAGCCGCTCATCGTCACGCGCAAGGAAGTCTATCGCGAGGATGGCGGCATGGGCGTCGAGTATGAGCTCATCTCCGGCGAGCGCCGCCTGCGCGCCGCTAAGCTGGCTAGCCTTGTCCAAGTACCGGTACTCATCCGGAATGGTGAGGAGAGCGCTCGCGTCAAGCTAGAGATCGCCATCATCGAGAATCTCCAGCGTGAGGACCTCAACCCGGTAGATCGGGCGCGCTCCTTTGACCGCTTGGCCAACGAATTCAAGCTCAAGCAGTCCGAGATCGCCATCAAGGTAGGCAAGAGCCGTGAATACGTCTCGAACTCTCTGCGCATCCTCGCTCTGCCGCCCGAGATGGTCATGGCTCTAGAGGAGGGTAAGATCTCCGAAGGGCATACCCGCCCACTCCTCATGTTGACCGATCGCAAGGCCGAGCAGGAAGTGCTCTTCCGGGAGATCATCCTGAAGAAGCTCACCGTCCGCGAGGCCGAGTCATTGTCGCGCCGCGTGGCCGTCGATCGCATCCGCAACAAGGCCAAGTACCTCGACCCGGTTATCATCGAGATGGAGAAATCATTTACCGAATCCCTCGGCACCCGCGTGCGCATCGAAAAGAACAAGGAGGGTGGCACGGTCACCATCGATTTCTTCTCGCCAGACGATCTGCGGGCCATCTTAGAAAAAATGCATCCGATGATGCCTGTCGTCTCCGCAGGCGGGAGCAGTGCTCCGCGAGGAGGAGGCGTAGCCGAGGATCGAGCGGATGTACTGCTGCCGCCGAGAGGAGACGGTGATGCTGCGCCGGTAGATGACCGCGCTCCTTCTGACGCCACCAAGGAAGACAACCAGGACCTCTACTCGCTCAAAGATTTCTCCATATAAAAAAGCCGCGCTGTGCGAGCGCGGCGGGGATACTGGAGGGCTTGTTTAGCAAGCGGTGGCTGAAGCTCTTTGCAGGGCAAAAAGGTCGCTGATCATCGTCTCGACGAGTGCCGCTCGCACTTGGTTTGAACTAAGCGGCTTATGCAAGGTGCACGAACCGAGCTCGCGGAGTTCCCGAGCATTGTAGTTCATGAATGATGCCGCCATGAAGATCACCTTGGCCGGGTGCCTGCGCCTCTGAAGAGAGCGGGCCATGTCGATCCCTTCACGGCCACCACCCAAGCCGATGAGGATAATATCCGGATGATAGCTCGTATTCATCAGAGCGAAGGCATCACTGACATTGACCACAGTTTGGATCTCTTGCACACATCTCTGCGGTTCCACATTCCTCTGACCGTCTTGTTCTGCGCCGTCTTGCTTCTCGACATCAGTCGGTTTGATCAAAAGCTTCAAGAGAAGCTCGCGGGTGGCGGGCTCGCCGTCGACTACCAACAATTTCAATGCTTTGAGCAGGTCGTTTGCAGGCATGCTAACTTCCTCCGGGGTTATGGGTTGAGATTATTGAGAACAAAAAACATACTACCGAATAGAATAGTCGCACCTTTGGGTTTGCAAATCAAGCGGCCTTTTTCTTGAAACCGCGAGTTTTCTTGGGGACGGCGAGCATCTCGAGCGCGCGGGCCATAGTGATAGTGTAGACATCGTCGGGCACCTTGATCGAACGGAAATCAGTGCCGGCGACTACATATGGGCCAAAGCGGCCGATCGAGGCAGTCACACCGTTGCCAGTCTTCGGGTCAGTGCCAAGGAGGCGCGGCACACTCAAGTACTTGAGTGCCTCGGCGACGGTCACCGTCGATGGGTCTGTGCCACGCGGGATCGAAGCCATCTTTGGTTTGACGACAGCCGATTCCGCAGAGGGTACTGGTGTGGTTAAATCCTTTGCCTTCTTTACCTTTTTAACTTTCTTCACCTTCGGCGGCTTCACACCCAGTTGGACATACGGTCCAAATCGGCCATTCAAGACGAATATCGGCAGACCGGTCGTCGGATCGTTGCCGATCGGCTCGTCCTTCTTGAATTCGTGACCATCGAGCGTCAGCGCGCCGTCACATTCCGGATACTTAGTGCATGACAGGAATTTGCCGTTGCGTCCGAGCTTGATCTCAAGGGGAGTCGAGCCACACTTGGGACACTTCCACTTCGGGTCGGCGGCGCCGAGGTTGGTGGCCTTGGCCAGCTTGTCCTTGGACAGGACTTCCTTGTGGAAAGGTCCATAGAACTCCGACAGAGTCTTGAGGTATGTGCGCGAGCCCTCGGCGATCTCGTCGAGCTTATTCTCCATGTCGGCCGTGAATGAGTCGCTGATATAAGTAGGGAAATATTCCTCGAGGAATGAAGAGACGACGTCGCCGGTGTCAGTCGGTCGGAGTGAGCGGTTCTCCTTGGTGACATAGCCGCGATCCTCGATGGTCTTACAGATCGAAGCGTATGTCGAAGGGCGTCCGATACCGCGCTTCTCGAGCTCCTTGATAAGCCCTGCCTCGGTATATCGGCCCGGTGGCTGAGTCTGCTTCTCCTGTGCATCGATGGAGTCGAGCTTGAGTGCCTCGCCCTTGGCGCATTTTGGTAGAGTAACTTCCTCGCCGTTGGATTCCGGGTCGGCCTTGAGCCAGCCGGCCGCCAGGACGCGCGAGCCGGTGGCTTCGAATGCCGGCAGGGAGTCGTCATTGATATTGGCGATGATCTTGCTCCTGGCCATGACGGCGTCGATCATCTGCGAAGCCACAGTGCGCTGCCAGATCAGACGGTAGAGCTTCTTTTGTTCCTCGGTATGACCGGCATTGTCCTTGTTGAAATGGGTCGGGCGGATGGCTTCGTGCGCTTCCTGGGCATTCTTGCTTTTGGTAGCGTATTTGCGGAATTGGATATGTCCCTTGCCGTATTTCTTCTCAACGACCGGACCGATCTGGTCAAGGGCCTGCTGGGAGAGGTTGGTCGAATCGGTGCGCATATAGGTGATATAACCGGCCTCGTAGAGCTTCTGTGCCAGCGACATCGTCCATGAAGGGGCAAAGCCGAGCCGGGTGCTGGCTGTCTGCTGAAGTGTGGAAGTGATGAAGGGAGCTTTGGGCTGGCGCTTCTGCTCGGACTCCTCGACGTCTACTATATGCCAATCGTTGGCGCGGGCTTTGTCGAGGATGGCGTCTACCTCCTTCTTGTCGCGCGGTTCTTTGGAGCAAGTGAGGGCGAGCGGGACGCTCGCGGCGGTCTGCCACATACCGGCGATGACCCAGTAAGTCTCGGGCTGGAAGGCGCGGATCTCCCGTTCGCGTTCCATGATGATGCGCAAGGCGGGGGACTGGACGCGCCCGGCCGAGAGGCCGTAACGGACCTTCTTCCAGATCAGACCGGAGAGATCGTAACCGACCAAGCGGTCGAGGACGCGGCGGGCCTCCTGGGCCTCGACGAGCTTTTCGTCCACAGCTCGCGGATGCCCCATGGCTTCGTGCACGGCCTTCTCGGTGATCTCGTGGAAGGCCACGCGCTCGATCTTCTTCTTGACGCTGGCGCCGAGGCGGTCCTTGAGGACTTCGGAGATATGCCAAGCGATGGCTTCGCCCTCGCGGTCCGGGTCGGTCGCCAGGATGATCTCGTCGGCTCCGGCGGCTTCTTTGGCGATGTCGGCAATGATCAGCTCTTTCTTGGCCACGACCTCATAGTGTGGCACGAACCCTGCTTCGATATCGATGGCTTTCTTGGCGGACTTGGGGAGGTCGCGGATATGGCCGACCGAGGCACGTACGACGAAACCGTCTCCGAGATATTTGGAGATGGTCTTGGATTTCGACGGCGACTCGACGATGACCAGTTTCATTGCGGCTAAGTATTACACGATAAGCGGCGAAAGTGCAAAAAACTGTCAAGAATTGGTGCCGGTTTTTTGGCCGGTCGGCGGGGAAGAGTATCTCCCCGGCTCAAAAAACTGAAGGCCATTTTTGTGTCGTATAATATTTCCTCGTTTCAAACGACCCTTACGTAGTCTATGTTATCAGACCATATTTTTCGGGTTTTGACTTAGAAATTTTTGAGGCCCGGAGACATACCTCATCGGGGATTTGGCATGCACCCTTTCGTCTGCCGCAGTGTGCGTTGTGGTGTTCGCGGCATCAGATTGTTTTTGCCATCCCATCCTCGGTCTTGATTAGCCCTTCAAGCTCCAAGTAAGAGAGCTTTTCACTGAGCACCTCAGGCTTCACAGCCATCATATCTAACAATTCCTCCAGAGGGGTCTCTTCTCTCGCAAGCAGGGTATATATCCTCTTAGACAGTTCATCCAACGAATCCTTCCTGTCCTCGATGAGTTTGGCCTTGCGTTCCGCCGCTTCGGTATCGGATATATCGAAACCGAGCTCCATGAGTACATCTTCTGCTGATCTGATGAGAGCCGCCCCTCCTCTGATGAGCATATGCGGCCCGTATGAATTATCGGCATTGATCGGGCCGGGGACGGCATAGACATCACGGTGACACTTCTCGGCATGCTGGGCAGTCATGAGCGACCCCGAACGATATGCTGCTTCGACTACCAGAGTGGCATGAGACAATCCGGCCATGACCAGATTACGCGCAGGAAATGCCCATTTATTCGTGGGGTAACCAACCTCCCATTGCGATACTACCGCGCCGCCCTGCTCGACGATACGCTTGGCCAGTATCGTGTGCATTGAAGGATAGATCTGATCCCAGGCCAGGGTTGAACCAGGGAAGGCTATGCAGTGCAACCCAGCTTCGAGACCGGCCATGTGAGCGATACTGTCGATACCGATGGCCAGACCGGAAACAATGCTGATAGGATAGCCACGCAGGCCGCTCACGACCTTGTAGACAGCATCACGGCCATAAGTACTCCATTTACGGGAGCCGACGATGCACAGATATTTGCGGCCCGGCTCATCCGGATCGCTATCGTCAGGCGCTGGGAAGCGCCCTCTATAATAGAGCCTAGCTGGCGGTCCCTTCATATTCTCAAGCGTTATCGGATACGAGCCTCTACGGATCATTTTGATCTCATCCATGTCGATGTGCGCTGGCAGGTGCGCGGCTAAGGTAATAAAAAATGGCGCCTCTCGGGCCATTGCGACCCGCCTATCATAGCACTTTTTTTATCGGTCAAGTATTGCTATGATTAACGGACCGCGCGAAACTGCCGGGCCATCGCTAATCCACATGCTAGACATCAAATTCATCCGCGAAAATAAAGACCTCATCATGGCTGGCGCCAAGAAGAAGCACATCGCCTTCGACGTGGCCGAGCTCATCTCCTTCGACGACAAGCGCCGTGCGCTCATGCTGACCGCCGAGACCAAGCGCGCCGAACAGAACGTCGCCAGCAACAAGATCGCCAACACCCTGGCCGAAGATGCCCGTACCCGCCTCATCGGTGAGATGAAACTCGTGAAGGCCGACCTCGAACGCTCCGAGAACGAGCTCAAGGAAGTCATGAAAGTCTGGCAAGACTTGATGCTCCGCGTACCCAACATCCCGGATATGTCAGTGCCCGAGGGTGCAAGCGACGCCGACAATCAGGTTATGAAGACTTGGGGAGATCAGACCAAGTTCGACTTTGAACCAAAGGATCATATCGAGATCATGAATAAGCTTGGCATACTGGATCTTGAACGCGGCCAGAAAGTCCACGGCTTTCGTGGATATTATCTGACAGGAGACGCTGTGAAGTTATGCTTCGCAATCTGGAGCTACGCCTTGGATTTCTTCAGCAAGAAAGGTTTTAATCCTGTCATGCCACCAATGGTTGTTCGTAAGATCAATTTCTATGGTACGGGACATTTACCTGCTGATGTCGACGATTATTACACGACGCAGGATGGTGACGGTCTCATTGCCACAGCAGAGATCCCACTCATGGGTCTCCATTCCGATGAAGTGTTGGATATAAAGGACTTGCCCAAGAAGTATCTTGGATTTTCTGCTTGTTTCAGACGCGAGGCCGGCGCGCACAGCAAAGATGTCAAAGGCCTCATCCGCGTCAATGAGTTCTACAAATTCGAACAGCTCATTCTCTGTGAAGCTAGTCATGACACTTCTGTAAAATTCCATGAAGAACTTAATCGAAATACAGAGGAGTTCATCGAATCGCTCGGCATCCCATACCATACCGTCAACGCTTGTACGGGCGATCTGGGCAGGGGTCATGTCAAAATGTATGACATAGAGTTGTGGGTACCCAAGGAGGGTAAATATCGAGAGATTTCCTCAGCTTCCTACTTCCATGATTTTCAATCTCGCCGTTGCAACATCCGCTACAAGGACGCCGAAGGCAAGCTCAAGTACTGCCACTCTCTGAACGCCACCGCCATCCCGACCCCGCGCATCCTGGTCTCGCTCATCGAGAATTTCCAGCAGGCCGACGGCTCCATCAAAGTGCCTGAAGTGCTCGTCAAATATCTGGGTAAGGACACCATCGGCAAATGAATGTTCCTAGCCGACTACAAAGCCACTCGACTCAATCAAGCTCTTTTGCCAGAAAGAGGAAACAACGGCACATCATAGGGTGGGGCGCCGGTGCAATCTGCGTCATCACTTGGCTATACATCTTGGCGCGCTTGTCATATGTGGCGGCATTCGCTATCACCGATATCCACATCTACAGCGCTGATCGCAGTCTCGCGCCAACCGTAGAGGAAGCCGCTCATGATATCCTCGGGGGCGCCTATCTAGGATTATTTTCCAAATCCAATAGCCTCATATATCCGAAGAGAGCTCTCTTGAGCGCCATAGCTTCTTCGTCTCTCCGGATCGGCGCAGTCTCTATGGCTCGCGACGGCTGGCACGGCCTCAATATCTCCGTTTCAGAGCGGCCCGCGGCTGGCATCGTCTGCCCGAGCCTGCCCAGCTTCGATGAACGGGGCGTGCTCATCCGGGACGAAGATTGCTTCTTTGTCGACGATGACGGTCTGATCTTCCAGCGCGTTCCCGGAGACGACCACGGCGTATACAACCGTTATTACACTCCGGCCCTGCCGGACGACGCTTCTATCATCGGCTTGCTCGCCACCTCGACGTCCAAGTTCAAGGCTCTACAGACATTGTTCAACACCACCAAGTCAGCCGGGATCGTGTCGCGAGCCATGCTCATCAAAGACAGCGGTGAATACGAGCTATACGCCGACAATCCGGTCGGCGGTGAGACCGGCACATCGAGCCACAAAGGGCCGGTGGTCATATACCTGAGCGACAGGGTTCCGCTTGAGATCGAGATAGACAATCTGGTGCAATTCTGGAAGAAGATGGTCGAAAAGGCCCGGGTTGCCCGAGCGCGGCTCGAATGGAGTGAGATCAAACTCCAATACCCGCCAAATGTCTTCTGGGTGGATACAAAGTGATGAGACAATTCTTTACAATCCTCTTTGGAGGCCTCATAGCCATCGCGACCGGCCTCATCCTAGTCTGGGGGCTATTACAGGCCGGACAATGGTTCTCGACGAATATCCTCGGCCTGGACGGTGCTCGCGGCTCCTCATCCGTGGCCGCCGCTGGCATAGCCTCCGGAGCTCTGACGGACCAGAGCACTATCTCCGGATTGACCAGGATCATCCGCTATACCGCTTCGGAGGAGGAAGACCTGATCAACAAGACTGCCTTGGCCTTGCCCTCGGGCGCCGACAGCCGGATCACCGCCGAGGCCTACATCGTCAAGGATCTGACGACGGGCACGGAAGTAGCGCAATACAACCAAGAGCGGCTGCTGCCGGTGGCTTCACTGACCAAGCTCGTCACGGCCATGGTCGCCCGGAAATATATCCCCGCTGATGCGCGCATCACGCTCACGGCCGAGGTCATATCCACTTACGGCAATACAGCGCTCTTCCGAGTTGGGGAGACTTTTGCCGCGAGCGACCTCCTGTATCCGTTGCTCATGGTCTCTTCGAACGACGCCGCCGAGGCCTACGCGCGCCATTTTGGCCGAAAGCAGTTCGTCCAAGCCATGAATGACTTCGTGCAATCGATCGGTGCCTATCGGACGGTCTTCGAGGATCCTTCCGGACTTTCGCCGCGCAATCAGTCGACGGCTGTCGATATGGCCATCATCATCGATTGGATCCGCCTTCACGATCCGGAGATCATCTCGATCACAGACCAGAAGAGCAAGACTGTGCGCAACCACACATGGGTCAACCCGACGCACTTCCTATCCTGGTCATACTATCGCGGCGGCAAGAATGGCTATACGGACGAAGCTGATCGCACTTCGGTCGGACTCTTTGCCATCGGCCGCAGTCAGGACACCTACGCGGTGGTTGTCCTCGGGAGCGACGACCGCGACGGCGATGTGATAAAGCTACTTAACAAGATCAGATGAAGGACTTCTGGACAAAACTACCTCGGCCGTTGTTCGTCTTGGCACCCATGGCCAATGTCACCGACAGTGCCTTCCGCAAGCTCATCGCCAAATACGGCAAGCCGGATGTGACGTGGACGGAATTCGTCTCGGCTGATGGCCTGATCTCGGCGGGCGGCAAGAGACTGCTCGTCGATCTCGAGTACTCCAACGCCGAGCGGCCGATCGTGGCCCAGCTCTTCACTGGCCATCCCGCAGTCATGAAGAAAGCGGCCGCGCTGGTGAAGAAACTCAAGTTCGATGGTCTAGACATCAACATGGGCTGTCCGGACCGGTCGGTTGAGAAGCAGGGAGGCGGTGCGGCTATGATCAAGGATCCGAAGAAGGCCATCGAAGTCATCGAGGCGGCTCGTGAAGGTGCAAAGGGGTTGCCTGTCTCCGTGAAGACGCGTTTGGGGTATAACAAAGTCGATTTTGATTGGATTAAAATTATGCTTGAATTGAAGTTGCCGGCCCTGACCATCCACCTTCGCACGCGCAAGGAGATGTCTGATGTCCCAGCGCATTGGGAACTGATGCCGGCTATCGTCAAACTGCGCGACGAGATCAGCCCGAAGACTCTCATCATAGGCAATGGCGATGTGGAGTCGTTGGCTGATGGCCAGGCCAAGATCAAGCGCTCCGGGTGCGATGGCGTGATGATCGGCCGTGGCATATTCGGCACGCCGTGGTTATTTGAGAAGAAAGCGAAGCAGAGGACGCCTGCCGAACGCTTGAAGGTGATGGTCGAGCATGCCAAATTGTTCGAGAAGAAATTCAAGGGCATCAAGAACTTCGCCATCATGCGCAAGCACTTCAAGGCCTATGTCTCCGGCTGGGAGGGGGCCAAGGAATTGCGCGTCAAACTGATGGAAACAGAGGATGCCCGAGATGTCGCATCTGTGGTAAAACAATACCTCGACGCATGTTAATATAGATATATGCCCGTCCTCTACCGCACATACCGCCCGCAGAAATGGTCCGAAGTGATGGGCCAGGCCGACATCGTGGAGACTCTCAAGGATTCCGTTGAGAACAAGCGCACGGCCCACGCATATCTCTTTTCCGGCTCTCGCGGCACCGGCAAGACCACCGTGGCTCGTATCATGGCCAAGGCCCTGGGCACGGCCGACGAGGACATCTTCGAGATCGACGCCGCCTCCAATCGCGGTATCGACGACATCCGCGCCTTGCGCGAACATGTCTCGGTGCGACCATTCTCGTCCGCTTTCAAAGTCTATATCATCGACGAGGTGCATATGCTCTCCAAAGACGCCTGGAACGCGCTCTTGAAGACGCTCGAGGAGCCGCCGACACATGTGGTCTTCATCCTGGCTACGACCGAGCTCGACAAAGTACCGGAGACGATCGTTTCGCGTTGTCAGACATTTACATTCAAGAAGCCAGGCAGGGAAGTTGTTAGGAAACAAGTATTGATGGTCGCTAAGGCCGAAGGGTATGAATTGGATGCCGGAGCTTCAGATCTAATCGCTCTTTTAGGCGACGGTTCGTTCCGCGATGCCCTAGGAATGCTTGAGAAGGTCTTCGCAGCCAGTTCCGGCAAGAAGATCGCTCGTGCGCAGGTCGAATCCATCACCGGTGCCCCGCGGGCCGGGCTCGTCAACAACTTCATCGAACACTTCATCGCCAAGCAAGGGGACGCTGCTCTGGGAGTGCTCGCTAAGGCCGAAGAGGATGGGATCTCCTTGAATACCTTCATCACCCTGGTCCTCGAGAAGACGCGTTTCATCTTGCTTGTGCAACATTCCAAGTCCGCCGAAGCTTCCGTGAAGGAACGCGTCTCGCCGGACGACTGGGAATTCATCGCCAAGGAGGCAGGGAAGAAGTTCCTCACGCCCGTCATGCTCTCCATGATCCTCGAAGCCGCCGAAGGCACCCAACGCGCTCGCATCGAGCAGCTGCCCCTCGAGTTGGCTGTAGTCAAGATCTGTGGTTAAATGAAGGTCCTCGTTATTCTTTGCGGGATCGTCTAATGGTAGGACACGAGCCTTTGAAGCTTGTTATCTTGGTTCGAATCCAAGTCCCGCAGCACTTGACAAAAATATTGGGTATGCTATGATATCCACGAACTCAACAAAGGACACCCGTGACGAATCACAAGAGCTTCACACGCTCGCAATACGACGATTCGTAGTGTGAGCATCAACCCCGGCTAACGCTGGGGTTTTTTCTTTGCTAAAATAGGTTCCAACTTCGTACCAAACCGCCAGCAAGAAAGAAAATTGTATAATTTATTATGAAGAATAATAATTACACGGGCGTCAGTATAGGGCAAGCATATATAGGCTTAACTGTTTTAAGTGTTCATGCTTATTAGAAAATGCGTTCCAACTTTGTTCCAGACGGCCGGCAAATACTTCCAAGTTCGGATATAATAAATTCATGAGCAAAAAACTTCTTGGATTGTTCCTCGTCGCGGTGATCATAACGGGAGTTTTCTATGTATATAATCGCCCTCGTCAGACGAACCAGGCAGGCCTGGCATCGAGTTATAAGGATGCCGAATATATGATCGAAGATCAAAGAGTAAAGCTTGATGAGGGTATTACCGAATTTGGCAATGAGCTTTTCACCGACCTGGACGGCGATGGTCGGGAAGACATCGCATTTATCATCACCCAAGAACGCGGCGGTTCAGGCGTCTTCTTCTATGCCGTAGCCGCGCTAAATACTGACCATGGTTATGTTGGGTCGGACGGATACCTCCTCGGTGACAGGATAGCACCACAGAGCACAAATCCTAGTCAGAATCCGCGCCATAAGTACGTTGTGGTATTCAATTATGCCGACCGCGCTCTCGGTGAATCGATGGTCACAAATCCCTCCGTAGGCAAGAGCGCATATTTGAAGCTTGATCCTGCCAGTATGCGATGGGGAATTGTCATGCCTGATTTCGAAGGAGAGTCACGGTAGATTTTTCGACATATGCTATCATAATGATCGTGAAAACACGCGGTTTTACTCTCATAGAGCTTCTCGTGGTCATCTCCATCATTGGCATGTTGTCGGCGGTCGTGCTGGCCTCCATCCAATCAGTAAGGGATAAGGCCAGAGTTGGTGTTGGGCAGTCATTCTCCGGGCAGGTATACCGATCAACCGGCGATATGGCCGTCGGTATGTGGGATTTCAACCAGGGATCCGGTAATGCTATCGATGGATCGATATATGGGAACAATGGGACCATGACCGCCGGAGCGACTTATAATACGATCACACCTAACGGTAGTGGATATTCCATTTTGTTCAACGGAACAACCGGGGTCATCGATGTGCCGTATTCGTCTAGACTTGCTCCCACTGGAGCTGTGACATTCAGCGCCTGGATAAGGCCCGCAAACATCACGTCTGGGCAACATATGACCATAGTCTCGAAGACCCAGGGTGGCGGCTACCAGCTTTCGCTCAACGAACCATCCTACTGTCCGAACGCCATCTGCGCTCTAGTCCATGTAGGGGGTTATCACGCCGTATCGTACCCACTCTCCGGTATCGCAATCAACAAGTGGTATCACATCCTCGCTACGTATGATGGTGATATTCTATCTCTCTATCTGGACGGCAAACGCGTCGCAACCAACGCCACGCCGAGTGGATCGATATCCTATTCAGTCAACAATTCTATCTGTATCGGTGGAGAGCCGAACATAACCTGCACCGAAGGAGTCTATTTCAGCGGTCACATCGACGACGTGCGCGTATATGCCAAGGCCCTCACCGCCAGCGAAGCGGGCAAGCTGTACGCGGAGACAGCACCTAAATATATATTTGCTAGAATATACCCATGAATAAACCACCTCTCACAATATTCGGTTTGGGAAGGATGGGCGCGCAGATCGCACGCAGACTGCACAAGAAAGGATTCGGGGTCACGGCCTGGAATCGGTCAGCGGGGCCGGCCGGCTTGGTCCGCAAGTCTGGAGTATTTGCCACTAGCGACCTAGCTGAAGCCGTGAATAAGACCGGCAGTCCGCGAATATTCTGGGTTATGTTGCCGCACGCTATTGTAGACGATTTCATTTTTGGCAAAGATCAGCTCGGGAGATTCTTGAGGAAAGGTGACATCGTCATTGACGGTGGGAACTCTTTTTATAAGGATTCAATGCGCCGTGGTGCCAGACTGGAGAAGCGTGGCATACACTTCTTCGATTGCGGGACCTCCGGCGGTATCTGGGGAGAGAAGAATGGCTTTGCCCTGATGATCGGCGGCTCGAAAGCTAAGTGGAAGAGCGTCGAACCGATCATGAGGGCGCTCTCAGCTGGGGATAACTACGCGTATCTGGGCCGTGCTGGCGCTGGGCACTTCACCAAGATGGTCCACAATGGCATCGAATACGGCATGATGGAGGCCATAGGCGAGGGATATGCTGTCTTGGAAGCCAGCCGCTTCGACCTCGATCTGGCCGCCGTGACCCGAGTATACCAACAGGGCTCGGTCGTGCGGAGCTGGCTCATCGACCTCTGCCGCGACATCTTCGAGCACGAGGATATCCGCTCGACATCTGGTAGAATAGACGCTACCGGCGAAGGTGAATGGACGGTCAAGGCCGGCAAGGAGCTCGGCGTGGATGTCAGAGTGATCGCCGATGCCCTCAAGGTACGCCGAGAGTCAGCTGACCCCAAGAATCAAAAGAAATTCTCAAACAAAATAGTTGCTTTATTGCGTAAGCAGTTCGGAGGACATGCAATTCATTCAAACAAAAAATCCCGATAAGGGCATAGAAGAGATGGCCGGCCGGATGACGGCCGCGCTCCACGCTGGACGGAAAGTTTTCTGGCTCGTCTGCGGCGGCTCGAATATCCCGCTAGCTGCTTCGGCCATTACTATCATTGCTGGCGAATGTTCCGACAGAGAGCTGGCCAATCTCACCGTTGGTCAGACAGATGAACGCTACGGCCCGGTCGGACACGAGGATTCCAACTGGAGGCAGATGGCCGACAACGGCTTCACGTTCGACCATGTCGGCACTTTGTCATTCCTGATAGGCAAGTCGCTGGCCGAGACAGCGGCGACATATTCCTTGAAGTTCGACGAGATATCTGGCGCCATTGCGGGTGCCAGGGGTCTCGTCATCGCCCAGTTCGGCGTCGGACCGGACGGGCATGTGGCCGGCATACTCCCGCACTCGCCGGCTGTCACCGATATCTCGCTCATTTCCGGCTATGAGGGCCAGCCCTACACCAGACTGACCTTGACGCCTATGGCTTTCAAGAGGATCGATGTCGCATACACATTCGTATTTGGCGATTCGAAACGGCAGGCCATCAAGAGCCTCTGCGAACAAGATCGGCCGATAGCCGAGGAGCCCTGCCAGCTCCTCAAGACCATCCCGGAATCATTCTTATACAGCGACTTGATACCGCCACATGCTGACTAACCTCACAGCTATCATCCTCGGCGCTGTCGAGGGTCTGACCGAATTCCTGCCGATCTCGTCGACGGCGCATCTCACGCTCACAGCGCAGATCATGGGTCTCGACCAATCCGCCTTCGTGAAGACCTTCGAGATCGCCATACAGAGCGGGGCTATCTTGGCGGTCATCGTGCTGTATTGGCGCAGATTCCTCGATGTCGCAGTCTTGAAGAGAGTGTTGGCGGCTTTCATCCCCACGGCGATCATCGGCCTCATTTTATACAAACTAGTCAAGGAATATCTGATCGGGAATATAGCCGTGACTCTCTGGGCGCTGGCGATCGGCGGCCTTGCGCTCATCGTATTTGAAAAGTGGTTCAAAACCAAGCCGGAATCAGATATGAGCGATATTCGCAGTTTGAGTTATGGAAAATCAGCCCTGATCGGCCTCGTTCAAGCTATCTCGATTATTCCAGGCGTTTCCCGATCTGCAGCGACCATCATCGGAGGTCTTTTTTGTGGCTTGAGCAGGGAAGCAGTCGTGGAATTCTCGTTCCTCTTGGCTGTGCCGACGGTTCTGGCGGCTACCGGATTGGATCTGTTCAGGAGCGCCGGCGATTTTCATTCTAGCGACTTCGGCTTGCTCGCCATCGGCTTCATCGCCGCCTTTGTAGCTGCAATCTTGGCAATCAAATTCCTGCTGAACTATCTCAAGAAGCACACCTTCACCGGCTTCGGTGTCTACCGGATACTCGTCGTCCTCATCTTTGTGGTTGTCCTATACCTTTAGGAACTCGTCTAACGCCTGGGAAATCTCCGAAAAATTGTTGAGGATGGTAACGTGACGTGCGCCGGGCAACGTGATCAGCCGTGATCCGTGGATCTTTCGGATGCCTTGCACGGAATTATCATATGGCACCATTGAGTCCTTAGTACCGTGGATGAGAAGGATCGGGACTTTGATATCTCCCAACTGCTTCTCGCGATCAAATCGATACAGATGTTTCAGGGTATACAGATATGGCCACAAGCCGGTATTGAACACATCTCTGGTGATGCGTCTTAGATTCCAGTCTCCGGTGTTCAAATATCGCGCATAGTCCACATGCCCACCTCTCTTATCGGATAACACGAAGAGGTTTGCGATGTTCGTGATCCATCCGATGAGAGGGAAGAATAGTCGGACCGGGCGATTCTTCCTAATATATATGTCGGGGCTCAAGAAGACCGCCGACCTCGCCCTCCCCGGATTCGAGAGCATGAATTCCAGAGCAACCGCCGCGCCGAACGAATGCGCAATCAGAACAAATGTCTCTATGGATAGGTGGCTCAACAATGCCTTCAGATCATCGGCAAACAAGCTGATGTCATAATCCTTGTATACCTTGGGCCGGAATGATTTGCCATGACCACGTAAATCGAAAGTGACAATATTGTACCTGTCGCCAAAATAATCCTCATACCGCCACCAGGCGGATGAGCTACCGGAGAGGCCGTGCACGAAGACCAGAGTCTCTCGTTCTTTCGAGAATTGATTTGTCCTGTAGTACAGACCCCTTTCTGTCAGATATGATTCGTTCATAAGTTATATCCGATACATCGGCCTCACAAATAGCAAAAATATATTAGCAACTCCAAAAACAATAGCTAAGAACCAGGAAGTCAAAACCTCATAGCCGAAGAATGTTCCGCAGACAGCAATGAGACACATGAGCACGCCGGTGGCATCAATCCACGTCTTATTCTTAAGCAGCCGAGGATGATCTATGACTCTTTTTAGCAAGACATATTTGAATGTAGCCACAACGAAGACAATCGTAAGGATTGATGTAAATAATAGGGCGTTTCGTAAGCCGTAAGCAAGCAAGGCATACAAAACAACCAGCAAGGCATCCATAAGATTTTGCACGTGATCACTCATGGGTGTTAATTGTGCAAAAAGTTTAATTGAGAAATAAGTATTTACTATAAGTATAAGAAAAAATATAGACAACGGAGTGAGAATATCAGATGTTTGCTTGGATATCATAAGACCAACGATAAAAAAAACCGTAAATGCCGCACAGGTTAAAAAGGCCTTGAGATCAGGTTTCATGATGAGCTATATCCTCACATCTTTATGCTTTTTGGTAAAGGGTTTGCCGAATAGGACCGGCCACAAAAAATTGAGCATGTAGACGGCGTTGGCCCTGATCAATCCCTCATCCTGGAATCGCCGGCTCGAAGTGTGCAGATAGAAATCCATACGGAATAGCACCTTGCCATGTTTGTGAATGCGACGAGCGATATCAGTGTCTTCGCCGTAGAATTCGATGCTCGTATCGAAACCTCCCATAGCGATGAGCGCATCTTTTCTGGCTACGAAATTACCGCCAAGGATCATGTAGCCGACCAGCCGATATGCCAAGGGCGCGGAGAGATACCACAATGATTGCATGACCATGTTCTTCCAGCGGGCACCGTCGTGATAACGGTACGGCCCGCTCAAGGCGACGATATCCGGATAGCGAGACAAAGTCTTCTCCAGGGTGTCGAACCAAGATGGCTGCATCCGAGTGTCGGCGTCGATGTAGGCCAGCATATCGCCAGTCGCCGCATCGAGGCCGTATTGGCGGGCGTGCGTCAGACCCTTGCGCGCTCCATAGACCACTTTGACCGACGGATATCGCGAACACACAAGGGCTGTTCCGTCGGTGCTGGCATTATCGACCACGATAACCTCGTGGAAACGTCCTTTGGCGCTTTTCAGAGCATGTTCGAGACAAGCTCCGATATGTTTTTCCTCGTTATACGCGGGTATGACGAGACTGATCTTTGGTTTTGCCATATATTAGGGGCTAACGCACCACCTTCCACTCCTTGGCGTGGGCCTTATCGAAGAGTATGACCCAGACGGTATTCAGCGTCCAGTCCCAGAGGAGTTTGGTCCATCCGATCTTATGGGCCCGCCGTCCGGTGTGATACACGACCAGGGTGTGGTCATAGTAAGTCCGTCCGATCTTCGAAAGGCGCAGGAACATATCAGCGTCTTCGCGCGTGATCAGGTCTTCACGAAAACCCTTGACCCTATCGAAGGCCGTACGCGGCATGATCTGCATCTCTCCGCCCGACTCGCCGCGGTGAAGCTTGTTGTTCTGCAGCCACTTACTGAAATTGAGCACCCCGAAGAAGAACCTATCCGCTAAGGTTTCCATCTCCGGTAACACCCTGATCTTTGGCGTCACAGCCACAATCCTTGGGTCTTTGGTGAATATGTTCAATGCTTGGGCAAAGAATTTATCAGGATCAAGAATATAGCAATCAGCATCCATAAAAGCGATAAAATCACCGGTAGCCACGGCCGCCCCGGCATTCCTGCCCTCTGCAATATTCTGGCGCTCCGGCTTGTCGTGGACGATCACTTTGTCGGCGTATTGCCCGGCGATCTCGGCAGTCCGATCTTTACTCTTACCATCGGAGATAATGATCTCATGTGGAAGTGTGAACTTTGATTGCAATCGCTTCAGTACGTCGGCGATGACGCTCTCTTCATTCAATGTGGGGATGATGATGGATAGCATTATTGTATCTTAGGGATTGTTGGGAATAGAGATCCTCTCTACGCGCCCCTTGAGGTACAGCCAGTAGCGATAGATCGCCACAAGAGCGATGATACCACCGACCACGAGCGACACCTGTCCGTCCCATCGGTCAATCTTGATATAGGCCTCGCTAAAATAGAACCCGGCAGCTAGAAGTGTCCCGGTCCAGATGAATTGGCCGAGTAGATTGACGAAGAGATACATCTTGAAGGGGATCCTGACCATGCCAGCGGTCATGAGCGTCACGATGGCGAAGCCGAAACCGTTGGTGATCTTCGACAGGAAGAGGACGTAGTTCTTGTAACGGTGGAAGAGTGTGGTCATGATCTCGATCTTGTGTTCGGTGATACCGAAATATTTACCGAAGCGCGCGACGAAGCGATGACCATAGATACGGCCGACATGATACCAGATGGTGTCGCCCACCAAGTCGCCGACCATGAGCGCAATATATATCGGTATATAGTGGAGATAGCCGAGACGCAAGAGCACGCCAAAAATAACCGCCAGGAGCGGTCCCTGGAGGAAGGCCAAGAAGATGATCAGTAGGTATATGAGCAGGTTATGCTCGAGGGCGAACCCGACGATCCATTGGAGCATGGGAGTATTCTAGCATCACTCGAAGCCAAACAAAAAGCCGCACCCAGAGGATGCGGCTCGGAACGATGAGTGAGTGTGAGCAGGTCTGCCGATATCAGGCGGCGCAGGGCATCTTGTAGCCAAGCCGGTTGTGGAGACGGCTACGGGGGTACAGGCTCTTATCCACCTGCTTTACCGGACCATAGAGGTGGTTCTTGAGCAGGCGAGCCAACTCGCGTTCGATGGCCTTGAACTTGGCATGCATGTTGAGGCAGAGCGCCGTGATGCCGCTGTCATCCAAGAGCTTCTTGAAATGCTTCGTCAGGGGCCTCGACGGTCCGAGCTTCACACAGAACAGGAAAGTCCGAAGCCCTTTCCTGCAGGCCATGGTCACCGAGAAGTCAGCGAGCACATGCTCAGAACGCTGAAGCCGACGAAAATAGACGATCTTGTGGTCAAGCCCGTAGGATGACGGGTATCGGCGCAGGATTTCGAGAGCACCTTCGATACGCCTCATGGCGGTTTCGATGATGCTGTAGGTAAAGTCTTTGTTCATCAGACGATGGCGAGTTTTCATCTTTTGGGTTATATAGTTGTTGCTGTACGGGGATATACCGTCTTGTAATCTATCATTATGATATAATTTGTCCACTAACCCTTAACACAATCATATGAAGAAAACCCGCGTAGCGATAAACGGTTTCGGTAGGATCGGCAGAGCCTTCCTCAAGGTCGCCCGTAGCCGCCAGGAGATCGAGGTCGTGGCCGTCAATGACCTTGGTAACATCCAGAATTTCGCTTACCTGCTCAAGTATGACACGGCCTACGGCGTCAGCCCCTTCGATGTCAGCGTCAATGAGAAGAACAACACGCTCGTCGTAGACGGCCAGGAGATCCAGTTCGTCAGCGAGAAAGACCCGACCAAGCTCCCGTGGAAGGCTCTCGGCGTCGATATCGTCGTCGAGTCCACCGGCCTCTTCACTTCAGCCGAGAAGGCTCAAGCCCACATCGTGGCTGGTGCCAAGAGGGTAGTCGTGACCGCCCCGATCAAGGATGCCCCTGACTCTCCATTCCAAGGAGAGACTGTCCTGATGGCCATGAATGAGGCCAAGCTCGAAACCTGCACTATCTCCTCGAACGCTTCATGCACTACCAACGCCGGCTCGCCGCTCATCGCCATCCTCGACGAGTCGATAGGCATCGAGAAGGCGCTCCTCAATACGGTGCACGCCTACACGGCTAGCCAGGCTCTAGTCGACGGTCCGAGCAAGAAGGATTTCCGCGAAGGCCGCGCCGCGGCCCAGAATATCGTCCCAGCCTCGACCGGCGCCGCTATCGCTGTCACCAAGGTGGCGACCCAGCTCGAAGGCAAGTTCGACGGCATCTCCATCCGCGTACCGGTAGTCACCGGTTCGCTCGTGGATGTCACATTCATCGCCAGGAGAGATACCACTGCCGAAGAGATCAATGCCATCCTCAAGAAGGCCGCCGGCGAAGCACGTTGGAGAGGCATATTCACCGTGACGGACGAGCCGCTGGTCTCCCATGACATCATCGGCAACCGTCATGCTTCGATCGCCGATCTGGACTTCACCCGTGTCGTCGGGGGCAACTTGGTCAAAGTCCTGGCTTGGTATGACAATGAGATGGGGTATACGAGCACTCTCGTCGAGCACGTAATTAAAGCCGGAAGACTCATTTAAAATATGAAGACAAAATATATTGTATTAACAGTCGTTCTCGTATTAATTATTGGAGGTATTTACCTTTTGAAACCTACTCAAAGTACTATTATTGATAGAGGTTACCCTGCAAGTCTAGATTATCAATCCTACTCTATTCATGAATTAAAAGAGAAGTCCTTACAACCTGGTTCCTACAACACAGAAGGATATGTGGTAAAAAGGTATGAATGTCCGCCTTGTCCAGCTGGTGCACAATGTAAACCTTGCATGAGAAATAATATCGTCATTTCTGAAAATAATATTCCACTGAAAACGTATAATCTCTCCAACACCGAACTTGTAATTTTTGTAGATTATTCACAACGATTTGAAATAGGTAAAAAATATAGATTCTCAATTAAATTACTTGATTCAAATACAACAGATGAAGCTATAAATGATGTCGAATTGGTCGGATTTAATCAACTGGAGTCTGATACTAAGTGATGCTATCTGATAAATATCCGCTATAATCCGCCATAATCGGCTGTAGTGGGTATAGCGGATTCAGCTTGCTATAAATCACGGCTTACCATATGATTTAAATGCACCTTGATAATCAAATAAGAACACCAAAACGCCACCTCTCAAGTACTTAGACAATTGAGTTTTTGAGAGGTGAGCGCGTGGAGTCTTTATAAAATTCTATGTTAAAATGTTTTTATGGATCTTCTGCTAACATGCTACGACCATGAGATGGGGTATACGTACACGCTCGTCGAACACGTGGTCAGGGCGGGGCGGTTGGTTTAAGAAAATAAAATGAATAAAAAATCAATTATTGTATTAATTATCTTAATAATAATCATTGGCATCGTAGTGGCGTACGCACGTCAATTGGACAATATATTCGCACGGATTCTTTTGTAAACGTACGAGATGCGTGTGATGACTTGGCCAAGAGTGCCGATGCTGCTTCCAAGGGCTTGAGTGGAACCGTTTGCACTAGAGATGCGACAGCAGCCGCTGGCTAGCTCGGTCTGTTTCGATATGTTCGACACTGGAGTCCATCTTGCGCTCCATGATAGCATGACGTCGGCCGATGGAATTTTCCCTGTGGATTGTTATACTGTACGCATGATCATCCTCGCTGCAGACCACGCCGGTTACAAGCTCAAAGAAGCCGTTAGATCATACTTGGAGAGCAAGAAGCTCCCGCTTTTAGATGTCGGCGCGCATGAGTTCGTCGATGGCGACGATTATCCCGTATATATGACTGCCGCGGCTATGAAGGTGGCTGAAGATCTGAGCGGGGAGACGAGGGCTATCATCTTCGGCGGCTCTGGGGAGGGAGAAGCTATGGTAGCCAACCGCTTCCCGGGTGTACGCGCCGTAGCTTGGTATGGCGGCTCAACCGAGATCATCAAACTCTCGCGGCTGCACAATGATGCCAATGTGCTCTCGATCGGAGCTCGATTCACTACTGAGAAGGAAGCGGTGGCAGCCGTCGAGCTTTGGTTAGCTACGGAGTTTTCTGGCGAGGAGCGCCACATGAGAAGGATCGCGCAGATAGATAACATCGAATAAATGAGTAAGATCGAGATTATCCCCGCGATCCTCCCCAAGGACTTCAAGGAAGTTGAAGACAAAGTCTCGGAGGTGCACGGGCTGGTCAAGACCGTGCAGATCGACGTCTGCGACGGTCAATTCACGCCTGACGCGACTTGGCCGTACCGCAAACCGGACGATTCGTTCAAGAAGATCGTCGACCAAGAAGAGGGCTTGCCTGGCTGGAAAGAGCTCAACTTCGAGATAGACCTCATGGTCAACAAGCCCGAGGAGATTGTGGATGACTGGGTGATGGCCGGGGCCCTGCGCATCATCATCCATGTCGAATCCAAAGGCGACATCGGCAAAGCCGTCGAGTCTCTGATCGGCCGCGCCGAGATCGGTCTGGCCTTGAATGAAGAGACCGATATCGCTGTACTGGAAGACCCCAGATTCAAGATATCCGAAGGCGTGGTCCAATTCATCCAACTCATGGGTATAGACAAGATCGGCTTCCAAGGGCAGGCCTTCGACCCCAAGGTCATCGACCGAATCAAGGCCGTACGAGCGAAATATCCTGATCTGCCGATCTCTATCGACGGCGGAGTTTCGCTCGAAACCGCTCCCGAGCTCATAGCCGCCGGCGCCGATCGGCTCGTGTCCGGCTCGGGTATATTCGGTTCAGACAACGTCTTCGAGGCCATCCAGCGCTTCAAGCATGTTTCCAGATAGCCGTGATATAATTCCGCCAATGGCTCTTACCGACGAAAAAGTAAAGTTTCTGGAAGGGAAGGCCCTCGACATCCGCCGCTCCCTCCTCGAGGCCCTGATCGAAGCCAAGTCCGGCCACACTGCCGGCCCACTCGATATGGCCGACATCTTCGCATATCTATACTTCCACGCCCTGAAGCACGACCCCAAGAAGCCTGATTGGGAATATCGCGACCGCCTGATCCTCTCGAACGGCCACATCTGCCCGGTCCTATACGCCGCCATGGCTCACGCCGGGTATTTCCCGGTCGCCGAATTGCTGACTTTGCGTAAGCTCGGCTCCCGCCTGCAAGGACATCCACATCGCGAATGGTTGCCGATGCTCGAGAATTCTTCCGGCCCACTCGGGGAGGGTCTCTCGCAGGCGGTAGGCATGGCTCTGGCGGACCGTCTCGACCATGGACGCTCTTCGAGCAAGCAATTCTATTGTCTGACCGGTGACGGAGAGCTCGACGAAGGCAACAACTGGGAAGCCATCATGCTCGCCGGCAAGGAGAAGATCCAGAATCTGACCGTCATCGTCGACCGTAACAACATCCAGATCGACGGTTTCACCGAGGACATCATGCCGCTCAACCCGCTTGGTGATAAGTGGCGCGCTTTCAACTGGCATGTCACAGAGATAGATGGCCACAATTTCCGCGATATCGACCGCGCCATCGGAGAAGCGCACGCAGTTTTCGACCGGCCGTCCGTGATCATCGCCAACACCATACCTTCCAAGGGGGTCCCTGATTTCGAACGCCAATATGAGTGGCACGGCAAGCCGCCGACCACGCCGCAAGAGATCGAGACAGCCAGGAAGGCCCTTAGGGATGTCCGGACCTTGGGTGGACGCATTGAAGCGCCACATCATGATTGAGCGCAAGCCAGATATCATTATCAGCCAGTTATTTTTATAAAAATAATCAAATCATATGAGACTCTTCGAAACTGTTCTAAAATTGCTCTTCCTGATCGGTTCGGCCGCTTTCGTCATCACTCAGTCGGTGGCATCTCCCTGGTTCGTCGCATACCTATTCTTGGCGCTGATCCTCGGTATCACGCTCATGCTGAACGATAAATCGCCGAGCTACAAATATCCGAGCGGTTACAAGAAGAACGGCCGGGTGTTGGCCATGCGCCGCTTCGAAGGCGCCTTGATAATCATCTTTGTCGTGTATGTGATGTCAGTCATCTATGCTTAATCCTGATCTCAAACTCAATCCCAAGCTATTCGACGCCAATGTCGAACAACAGCCGATCCGCAAGGGTTTCGGCGAGGGGCTCATCAAGGCGGCGGAGATCGACAAGAGAGTGGTCGGACTCTGCGCTGACCTGACCGAATCAACCCACATGCTCGCTTTCAAGCAGAAGTTCCCGGAACGCTTCGTGGAGATCGGCATCGCCGAGCAGAACATGGCCGGTGTGGCTAGCGGTTTGGCCGCCATGGGTAAGATCCCATTTATGACTTCCTATGCCATGTTCAGCCCCGGCCGCAACTGGGAACAGATCCGCACGACTATCTGCTACAACGATCGGCCAGTTAAGATCGCCGGTTCGCATGCCGGCATATCGGTCGGGCCGGACGGCGGCACGCATCAAGCCATCGAGGATATCGCTCTGACGCGCGTCATCCCGCGTATGGTGGTCATCTCACCCTGCGATGCCATCGAGGCCCGCAAGGCTACTCTGGCCGCCGCCAAGACCGACTCGCCGACATATATCCGTCTGGCACGTGAGAAGACCCCGGTGATGACTACCGAGGACACGCCGTTTGCGATCGGCAAGGCGGCAGTCGTGTTCAAGCCTTTGAATAACAAGAAAGCTGATGTCGCTATCATCGCTACCGGCGCCCTTTTGCATAAAGCCCTGAAAGTCGCCAAGGAGCTCGAGAGTCATGGCAAGAATGTGGCCGTGCTCAACTTATCTACGATCAAACCGCTCGACGAAGATACCATCATCCGTCTAGCACATGAAGCAGGGGCCATCGTCACGGTCGAGGAGCATCAGATCCACGGCGGCATGGGTTCAGCCGTAGCCGAATGCCTAGCAGCGCACTTTCCGGTGCCAATAGAATTCATCGGCGTCAAGGATCTGTTCGGCCAGTCAGGCAAGCCGGATGAGCTCATCGAACTCTATGAGATGGGGGAGAAACATATCCACAGGGCGGTAGAGAGAGTGGTGTTGCGCAAAAAACGATAATATCGTACTATCTTCACTTCGCCCATTCCTGCGCTATCGCGGAGGAAACGAGGGTGAAATAGTTCCAACCCAAACAGCTCCACACATGTCTATCCGACACAAGAAGAGGCGTTCTCAAGATGTCAGCCGAACACAGAACCGTAAGGTGCTCGCCAACAGGGCACGACTCAACGGCCATCTCAAACCCGGCCAATCGGCGGCACCATTTCCGCTCAGGGAACTCGAACGTATGGCTGCGGCCTAAAACTAGCCGCACGCAAATCACTCTCTCGCCGCCACGATCTCGTGAGCGGCTTTTTATTAGCGAAAACGTGCCTGATATACTACTATGACCACACCCTAACAACACGGTAACGACTACACTATGCCTCTCTTCAAACTATCCCAAACCATGCAACCGGCCGGCGACCAGCCCAAAGCCATCGAGGCACTGATGAAGGGCCTCAACAAAGGCATGGACCGTCAGACCCTCCTCGGTGTGACCGGCTCCGGCAAGACCTTTACCATGGCCAATATCATCGCCCAGTACGACAAGCCGACCCTGGTCATCGCCCACAACAAGACTCTGGCCGCCCAACTGGCCCAGGAGTACCGTGAATTCTTCCCGGACAATGCCGTGCACTACTTCGTTTCCTACTACGACTACTATCAGCCGGAGGCCTACATCCCTTCAAGCGACACTTACATCGAGAAGGAGGCCATGATCAACGAAGAGATCGATCGCCTGCGGCACGCGTCCACACAGGCCCTGCTCACCCGCCGTGATGTGATCATCGTGGCATCCGTCTCCTGTATCTACGGCTTGGGCAGTCCGGCCGAGTATGAGAAGGTGAACATGAAGATTGCAGTTGGTATGGAATTGTCACGCACGGAAATGATCCGTAAGCTCATTGATGTGCATTTCGAACGCACGATCGCTGATCTGACCCCCGGTCAATTCCGTGCAGTCGGTAATACGGTTGAGATCATGCCAGTAAGCGAAAGAACTATTTACCGAATCGATTATGAAGGCTCGCGGATCACAAACATCTCCGAATTTGACCCGATCACAAGAACCCTAAGAGGCACTCATCAGAGTGTCTTTATATTCCCGGCCAAGCACTTCATCTCGAACGAGGATCAGATCGCTACAGCCATAAAGACGATTAAGGCTGAGCTTGAAGACAGATTGAAAGCCTTAGAAAAAGCCGGCAAGCCGCTTGAAGCTGAGCGCCTCAAGCGCCGAGTCAAGTATGACCTAGCCATGATCAGAGAGATCGGCTATACCAACGGCATCGAGAACTATTCACGGCACTTCTCCGGAAAGATGCCCGGAGACCCGCCCGACAGCTTACTCTCATATTTCCCGCACAAAGCCGACGGTTCGGCTGATTTCTTGACCGTCGTGGACGAATCCCATGTCACCATCCCACAGCTCAACGGTATGTATGCCGGCGATGCCTCGCGCAAAGAGACTTTGGTCGAACACGGCTTCCGCTTGCCATCGGCCAAAGACAACCGCCCGCTCAAATTCCCGGAGTTTCTCGAGCGCGTCGGCCCGATGATCTTCACCTCCGCTACGCCGAGCGACTATGAGCGCAAGGAGAGCCAGCAGATCGTCGAACAGGTCATCCGCCCGACCGGCCTGGTCGACCCCGTCATAGATATCCGGCCGGTGATAGAGAAAGGCAAGTACAAGGGCCAGATCTTCGACTTCATCGATGAGGCAGTCAAGACCATCAAGAAAGGCGACCGCGTCCTAGCCACCACCCTGACCAAGAAGATGGCCGAGGACCTGTCCGAATTCCTCAAGGAGAAGGGTATCAAGGCGAGTTACCTCCACAGCGACATCAAAACCATGGAGCGCATCGCCATCCTGACCGATTTCCGCAGGGGCAAGTTCGACTGTCTGGTGGGTGTCAACCTGCTCCGCGAGGGCCTGGATCTGCCCGAAGTCTCGCTCATCGGCATCTTGGACGCCGACAAGGAAGGATTCTTGCGCTCGGAGACCGCCCTCGTCCAGACCATCGGTCGGGCGGCCAGGAACGCGGCTGGTCGCGTCATCCTCTATGCCGACAACATGACCGGTTCGCTCGATCGGGCCGTAAAAGAGACCGAACGCCGGCGGATCATCCAGACTGCCTATAACACAGAGCACGGCATCACCCCGCAGACCATCATCAAACAGATCCACGACATCACCGACCATCTCCGCACCGATCACGACAAGGCCGTGGCCGAACTCGTCCGGATCGATGAGGGCATGATGCGGAGCGACCCCAAGAAGCTGATCAAGCAGAAGGAGGCAGCCATGTCCCAGGCTGTCAAAAATCTCGATTTTGAGGCAGCCGCGCTCCTGCGCGATGAGCTTATCGCTATCAACAGCGCGCTCGAAGTCCACGCTTCACCCAAACAGCGGAAGTGATATAATATGCTCATGTCCGACGCACCAAAGAAAGAGAAGATCCTGATCATCGAGGGCAACGGCTCTTTTGGCGAGAAGGTCGCCAAGACCTTGAATGCCGCGGGGTATGCCACCGACCTAGTCAAGAATGGCCTCGACGGCCTCAAGAAGATATTCGACACCCTGCCACACCTCGTCCTTCTCAATGTGGTCCTCACCGACACCGATAGCTATGACTTGCTCGCCAAGAAGCAAGCGGAGCCGATGCTCGCCAAGATCCCCGTATTCCTGATCTCCACCGAGGGAGTGCCGATAAACATGGGCAAGGTGCCCGCCGGTAGCGTTGCAGAGTATCTGATGGCTCTCCACATCGACCCAAGGGAAGTGACGGCGAAGGTCAACAACTACTTCGGTTATACCGAGCATGTCGAGGAGCCGGTATCCGATGCGGCCAAGAAGAGGATCCTCTGGGTAGAAGACGACAAGCTCATCGGTACCATCCTCTCGAAGAAGCTGATCTCTTCCGGTTTCGAGCTCATTCACGCCAAGAATGGGGAAGAGGCCATCGAATCCCTCAAGACCGAGACCCCGGACGGCATCGTGCTCGACTTGGTGCTTCCGGGCATGAGCGGCTTCGACATCCTGCAGAAGGTCAAGGAGGACCCCCGGCTCTCGAAGGTCCCGGCCATGATCCTATCCAACTTGAGCAAGCAGAACGACATCGAGCGTGCCAAACTCCTCGGCGCCCAGAAATTCCTGGTCAAAGCGGCTGTTTCGCTTGATCAGATCGTGGAGGAGGTGCGAGGTTTGTGTAAGTAGAAAAATTCACTACACAATGCAGCAACCTCTTATTGGAAGAGTTTTGCCGCCCGTCCCTTTATTTTTGCCCATTTTTGTGATAGTATCCCGCGCACTATGCCTGCCCCAAAGAAGCCTGACGCCAAGCACCTCATCCATGAGGAAGAGAAGATCGTCGTGAAGGGCGCGCGCACCCATAACCTCAAGAACATCACCGTTGAGATGCCCCGGAACGCCATGATCGCCGTGACCGGCCTCTCTGGTTCGGGCAAGTCTTCGCTCGCTTTCGACACCATCTTCGCCGAGGGTCAACGCCGCTATGTCGAGTCGCTCTCGGCCTACGCCCGCCAATTCCTGCACAAGATGCAGAAGCCGGACGTCGACGAGATCTCCGGCCTCTCTCCGGCTATCGCCATCGACCAGAAATCGCGTTCCAACAACCCGCGTTCGACGGTCGCCACCATCACCGAGATCTACGACTACCTGCGCATCCTCTTTGCCCGCGTCGGTAAGCCACACTGTCTCACTTGTGGCCGCGAGATCCACCGCATCTCCAAGGAAGAGATTCTGGAAACGATTTTAAAAACAGTGACGGGTAGGGTGGATAAGGCCAAGAAGGTTTTTGGCGTGAACATCAGTGAGGCAAAGATCAAAATATTTGCGCCAGTCGTAGTCGGCCGCAAGGGCGAATACTACCAGATGCTCTATGACTTCCTGGGCAAGGGCTATGACCGTGTGCGCGTCGACGGCAAGATTATGAAGCTCCGCGACCAGATCATCCTCGACAAGAACAAGAAGCATGACATCGACCTTCTAGTAGACGAGATATTCGTCAGCGAGTTCGTGGGCAAGGACAAGGCCTCGGAGAATGCCCGTGAGCGCCTATCAGAATCCCTAGAACGCGCCATCCAGGAGGCCCAGGGCATCATCCGCCTTGAATATCCTGGCGGCGAGGAGAAGCTCATGTCCGTCAAATTCATGTGCCCATACGACGGCTTTTCCTACCCGGAGATCGAGCCGCGCCTGTTCTCCTTCAACTCGCCATACGGCGCTTGTGCCGCTTGTAATGGTTTAGGGACTGAAAGTCTCTTTAGCGATGACGTTTGTAAAGTTTGCAACGGCGCGCGTCTGCGCGATGAGGCTCTGCATGTGAAGATCGGAGATTTGAATATCGTTCAAGTCGTGAACATGTCCATCGAGAAAGCGGCGGGCTATTTTGAGAATATCAAATTAACTTCAGCCGAAAGAGATATCGCTAAGGTTGTGCTGAAAGAGATTGGTGCCCGCCTCTCATTCATGGTCAATGTGGGTATCGAATACTTAACATTGGACCGACGCGCAAGCACGCTCTCCGGTGGGGAAGCGCAAAGAATCAGACTCGCATCTCAATTGGGTTCCGGCCTTGTCGGGGCACTTTATGTATTGGACGAACCGACTATCGGCCTGCACCAGAAAGATAATGACAGGCTCATTCAGACTCTCCTGCACCTGCGCGACCTTGGAAATACCATATTGGTCGTCGAACACGATGAAGATACGATGTTTGCCTCCGACTATATCGTCGACATCGGCCCGGGCGCCGGCATCCATGGCGGGGAAGTCGTGGTTTCCGGCTGGCTAGATGAATTGCTGACGGCCAAGAAGAATACCTCCGGCTCGCTGACCCTGGCCTACCTGCGCGGCGAGGAGAAGATCCCCGTACCCATGAAGCGCCGCGAGCCCAAAGGCAAGATCATGATCAGGAACGGCAAAATCTTCAACATCAAGGACATGAATGTAGACGTGCCCCTCGGCGTCTTCAATGTCATCACCGGTGTCTCCGGCTCCGGCAAGTCCTCGCTCATGTACGAGATCATGTACAAGAATCTGCAGGCCCGCTTCGAGTCACGCCACCGCACGGCCGAGACTTACAACTGCGGCTCATTCACAGGTTCCGAATACGTCGGCCGCGCCATCCTGATCGACCAGTCGCCGATCGGCCGCACCCCGCGCTCCAATCCGGCCACTTATACCGGCGCATGGTCGCATGTCCGCGACATGTTCGCTTCAGAGCCTGAAGCTCGTGCCCGCGGCTGGGGACCAGGACGGTTCTCATTCAACAGGCCGGGTGGACGCTGTGAATCCTGCGAGGGTAACGGTGAGATCGCCGTGGAGATGCATTTCCTGCCGACGGTCTACGTCACTTGCGATATCTGCAACGGCAAGCGCTTCATGAAGGAGACCCTCGACATCAAGTACCGCAAGAAGAGCATCCACGACATCTTGGAGATGACCGTCGAGGAGGCAATGACCTTCTTCGAAGACATCCCGGCTATCTCTGACCGCTTGCTCACCCTGAATGAAGTGGGTCTTGGCTATCTCAAACTAGGCCAATCAGCCACCACTCTCTCGGGTGGCGAAGCCCAGCGCGTCAAGATCTCGAGCGAGCTCTATCGCGCCCATGTCCAGAAGACCATTTATCTCTTGGATGAACCTACGGTTGGCCTACATTATGAAGATGTGAAGAAATTGATCGACATCCTCCAGAAGCTCGTGGACCACGGCAATACCGTAGTGGTCATCGAGCACAATCTAGACCTCATCAAGAACGCCGACTACGTCATCGACGTCGGCCCCGACGGCGGCGAACGCGGCGGTAATCTAGTCGCCAAGGGAACCCCCGAAGACATCGCCAGGAATGAGAAGTCGCATACAGGGAAGTATCTGAAGAGGGTGTTGAAGAGGTAGGTGGTATAATTAGTTTCGAGTTCAAACTGGTTAGTCATGTGTCTATGAATAAATCAAAACAAAATTTATCTTTTGGGTCAGTCGCCAAGCTATATCAAAAGTACCGTCGTTCTTACGACCCAAAACTGTACAAGCTCCTCTTCTCTTTGTTGCCTTCAAAAAACGTGAGTATTTTGGATGTGGGATGTGGAACAGGGAAATCAACAGAGCCTCTTGTCCTAAATCCTAAACATAGGGTTTTAGCAACCGGCATTGACCCTGACGAGGCGATGCTTCGTGAGGCACGATTTTCTGCAAGGAAAAAGGGGCTATCAATAGAATACATCTCTGGCTTTGCTGAAAAACTTCCTTTTGATAAGGGAAGTTTTGATGCGGTTATATCTGGAGCCGCTTTTCACTGGTTTGGAAACAAGAAAGCGCTTTCTGAAATTAAGGGCGTTCTCAAACAGCAAGGAGTTATATTTATTTTCTGGGCTCAATATATGAAGTCTGGTAACCCAACTATAGGAAGTGATATTTACGGAAGATATAATTGGATGGGAATCCCCACAAAATTCAGAGGGCAACCTTTTGTTTGCGATTTGCTTTCTAGAGCTGGTTTTAAGTGTGTAAAGACTACTACAATACCATTTATCGAGAAGAAAACTATTGCAGAGACTATCGGCTGTTTGAAGACCAATTCTTCATACGCCATGATGTCTCCGAAAACGAGGAAGCAATTTGTTAGGGAAATGACAGGGGCTTACAAGAGCGCCCTTCTTGGTAAGAAATTTGACGTGACCAAGCTTGAGCTGCGCGTTGTATATGGATTCAAATAGTATGAACAAGGAAATTGCATCACAAAAGATTTGGGACTACATGCTTATGCACCAAACCTTGAAAAAGGCTGACATGATTTTGGTTCTGGGGAATCGAGATACACGCGTAGCAGAGTGTGCCGCCCAACTTTATCTCGACGGATGGGCACCCGTGCTTGTTTGTTCTGGATCTGGCTCGATTCACAATGATAAGCCTGGTCGTGAACAGTTCGTCGGTACTACTGAAGCAGAGGTGTTTGCAAATATCGCTATCAAAATGGGAGTACCGAAAGAATCAATTATAATTGAAAACGAATCACAGAATACAGGGGAGAATTTTGAGTTTGCAATTAAGAAGTTAAAAGATCAGGGGATTGATCCGAAATGCATAATCATTGTTCAGAAACCATATGCGGAACGTCGAGCTTATGCAGCGGGAAAGAGATGGTTACCCAAAACAGAGCTCATCCTCGCATCTCCATCGATCCCATTCGAGAAATATCCAAATAGTTCAATGAGTATGGATCAGATTATAAACTCGTTAGTTGGGGATATGCAGCGTATCAAGGAGTACCCAAAGAAGGGGTTTCAGATCGAACAGGAAATCCCAAGGGATGTCTGGGATGCATATGAGTACTTAATTAAATTAGGTTATACCAAACGTCTGATATAAATTGCTTCCAACTCCGCCTCAGACGACCCGCAATAGAAAAATCTGCTATCATTACCCACTATCATGAATGAAAAGACACTGAAGGGACTCCATTGGATAGTAGATATTCTCGATAAGAACCATGTCCCGTATCGGATCGGGGGTGGTTTCGCGGCGCATGTCTATGGGTCCAAACGTCCGGTAAATGACATTGATATTTCGCTCTCGGGCCAGTACTTTCCAGTCATTGTCGCGGAAGTTTCGAGCTATATCACGGTGGGACCAAAACATTACTCAAATGCCAAATGGGATTGTGACACGCTCTCAGTCGATTATCATGGCCAAGAGATGGACATGACAGACATCGACACACTTCGTATGAGCAATAAGGAGCAGACCGAATGGTTCCAAACAAAAGACAAGTATCGCAAATTTCCTAACCTTGTTGTGAACGTCGACGGAATCGATGTGTCACTGATAGATCCGCGAGATTTGGTCGCATACAAAAAGCATCTTGACGGCGAGCATCAGCTTGTAGACATCGCGGCAGTTGAGAAATATATAGCTGTACAAAATCTTAAAATCTGATTTATCATGTCCCTCAACGAACTCCAAAAGATCAAAACTATATTTTCCTCACTCAACCTCCATCCGACATATCTGGAGCATGAGCCGGTCATCACCAGCGAAGATGCGGCCAAGACGAGAGGCTTCGCGCTCAAGCAGGGGATAAAGGCGCTCATATTCACGGACGGCAAGGGTAGTTGGGTCGTGGTCAATGTGCCTGCAGATATGAAGGTCGACCAGAAGAAGGTCGCCGCCGCGCGCGGCTGGTCGAAGGGCAGCACCCGCATGGCCACTCCTGACGAAGTGCTCGAGGTCACCGGCTGTGAGATAGGATCTGTGCCACCATTTGGGCACAGGACTAGCATCCCCATCCTTGTCGATAGTAGTGTCTATGACAATACCGAGAGCGCCTTCAATATCGGTTTGAGAACGAATTCTGTGCGGATACCGACCATAGAGATGAGGATTGTGTTCAAGGAAGTCGATGCGCAGGAGGGGCAGTTTGTGAAGGAGTAGTTTTAATTAATTAAGCCAAAAAACACTATGAATATATCCTTTGGTGCCCAAATACCTGGCCCGTACACAGAAGACCTACTAAAAAAGCAGTGGCCTGGTGTTACAAACATCAAGGGTATCGAGCGCTGTCAAATCGTAGAGATTGATGGTGAGAAAGCTTTGCAAGTCACTTTCGTAAAAGGGAAGCTGGGTACGACAGACGGGGGTGCGTCGTGGCGCTACAGATTTGAGAAATCATTCGATGAGTTTACGGTCGAATACAAGGTCATGATGGCCAAGGATTTTAGATATGTGCGCGGCGGCAAACTGCCTGGCTTGTGCGGCGGGTCCAATCCTAGGGGCGGTACGGCCAATATCAGTGCCGTGAACGGCTTTTCGGCTCGCATCATGTGGCGTGAACTTGGAGCGCTCGAGCAATATATCTACTATGCCAATCAAGATCCCAAGAAGAAGCACGGAACTGACCTGTATTGGAAGCAGAAAGATGGGATGCCGGCCTGTATCATCCCCGGGCAGTGGTACACATTCAAGACTTACATCAAGATGAACACCGTAAGTAAAGCTGACGGCAAAATGATCTCCTGGCTCAATGGAGAAGAAGTGCTCAACGTTGATCTGGCCTTAAGGAATGATCCCGCGCTCGGTATCGATTCCTTCCAGTTTGTTACTTACTTTGGCGGTAATGATGAGACATGGTATCCGGAGAAGGATGAGAAGATCTATTTCAAGGATTTCCATAGCATCGGTACGACCAATCAATAAGTTTGATACAATGACTCAATGCCTAGTTATCCAAAATTATTATCATGAAGGAACACTCAAAATATTTCCCCGATAGCTTCTATAGACTGACCATAAAGGGGCTCTGTGTGAGAAACGGAAAAGTTCTCTTATCGCTTGAATGCAAGGATCTCGGGAGTACCTGGGAGATACCCGGTGGAGGGTTGGATTTTGGAGAGGACCTAAGACTTGGTTTCAAGAGAGAGATCGAGGAAGAGATGGGTCTTAAGATCACAAAGATGTCTGATAAACCGGTATATATCTGGACTCATAGATACGAAGCTAATCATCGAAAGATAGGGTGGTATCATTCTCTGGTCTTGGCATACCGTATAGAGTTCGAGAACTTGGACTTCAAAAGATCAGATGAATGTGAAGAAATAAGGTTTTTTGCAAAAGATGAGTTGAACAAGGATATGTTAAGTGGTCAAACAAAGAAACTTTCGGATATCTTTAATCCTGATGATTTCAAAGATCCTTTTTAGATAAAATTAACTTTAACTTCGTCTGCTCATGTTTCTCTGCTATCATTAAGCACCTATGTCAGAGAATAAACCCGACACCAAGCACGTCCGCAGGGGGATAAAAGCCATATGGCGCCACCTACAGCCTTCCAGGGGCCAGTTGATCATCTTGGGCATCCTGGGGATCATCTCGGCCGCGGCTAACGGTTTTGTGCCCTACATCACAGGCCGCTTCTTCGACGCTTTGATCGGCGTATCTCAGCATCAGAGCGCCATGTTCGGCGCCTTCCAGCTCTGGGCCGTCCTACTTGGCGCCTGGGTCTTGATCCAGCTCGTCGCCAACAACATCGACTGGGTCATAGACCGCATGAACCGCTTCATCGACACCGGTCTGCGCTTCAAGATCCAGACGGACGGCTTTGTGCACATGTTCCTCCTGCCGCTCTCATATCACAAAGATGCCCGTAGCAACGGCGAGCTCGAGAAGATCAGCCAGGCCAGCTGGCGTGTGTCCGCCATCGCTTCCACGATCATCGGCATCCTGCCGCAATTCCTAAGTATCATCATAGGCATCACCCTAGCCGCGAGTATCAGCCATCTTCTGGCTCTCATCTTAGTCCTCGGCGTAGCTCTATACATCCTGCTCCTCGTCCGCATCCTCACCCCGATCGCCGCCATCGACGCCAAGGCTCACAAGCTCTGGAATGAGAGCTGGGACAACTCTTACGCTGCCGTCCAACAGGTCGAGAGCGTCAAGCAGGCGGCGGCTGAACAGTATGAGATCAGCAAGGTCATGACCAACCTCATGGACAAGACCAGGAACCTCTGGCTCCAGCTCGAGCGTAACTGGAGCAATGTCAGCTTTTTCCAGCGCATGATCGTCTTCCTCACCCAGCTCACTATATTCATCCTGTCGGTCGGTCTTGTTTCGAACGGTGATATCACTGTCGGTCAACTTGTGGCCTTGAATGGATACTCCATGATGTTCTTCGGCCCATTCGTGACGCTGGGCCACATGTGGCAGGTCATCCAGAACGGCATCACCACCGCCGCCAATGCCGAGACGATATTTGATCAGAAGGAAGAGGTCTACGCGCCGGCTAGGGCGACAGTCTTGAAGACCATGAGAGGGGAAGTGCGGTTCGACCAAGCATCTTTCAACTACGGGCCGGGTCAGCCCGAAGTACTCTCGGGTATAGACTTTGTCGTGAAGCCCGGTCAAGTAGTTGCTCTGGTCGGCGAATCCGGTGTGGGCAAGAGCACGACCATCTCGCTCATCTCGGGCTACCATTTCCCATCGAGCGGGGCTGTGACTGTAGACGGTATCGACACCAGGAAGCTAGACCTCGGCTCTTTGCGCCGCCACATCGCCGTCGTACCGCAAGAAGTGGCCCTCTTCAATGACACTATCAGGGCCAATGTTAGTTACGGCACATTTGATGCTTCGGGAGAGCAGATCATGGCTGTAGCCAAGAAGGCGCACATCGACGATTTCGTCTCGGCTTTGCCCAAGAAGTATGAGACCTTGGTCGGCGAGCGCGGCATCAAGCTGTCAGTAGGGCAGAAGCAGCGCGTGGCCATCGCCCGGGCCATGTTGCGTGAGCCGGCCATCCTCATCCTCGACGAACCGACTAGCGCCCTCGACGCCGGCACCGAGAAGATCGTGACTGAGGCACTCGAACAGCTCATGCGTGGACGCACCACCTTCATCATCGCTCACCGCCTCTCGACCGTCCGCAAAGCTGACATGATCCTGGTTTTCCAGAAGGGGAAGATTGTCGAGACCGGTTCCCACCAAGAGTTGATCGCCAAGGAGGGTGGGGTTTATCAGAAGTTGTATGACTATCAGATTGGGTTGCATTAGGGGTGGTATAATTGCTTCGAGTCCAAGTCCCGTAGCCAACTTGTGATAGGTTATCCCGCCCGAGACGGGTCGTATTATGGAATCAATATCATTACAACTAGCACGAACGTTTCTAGGTAAACACGTTAATGTAAAGATGGATCGTCCTTTAGGATCGAAACATCTGAAACACGGTTTCCTTTACGAAGCCAACTATGGTTTTATTGAAGGTACTAAATCGGCTGATGGGGCAGAATTGGATGCATATTTTCTCGGTGTAAATGATCCAATGCAAAAAGCTGAAGGTACTTGTATAGCAATCGTTCATCGTTTAAATGACGATGATGACAAGCTCGTGGTAGCGCCGAAAGAGCTTGAGCTATCCGATGAGCAGATCAAGGTAGCCGTCGCATTTCAAGAAAAGTACTTCAAGTCTGTTATCATTAGAAAATGAGAATTATTGAAAAATTCAATAACGATCCATCAGTTACTTTCGATTATACGGATGCCGATACCTTCGAAGGGCTGGATTCAAAATTTTGTACACAAAGTTATGGGATTTGCTTTTGTGACAATAAGCTCGTAATAGTTCTCGGCCATTTCGGTGCAAAGGAAAGAGAATGGGGTTTTCCAGGTGGTAGAATTGAGACGGGAGAAACTTTTGAGGATGCGCTTAAACGTGAAGTGAAAGAAGAATCCAACATGGAAGTTTTGTCCTTTTTACCCATTGGCTATCAAAAGGGTAGTAGAGAAGACATAGATGCTTTTTCATATCAACTGCGATACGTTTGTAAGGTCAGACCGTATGGAGAATTTGTTGCAGATCCTGCAGGAGGAGTTATTACAGCAGTAAAACTGGTTGATCCTGCCGAATATAAAAAATACGTTGTTAATTGGGGCAGGATTGGAGACCGTTCGGTTGAAAGAGCTATAGAGTTATTACCCAAATTGCCTTAGTAAGGTTCCAACATCTAACCCACACGGCCAGCAGCTAGAAAAAGCTTTGTATTTTCACATTATGTTACAATTACGCCATGAATCGTTGGTACTTCCTTAGTCCTCTGATCCTCCAAAAGCTGATCTGGATCCCCACCAGGCTTATCCTATGGTTCTTTGGCCACCTCGAAGTCAAAGGACTCGAAAACCTCAAAGATCTGAGGACCAACGCTATTTTTGCCATCAATCATTCAAGTGAGTTGGACCCGATCCTTCTGCCAGCCGCGCTTCCATTATTCTCGCGCTTCTCGCCGATATTCTATACATCTCGCGAACAATCGTTCTACAAACATTCCGGCTGGCGCCAGAGATTCTACGGCGGAGCCTTCTTCAAAGCCTGGGGCGCATATCCAGTGAGCGTCGGCCTGCATGATTATGACAAGTCGCTGGTCAATCAGGCCCGGATCATGAATGACGGCGGAGATCTTTGCATCTTCCCGGAGGGTCGGAAGACCACGGACGGGAACATCCAGAAAGCCAAGGGGGGAGTGGCTTATCTTTCGTACATCACGAAGAAGCCGATCGTGCCTGTCCATTACACCGGCACTTATAGATTGTCGATGGGGGAGTTCTTCAGCCGCAAGCGACATCTCACGGTCAGCTTCGGCGCGCCGATATACGCCATCGCCAAGGCCGACAGATATCCGTCATATGACATGTTCAAGGACTATGCCGAGACTGTCATGGATGAGATACGCAAGCTCTCTCCTTCACCCATGCCTATGCCTATCACTGAACCGGAAGCGAGATTGTCGCCTTTGCGCCCCGACCCTCTCCTAAAGACTCGATATTGAATGTACCGTGGTGCGCTCTGACGATCGCTTTGACCACGGCCAGGCCGATGCCCATGCCGATGGGGTGCGACTTGCGAGCGCTTGCGCCACGATAGAACAGCGCCGAGCCGATCTTCTGCTTTTCTTCGTCTGATATCCCGATGCCGGTGTTCTGCACTGTCAGCTCGAATGCGCCATCGCTCACGCCCGTGCTGATAGCCACTGATCCACCGGGGTGGTTATAGCGGACGGCGTTCTCTATGACGATCAGGAGGATCTCGCGCATCTTGTCGTAGTCAATCTTGAGCTTCGGCCAGCTCGAGTCGTCCCTGGGATAATCGATCTTGATATCCATGTGCCTGATCTCGGGCGCTAACTGCTGGATGATGTACTCGATGGCCGGTTTGAGGCTCTGTTCGGAGAGATTGAGGATATTCGTGCCGATCTTTATAGCCGTAATATTCAGGAAATCATTGACGATCTGCATCAGCCGGTCGGTAGAGGTCTTCATGCCCGCTATCGCCTTGCGCAACTCCGCGGTGACCGCGCCGTAGACGCCGTTCGCCACACTCTCGATCTCCCATATGACGCTCACCAGGGGAGTGCGCAGGTGGTGTTGGGTGATCATGATGAATTGGTCCTTGGCATCATTGAGTTTCTCGAGTTCCTGGCGCGCCTGCTTCTCGGCTTCATATGATTTGCGGATCTCGTCGGTTTGTTCGGCGACTTTTTGGGAAAGAAGTGTATTTACATCACTCATTTTTTCGTAAGCTACCTGCAATTCTGCTGCCAGACTCTGGATTCTCTCTCGTTGCCTAATTTCACTTAAAACGCCACGCACGAGCAACACTCCAAAAATAACAGTAACTACAAGCAAGCCACTTTCAATAAATGCTTCACTGTAACTGCTTGCCAGCAAAATCCTCAATAGAATAAACACCCATAAAACAAAAATGACGAGCTCACTGGCAATAAGCCTAATGCTAAACATGTGATGTTTAACCATCGAGTATGCGGTGATAAGTAGCCAGAATATGCAGGAGATAGGAGCTAACCAATAATATGCAAACATACCAGCCTGCGGCATGAGTATTGTCAAAATTGTAGGCGGGGTAAGTCCAACGATGAATGCAAACAACATCAATTTCAAGTTTTGCTTCTGCAAATCTTGGCTAGCGATTTTAAATTTTATATAAAGTTGATGAATACCGATCAACCAACAGGCAATAAAATATATATCGTATATCGTCGTCAATGGTCCATAGGTCCAACCAAGATAACTGAGACCATCCAACTGCGTTACAGTTCCAATTATTAATTCCGTGAAGAAAATGACGTATATAAAAAATAACTCCGCAGTAAGAAGCGGATATGTAATTTTCTTACTGATTGCTACATTGTTGGGATACACAATCGAAAACAATAAAAATGTGACAGAAATTATCGTCCCTAAAAAGTGATCAGTTCTAATCAACCACAACTCTAATTGAACGTTTAATATTGAAACCGAAATCGCAATAAACAGGCTCCACAGACCAGTAAAAAGACATAGGACAGAAAATATTTTAGCTGATAGAGACTTATCGCTCAGAAAATATGTTGTTATTCCTGTGCCAACAAGCACGAGGCCAGTAATCCAATCAATAATAGAATATGCCGTTGTTTCCATATTTAGGAGATATTATACAATCATTTTATGATATAATTGAACTAACGGGTACAGAACTTAACTGCACTACCCAGAGTCTATGATAAGCCAAGAGGCAATTGAGAAAATATTAGGAATCCAAGAGAAAGCTGACTTGGAACAACGGGGGATGGCAAAAAAGCTGACATTCACCCTTTTTCCCTTTGACAAAAGTAAGTGTAGCCAAACAAAGTTAGCATTTTTGGATCTATTACTAAAATCCCTGAAGGAGCTGGGTATTCCGGTTATACCTTACACCGAATCGCTAGAAACTATAACTATCTTAAGGGTACTCAAACGGTTTATAAAGATTGCAACAAACAATATAGTATATTTTATTCTTACTACGTTGGGTGTAGAACATGGTTATTATCATATCCATCCTGGAGCATTCCTGAATCTTGCAAAACGTCACAGGATCAGAAAGGGAGTTACTGTAATCGCTATGGGTATTAGCGATGCTTCTAAGCTAGCCATTGATTACACATCAAGCTTTACTCAAAACTCAATTGTCACGATACTTGATTGCCCAGCAAACATTAATAAGGACACTCCATTTCAGGTGCATTTTGACACAGCAATGAACGCTTTCTCATACTACATGACACAGATCGTCATTTTGGTGGCAAAGGATACTTGGACACTATATAACTTTAACGCATCTCATCCAACGTATCCTTTAAATGAGCATTTTTCGAGAAACATCCTTAGCGCACTTGTCCCGAAGGTTGCGGCCCCAATAAGGCCACCCTTATTCAGGGAATTTATAGTTCAACCGGAGAGCTTTGATATAGATTCAAAATATTATTCAAGCGCTCTAAACGATTTCAAGCAAGGTGGAGCACTATTCGATAAGACAAACTTATACCCGACCGGCAAGAAGGTTGAAAACCTGCCATTTAGGAGTGGTTTTTATAAATGGATTGGGAAAATACACTTAGACAACAGAAGTGGTATGAGCTATGGGTTTTTGGCAAGACAACTCCCAGTTAGTCCAAGTCCGCTTAAAATGTGGAGTGATTTTTCTGAGGCCAGCACCAGCAAGGACTACTTTGTGAAAGATGAGCATATATATATTAAAATAGATCTACCTAAAGGTAAGTACTGTTTAGAGATACCACCAGTTTGGGTTCTAACTCTTAGATCTGGATCTAACAAAACGCACATTAACTACCACAAAGATATTATTCTGCTTGGATTGGTAGACGGTAAGATGTATTTGCGAACTCCAAAAGGAACAAGGATTAGGAAGGATTATAAACCATCATTTGATACAAAGGTCATTTTGGCGCACGCAGTTGGAAATGCCATTATTGCATCGATAATGAGCAACTTGCATCAAACGAAGCAAATAACCTCTACAAAATTTGTGGATTTATTGGGAAATGAAGGAATTGCCATCGTGCACTGGCACGGCTACATTAAACCTGACCTAATTCCACCGGGGCTCTCGGTTCATGGATTCACAAATCCTCACGTCGCCTGCTCGACAGTCCAATCAGCAATATTTGCGTTGTCAGGCAAACTTGATGCATTCTTTAATTCCTTGTCAGAAGGAAGAGAATATTTGGGTGATGTCCACATAGAGCCGCATCATGGAACAAACATTAACTATGATTCAATAATTAGCTTAGCAAACTTCTTATTACACACACCAAATGCATCAGGGTTAGGTAATAGATATTTGAGTGATTATCAAATCAACATTGATCAACATCTGTTATAATTCATATTGCCACACAATAAGATGATCTCAATTTTCGACTACTATAGCTTATCATTGTTCCTAGGCGGGATTGTGGCAATGGGTTCTGGACTCTTTGTTTTTTTGAGCGGTTCAAAAAAGCCTGAAAATATTTCATGGCTTTTGCTTACAGTTGTAACTGCGATTTGGAGTTTCGGATACTACAGTATGATAATTGCATCTGGCAAAGAAAATGCTGTTTTAAGTGACATAATTTTGCACATTGGAGCATCATTCATTCCTCTTTTTTACTTTCTGTTCATAATTATAATTGCAAAAAGCTTTACTAAGTATAGAAAGGTTTTTTATTCATTAATTCCAGTCGCTCTTTTTTTTGTATTCATAACTCCAAACAAGCTTTTTATTAACGATGTTTTTACAAAGGGGCCGTTCGCTTTTGCACCAAATGCAGGTCCGCTGTATATACCTTTTACTGTATATTTTTTTTCAGTTGTAATTATAGCCTTAGTAGCATTGTACTTTAGGATTCGTGTGGCACCACAGGATGAGACTTCACGACTGAAATTTATTTTGGGCTCTTCAATGGTTGGATTTATCGGAGGTAGTAGCGTATTTCTATTGACATTCAATGTCCTTATTCCACCATTCCCAGTAATTTTATTTACCTTCTACCCGATAATAATAGCCTACGCTATTCTTAAGCATAATTTGTTTGATGTGCGTATTATCACAGCAGAATTACTTACGGCAACAATCTGGATTGTATTATTGTTTAGAACTGTACTTGCAAATAGCACTGAGGATGGCGTAATTAGCGGTATAATTCTTCTTTTGACGGTTGTCTTTGGGATATGGCTGGTCAAGAATGTTTATAATGAGATTGCTCAACGCGAAAAGATTGAGATGCTGGCCAGCAATCTCGAAAAAGCCAACTCCCGCCTTCAGGATCTGGACAAACAGAAGTCGGAGTTCGTGTCGTTTGCCACGCACCAACTGCGCGCGCCGCTCACCGCCATGAAGGGCTACGCCTCGCTCCTCATCGACGGCGACATGGGCAAGCTCCCGGCCGAGGCCAAGCTCGGTGTCGGCCGCATATACGAATCCAGCAGCACCCTCGCCAACATCGTCGACGACTACCTCAACATCAGCCGCATCGAGCTCGGCACCATGAAGTACACATTCGAGACCATCAGTCTCAAGGATATGGTCGAGAATGTCATCGCCGAACTCAAGCCGAATATCGAGAAGTCCAAGCTGGCTTTCACATTCAGGGCAGAGGATGACAAGGCCGGTTACAGCATCCGCGCCGACAAGGACAAGCTCAAACAAGTCATCGCCAACCTCATCGACAATTCCGTCAAATATACGCCGTCTGGCTCGGTCAAAGTCACGCTCTCCAGGGACGTGGCCGGCCGCAAGATCGTATTCAAGCTCCAGGACACCGGCATCGGCATCGACCCACAGGTCTTGCCGCTCCTCTTCCAGAAATTCACGCGCGCCAACAATGCCAACAAGGTCAATATAAAAGGCACCGGCCTCGGCCTATTTGTTGCCAAAGAGATCGTTGCCGCCCACAAGGGCACCATCCGTGTCGAGAGTCCCGGGGAGGGAAGAGGATCGACATTCATCGTGGAACTGGAGCCGGCCGCCTGACGGGCTGGGGATGTTGACACGACACATATTCATGTGCTATATTGATAGTAGAGATGCTCGGTGTACCAACATCGAAACATTTTTTCACTGCACAAGAACAATCAAAAATATAAATAGACATATGAATCAGGCACCAAATAGTCTGGAATGTCCGAAATCAGACATGTCGGACCTGGAGAACTTCGTCGCCATCACTAACGGCGAAACACCGGAACAGGAAAGCGAATGGGGGCCCATCGGCATCTTCGACCCGCAGAACCAGAAATCCTACGGTGTCATCAATGATCCGCAGACCCGCCAATACTTCATGGGCTTCCGCCGCTTGCAGGCCAAACTAGAGGCGCTTAGCGCAAAACGTGCCCACATCGGCCCCATGGCCGCCCGTAAGCAGATCCGCCAGCTCGAAAGGGTGGTTCACCTGTATTGCCGGACCTTCTGGCTATACCTCTACCTCGCCTTCCCGGAAGCAGATGTGAATGGCCAACAACCGGCCATCTGCAAGGACTGGAATGTGGTCGCCCCCCTGACGGCCGCAGATCTCGAAGATGACCACGAGGTCCAGGCTGATCTGAAGCGCGGCAACCCCGAAGGATTGCTGCCTGGCACGCCTCCAAGGCGCATGTCACGGATACTCCTCACCCCTTAAGTTCGACCGGGGTTCTCTCACTCAACGGCAAGCCTCGCGCTTGCCGTTTTTTTGTACAAAAAAACAAGCTCCACCACGAAGGCAGAGCTTGGAAGAGAACTATTGACGCGAGCTAGGCGGGCGTCAGCAGGCCGGCCGGCGCGACGCCGAAGCGACGGGTGAGGGCGATGCCAAGGAATGCGGCGAAGACAAGAGATATTGTCGCCGACGCCTCGGGAACAGGCGGTGCCTCGACATGGACATTGATCTGGTTGCCCCAGGAGAGGGGAACCTGATGTCCATACTGGTCGAAGGAGTAGACATCGACCAGGAACGTGTAGATACCGGGTGTGTTGGCAGGGATCCCGAAGAACAAGGAGTTCCAGGACTGGCCGACGAAGTCGTAGGCCGCCGGATTATTGTTCTCCAGGCCTTGGCCGTTGCCGGTAACACCCCATAGGCCGTAGGAGTTGTCGCTGATGGCCAATAGGTCAAACCCATTGAAGACCCCATAACCAGCCGACGGATCGGTTTCCCAGAACCATAGGATGGCATATTGGTTGAGCGGACCGGGTGTCGCCACCTCGATCTCCGCTTGCCAGGCCGACCGGGCCGGGTTCGAGGAGTAGCCAATCGGCACAAAGAAATCGATGCCGTTGGTCGTGTTGACTGCGCCGGTATCGCGGACCTTGGCCTGCAAGCCGACGGTGACGCCGTTCTGCAGGTTACCGTTCTGGAAGTCCGTATTACCGGACCCGAAGATGGCAGGCATGACGATGCTGTCGGCCCACGCCGTGTTGGCGAAGCCGAGAAGCGCCAGGCACATGCCCAACGCGAGGGTGATGCGATTTTTCATGTTGTAAAGGGCACGCTGGGCCCGGTTGAGGTTGAATTACCGAGATTACAGGCACCGAGCACCTGGAAAGCACTAATAGTGATACTACCACATATATGGAATATATGCAACTGTCAAGTGGGGACTATTTTGAGGCCCCTATTTAGCCGCCATATCCTTCATGATGTCCTCTAGGACTGCCTTCACATCGCCGCCATCGGCCTTGCCGGCCAACTCCTTCATGATCGCTCCGGTGAGCTTGCCGGCGGCCTTGGGGTCGAAGGTGCCCTCCGACTTCATCTTGCTCAAACGGCTCCCAATGATGATCTTGAGCTCCTGTCTGGACATCATAGTCGGCATGTAGGCCTCAAGGATCTTCAATTCCGCCGCTTCTTTGGCCACCAAGTCTTCACGGCCTCCTTTCCGGAACTGCTCGATCGAATCCCGGCGCTGTTTGACGCTACGCTTGATGAGGGCCAGCACTTTGTCGTCGGATAAGAACTCTTCTTTGCCCGTGCCGGCGATCATCTCGTTCTGGATGAGGGCGGAGAGGCCACGCAAGGTATCTAACCGGATGGTGTCCCTGGCACGCAAAGCCTCCTTGACCTGTTCTTTGATGGTTTGGTGAATCATGGAATTTTCTATATACTTAGCTGGTATGGATACGATACTCACCATTCTAGTCGTTTTGGCCCTGCTTGCCAATGTGATCATGGTCGTACTCTTCCTGCGCCGCAAGAATGACAGGCCGGCTGACCAAGGCGCAGGCGACGGCCTCAAGCTCATCCTAGAGCAAGTCAATGAGCTCGGCCGCACCGTGGACCGCAAGGTCGGCGATCTAACCAAGACCGTGGACACCAAGATGCACGAGAGCTCTCGCTCAATGCAAGAATCCATGCGCAGCCAGTTGAGCGAGTCGGCTAAACTAATCAAGGAGGTCACGGTCGGATTAACAAAACTCGATGAGACCAATAAACAGGTTGTGTCTTTTGCAGATCAATTAAATAACTTGCAGGACATTTTAAAGAATCCTAAACATAGGGGAATCTTGGGCGAATACTATTTGGAAACCCTATTGAAGAATGTCCTCGCGCCCGGGCAATACCAGATGCAATACGCTTTCAAGAATGGGGAGGTAGTAGACGCGGCCGTCTTCGTCAAAGACAAGGTCATTCCGATCGATTCCAAGTTCTCACTCGAGAATTACAACAAGCTGTCGCAGGAACATGATGCCGCTCGTCGGGTCATCCTGGAGAAGACCTTCGTCGGCGATCTCAAGATCCGCATCCAGGAGACGGCCAAGTACATACGCCCGGCCGAAGGTACGCTCGACTTCGCCTTCATGTTCATCCCGCACGAGGCTATCTACTATGACCTGCTCGTGAATAAGATCGGGGAAGTCACCGAGGAAACCGACAATCTGATCCAGCGCGCAGCTGGCAAATACCATGTCATCATCGTCTCGCCGACTTCATTCTTGGCCTACTTGCAAACTGTCCTTCAGGGCCTCAAGGCTATGCAGATCGAGGAGACGGCCAAGGATATCATCAAGCATGTCGGCCAGCTTGGCTCGCATCTCAATAAATACAGTGATTTCCATAACAAACTCGGTGCATCACTTGGAACTGTGATCAACCATTACAACAATTCTGGAAAGGAATTAAAGAAGGTGGATAAGGATGTATTGAGAATCACAGGCGATTCGCCGGAATTTGAGGTTGCAATGCTTGAGAAGCCGGAGAGCGAGGAGATCTAAAACCATGAAAACTGTTTACTTTGTAAGACATGGGGAGAGCGAGGGAAATGCTGGTGAACTAACAAATACCGACGCGAGTCCGCTTACGGAAAATGGGCGAAGACAAGCAACGATCATTGCCAAAAGATGCAAACGATTGGGAATAAAGAAGATCATGGCGAGCACTATTCTTCGGGCCAAAGAAACAGGAGATATCATCTCAAAAGAAATATCTAAGCCAATAGAGTATTCAAGTTTATTTACAGAAGCGATTAGACCATCAATAGCTATGGGCAAACGCAGGGGCGACCCTGAAATCGACAAAATTGAGGCGGAGATCCGGGCCAAATTTCATTTGTCTGGATATCGACATTCAGATGAGGAGAACTTTGATGAACTCAAGGAACGTGCGAGAAAAGCGCTCGAACAAATCGCTTCTTGTCCCGAAGATACCGTTTTGGTCGTAACACACGGAGTCTTCATGAAGATGATGCTTGCCTATGCGCTGTTTGACGAAACCCTTACCGGATTGGAATGTCGCAGATTCATGGGCAGGATTGGGATGGATAATACCGGCCTAACTGTCTTGCAGTATGTTGGAAAAGATGACGAAAGACCTTGGCGGCTCTTGGTCTGGAACGACCACGCACATTTGGGGGAATATTGACGAATAGCTGAATTTGTGCCACTCTATGAGTGCCGGCAATTTAAGTGCGCCGCCGGCATCGGTCTTCAGACACACTGTCTGGGGATATCAGCACATCAAAATACCATGAGCGCAAGCTCACAAACGCCCACACCGAGCGTATCGGGGCAGCTCAGTCAGGAACGGATTGGAGAGATCGCGCGAGCGATCATGCGATACAGATACCGCCGGGGGCTGACCCCGACATCGACCGAGGGTATCCAGTCATGGGCCAAGTCGTTGCAGAAGGAATTCGAGCCACACAAGGTGACGGAGGTCGAGATCCAGATGCTCTATGACTACGAGATCGCGCCCATCACCATGCCGCCATGGCGACAACCCAACCTGTGGCGCCTCAACCAAGAAGGTCTGGCACGGTTGAGCGAGATTGCCCTGCTCATCTTGGTCAAGGAAGTCAATATCGACCTGTCGACGTTGAATGGACAGATCGATAACATCGCTGAATATTCGTTCAAGAAGGGCTGGCATATCAGTCGGGACGAATTCCGGGACTTCGTGATCCAAGAGTTGTTCCCACGTGTCCTCAAGAAAACCTTCGGTGCGACATCGGTCGAACTGACGGTCAAGGGTCTGCCTGTCTCAAGCTCAGCGGAACTCTGATCCGCAACTATTACGCTTACATGCCGCCCGGCTCGTTCGGGTGGCATTTTTTTGTATGATTCACGTTTTGAGCCTTACCCTGGCCCAAGGATTGCCTTTTTTTACCCATTCATGTATAGTATGTCCTCTATGGAATTCGCCGTATTCACCACCGGAGGCAAGCAATATACCGTCTCGAAAGGCGACCTCGTCACCATCGAGAAGCTCGCCGGCACCCACAAAGAGGGCGAGAAGATCACCTTCGACAAGGTCCTCATGGTGGACGATGGCAAGGACACATCGATCGGCACCCCCTACATCCCCAAAGCCAAAGTCACCGGAACGCTCGTAGAGATCGGCCGCAGTCCCAAGGTCCTCGTCGTCAAATACAAACAGAAGAACCGTTCCGGCTGGAAACGCAACGGCCATCGCCAGCCATTCTTCAAGGTCAAGATCGACGCGCTCAAATAGACACTAGGAACAACGCCTCGTCGACACGATCAAGCCCCTGCAGGGGCTTGTCTATTCTCAGGATTTGTCTGCTGACAAATCCTTCCGAAGTGTCTCCTCATCATTATTCCTAGTGTCTATTCTGCAATGCCGATTTGATCGTGTCTCCGTCGGTGTATTCGAGCTCCGATCCTGTGGAGAGACCGCGGCCGAGAATACTCACTTTGAATGAACCCTTTAATTTAATTAGCGCATCTCTGACTATCTCCGCGGTATTCTCGCCGTCGGGCGTGGCATTGAGAGATAGGATGATCTCATTTAATCCTGAATCTTTCTTGCCCGCTCTCTCAAGCAAAGGCTTCAATCTGATGCGCTTCTCCGGCTCCTTATCGAGAATGGGAACCGTTCCGCCGAGGATGAAATAGAGGCCCTTGTAAGCGCCGCTTTTCTCGATGGATTCGAAGTCGGAGTCGCGGGCCACGACCATGAGAGTCGACTGATCGCGTGAGGTGTCGGAACAAACGGAGCAATCAGACGCTTTTGCATTCATGCCCATGAAGAAGCGGTGACAAGAGCTGCACTGTGCAGTCGATCTCTTGACCTCCTCAACTAGTTGCGTGAATTCTTTGATCGAAGCAGGGGACTTGGCGAGGAGGTGATAGACGAAGCGCTTGGCCTGGCGCGGCCCGATGCCCGGGAAATGGGCGAAGATCTCTTCGAGACGGCGGAGGGAGTCCATGGGGTAAGTATAAGGTATTGGGGAAGATAAAAAAACAGCGTTCCGTTGAAGGAGCACTGTTGATGAGAGAATAGATCGTCCTCGCTACGGAACCGGTGATTCAGCAATTTTGAGGATGGGGCAGAGGAGTTCCCTCCATTGGGCCACGGAGGCATAGACCCCACCGATTCCAACGAACCGACTGTGGGCAGTTCCACCGCCGGCATCGGGATAGATCTCGATAGTTTGGTCACAGCACCCGCATTTCACGCGGAATCGAGCACCTTTCCGGCCACGCCTTTTGCGGAAAGTAACACGGAGGGGTTGGGCGGCTAAGTTGCCGCCATAGACTTTAACCATTTTGGGCATGATATTCAATTGTTTGCCGAATCTGGAACAACTCCAGTTTCTATCCACAGACTACTGATTTAAGGCTCTGCGTCAAGAAGATATTGACAATACTCAATTTGTAACATACGATTTAGGAGTTATGAATAATAACAAGAACATCACGAATATCCGTTGGGTGCCGCAGGGAGATTTCTGCGGTTATACCCTCATGTCCGCCGACAACGGCGCACTTGCATCCGGTCGCGATGTTTCTAATATGCTTTTGAGTTAATTCATCACTCTAACGCAGGCAGAAAGATCCCGACTGGACGAAAGTCGGGATTTTTCATATCCCTCCAAAGTCCAGGAAGATATAGATCGTTAACAATCAAATAAAGGGCATCACCATGAATCGGAAAATTATCCGTCAGTATTACATCCTGTCCTGTCTCTTCGACGCCGGCGGGATGGCTATCATCAGCGCCATATATGTAGCATTCCTGATCAACAACGGCTTGAACCTGTTTGAGACAAATATGGTCAACGTCGCGTTTTTCCTGACACTATTCGTCTGTGAGATACCGACTGGGGCCTTCGCCGATATATTTGGCAGGAAGACGTCATTTGTGCTCGCCTGTGGGCTCATGTGTGTGAGTATGTTCATCTATGGATATTCCCGCACATTCTGGGGATTCGTCATTGCCGAGGTCGTGGCTGCAATTGGCAGCACCTTCAAGAGCGGCGCCTTCCAAGCTTGGATGGTAGACAGTCTCAAGCATCATGGGTATGAAGGATCCTGCACTCAGATATTCGCCAGGGAAAGACTCATCAGACAGATCGGAGGTGGGATAGGTGCGGTCACGGGTTCTTACCTCATGGCTGTGGATCAATCCCTTCCATGGTTCTTTGGTGCTTCAATCTTGGGAATCACGACAATAGTGGCATGGACGACGATGGAAGAGGAATACTTCGTGAAGACCGCTTTCTCGTGGGGCAAAGGATGGGCCTCGATGAAGAGCGTAGCTGTATCAAGTATACACTACGGCATGGATCACAAGGCCGTGCGGTTCGTCCTGATCATCACTGCTATCCAGATCTTTGCCGTCCAGGCATTGAATATGTATTGGCAACCCTTCTTCAAGGATCACGGTCTTAAGGACAAACATCTCGGGTTCATGTTCGTGGCCATGATGTGTATGCTGGCGATTGGAGCTTTCATTGCATCCAAACTGAACAGTCAGGAAAATGAGAGGCGGATCATCATTAGAACGCAGATCATGGTCGGGATCATCATCGTGGCCGCGGCTCTAGTCCCGGGATTGCCATTCATAGCTGTTCTGTTTCTCCTTCATGAAGTGCCGAGAGGATGCTGGAGCCCCATGATCGACGGCTATCTCCAACACCGGATACCATCATATGAACGCGCGACCATCACTTCATTCTGCTCGATCGCACCGCACATCGGTGGGGTAGTCGGTCTAATAGTCAGTGGGGTGATCGCGCAGTTCTACGGCATAGCTACGGCCTGGATATTTTCAGGCATAGTGCTGGTGGGAGGGGCCTTATTAGTAGCCAGGAATGGTGGCAGTAACAACCCAAAATAGTTTGTTCAGCGGTCTGTGTTCATACACAGGCCGCTTTTCTATTCGGTTAAGTTGATGGATCCATCCGACAATGTTAATCTCCTGGCAGAGGATCAATCTATGCAAAAACCAAAGGACACTCCCACACCCGTCCAGCTTAAAAAAGCTGTTTCCATTTTGGCCCAAAGCAATCGAAAAGATCTCATGGCCTTGAGATCAGCCGATGCGGTAGACGACCGGCCCTTCTCCTTTTGTCCCGACGATTCGCCACTAGTCATGGCGGAAGTAAACCGCCGGGCTCAAATCCGCAGATTTAGATCATTGCGTTGGGAACTCGGACTCAGCTCATTGTAGAGACAAGACGAGCATCATTTATCGAGGCGCCAGCACCATACTGCTCGGCGCTTTTTTATTGTCCCTTCTCGTCAAAATCACCAAAATCGGCCTTCGCCATAGAGATGAATGTAGTCTTCTTGGCATCGAAGTAGAGTTTGACCGAACCGGTCGGGCCGTTCCTATGCTTCTCGATCAGGATCTCGGCCTCTTCCTTGCGGCCGCCGGCGTCCTGGTCTGCTTCGCGGTGGATGAACATGACCACATCGGCGTCTTGCTCGATCGAGCCGGAATCGCGCAGATCGGAGAGGCGGGGCTTACCGCCACGCTGTTCCACGGCGCGCGAGAGCTGAGAGAGGGCCAAGACGGGGATCTCGAGCTCACGGGCCATGGTCTTGAGCGAACGCGAGATCTCGGTGACCTGCTGGACGAGGTTGTCGTTGTAGCGGCTGCCTTGAGAAGTCGGGACCATGAGCTGGAGGTAGTCGACCACGATGAGGCCGAGGTTCTTCTCATTCTTGAGACGACGGGCCACAGCGCGGATCTTGAGGATGTTGTTGCCGGGCGAGTCGTCGATGTAGATCGGCGCCTCCGACAGACGGCTGATGGCGTCGCCGATGGACTTGAAGTCATTCTCGACCGAGAGATTGTGACCGGTGCGGAGCTTCCAGGCGTCCACATGCGACTCGGCGGCCAGCATGCGATCGACGAGCTGTTGCGAGCTCATCTCGAGCGAGAAGATGGCTACAGGGATCTTATTGTTGATGGCGGTCTTACGGGCGATATCTAGGGCGAGAGAAGTCTTACCCATCGAAGGTCGGGCGGCTAGGATGATCAGATCGGACTTCTGGAAGCCAGCCAGCTTGTTGTCGAGCTCCACGAAGCCGGTCGGCACGCCGCGCAGTTCATGCTTGGTATTGTGGAGATGCTCGATGCGTTCGAAGGCTTCGCTCAAGGTATCCTTGAGGGCCACATATTTGTGCGACCCGGTTTTGTTGGTCACGGAGTAGAGTTCCTTCTCGGCTTTCTCGAGGAGCTCGTGGAGGTCGGCTTCTTCGTCATATCCCAAAGTGGTGATCGCCTCCGCGGCGCGCAAAAGTTCGCGCATGACATGCTTCTTCTCGACGATCTCGGAATAATGGGCGGCGTTGGTCGAGGAGGGGACCGTGTTGATGATCTCGGTCAGATATGACATGCCGCCGATGGCCTCCAACTGATCCTTCTCTTTGAGACGGGCCGAGACTGATAGCATGTCGATCGGCTGGCTCTTGTTATGCAGATGGAACAGGACCGACCAGATCATCCTGTGCTGGTTGGAATAAAAGGACTGTTCGCTCACGATATCCACTATGTCGTGCATAACCTCGCCACGAATCATCACGGAACCCAAGAGAGCTCTCTCTGCCTCGAGGCTCTGCGGGGGCAGTTTGAGGTCCTTGGCTTTGACGTATGGAGATATCGGACTCATGGATGCATTCTAACAACCGCCCGCTTCGTACGCCAATCCACCCAAGGGTGGACAAGCTGTGGAGAGAAATTCATAACTTTTTGAACAAAAATTCACTCGGATTTGAACCTTTCTTCATCAAGATTTGAATGATTTTTGATGATTCTTTGAACGGGCGATTGGTATCTTAGTGACGATAGGGATTAACAATAATCAATCCAACATGTCACTAGACCAGAAAGATCTCGAGCTCATCGAGCGCATCATCTACAAGAATGGGGACGATATCGCCGTATCCGTGGCCCGCAGTTTCGAGCGCCTGGAAGAACGCATCGACGCGGCCGAGTCTCGGCTGTATTCGCGGATCGCGGATCTGGAGGAGGCGATAGAGGAGAGTGGGGAGGGGGAGTAATTAAAAAACTTTAATCGTTTGTTCCTGTGGGCGGACCAGGCTCGGGGACACCTTCCTTGACAGGAGGAGTTCAGGAGTTCGATTCCCCTTCCGTCCACAGGAGCAAATGATTGAAACTTGACACTTTCTCAAGAAGGAATAGAATTATTTTGTCGATTAACCTCGACTGGTGGACGGTATAGAGGTGAAGGATACAATCCCAAACCTGCCTGTGCCCAACCAACCCTTTTTGTAAGGATTGGAGTCAACATATAAGCCCCTTCGGGGGCTTTTGTGTTTATGACTTTGGCCCAATGATCCCAGCAATGATTGTGCCATGCTGGGTATCTTTCACATCAAATCCTTTCAATTCAAGTTGTGCCCTCAACTCATCCGCCTTTTTCCAGTCCTTATTCTTGCGCGCCTCTTCACGGGCATCTCTGAGATTTTTAACATCATCTGGAATATCCCTTGCCTCGAATTTTATTGCTGAACCCAACCGCAACCCGAACACCCGATCAAAGTCCAAGATCGTGGCTTTCTTGTCCGCATCCGAGCATCCGCCATCCTTCACGAGCTCCCAGACTAGCGCCACGGCCTGCGGCATATCCAAATCATCGTTTATAAGGCCCAAAAAGCGCTCCTGATAGGCCGGAATGGCTTTGCCGCCGTCAGGATAGCTCCCCAAAGCCCCAATGAGCCTATTAAGGCCATTTTGGGCCGCCTTGACGGCTTCATAGGTGAAATTGACCGGCGAACGATAGTGAGCCGTCAGGAGCCAATAGCGGTAGGCGAGAGGAGTGATGCCATGCTCGACTAGGTCCTCCAGCTTGATGATGTTGCCCTTGGACTTCGCCATCTTCTCGGCGACAATATCCATGAAAGCTCCGTGCATCCAATAGTTCACGAATCTCTTTCCAGTGGCCGACTCCGACTGTGCGATCTCGTTGGTATGGTGCGGGAACATCAGATCAGCACCGCCAGTATGGATGTCGATAGTCGGTCCGAGGATCTCCATGGACATGGCTGAACACTCGATATGCCAACCAGGCCGTCCGGCACCGAACGGAGCTTCCCAGGAGACATCGCCGTCATCCTCGCTCCGGAATTTCCAGACAGAGAAGTCGCGCGGGTTCTCTTTGTCATACTCATCATTCACGATCCTTTCCTTTGTCTCCGCGGATAATTTCAAATGCGCCAGTGCGCCATAATCTTTGACCTTGTTGATGCTCACGTACACTCCATCAGCCGCCTTATAAGCGACTCCTTTGTCGATGAGCGTCTGCACCAGCTTGATCATGCCCTCGATATGCTCTGTCGCACGGATGACATGATGGGGAAGCAGGATGTCCAGTGATTTGAGCCCCTCCAAGAACAGATCCTCATACTTTCTGGTCAGGGTCTGGAGAGGGATGCTTTCTTCGCGGCTCCGTCTGATCGTCTTGTCGTCGACATCGGTCAGATTCATGACCTGCGTGACTTTATAGTTATTGTATTCGAAAACGCGCCGAATGAGGTCGCCCATCACAAAGGTGCGGTAATTGCCGAGGTGCGGCGTGTCATACACCGTCGGCCCGCAGTGATACATGCCGACTTGGCCAGACTTGAGCGGCTTGAATGTTTCCTTCTCGCGAGAAAGAGTGTTGAATAGTTTTATAACCATTTCTTTCGCTTGACGACAACCCAGATCGCCGTGGTGATAGCTATCATGACAACCAGGATGGTGATCCAGCCGCTCTCTTTTTCGATCAGAGGCACGAAGGATGCCGGGATGGTGAAGAGGGAAGCGATGAAGGTGGCCGGGATGAAGATGAAGTTGATGATGGTCAGCGTCCGGATGATGTCGTTCTGCCTAGTGTTGAGCAGGGAATCGTTGGTCTCGCGCAGGTCAGCCAGGAGCTCGCGGGCATTGACGATGAGGTCGTGACAACGATTGAACTCATCGCGCAGATCATTGATATAAGGGGCAAAATCCTGATTGAAGAGCTCTTTGCCGGTGAAGGTGGTCATATTGTCCCAGACATCCCGATGCACGCGGGCCGTCTGGCGGAAATCGATAAGCTGGCGCGACAGGCCGGACAAGACCTCGACCATCTTGCGCTCGTCGCCGCCGAAGATCCGCGTCTCGGCCATGAGCAGACTGTCCCGGATATTCTCGAGATCACTGCACATCCCGCCGTAGAGACGCATGACCATGTAGTAGAAGAGGTGCCCGGCATGTTCGATCTTCTCACCCTTGTTGAGGATGCTGTTGGTCTCGAATATCTTGGCGAAATATTCCAGCTGTTCGATGGCTTCGAAGCGAGATGTGATCAGGAAGTTCTTGCCGACCACGAAGTCGACCTCGCAATCGACGATCGTATAACCGTCGTCTTTCTTGACCCTGATCGGTAGGGTCAAGACCACCAAGATATAATCCTTGTAGAAATCTATCTTGACGACCGATGGGGAGCTCTTGAGCTCCTCGCCGACTAGTGGATGGAGGCTGTAGCGTTTGACCAGTACCGAGATCTCATCGTCGGTCGGGGACTGTAAGTCTATCCAGACCAAACCCTTGGCGGCATGTGTAGTTGTCATGGCGACATTATAGCAACAAGCGAGGCCTGGAAAAAGCTGGTTTGTTCATATTTGGCTAGGCCGTCATAGTATGCGATAATGGCCCGACTAAAGAGTCAAACTACTGCCATGAAGCCCTTCAGCGCAAAGTATCTCAATATCGGCATAGCCATCCTGGTGCTAGTGGCAGTCTTCTCGTTTGGCTTCCGCATCGGCAAAGACAGTCAGGGCGATATGACCAACACCCAGGCGACGGATAGCCAGTATGTGACCGCCGAACAATTCACGCCTTTCTGGACAGCTTGGCGAGCCCTCAATGACAAGGCTATCGCCAACGCCTCTACCACGCTGGAAAAGAAAGTCTGGGGAGCTATCGAGGGATTGGCGGCCTCCTACGGCGATCCATACACCGTCTTCTTCCCACCACAGGAATCCAAGCGCTTCCAAGAGAATATCGCCGGCAACTTCGGTGGTGTGGGCATGGAGCTCGGCCTCAAGGACGGCCAGCTCGTAGTCGTCGCCCCGATCAAGGGTTCGCCAGCGGCGGCTGCCGGAGTCAAGACCGGGGACGCCATCCTGGCGATCAACGGCACTTCGACAGCGGACATGAATGTGGACCAGGCCGTGAGCTACATCCGCGGGCCCAAGGGGACGACCGTCAAGATCCTCTTCCGCCCGGCCGGCAACGCCAAGACGGTCGAGAGGACGATCGTCCGCGACACCATCAATATCCCGACTATAGACACTAGCGAGAAGCCCGGCGGCATATTCGTGATCAAGCTCTATAGCTTCACCGCCCAGGCCGACAGCCTTTTTAGAGAGGCCTTGCGCGCCTTCATCCTCTCCGGCGATCACAAGCTCATCCTCGACCTGCGCGGCAATCCTGGCGGCTACCTCGAGAGCTCCTGGGATATTGCTTCGTACTTCTTGCCGATGGGGAAAGTCATCGTCACCGAAGACTTCGGCGACAACCGCGAGCCGCACATCTATCGGAGCAAGGGCTACAATATCTTCAACAGCAACCTGCGCATGATGATCCTGGTGGACGCCGGATCGGCCTCAGCGGCCGAGATCCTAGCCGGTGCTCTCCAGGAGCAGGGAGTAGCCAAGCTCGTCGGCGTCAAGACTTTTGGCAAGGGTTCGGTCCAGGAATTGGTGAAGATCACCGAGGATACTTCGCTCAAGGTCACCATCGCCAGATGGCTGACCCCACAGGGCCACAACCTGTCCCACGATGGCCTCGTTCCCGACTATGAAGTCAAGACGAGTGATGCCGACACCGCAGCCGGCAAGGATCCGGTCACGGACAAAGCCATCGAATTATTAAACGCTCAACCTTAATATACACCACCATGCAGATCATCCTATTGAAAGACATCGCCAAGCTTGGCAAGAAGAACGATATCAAAGACGTTTCCAGCGGATACGCCCTCAACCTGCTCATCCCGCGGGGCGACGCCGTCGCGGCCACCAAGCAGTCGCGCAAGCAGGTCGAAGTCCAAAAGATTAAAGCAGAAGGGGAGAGGAAGGTAGAGGATGAGCTCCAAGCCAAGAACATCGAAGGTCTGAACAAGACTGTCCTAACCGTCAAAGGCAAAGCCAACGACAAAGGTCATCTCTTCGCCGGTCTGCACCAGAAGGAGATCGCCGCCGAACTATTCAAGCAAACCCGTCTACAGATCAGTCCGGAATCGATCCAACTCGAACATCCGATCAAAGAAGTCGGCGAGCACACTATTTCCGTCGCCGCGGGAGGGAAGTCAGCCAAGTTCAAGCTCGTTATTGAGGCAGTCAAATAAATAGCCCTGCAAACAATACTAGCTCTGAAGAACATCTGCAGGCGATTCCGAGCACGGAATCGCCGAAGCCGAAGAAGGACCCCTGCAGGGGTCCTTCTGTTTCTGAAGAGTTAGTATTGCTTGTAGGGCGTAATTTAGACTACATGCGCGATCTTCTTGCGGAGGATGTCGTTGTTGAAGCCTGTCTTGCGCTTGGTGGAGAATTGGACTGTGCCGCCCTTCATGGCAAAGAGGGTATGATCCTTACCCATGCCGATATTGCGTCCCGGGAGGACTTCGGTGCCGCGCTGGCGGATGATGATCTGGCCTACCGTGACGGCTTGGCCGTGATTGACCTTGACCCCCAGATATTGAGGATTGGAATCTCGTCCGTTCTTGGTTGTACCGGCTGCTTTCTTATGGGCCATAGTCCAAAGAGTGTAGCATAGGGGAGTAAAACGAGCAAGATTCGGGGCAATTCTGGCCAATTCCCGTAATATGGCTCTAAATATGGGTATTTGATGTCTGTTATATGGCTCTACAGAGCCATATTATGGTCATAGGGGGCTTGACTTACGAGCTTGAACCTGCTACACTAGTCTAGTAAGTGAGCTGAAGTAATCGTCATGATTTCCAGGCTCATTTTTTAATTGACAATGATAGAAGTAGCCACTGGTGTGGCATTCCTCATGTCTTCGCTCTACGGAGCCGGACACCAGAGTGCCGCAGTTGCCAACGTTGCCGCCGCTCCGACTACTGGGCAGGCGACAACCACCGAAGTTAGAACATCGGCCAGTTCCAAGGAAGTTGAGGCTTATGTGCGTAAGAACGCCAATGAGCCCCTCTTGATCGAGATCGCCCGCTGTGAATCGACCTTCCGTCAGTATGACGCGAGTGGTCAGGTCATCAGGGGTAAGGTCAACCGGAACGACGTAGGCGTGATGCAGATCAACGAGCATTATCACGCCGACGACGCACACAAGCTCGGATATGACATATACACTCTAGAGGGCAATTTGGCCTTTGCCGAATACCTCTATAGCAAGTACGGGAGCGATCCCTGGTCATCTTCAGCCAAGTGTTGGTCGAAGGGAGCTGAATTAGCTCAGAGATAAGTCAGGGATAAACTAAGTAGGTAGAATTTCATTATCAAGTCGAAATATAAGGGCCTCATCCGAAACCTGCCTACCGGCAGGCAGGGGGTGGGGCCTTTGTGTTTGGCGCGGCGGGCGGCTTTATCGCAATATGCTATGTCGCACAATATACATTATAGACACCATCCTATATAGCTTAGAGCCACCATGGCCTTATATGCCTTATTGGACGAACGGTATGGTCGGCAGGTTCCTAGTCGAGCTGCTGATCTCATTGATGTTAGTGGGCTGTCCCTCCTTCATGGCCTCTAGATTGTCGATAGCCGGGGTCCAGATCAGATCGATGAAGATGCGCCAGGCATAGCTAGCCGGAACCTTGAGATAGCTGTCCCAGACCGTGATAGTGGTCGAAGCGACATACGAGACATTGTCCTTGTTGGTCGGCGTGTTGACCAGCTGGCGGAGATTGATGCCGAAATAGCTCAAGACGAGCAGGCCAATGATGATGATCAGGATGATCTTGATGAGTCCCCTATCCCCTGCCGGACGATTTTTCATGTCCATATTATAACCTCGATTCTACAGACCTGGCAAATAAGAAAGTGGATTGAGATAGGCCTTGATGGCGGCGATCGGGATGGTCGCGCCTTGGCAATTCCTGCTATTGGTGAAGAGCTTGATCTCCACACCCTCCGTAGCGTAGACGCCGAAATGGAGGTGTGGACCGGTGCTAGCTCCAGTATTGCCGCTGTAACCGATGACAGCGCCAGTGGCGACGCTCTGGCCGACACTCGCGGTCTGGAGCGATAGATGGGCGTAGAGAGTCGAGAGGCCGTTGGGGTGCGCGATCATGACCCATTTGCCGAACGAGGCGCATGTCCGATAGAGGTCGGTGTTGCCGGCGCCCACCACGATACCGGAGAGGGCCGCTCGGAGCGGCGTGCCGATCGAGGCCCGCAGATCGATGCCGTTGTGGCCGGCGCCTTTGTAGACCTGGGGATTGGCGGTGGCAAAAGGCGTGTTGCCGAAGTATTGCGTGACAAAAATGTTGTCGAGCGGCCAAGCTAGAACTGATGTGCCGACCCTCGGCAAGTTGAGCATGTTCACCGTGAGTTTGAGCTCCGACTCATATTGTGAGATCTCCTTCTCGAATGCGTCTTTGAGCTTCTGCTTATCCACCAGAAGCTTTTGATAAGCCGTTTCTGAATTCTTGGTCTGCTTGAGGAGGTCATTCTTCTCGGCCTGGGTAGCCAAGACCACCTTGCGCTGACTGTTCAACTGGCTCTGGAGTTTGACCAGTTCGGCCTTGGCCTTCTCTGTAGCTCTCTTATTGTCCTCCAGATCAGCTTTAGCGACCTGAAGAGCATTGATGCGGCTGCCGAGGTCGGCCTGCAACTCGACGAGCGCGTCTACAGCTTTCCAGGCGCCGGAGAACGAGCCGGTGGATAGAAGCACCTCCGGCAGAGACAGACGGCCGATCTGGCTGATCTCCTTGAATGATTCTTTGACGAAGCGGGTGTCGTCGCTGATCTTGCCTTGAGTCGTGCCGATCTTGGAATTCAACTGCTGGATCTTCAGATTCTGGGTGTCGATCTTGTCTACTGTGACCGCGATGTCGGCCGCGAGCTTCTTCTGGGTGAGGTCGAGCGATCTGATGACACTGCTCAATGATGACTTCTGAGCATTGAGGGTGTTGAGCTCCGTCTGATAGCCGCGGATATCCTTCTCGAGCGAGAGGATATCGGCATTGCGCTGGTTGATCTTGGCCTCAAGGTCGGCTACGGAAGTCTGAGCATGCGTGGCGCGAGGCGCCAAGAATGAGATCAGCAGGAAAAATATTGCCGTTGCGACGAATTTATGGCGGTTGCGAACCATGGCATCAGGCGAGCTTGTTCAGAGCGGCGTTGATCCTATTGATCGACTCTTCCCTGCCGATGATCTCGGCCGAAAGGAACGGGTCAGGCGAACGCTCCTGGCCGGTCAGAGCTACACGCAGCGGCCAGAGCACATCTCCCTTGCCGCGCGCCTCGACATACGGCCAGAGTGCTTCTTTGATCTTGGGGGCCGTGAATGAGCTGTCATCGAGCTTCTTCAGGAAATTGAGACATTCGCGGAGACTGACAGCGGCCTTGGCGGGATCGGGGTCTTTCTTCCATGGGAGCATGGCGGCCTGATATTCACCGACTTGCCTCACGAAGTACAGCTCGCCACCCGGGTCGAACAGGCCCGCGACTTCGCCGAAAGTGGAGATCTTGTCCTTCAGGACCGGCAGAAGGCGCCGGAAGATCGGATGCTTAACCGATAGCCATTCCGGCAAGAATGGGATGGCGCGCTCGGTCAGAGCCTCGTCGGATAGCTTGAGGATGTACTGGCGGTTGAACCAGAGCAATTTGCTCTCATCGAAGATGGCGCCGCCCTTCTGGACGCGCTCGAGCGAGAAGCCGCTGACGATCTCGTCGAACGACAGGAGCTCGCGGTCGTCGGCCGGATGCCAGCCAAGGAGCACGAGATAGTTGACTACGGCTTCCGGCAGGAAGCCGCGATTGCGGTATTCGGTGATCGGGACGGCGCCCTTGCGCTTGGAGAGCTTGGAACGATCGGCAGAGAGGAGGAGCGGGATGTGCGCGTACTGGGGCACCGGGAATCCTAGGGCTTCATAGAGCAGGATGTGGCGCGGAGTGTTCGAGATATGATCTTCGCCGCGGATGACGTGCGTCACTCCGGAGGTGGCGTCATCGACGACCACAGCCATATGGAAGACCGGCTCCGTCTCTGATTTGGCGATCACGAAATCGCCGAGCTCGGTCGTGTCGAATTCTACTTTGCCGCGGATCATGTCGTCAAAGGAGACTTTCTTCTTGGGATTCTTGAAACGGATGACTTCCCCCCTTCTTGGCTCCTTATCGCCTTCCCGAGACTCCTCCTTGGAGACATACGCGTGACCGGAATCAATCAGTCTCTTGATCTGTTCACGGTATACGTCCGTCCTATCCGACTGTCGGTAGAACTCGTCATAGGTCAATCCTAGCCACTTCAGACTGTCGGTGATATTCTCCTCGTACTCCTTCTTGGAGCGATCCTTGTCGGTGTCCTCTATGCGCAGAATGAACTTACCCTTGTTCTGACGTGCGAAGATATGGGAGAAGAGGGCTGTACGATAACTGCCGGCATGGAAGTAGCCGGTCGGCGACGGGGCAAAACGGGTGACGATCTGGCTCATAGAGACAGTATAACAGAAAATCCGCGGGGACGAGAAAAGCCCCCGGAAGGGGGCCTTTCGCCATCGAGAGATGGAGTTCGGCAGGCTTAACCTTTGATGTTAGCGCCGGCGGAGAATGACGAGTGGAAGACACGCATGATGATGTTGTCCTTGGCATCCTTGAGCGGCAGATCATCCGAAGCGTTGAACTTCTGGTCGCCGTTGTCAGAGTGGAGCATAGCATAATATGTTCCGCCGTCGATCATCGGTTCCGTGAGAGTGACCTTGACCGGGCTGATGCCGGCAGCGGCCCAAGCTGAGCCGATGATGGCTCCGGGCTGGCCGTTGCTATCCTTGTGGATGGCGACCCATCCGCCCTTGGCCAACTGGACCGAAGAGAGGTAGACGACATTGCCTGGATATTGATCGGACATGACAATACCATTTGCCCCCGGTTCGTTGCTCAAGGTATTGACCAGGTCAGGATTGGAGGTAGCAGGGGCCTTTGAAGGCTTGTTGCTAAAGACCATAACACCGATCACGATAAGGACGATGACGACGATGGCCGTGACTACCCACTGCCAAGTCTTGACGCCGCTCTGTGTATCTGGATTCATATGTTTTTAATAGATTACGCTTGTAAATACGACTTTGTTGTAAGTAGGTATTATATCAGCAGATAGGCCCTATCGCAAGGTCCTACCTCTCATGCTCCAACGCGATATCGAGGATGGCGTCGGCGATAATGTCCGCACTGTCCAGGCGGGCGAAGGCGCGCGCCCGCTCCCTCATGGTCTCCTTGATGGCCGGCGAACCTTGGATGCGGTCGATCTCGGCCGTGAGGATGTGTGCATGGAGGTTGTCCTCTTCGATGACGGAGGCGGCGCCGGTGCCGGCATAGGTCAGCGCATTCCGGACCTGGTCATGGGAAACATTCGCCGACAACGGGATGATGATCGACGGCACACCCCAGGCCGCGATCTCGAAAATCGTCGAACCGGCGCGTGAGATCACTACATCGGCGACGCCTGCGGCCATGCGGAGCGCCAACTCGTTCAGATAATCGAATGGGTGGTAGCGGTAGGCGTACGGATGGTCCTTGAGCACCACATCCGCCGTCTGCTCGACCTCCTGGATGTTGGCGCGGCCAGTCTGATGGATGACTTGATAGCGGTTGAGCAGGTCCGGCAGAGCTTCGGCGATGATGTCGTTGATATTGGCCGAACCCTGCGAACCGCCCAAGATGAGCACGACCGGCGTGTTCTGTTCGAGCTGGAGGAATTCATGGGCGCCGTTACGGAGTGGTTGGGCGATCTCAGGCCGGATCGGATTGCCGGTCCGGGCGATCTTGTCCTGATTCTTAGCGCCGAAGTACTCCGCGGCCGTCGGATAGGAGACGGCAATCTTGCGGGCGAACTTCCCTGCCCAGAGGTTGGCGCGGCCGGGATGCGAATCGGACTCGTGGATGACGACTGGGATACGCAGCAGCTTGGCGGCAAAGAGCGCCGGCACGCTGCCATAGCCGCCCTTGCTGAAGACCACATCAGGATACAGCGAATACATCTTCATGAGGCCGATGAGACAGCCGTAAGCTGTCTTGAAGAGATCGAGGAAATTGAGCAGGGAGAAATAACGGCGCATCTTGCCGGCAGGCACGGCCACGAACTTTATCTCATTGTCGAACAGAGCCCGCTTGTTGTATGGCGTCGGAGCCATGAAGATGAGTTCCGGCGAAAGGATGTGGCGCTCCCGGGCGCGCTTGATCAGAGCTTCGGCCACGGAGATGATGGGATAGAAATGGCCGCCCGTCACGCCGCCTGTGAACAATATCTTCATAATGTGTCTAATTCTAGCTTGAAAAGGGGTTAAGGAGAAGTGGGTTAAATAGGCGTCCTACTTCTTGTACTTCGATATATTCGCCACTATCCCGGCAGAGGCAAGGGTAATGACGAGGGCCGTGCCTCCGTTCGACACGAAGAGGAGCGGCAAGCCGGAGACCGGCACAAGGCCGAGCATAGCGGCGATGTTCAGGAAGGATTCGCTAACCACCAGGATGGCGATGCCGGTCGCGACCGCGGCGCCAAAGGAATCCTGCGCCCGAGTGCCCACACGGAAGGCGCTACCGACGAATAAGGCGTAAAAGGTCAGGAGTATCATGCTACCGAAAAAACCGAATTCCTCCGCCGCCACGGCGTAGATCGAGTCATCAGTCGGCTGCGGCAGATAGCCGAACTTCTGGATGCTCTGACCGAAGCCGCGGCCAAAGAGCCCGCCCGAACCGATGGCGATGAGCGACTGGTTGATCTGATAGCTCGAGCCTTGGGTGTTGGTGTTGCGATCGAAGAACACTTTGACGCGCTCCATGGCGTACGGACGCAGGAAGACGACGCTGACCACCAAGATCACACCGAAAAGCCCGGCGGTCATGATATAGCGGAGCGGTAGGCCGGCGATGAAGAGCATGGCGATACCGGTCGCCCCGATGATCACCAGAGTATCAGTGTCAGACTGAATGAGCAGGAGGACGCCGAGGATCGACATGAGGACTATATAGGGCACCAGGCCAAAGCGAAAAGTCCTGATACGATCCCTGGCAAAATGTATCCAAGCAGACAGATAGATGATGAAACCGATCTTCAAAAGCTCCGACGGTTGGAAAGATAATAAGCCGAAGGAGAGCCAGCGGGAAGCACCGTTGTAGTGGAGGGTCAGACTAGGAATGAAAAGTAGGAGGTTCACCGCCACCGCCCCGAAAAATATGAAAAAGGCCAGTTTCCTCCAGTTCGTATATTTGATCTTCGAGATGACGAAGAATAGAACGCCGCCAAGAATGAGAGAGATCATCTGCTTCAGGGCGATCGTTCCAAAGTTCGCGCCATTCTGCGTGAGCAGCCCGAGCGAAGCGGACAAGAAGATGACGAAGCCGGCAATCGCCAGAGCCCCCGTAGTCAACAGAAAGAAACGATCTATCTTGGCGCGAGAATTCATCACTTCCCTATTGTAGCATCAGCCGCGACAGGTGCGGTGGGTGCGGCAGACTCCTCGGTGGCATTGCTCTGCTTGAAGCCCTCGATCTCATTCCTGATCTGCTCATATTCCGGCAATTCGATGATCTTCGAGACTCCCAGATGGGAAAGTAAGTCTAGAGTGGGCTTGTATAGGTAGCTCCGAGCGTCTGCGGGGTTGTCGACACGCTCTACCAGGCCGCGGATGAGCAGAGCCCGCAGGATGAACTGTGAATTGACTCCACGGATGTAGTCTATCTCGGCTCGTGAGATCGGTCCTTGATACAAAACAATTGAAAGTGTTTCTAACCCGGCCTTACCAAGATCTCGTGTCAATTCGTCTTTTGTAAGCTTCTCAATCAACGGCGATAATTCCTTGGCTGTACCCAACATGACATCGTCGTCGGTCTGGACTAGTGTCACCCCCCTGCCCTTCAGAGAATTATCGAGCTCGATCAAGCCCGCCCTGATCGACTTCACATCGACGTCCAAGAGCGCAGCCAACTTCTTGATGCCGACCGGCTCGGCTTTCCAGAACAGGACGGCTTCTATCTTCTTGGCGAGTTCCATATAGGTGGATTATATCAGATTAATATCTTGGCACGCCCACTTCCTTGGTCTGCATCTCGATATCGGAGAAATCGCGTTCCTGCGAGACTTGCAGGACGCCCTGTTTGACCAGCTCGAGCATAGCCAAGAAGCTCACGATCACGCTGATGCGCTCGCCTTTGTGTTCAGACGTGAATTGCCGGAAGCTCATCTTGAGCTGGCTGCCAATGCGCTCCGTCAGGTTGCCGATCATCTCTTCGAGACTAACGACCTTGCGGACGGTGACCTTGGACAGCGTCTCCTTCTTGGGCAGGCGGTTGACCAGATCCTTGAGAGTGTTCAGGGCCTTTTCCAGCGTGAATGCGGGATCAGGGGCGAATACCGGATGGACGGCCCTCGACTCCTGCTGGGAGAAGATCATATCGCCATCCCAGAGGGCTTGGACCTGCCGGCTGGCCTCCTTGATGCGCTTGTAGATCTTGAGGCGGATCTCCAGGTCATGGATATCGCCCTGCTCTTCTTCGGTCAGGTTCAAATCTGGGAGCAGGGACTTGGACTTGATGAGGAGGAGCGTCGAAGCCACCAAGATGAAGTGCGCCGACTCCCCCATGGGCATTTCGACAAAATTCCTCACATGCTCGATGAAGTCGTCGGTGACTTTCGATAGCGAGATATCGTTGACGAGGAGCTTGCGCTGTTCGATCAATTCGAGCAACAGATCCAACGGACCTTCAAATGATGAGGTTTTGATGGTGAAGGGCATTGTTTCAGGCAGGTGTACGCTCAAGCTGTTCGATATGAGTCCTGTGATCAATCAGCTCCTCCCGATACATCTGCATCTCGGCTTTGATAGGGCGGAGCTCTTCGCCAAATATATCTCTGACCTCCTCTCTCGTCGGCCTAGTCTCGATGAGTTCCTTAACCAGTCCCATCCGATGATCGAACTCATTCAAGGCAACCCCGATATAATGCTCAACTCTGGCAGAAAATCTCTTTTCTGCTGCAGAGACAGCAGTATCGACAGCCTTGCTTACAGCCCTATCTACAGAAACATCTATATATTTTGAAATATTTGGTTCAATACGCATTGGAATATTGTGATAGTAATAATACCACAATCTTAGCAATTGCAGGTTCAAGGAATCTTCAAGAAAGGTTAAAATCCTGATGAATTTTTGTTCAAATTCTAGTGAAGATTACAAAACTCCTATTTTTTCCTTCACCTCACGTAATTTGGCCGCCGCCACTTTATTTGCTCTCTCTGCCCCGTCCCTTAATATCTCCAAAACCTTATTCTCATCCTTCGCCAGTTCAGCACGCCTCTCACGCATCGGTTTGACGAATGCATCGATGTCTTCGATCAATGCTTCTTTGAGAACTTTGTATTTGCCTTTGTTGGCATCATAAAGTGCCCTCAACTCGGCCTCGCTCTTAAATAGTCTGTGAATATTGTAAACATTGGCCGGGCGCTCACCGCTTGAATCAGTCACTATTCCCATGACTTGTTTTGTGATCTCCTCGCGCGTGGCAAACAACGGGATGGTGTTGTTGTAGCTCTTGGACATCTTCTGACCATCGATACCTGGCACGCTGGCAACATCCTCGAGGATGAGCGGCTCCGGCAACTTGAAAGTCACCCCAAAGGCGTGATTGAACTTCTGGGCGATGTCGCGGGCATATTCGATATGTTGTTTCTGATCGTGACCGACCGGGACGACATCCGTTCCATACAGCAAGATATCCGCCGCCATCAAGACAGGATAGTTGAATGTGCCGACATTGATCTCCTTGCTCTTGGCCTCGGCGTCCTTGTACGCATGCGCGCGCATGAGGTACGGCATGGTCACGATGGTATCGAAGATCCATGCAAGCTCGGTGTGGGCCGAGACATCGGACTGCTTGAATAGCACGGCCTTCTTAGAATCAATTCCAATCGCAAGATAATCAATAGCCAGATCTAACGACAGTCGTTTCATTTCTTCCTTATTCTGAATGAAATTGAGGCCGTGATAGTCGGCGATAAAGAAAAAACAATCATAGTCGCCCTTATTCAAAAGCTCCACGAATTGCTTCATGGCGCCAAAATAGTTGCCGATATGAGGTCGGCCAGTCGGTTTGACGCCGGAGAGGAGGGTTTTGGTCATGAATAGAATAATAGCAAGAAATATGGGGTTTCTATAGAGGTTGACACTCGGTTTTTATTATATTATAATTGTGGACGAACCGGTGTGGAAGCACACCTCAACAAAAACAACCAGAAATGGAGGCCCGGAAACGGGTTCAGTACATGCAAAAATCAAATATCGTTAAGGAGTTCGTTCGTGGTTCGGAAAATATCAACCGGATGCGCCAAGAAATCGCCACGGTGATCGGACCGCTCGTTTATTACACGAGTAAGTATTGCGAAAGGACTCCAAAGGAGTTCAGAATCGAAGGACATTACGGGACATGGGAAATCCACACATCGTTAGGTTTGAACTGGATTATTTGGTATCAGCGCCGGCAGGACGGCTTCTGGATCTTCAAATCGAACTTCCTGAAGGATGTCACATCCATCAAGGGATATAATGCCAAGGTCGTCCACGAAGATCTGGACCGCCTTATGGAGGGCCTGTTCGAAAGATATCCGGATCTGCGGAAATACCTCGAATTCATGTTCGAAGCCGCCAAGGTGACCTTCTGACATTCAACCCGCCCGCGCACAGAGAACCTGCTGCGGTGCGGGTTTTCTTTTTACACCCCCTCTCCTTTCAATTCATCAACAAGGCGCTGGGCATTCTTGGACAGTTTCTTGGGCATGACCACGTGAGTGACGATCAGGAGGTCGCCGCGCTTTTCGCGAGTGCCAAAACCGCCGCTCTCGTACGGCACGCCCCTTCCTTTGACGCGCAGGATCTCGCCGTGTGAAGTGCCGGCCGGGACCTTGAGCTCGATCTTGCCGTCTAGCGTCTCGACTTCTATAGTGCCTCCGCCAAGAGCCAGTGTGAGCTTGATCGGCAACTCCATGATGAGGTTGAGTCCTTCCTTGCGGAATACCGGATGCTCCTCGACCCAGACACGCACGATGAGGTCGCCTGGACCGCCTTCGCCGGCTTCACCCTTCTCCGCGATGCGCAGGCCCTGCCCGCTCTCTATGCCTGCCGGGATCTTCAGACTGAACTTCTCCTTGTATCCACCGACCGCGAGCTCGCGTTCCACGCCGAAGATAGAGTCCTTGAATGAGATCTTGAGGTCCACCGTGACATTCCTGCCCTTCCTTGGACGCCTGCGGCCTCCGCCACCGAAGAACTCACCGAAGATGTCACCCAGGTCGAACTCTACCCCGCCTTGGCCGTTGGCACGCGTAAATTGCGAGAAGTCGAAGCCTGCAAAGTCATTCGGATTGAAGCCGCCGCCGAAGCCTCCAGCTCCCGGGTTGAACCCAGCCCCAGCCGAACCGAAGGTATCATATTGCTTGCGCTTGTTGTCATCCGACAATGTCGAATAGGCCTCACTGGCTTCTTTGAACTTTTGGGCCGAAGCGGGGTCGTTCTTATTCTTGTCCGGATGATGCTCGTGCGCCAGCTTGCGGAACGCTTTCTTGATGTCGTCCTTCGAGGCGCCCTTATCGACCCCCAGAGTTTTGTAGTAATCTTTCATTATTGACTTTTATGATAGCATATGTTACTATGTAACTCAACCTATCTTAGGTCCTTCACATAACGTTACGCAACATCCAAACTAAGGAAACACCATGGAACCTCGTTCCAACAGCGTGCTCGTCATCCAGACAAGCACTCCCATGACAGTCAAAGAGACACTCAGCCCGCTTACACGCAACACTCACTATGAGTTCTTCCAACGCTGGAGCAGTGAGGTCCAGGGGCGGATCCATCCCGAGACCCCGTTGCTCGTGCTGACTTCTCACACGGCGACGGTCAATCCGTTCGAGATCGCTCGAGAGGTCAAGAGCATCAACCGCTGGGCGGTCGTAGTCGCCTATACCGGCAACTACATCACCCCAGATCAGTTGAAAGGCTCCTACATCGACGCCCTGCTCTACAAGCTCGGCCTGAAAAAGGGCTTTGAAGTTCGTCTCATCGAGGCCTTCCTCACAGAGGCGTTGAACTGGAACGAACGGCACCTGGCCGGGCCCGACAGCTCGCGCGAGCGGCTCATCCGGATGATCAACGAAACCAATCGGGAGTCACCACTCTGGCCTCCCAATTTGGGTCGCCAGCAGTCCTGACGGTTTCTTCTCAAGGGCCCTCGTCCGCTTCCCCGAACTTCGGTTCAGGGTGGCGGCGAGGGTCTTTTTTATTATCTGATTTTGATGTACTACTTCTTTTCCTTGAACTCCGCATCTTTGACATTGTCAGCACCTCCCTCCGGTCCTTTACCATCAGTCTTCCCCTGCCCCGCTGCAGCATCAGCCGGTGGCGTCTGATTCATATACTGCCCGATCTTCTGGATCTCACCGGATAGAGCTTCGGTGGCTGTCTTGATGGCCGCCATGTCAGGCACAGCAGCATCTTTGGCGGCCTTGAGAGTGGCAATCTTGTCCTCGATAGACTTCTTGAGGTCGGCCGGCACCTTGTCGCCGGCTTCCTTGAGTGCCTTCTCCGAAGTGTAGGCGAGTTGTTCGGCAATATTTTTGACCTCAATCATCTCTTTCTTCTGTTTGTCTTCGGCCTCATGCGTCGCGGCTTCGGCCTTCATCTTCTCGACCTCTTCCTTGGACAAACCGGAAGAAGCCGTGATCTTGATGGAGTTGGCCTTGCCTGTCGCCTTGTTCTTGGCGGTGACGCTCAAGATACCGTTAGCGTCGATGTCGAAAGTGACCTCGATTTGCGGCATGCCGCGCGGTGACGGTGGGATGCCATCGAGGATGAAGCGGCCCAATGATTTATTATCAGCAGACAATGCCCTTTCGCCCTGAGTGATGTGGATCTCCACCGACGACTGATTGTCAGACGCGGTCGAGAAGATCTGCGAACGCTGGGTCGGCACGGTCGTATTCTTGTCTATGAGCTTCGTAGCTACACCGCCCATAGTTTCGATGCCGAGCGAAAGCGGGATGACATCCAGAAGGAGCACATCTTTCACATCTCCTCCTAGGATGCCCCCTTGAATGGCGGCACCGACGGCCACGACCTCGTCCGGGTTGACGCCCATGTGCGGATCTCTGCCGAAGAACTTCTTGACAGCTTCCTGGAGGGCCGGCATGCGCGTCTGGCCGCCGACTAGGACGACCTCATTGATCTCGCCGACCTTGAATGGCGAAGCGTCCATAGCGCGCTTGGTGATCAACATGGCACGATCGATGAACTCGGCGGTCATCTCCTCGAGCTTGGCGCGAGTGAGCGTGACTAGGAGGTGCTTCGGTCCGTCAGCGCCGGAAGTCACAAATGGGATATTGATCTCGGTCTGGGCCGCCGTCGAAAGCTCGATCTTGGCCTTCTCAGCTGATTCATCGAGACGCTGGAGAGCCAACGGATCGGCCTTGAGATCGATGCCGTTCTCCTTCTTGAATGTATCCGCAAGCCAAGCGACGATCTTGGCGTCGATGTCGCGCCCGCCGAGGTGAGAGTCGCCGTCGGTGGATTTGACCTCGATAGAATTCTCACCGTCAGAGTTAGCGACTTCGAGCACGGATATGTCGAATGTACCGCCGCCGAAGTCGAAGACTGCGATCTTCTCATTCTTCTTCTTGTTGAAGCCGTACGCGAGGGCCGCGGCCGTCGGCTCGTTGATGATGCGCTTGACGTCGAGCCCGGCGATCTTGCCGGCGTCCTTGGTGGCCTGGCGCTGGCTATCGTTGAAGTAGGCCGGGACAGTGATGACCGCCTCGGTGATCTTCTCGCCCAGGCGCGCTTCGGCATCGGTCTTGAGCTTGGTCAGGATCATGGCCGAAACCTCCTCGGGGCGCATCCATTTGCCGGACATGTTGACCTCTATACCGCCGTTCGCGGCTTTGCGGACTTCGAAGGAGACATTCTTGATGTCTTTCTGCACGCTCTCCTCGTCAAAGGTATGGCCCATGAAGCGCTTGATCTGGAAGATCGTATTCTTGGGATTGGTCACAGCCTGGCGCTTGGCCAAGAGGCCGACCAGACGCTCGCCGGTCTTGGATTGGGCGACGATCGACGGGGTCGTGCGCGCGCCTTCGGCGTTCTCCAGGACCCTGGGACTACCGGCTTCCATGACGGCTACCGCCGAGAAAGTCGTGCCGAGGTCTATTCCGATGATCTTAGACATATATTTATATGTTAGTTTATTTTAATATTGACAAACCATGATTAAACATGTTATTCTAGCACTTAACCTTCCTATGCTTATTTCATTAGACATTCCATGTCTATAGGTTGAAGCAATGCTGTTCCTTACACCTCACACGATATGAACTCACCCCTGTTCTACTGCATCTCGTTTGTTTTTTTCTGCCTGATCTTCCTCGAGGAATGCTGGGCCAGAATCAAGGATCGGGACATGGCCACTTGGATCATTCTCTCCCTGCTATGGGGAGTCTTCCTCACCCGCGAGAGCTTCTTCCCGTTCTTCTACCTGACCACACCCTTCGTGGCCGCAGCGCTGGGATTGTTCAGTGCAGAATTCCTGCAGATCCCGATCAATGTTTTCCTCGAATGGCACAACAAAGTCGGGAAAGAACATTTTCAATGGTGGTCCGGCGGCAGTTTGAACTGACCGATCCACCTCGCTCTTACGCAAAGCCCGCGCTTCACAGCCGGGCTTTTTATTTGGATGGTGCGCGCGTCGGTTGGCTAGAAAGTAAATATTCTAGGGAGAAATATGGCGAAGCGACAGGAGTAAAAGACGGGGCGTATTCGGTTTCGGTCTTGTTTTCGGGAGTAAGGGCTGGCAGGCATGCGACGCATTCGGATCGGAATGTCCGGATGACTGGTTCGGCCGAGACTAGGCGTCCCTTCACTTCCCCATCTACGAGTGCAACAAAGAAAACCAGCTTGAATTGTCGGCCGGCCAGATCGGTGAAGACCTTTTCGACGAATCTGGAATTGACGTAGGGGGTGAGCATTAGGGAGCCATTATAACAGGCCTGGGGATAAGTTCAAGTTTTGAGGTTGACATGATACGATTAATACGTTACTCTGTAATGAGCATTTTTCCAACCTAGTTCAAACCCCAGTTCAAAAAGGAGGAACCTTACCATGACTGTTATGGGACATGCCATATTGCTTCTGTTGGATTCCATAAGGAAAATGAAGTTCATCCAGATCACACTGTCGGTGATGATGTTGGTGCTTATGGGCATCCTGATCCCCCTCACTTATGTAGTCGGATCGACACGGAAGCCATGATTCACCGACTGTTCTCGAGCGCCGCGACACTGCATCGCGGCCTCTTTTTTTATTTCTTATACTCCCCCACTCTCACCTTAGGCGGCCTCAAGGCTTTACCATTAAGTGAATAGCCCTTTTGTGTTACTGAGATGATCTGATGATGTTGTTTCTCGTCTACGACCGGCACGTATTCTGCAGCCTCATCGCGGTTCGGATCAAAGGCTTGGCCTGTTGGGTCGATCTCCTCGAGGCCGGCATCATTCAAGGCCTTCTTGAGCTGGCTCGCAATATACTCAACACCCTGGCGCCAATTCTTGTCTACTTTCTCCCATGCTTCCTTGTTGCCCATGGCTAGATCGAAGCTCTCAAGGACCGGGATGAGGCCTTCGATGAGGCGCTCGTTGGCAAACTTGGTGAACTCCGCCCGATCGGCGTCGTCGCGCTTACGGGCATTGATGAGGTCGGCCTTGGCTCTCTGCCAGCCGGTCAGGTACTCCATCTTCTCCGTCTCGGCCTGCTTGAGCTTTTCGCGGAGCTTCTTCACAGCTTCCGCGGCATTCTCCTCGGCTACGACAGAATCGTCTAGCATGTCATCATTGGCGTTCTTATTCATGAATCAAAGTATACGTATGCGATGCGGTTTTGGCAAACAAAAAAGCCCCCGCAAGAGGTCCAATAGGGACTTTCTTGTGGGAGCGGTGATGATTGTTTATTGTTTAAGATCGTAGGCCAGGAGCATTTTCTGTTGCATTTGTGTAAGTGCGTACACAACCCATTCCTCCCAAAACCCATCCTCACCCTTGTTGTATTCACGAACAATCATGTGAGTGGGATAAATTCCGTCATTTTTCTTGACGCACAATTTGAAGCCATGAATAAGGGACTGCCCTTTCGAAAATGTAACAGGTCTAAGACCAAGCTCCATTCCCCATAGCAAGTAATCACGACCCATGATGGAATGAAAAATATTATTTTCATCTTGATAGGCCTCATTCCCACTTAGAATATCTAGGCCCTCATCAATCTTAAGCTTAACTGAGACTTGGCTCCCAAACATGAAATCCAAGTTGCCCACAAATCGTTTCGAGTATGACAAACGATCTAGTGTCAGTCGAGCAATTTTGTTTATCGTATTCATTTTTCAAGGTGCGCAGTTTTACGTTCCACGCGAACGAGATGATTTGTTTCCGACTGGCATTCTTGGAGATTCTCCATTCTCCATATATCTCAAGGAATGAGACCTGACTTGACTTGACTTTTTAAACTTTAGCATTATTTGGACTATCTGTCAATACTACCCATTACAGCTATATAGGGCCGTATACAAAAAACCCCCTTGCAGGGGCTTTTTGATTCTGAGAGATGAATGTGAGTTCCAACTATTAACGTTTTGACCACTGCGGAGACTTGCGAGCTTTCTTGCGGCCGAACTTGCGGCGTTCTTTAGCGCGGGCATCGCGCTTGAGGAAACCGGCTTTCTTGAGTTTGCCACGGAGCTCTATATCATAGACGAGGAGAGCGCGAGAGATGCCGTGACGGAGCGCTTCAGCCTGGGAATTGATGCCACCACCGGAAAGTTTGGCAGAGACGAGGAATTTCTCGGCAGCCTTGGCCTCTTTGTGAGCGGACTCGGCCGAGATCTGCATCTCTCGCACCGGGAAATAAGCGGCCAACGTCTTGCCGTTGATCTCATAACCCATCTCCTTGGCCGGATAGAGGCGCACGCGAGCCACAGAGGTCTTGCGGCGGCCGACGGCTTCGAAATATTTGCCTGTCTTGGTAGCGATAGTCATGGGTTTATTCTTTGATGGTGAGGTTCTTCATGCGGATAGAACGAAGCTTGTTCGACGGAAGCATGCCGTAGATGGCGCGCTCGATGACTTCTCTCATGCCGCTCCTTGCGATGAGGTGGCCGAGGGTCTCCTTGTTGAGGCCGCCGCGATGGCCGGTGTAGGTCACATAGACATCCTTGAGCTTCTTTCTGGATGAGACATCAGCTTTCCCGACATTGATGACCTCTACCTTGTCTTCCAGGACATTGTTCCTAGTGAAGGCCGGGCTATGCTTGCCCGTGAGGAAAGCCGCTGCCTGGGAAGCTACGCGTCCGATCTTCTTGCCTTGTGCATCGATGGTGTGTTTCATAATATATTTAAACGAATTCAATCAGAGACATCGGGCTGCCGTCAAGGTCGCGGTTCGGCAGGCGCACGATGCGGATGTAGCCACCCTTGCGGTCCTTGTACTTCGGGGCGATGACATCGAAGAGCTTCTTGGTTTCGACCGGGCTGACGATCTTGGCATTGACCAGACGGCGCGAAGCGATCGTACCAATCTTGGCCCTAGTCACAAGCTTCTCCACATACGGGCGCAATTCTTTGGCTTTGGCGGTAGTCGTGCGGATGCGGCTATCACGGATCAGATTGCGAGCCAAAGAACGCATGAGAGCGATGCGTTGAGTCTTTTCTCTGCCAAATTTACGTACTGAAGAATGGTGTCTCATGGTGGCGTCCTAACGGATGTTATTATTTGAGCGTGATGCCATGCTGGGCGAGTAATTTCTTGATCTCCTGCATACCCTTGGCGCCGAGGCCGTCGACATCCATGATGTCCGACTCCTTCTTCCTGGCCAAGCCGCCAAGAGTGCGAATATTGCCATTGGTCAGAGCCTTGACGGTGCGAGAAGACAGATCGAGCGCATCGATGCGGGTCTTCAAGAGTTCCGTGTCCACATCCTTGCCGAGCCGTTCACCGGAAGCGGGGACGCTCTCCTTCTCTGATCCTTCGTCAGAGGCGGCCTTGACCGGCTCCTCCTCAACGAATCCGACGATGGCTTTGAGCTGATGGATCATCAGAGCGATGGACTTCTCCATGGCTTCGCGCGGCGTGATAGTGCCGTCGGTCTCGATCGAGAGGCGCAGGCGGTTGAAATCGGTACGGTCGCCGACGCGCATATTCTCAACTTCGTAGTTAGTCCTCCTAATCGGGGTGAAGGTGGCATCGAGAGTGATCTGACCGATCTCTACCCTCTCCTTCTGGAGAGTCTCTTTTGGAACATACCCGAGACCCTTCTCAACTACCATCTCGATATCGAGCTCGGCCGCCTTATCGGAAATGGTGGCAATGTGAAGGTCAGGGTTGAGGATCTCGGCCTGGCCGGGAGCTTCGATATCCTTGGCCGTGATAGACTTGGCTCCTTTGATCTTGAGACGGAGAGTCTGTGGCTCATCGGTGGCGAGGCGGATGCGAAGCTTCTTCAGATTGAGCAAAATGGCGATGACATCTTCCTTGACGCCCTGAATAGCCGAAAACTCATGATCGGCACCGACGATCTTGACCCTGGTCACAGCCGCGCCCGGGAGAGACGACAGGATGATGCGGCGCAGGGAGTTGCCAAGGGTATGGCCGTAGCCCGGATAGAGACCGTCGATCTCATATACGCCGGCCGTCGCGTCTTCGCTCACGATCTTCGGCTTGGAAGGAAGGATGATGTCGTAGGTCATATGATTTTTATTAGATAAAATAAGAGAATAATTATACATTAAAACACGAAAAAGTCTAGCGCGTGTAGAACTCCAACACCGAACGGACATCGAACAAAAGGTCGTTCGTGTCGGCATCCGGGGCGCCAACCACCTTGATCTCCCTCTTCTCGCCATCGACAGCGAGCCAGGCCGGTGATTTGGTGTTCTTGAGCTCCTCATCCAGCTTGGCGAACAGCGCCTTCTTCTTGCTGCCTTCGCGGATGCTGACCATATCGCCGAGCTGAACCTCGTAGGACGGGATGGTCACCTTCTGGTTATTGACCATAATGTGCCCGTGCGAGACCATCTGCCTCGCAGCCGAACGCGACAGGGCGAAACCGGCACGGACGACCACGTTGTCGAGGCGTCCTTCCAGGATATGGATCAGATTCTTGCCATTGTCGCCGGTCGTGCGCAGAGCTTGCTTGACATACTTGGTGAACTGACCGCTCGAAACGCCGTAGCTGTATCGAGCCTTCTGCTTCTCGAGCATCTGACGGCCGTATTCACTCTTCTGACCGCGACGCTTGGTGGTCTTGACCTTGCGCTGGGCGCGCATGGCGTACTTCTGGGTCTGCGTCTTACGGAAGACGGGGACTCCGAGATAACGCGCTTTTTTGTAACGTGGTCCGATTTGCATGATGGTATATTATACGCGGCGAGGCTTCTTGGGCTTCGGTCCGTTGAACGGCACCGGCGTGACGTCTTTGATCGAGCTGATAGTAAAACCCTTACTCACGAATCCACGGATAGCTGATTCGCGGCCGGAACCGACCCCTTTGACGACGACATCGATCTCTTTGAGCCCGATATTGACGGCTTTCAGGGCGAGAGTCTCGCCGACCTTGGCGGCAGCAAAAGGAGTGCCCTTCTTGGCACCCCGGAAACCTGACTGGCCGCTCGAACCCCACATGAGAGCGTTGCCCTTCTTGTCGGTCAAAAGCAGCTTGGTGTTATTGTAGGTCGACTGGACATAGAGGATGCCAGCTTCGACGCGCTTCTTGGAAGACGCCGAAACAACCTTGGCATCGGCCTTAGCTTCCCCTCCTTGAGTTGTGACGATTCTTTTCTTTCCCATGTTATTGATTATGTCTTCTCTTCCTTACGACGACCGGATCCCATAGTCTTCCTGACATTACCGCGGACTGTGCGAGAATTGGTCTTGGTGCGTTGGCCGCGCGCCGGCAGGTGGCGAGCATGCCTCGAACCGCGGTAAGCCTTGATATCCTTGAGGCGCTTGACGTTCGCGGCTACCTCGCGCTTGAGGTCGCCCTCGATCTTGAAGCTCTCGATGAGCTTCCTGACAGCATTCTCCTGCTCAACAGTGAGATCCTTGGGTTTGACCATGCCGTCGACTTTCGTCTCCAAAAGGACCTTCTGCGCGCGGGAGCGGCCGACGCCATAAATGGCAGTGAGGGCAATATACATCCTCTTGTTCTCCGGCAATGTTATTCCTAAAATACGCATATGATTATCCTTGGCGCTGCTTATGACGCGGGTTAGCCTTGCAAACTACGAAAACATATCCCCGCCTGCGGACGACGGTGCACTTGGGACATATGCGCTTGACGGAGGCTTTGACCTTCATATTATAAACGTTTGGTGATACGCGCCCGTCCCCCGTATGGATCTTGTGTGAGTTCCACGCGGTCTCCGACTAATACACGGATCCGATTCATCCTCATCTTGCCTGCCAGATAGGCCAATAAGACCGTATCGGTGCCGTCCAGAGCTACCCTGAACAACGTATCAGGCAAAGCCTCGGTGACAGTGCCAACGGCAAGGCTATTTTTTGGTTGAGGAGCTGTATCCATGCGTATAAACGCGTCGTGTGATATTAGCAGATAAGGCCCTGCGGAGTCAATAGAGCGGCTATTATTGATCGCTTACGACTATAGAAATGCGCGCCGGATCAGTCGGCACGAACCTGGCCCATGAAGGAAATAGCGCCCCGGAGCTCTTGACGACATCGATGACTGACCTGTATGAATCTAGGACAGCTCCCGTGTCAGCGAGTGAAAGGCCGGCCAACTTGCCCTTGAGCTCGTCGGTCGGTACCGTCCCGATCAAGCGGAGATCACCCTTCATCCTAGCAATCAGAGTGTTGGCCTTGGCTCCGGAGAAGCTGCTCGGCTTGGCGATCGAGAAGGACAACTCCTCTAGTCCGGCCGGTTCGTACGGCAAGCCTCTGAAGGTCGCCACCTTCTCCGGGCCGGCGAGCTTCCTCACCAGTTCTTCCTTCTTGAAGAGGATACTGTAGAGCGTGCCATTCACCGTGAGGGTAGCCGCGGTGGCGTCGGAGCCACCGATCACCGAAGGCGAGAAAGTGACATCATAACCCGAGTCGTACATGATATAGCCGGCCGGCACTGCGGCCTTGGCCTGGACGAGCAGACGAGCGACAAGGTCAGCTTGGAGCGCCGCTGTGGTCGATGCCTGGAGAGTTGGATTGATGATCTTCTTGACCCCGCTGAAACCGCCAGTCAGATCGGTGGCCAATCTACCATAGAGAGCGTCGTATCGCGCGGTCCCCTTGTACGCGACGATCTTCATATCGCCGATGGCCTCCCTCATAGACAAGTTGTAGTCCGCGCCCGCGGCATCGGCTTGGACCGTGACGACGAGTTTGCCTGGGACCGTCACCCCTTTCGACACGGTGTATCCAGGGACGACGATAGAACCGGGCAGACGATAGATCAGTCCAGAATCTCCGGATAGACGAGTGCCGGCGATCAGCCGTTGTGCCGTGGCCGAATAAAAATTGTACAAGGTGACCTTGCCGGATGATTTGGTGGAAACGAGCGGCCCATTCGTGGCCGGAACTGTGGCCTTGGCTTCTCCGACGAACTTGGCGATCTCATACTTCAGGTAATTGGGCGTGGAAGTCGATGTCGCCAAGACGGGAGTATCGATCTTCACGGGCACCGCGATCGGCACGACAGTGAATGTGGCGCGCGAGAAATAAACCGACGAAACATAGCCGACGCCGACAAGAAGCATCAGGACGGCGAGCGCGATCAGGGCGAACCGGCCTTTCCTTCCCCATACCCTCTTGTTCTTGAGTACCGGCGGTGGCGGCGTGACACGATGGATGCGATGGATCGGCACTTCATGGCCTGTCTCCATCTTGCCCGTCGTAGAATTCTTGCGCTCAAACTCCATAGGGGCCACCTTGGCAAGAGAAATATCCCTGATGGAACGCCGGTCATTCACTTTGATATCTTCTATTCTCCGCGGCATATTTATTACATGATATCACAAAAGCCTCAAATAGGACGGCTGGATAAGTTGAAGATAGCCAGCGCGTACATACCGACGATGCGCAAATGATCCGCCGAATCCTCGAACACCACATGCGGAGCGACCTCGTCGACCGTGAGGAGCTCGATCCTGGAACCAGGATGGCTAGCGCGGAAGGTGTCGACAAAGAATTTCTCGTGGGAGTGGGCGGCGATGATAGTACTTGGCGGCAATGGTTGGGAGATCCTGCTGTCCTTGAAGAGTTTGGTCATCTCATCGCCCCAATTCTTGCCCAGCTCATTCATGACAGGTGTGATGGAACGAGCGTGATCCTCATCCAGATTATCTGCTTCGTAGAGCGAGATCAGAGAATCAGCCGCTTGGAGATCGGTCTTGGTCACCCTGGAAAGCCTTCGAACAAGGCCGTTAGCGCCCGTGGGGTATGAACAGAAGAAGACACACGAACCTCGATCGACCACCACGACATCGGTGATCTCCCCGTGGATGTGGACGAGCGTATAGGCCTCGCGCGTCGGCATGATCGTGCGTAGACTGACATATTGGAGGAGGAGCGAAGAATGGAACAAGACTCGGCCGGAACGCACCGCTTGTTTCAGGGCATCCTTGAAGCGCTTCGTGGAGTCGAACCCTCCGACGGTCGCGGCATATGATATCTCGAGCTCGCGGGCGGCCTTGCCGACCCACGACGATAGTGAATAGCCGTTCAATCTGACCGCGAAGATCTTCTCTTCGATGACTTCGAGCGAGGTGCCGTCCTTGGGCATGAGCGAGCCCCTCTCCTTGGCCAAGATCGCCTCCATCTTGTCCTCGGTGATAGCCGTATCCTTATCGAATGACAGGGACAGCGTCCTAGCTTGCGAGACTACCCAAGGAGAAGACAGAACATAGTGTGCCTCGGCGATCTCCTGAGGCATCTCCAGATACGCCTCTTCCGAGCGGAAGTCATGGAGCCGGCGAAGGTTGGCATCCAGCGTCTCGGTCAAGGCCTTCATGGTCACTTTGATGAAATAGACGGTACCGACCTGCGGTTTGTACGGAACGATCCGGCTATCAGAGAAGAGGATGCTCGGCGGCAGACCGGGGCGGAACCAGAATAGAGAGCCCCGCACGACGGAGCTCTGGACTTCGAGGAGCAGGACGACTTTTCCCGTGGTTTTTCGGGAGAAAAACATGGTCAAATTATAACACAGATCAACCGAGCACGGCTTTGATGCGGCGGATACCCTGGGCTACCGCCTCTTCCTTGGCGATCTTGAAGCGCCACTTCCCCTCCGGACCGGCCAATTCCTTGGTGCTCATGACATGCGGGCCGCCGCAGAATTCCTTGGAGTAAGCGGAGTTGAGGTCGTTGCCGATGAAGTAGACCGAGATCATGTCGCCGTATTTCTCATCGAACGAGTGCCGGGCGTTGGTCTTCTCGGCCTCGGAGCGCGGCAATTCTATCTTGTTGACCGGCAAACCGGCCTGGATCTTCTCATTCACGATATCCTCCACGCGCTTCTTCTCCTCGGCAGTCAGCTTGGCGCCGTGGGCGAAGTCGAAGCGTAGACGTTCGACGGTGATATTCGAGCCTTTCTGGGACACTTCTCCGCCCAGCACGTCATGAAGAGCTTGATGAAGGAGGTGTGTGGCTGTGTGATAGCGGATGATCATCTCGTCGCTCGCGTCCGCCAGGCCGCCTTTGAACTTCTGTGCGGCGCCAGCGCGGGAGAGCTGTTGGTGCACCTTAAACTTCTCCTCAAAATCCTTGATGTCAACCTTGATCCCCTTCTCTCTGGCTAGTTCAATGGTGAGTTCTAATGGAAAACCATAGCTTGAGAAAAGAGTGAAGGCGTCAACGCCCTTTTCGAATTCTTTCAGGCCCTGGATGAGAGCTTCGGCGAATTTACCAGCTTCTTCTACTAATGTTTTCTTTATAAGGTCTGATTTTGGGGCAAGTTCCGGATATGAATCATTGTAGATGACACCCACAGCATCGGCGAATCTGGATATCTTGTCCGTATCGAGCTTCTTATCGGAGGTCTTCATGATAGCGCGGCGGATCAGGCGCCGGAGGATGTAGCCGCGGTCCGTGTTCGAGGGCGTGACTCCGTCAGCGATCAGGAACACAGCCGCACGCAGATGGTCGGCTATCACTCTTTGGTTACCGACGAGATTTGACCAATTTTTCGTCAAATCCATGACTAGAGCAAAAAGGTCAGTATCGAAAATATTGTTCACACCCTGAAGCACTGCACTCAAGCGTTCTAGTCCCGCGCCAGTATCGACGTTGTTCTGCTTCAGCTTGCCGATGATCTTGCCTTCTTTCTTCTCATACTGCATGAAAACATTGTTCCAGACTTCGACAACCTTCTGTTCTTCATCGGCCTTGAGATATTCCTCTTTTGTCATATCACCTAGTCCATTCTCCGTGAGATCATAGAACATCTCCGTATCTGGACCACAAGGACCATCATCACCCGCTTCCCACCAGTTTGGTTCCTTCTTGCCGTTCCATGTCAAAAAGTAGATTCTATTCTCTGGAATATATTTTTTCCATATATCAAAAGCTTCAGTATCTTTGGGCGCGTCGCCATTACCTCCAAAGACCGACACATACAACCGCTTCGGATCCAATCCCAACCCCTCTTTCTTATCGGTTAGGAATTCATAGCTCCACTTGATAGCATCTTCCTTGAAATAGTCGCCAAGCGACCAATTGCCGAGCATCTCAAAGAAAGTCCCATGAGTCGAGTCACCCACATCATCTATATCAATAGTTCGCAGGCACTTCTGAGCACTTACCAATCTATTGCCCAGGGGATGCTTTTCACCAAGCAAATATGGGATGAGTGGCTGCATGCCCGCTGTATTGAAGAGTGTCGAGTTGGTCACACCTTTTTCGTCAGGGGTGACCAGCGAAGCCGATGGGATGATCGCATGGCCGCGTTTCGCAAAGAAGGACAGGAATCGGCGGCGGATTTCAGAGGAGGTCATGATTGGGAAAGTTTAGCACAAGATCAGGTCATTTTTTAGCTGTCTTCAGCCACCTCCGATACTTCGCATCCATATCCTCGAAACTTTTGCTGTTATCAGCGATCTTCAGCTTACCGTGGACCATAGTGATGCGCCCGTTTAGATCAACGGGTTTTGAATGGATCGGCACTTTCTTAAGCCGTTCGATCCTTGCCTTAGCTTCAGTCAGAATGTCCTTGGTCGATCTTGTGACATTCCTGATGAATGCTTCCGGACTCAAAACCTTCCCCGTCGCCATTTTGATATTCCTCCCTGTCGGATAGAGCGAGCCATATGACCAGGCCTTGGCTATTTCCTTGCCAACCCTAGAATTGTCCACTATATACCCATATTTTTTGAAGAAATATTCACGCCACTGATGGACGCCGAGCTCAGCCAGACCGTACCCATGATAGTAAGCAGAAGTCTCCCATGAATAGATATGTGGAATGTTGAGCAATCTGATCGAGTCCTCTGAATAATCAAAATATTTCTTATAGACTCTCTTGGCTATCTCCAACACCTTCTTGGCAGTGAGCGCTTTGCACTCATATATCTCCTTCTCGTACATGACGACGGCGATTATGTTCATCAAGCCAAGTGGACGCAGGGTCTCGAGCGCACGAACCTTACGTTCGAAGAGCTCGAAGGGATATACCCTGTCCTCAGAGTCCTTGGCGTAGCGCATGCACCATTCGATGCTCGAGGAGATCGTATCCATGAACATGCTCTGCGTCTCGGCCCAGGAGACACTACCTGGCGGATATTCAGTATTGATACAGACTTCTCTTTGCTTCGAATTCAATCTATCCGCCGCATGGCCGCCTTCGTGGAAAACCGTATGGATACCCTGTACGCCGGAGCCCATCTGGTCAGCGATGGCATTCGAGGAAAAATTCGCTGCAGCTGGCACCCTTTTGCCACTTTTGAAATGAACAAGATCAGGATAATGGCAAAAGCCGTTGTTGTATTTACCTTTCCTGTCGAGGAGGTCTAGCGTCACCTTACCTCCGGCAAATCCCACGCCAAGCGCAGCAAATGACCGTCCCCAATATGAGAGCACATTTTCGAATCGGAAATACGGATCCTCCTCTTTGGTGAAGCTGCCTGCCATCATGTAAGCAAAGTTCCAAGGCTTGCGTAGGCTGTGCTTGGACTTCTCAATCTTGCGGATATCCGCAAAAGCGTATTTTGTCCTCTTGTATATCTTATCAAATACCGAGAAGAGCTCCCTCTTGGTCATACCCTCGTCGATGTAGGCTTTGTAAGCGTAGAAGTCCTCGTATCCGGCCTCGCGAGCAAACTGGTTACGTAATTTGACCGTCTCAACATAGTCTTCGAGCGTGGCGACGGGCAACTTCTCCATGGCCTCGAAACAGGCCTTGCGGATCTTCTCGTCTGGGTGTGTGCGCAGAAGAGTGCGCATCTTATTTACCGATGCCTCCATGAACTTCTTGGTCTTCGGATCGATGTAGCCCTCCGGACGCGAGGTACGCTGCTTCATCATCTTGGCTTCCAGATCATTGATCTTCTCCTTGATAGGCAAAGTGCTCGTCGGCGCCTGGTACAAGCTGAAGAAATGGTCCCAAATCTTGAGGCGCTCTCTGATTGCACCCCTCGTTGCTCCGATCTCTTTTACAACTTTATCTTTGAGCTTTGGGTCAGAACGGAAAGCGTCTCGAGCGGCTTGCGCCTTGTTCATCTTGGCATCGACGCTGTGATCGCCCATGTACGAGAGCCAGAAAGCATCCTCGTAGGCTTTGTGAAGCTTGAGATAAGTCTTGTTCAGGTATACAAGTAGATCCACAGCTGATCTGTTATTCATATAGCCATGGTACATGCAAAGACAGATTTTGACAAAATAAAAATCCGCCCCCATCATCGATGGAAAAGCGGACTGCATGCAGATGAAAAACTCTCATAGGTGACCAAATATCCCAATGAGAGATATACTCATCATCAAACATCCCAACATGAGACATGTCAGCGCGTGGTAAAGCTCGCGCTGCTTGATAAATGGATAAATGACATAAGCCGCGCCGCCAATGCCCACAACGATCCACGCGGCTGTTGAATCATAGGGATTCCCAGGGTGACGATAATTGTGCCAAGAAACGACAACCAGGACTATGCTGCCAAGCAATTGCAAAACTGCGGACCATGCGCAAAGTTTATTTTTCATAAGCTGAAGTTCAGTTTGAAGACGCGGCGGAATGCCGTGTCTTTTTTCCTAAACTCCAACCTTACAGACAAGCTTGACTGGTAATACCATACTGCACATTATGAGATGTTGTCAATGCAAGGTAATCAAATATATTTCTTCAAAATCTCAAAGTCTGCCTTGAGCGTGCCACGCATGCCGCCATTGTAGAGCGCCGCGGCCGGGTGATAGAGAGTGACGATCGCGATGGGCCCGTAAGATGCCTTGGCCTGGAATTCCCGTCCATGGAGTTTACTGATTGGCGCCAATTCTTGGCCGAGACCAAAATGATTCATGACATAGCCCATCGAGTGACGCCCAAGCGTAGCAATGACTTTCGGCTGGATGATGTCGATCTGTCTATTCAGGAATGGCGCGTACATCTCAATTTCCTCCGGCGTCGGGTCGCGGTTCTCCGGCGGGCGATCTTTAACGATGTTGGCGATGTAGACATCCTCCCTCTTCAAACCGATTGATCCCACTAGCTCGGTCAAGAATTTACCGGCCGCTCCGCAAAAGGGTTTTCCGGTCAGAGCTTCATTCTTGCCTGGGGCTTCCCCGACGAACATGATGTAGGTGTCTAAATCCCCTTCCCCCACAACAGGAAGATAATGATTGCTCGTGCGATATCCAAATAGCGGCGACTTCTTGAAGGCGAGAAGCTCGTCGCTGATCTGCTTCATCTGGTCGGATTTACTCAAGGGCGTGATGCTTATTTGCCAGCGCGATGCCTCTTCTTGATCTCCTTGTATTTCTTCGAGCCCAGTTGTCCATCAACCGAACCCACGGGATATTTCTTGGCTGCCAGAGCGAGCTTTTGCCGGATGATCTCTTTGATATCGCAATCCAACAGGATAGACATCTCCACGCAATAGATCAGGATATCCGCCAACTCTTTCTTAATCTCTTCTTTGATCAACGGGTCCTTCTCGACTTCTTCATTGAAAAAATTGCTCCACTGAAAATGCTCTAGGAGCTCGGCGGCTTCGATCACGATCGACTTGGCCACATCGCCCGGCGGCTGGCTATCCCAGCGGCGTTCCTTCATGAAATCCAAAACCTCTTTCTTTATATCTTCCATATAGTTATCTTCTACTTCATCTGCTCTACCACCATCTGCGCTTCCGTCAGGACTTGCTCGGCTTGTTCTCCCCTCACCCCGATCTCCTTAAGGATGCCCGGCTGGCCGACGACATCGATGCAAGTGAGGATATTCCGCCCGATGATGTCCTGCTTCTGTTGTCTGGTGAGTGTCGAGAGACAGGTCACCGGATGCAGGCCGTTGTCCTCGATGATCTCGTGGAGATTGCCCTTGTTGGGATAGTTCCATCCGATCATGTTGATATTGTTGCACTCGCCGTACTTCACAGCCACATCAGTGAATTTGGTATTGGTGACTAGCCAGCGCCCTTTGGAAGAGAGCTTGCGCGGCTGGCCGCCGAAGTCGAAGACGGTCTCGGAGAGGTCGTCAAAGCGGGACTTCACATAGAGGACCACCTTGAGATCAGACTTGAGGCCGAATTCGTTGTGGAACTTGGCCTCGACCATCGAGAGCTCTTCACCCTTCCAGGCGACCACATCCATCTCATGCTCCACGCATGTACCGAGGAGCATCTGGTCGGTCAGCGTCTCATACCCCCAAAGCCGGAAGATACGCGCCACGAAACGCTCGAATGGAAATCCGTCCGGTCCGAGGTCGAAGAGGGCCCGGCGGACGGAGTATCTGATCGCCGTCTTGTGGTGGTGCTGTTCGCGCAAGAGGTCAAAAGCTTGGTTGTAGATGTCAGCCGTGGTCATACCATCGCGCATTCCTCCCACTACCTCGCCCACGATCGCCTCGATGACATCAGGCTTGGTGCCGACGCGCTTCAATGAATTGACCAATTTACTCTCGTCAAAGAGCTCCTTGGTGCCGTTGGATTTCAGGATGGAGATTGGGTTAGACATAGGGAGATTATACCCTGAAAAGACCATGAATGAGAATCATCATTGGATAATCCCACCACCGAGACATTCATCGCCGCGATATATGACAAGCGATTGCCCCGGGGTCAAGGTATTCTGTGGGATGGCGAATTTTACGAAAATTTCGTCAAATCCACCACCCATGATGACGGAGACATCTTCGAGTGCCTGGCGGTAACGGCTGCGGGCTTGAAGCTTTTCGCCCGCCAGGGGCGGTGCGGAAACCCAACTGACCCTCCCCAAACTCACTTCCTGCCTGGAACTCTGCAAAACGCCCGCGCGTGACTCATTCGAAACAGTCAGAGTATTGTTCCCGACATCCTTTGATACAACGAAGTATGGCGCATCATTCGGCGTCTTTTTGGTGACGGTGAATCCGTGTCGCTCGCCAATCGTAAAAAGCAATGCTCCGGGATGATTCCCGATGACTTCCCCAGACTCATTCAAGACATCCCCATTCCCTGTCTCGATATAATGCGAAAGGAACTCCTTCACATCTAGTTTTCCAATAAAGCATAATCCCTGACTGTCTTTCTTCTCGGCGTTAGGCAGTTTGAATTTCTTCGCGAGAGCGCGCACCTCCGGCTTAGCCATGCCGCCAACCGGGAATAGGACGTGATCCAGATCGGCCTGCTTCAATGTCCACAAAAAATACGACTGATCCTTATTCGTGTCCTTGGAAACAAATAAACGCCCGTCTTTATTCTGCGCATAATGACCAGTGGCGATGAAATCAGCCCCCTGCCCTTCCGCCCATTTCCAAAAAGCACCGAACTTGACCTCACGGTTGCACATCACATCGGGGTTCGGCGTGCGGCCAGCTGCGTATTCCGCGATCATATAGTCGATGACGCCTTCCTTATACTCCTTCTCCAGATTCAGGGTCATGAATGGAATGCCGAGATGCGCCGCCGCACGCATAGCTTCCAGCCGCTCCTCCCGCCAGTTGCAGGCGATCCAATCGGGCTGCCAGACCTGGATGAAAACGCCAATGACCTCGTAGCCGGCCCGCTTCAATAAAGCTGCCGAGACGGCGCTATCCACACCACCAGACATGCCCACCATGACTTTCTTGCCTTGACTTTTCATACCCGAAAGATAACATGAGTCCAAACGTTCCCCAAACTCTTATCATGGAAATCATCATCATTCCGGCGATCTGGCTGGTCATGGCTCTCCTGGTCAGCACCGAACCAGAGCCATCCACCAAGTAACCGCCAAGGCATGTGACGCGCGACCATTACCCCGGGTCGCGCTTTTTTATTGTAGATATTTGACCCGATTGACATTATGCCCCTCTAGCGTCGTCGCGTAGTGAGTCACCCCATCCTTGTCGGAAAGATAATACCAGGAAGCCGTCTCTTTGGGATGGAGCGTGTCGATGATCGTCGCCAATCCCGGACTGCCTATCGGCGTCGGCGGCAAACCACGGTTCTGGTACGAGTTGTAGGGCGATTTCATCTTGAGATCATCCAGCGTGAGCACCTTGGTCGACGTGCTCAAGGCATAGAAGAAGGTCGCGTCAGCTTGGAGTGCCATGCCGACAGACAAGCGTTTCCAGAGGATGCCGGCGATGACCTTGCGATCAGCGCTCGACGAAGCCTCTTTCTCGACGATCGAAGCCATGATGATGATGTCGCGAAGCGTGCGATCAGAATCGTCGATGTCGGCCTGGATAGTCGCGATCTTGCGATCGAAGATCGCGCTCATATCAGCGACTGCTTGTTCTGGAGTAAGGTTGGCCGGCCAGAAATATGTATCAGGGAAAAGGAAGCCTTCTTTCGGCTTGGCAAGCATAAGAAAAGCTTCTGTATCAAAGTTCGAGATCCTCTGTGAGATGATGGCCGCAATGTCTCGTGTCTCGCTTCCTTCGGGGATCGTGACCTTGACGATCGGGAATCCTCCATATCCCCTAGCTACGCGATGTGCAACGCTCACGGCTGACTCCGACGCGGCAAAGAGATATGTCCCCGCTTTTACACCGTTCTTGCCGCCAAAAAAGGCCACATAGGCCCTGAACAATAATTTGGAACGGACTAGGCCCGCCTCCTTGAGAGTGGTTGCAGTTCGACTCAAGCTGTATCCATTGCCGATCTGGACGATCTTTCCGGAAGGAAAATCGCTCGGCGCCGTAGAAGCTATGATCAGACCAAAAAGGATCACTAACAAAGAGGCGCCGCTGATTCGTAACCAATATGGTATATGCATATTAGATCGGCAGATTGGTCGGCGCTTCGGATTTCTTGGAAGTGACGCGAGCTAGGCCAGGAGTCGAAGAGACCGAACCCGGGAAGTGGAAGATCGTCGCCAACTCCTCCGTGTTCAAGACCAGAGACGGCGATTTGTACGGCGGATAGAAAGCGGAGCGCCGGCGATAGGCCATGAGGACCTTACGAGACAGATAGTTGCGACGAAAATCCATGAAATCCTGCCAAGGATAGTCAAATTGAGCCATCCACTTACTGCCGTTCGGCCGGAAGCCGTTCAGATGCTCGGTATTGAATTGCTTCATGCTGGAAATGAGACCACCGAGGCCGAATGGTGTGTCGAAGGCGCTCCTCTTGGCTAGATAGACAGCCCGGACGCACACATCGAATGGCAGCTTGGTCACGCTGCGCTCGATGGCTTTGACTATATCCCGCTCACCCTCGGAGAAAGTAGGCAGGATCGGGAACCCCGCCTCGCTCACCTGCCGCGAAGCCTTGGTCTTGGGATCGCGGAGCAAGATCTTGTTGACCTCTGCTTCGGCCTCATCCTTCCATCGATCTGTCTTCTTCCAGAGATGTCCGGCCTTCCTCTGCTCCTTCACATGGGCCCGGATGATGAACTGGAACCAAGCCTGTTCGTTCGGCCGCAGACTGCCCAACCACTCGATGACATGGGTCAGCGGGTCGACCTTGAACTCCTCCTTGGGGTCCCGATCGAGCCCGTAGTCTACATAAGTTTTGATCGGATACGGGTCGGGTTTATTGAACTTGAACTCCGCGGCCCAGATCTTGATCTCCTTTGGGTCAAAATGAACGGAATTGGCATAATCCGCGCGCTCGGTGATCTCGATACCCGGATACTGTGAATAGAGAGCCGACATGAGATTGCTCTTGCGGCGATCCTCCGTCCAGATCAAGAATTTGACCTGGCCTTCAACGGAGATGAGCTCAAACGAATACCACGGCCTCGTCTCACCCCTCCAGAACTTGGCGTACGCACTGCCATCGGCCGTATTGTGGATGGATTGGAAGACGGTCTCCATGGCCAGCGGCGACTTGAAGGTATCCTTAGGCAGTTTGAGCTCGAGGATAGTGTATTTGATCCCGAGGAATTGTTTGAGCTGGACATATCTGATCCACACATGCCAGAAGATGAACCAGAGACAGATCGCCAGGAGGATCGGCGAGAGGAAGACGATATAATATTCGGCCGTCGGCAGGAGCGTAGAGCGGAAGCCGCTTCCGAATATATCGACGATGTCCGCAAAAGTCATGCGGTTATTATAGCAGAATATGGCGAGGGTAATAACCCTCGCCTGTTCGTAATGTTAGGCGACCACCGTGTACTTTCCCTGATTGTCGCGCTTGAAATATTTAGGATTCTGGAGGTTGACGGCGATGGTATTCTCCTTGACATAGCGCTCTTTCATGACCTTCGAGAGCACGTCTTCCTTGGTCATAGCGCCACCCTTCACGAGAATATTCTTGATGACGTCACGCACGACGCCGGGTGAATAGCCCCATTCGGCTAGTGCATAGAGGCCGCGGCCAACCAGGACGAAGCGCTTGTCCTTGATGAGCTCGTTGTGGGTGGTGGCAACATGGGCCTTCTTATCGAAAAGCTTCTCGATCTGCTTGGCCACATCGCGGAAGTGGATCGGCGAACCATGCTTCCTGATGACTAGGAAGGCATAGTCGCGCACACCCTTGGTGTGGATATTGGAAGAGTGGGTGGCACCCCAGTCGCCAAGAGCATTCTTGCCAATCTTCTTGGAGATAAGGAGCCAACGGCGCATGATCTCTTGGTTCTTGTATTTCTCGGAAACTTCCTCGAGGTGCTGGAGGAGGCGGTTGACCATCTCCGACTCCGGCAGAAGGTCGTCAGCGGAGAGATTGGCGTAGAGCTTATGCAAAGCATCCTCCACCTTTTTGGCTAGCTCCTCGTTGGCGTGCCAACGGTGGCGGAAGTTGTTGTCTTCCTTACGCTTCGTGAATGGTTCGCCGATCGTGAGGAGGAAATGGATATGGTTCTGGTAGCTCTTGTCCTTGGAGATATGGCCGAGGAAATCTTCCTCGACGACCATGCCGCCCAATGTGTGGAGTAGATCCTCGATCTCGACGAAAGCCGCCTTCTCGGCCTTGTATTCGTCGGACTTGCGGATGATGCCAAGGGCGTAGTTCTCGATCTGACGGACGCGTTCCCTGGTGATGCCGTATTTCCTGCCGATACTATCGAGAGTCATGTGCTTCTCGTCCTTGCCGAGGCCATAACGGAATATGATGATCTCGCAGGCCCGGTCAGGCAGGCATGAGAGCAGGCGCTTGATGACCTGCTTGGGCTTGAATGAAATGGTAGGGGTAGGCATGTAGGTGTGCGATCTGTTGTTCCTATGTTATATCACCAGCTTGTAATAAAGTCAACTATGTGGCCACAATATTCACCAATTTGTCCGGGACCACGATCGTGCGCCGTATTTCCTTTGCTTCTAGCCATTTTTTGGCTTCTGGTAGATCTCTGGCCATCTTTTCAAGATCCTCCTTCCCTGTTCCTGTTGGTGCCATGAATGAGCCGCGGACCTTGCCGTTGACCTGGAGCATGATCTTGACTTCGCTCTCGATCAGCATGTCAGGATCACACTTAGGCCATTCGGAAGTGTGAATAGATTTTTTATTTCCCATGCTCGACCACAACTCCTCGGCGACGTGCGGCGCGAACGGGGCGAGGAGCTTGAGATATGATTCGAGGGCTGTTCTCGATACCGATTCGCTCTTCTCCAGCTCATTCAGACAGATCATAAGCGTGCTGATCGCCGTGTTGAACTTCAATCCTTGGATATCATCGGTCACTTTCTTGATAGTCCTGTGAATTATAGTTGGAACGGCTGTATCCCCGGTAGTCCTATCGGCGAACTTCCAAACGCGCTCGATGAAGCGGCGCGATCCGACCATGCTGGCGGTGCTCCAGGCGATCTGCTGGTCGAACGGGCCCATGAACATCTCGTAGAGGCGCAGGGTGTCGGCTCCGTAAGTCGCGATGATGTCGTCCGGGTTGATGACATTGCCGAAGCGCTTGGACATCTTCCTGCCATCCTCGCCCATGATCAGACCGACGCTCTGGAGCTTGGTGAACGGCTCTATATAGGAGACGGCCCCGATGTCGTAGAGGAACTTATGCCAGAAGCGGGCATAGATGAGGTGGCGCGTGGCGTGCTCTGCCCCGCCAACATAGAGATCGACCGGCGACCAATGCTTCTCTTTCGCCGGGTCGACAAGCTGCTTCTTGTTATTCGGATCTTCGTAGCGCAGATAGTACCAGCTCGAACCGGCCCACTGCGGCATGGTGTTGGTTTCGCGCTTCCCTTTGCCGCCGCATTGAGGACACTTGACGTTGACCCACTTGTCGATAGCGGCAAGCGGTGATTCCCCTGTCCCGGTAGGCTCATAAGACTTCACTTTGGGCAGTTTGACCGGCAGATCCTTCTCGGGCACGGCTACTACGCCGCACTTGTCGCAATGAATGACCGGTATCGGCTCGCCCCAATAGCGTTGGCGGGAGAAGACCCAGTCGCGAAGCTTGTAGCGAGTGACCCAGCGACCACTAACGAACGTGGTTATATCCCTCATGACTGATGAGGACTCCTTATTATCGAACATATCGGAATTCATCAATCGCCCATCACCAACATAAGCGCTGGCCTTAAATCTAATCTTGTCGCTTGTCTTGTCGTATCCTAATTCGATCGCCAAACCAATGGCCTGCTGGATGAATCTAAGCCAGTGATGATTGCCATCTCCATTCCACGATCTTATGCCATCGTCGAGCTCGTCTGCAGATAGCCAGACTAGGTCAAACTTCTCGTGAGCCTCATGCTTCACATCTTTAGAGTCGGATTTTTTAAGGATCACGAGCAGACATGTGGCATCAGCTACTCGGTTGAGATGCTTCAGTGAATGGTAATAATGGGCTCGAGCTTTTTCTACTACTTCCACTTTCTCAAAATCGTACAAACCGCTTTCCTCTGTTATCTCCCTCAAAATCCCCTCTTGAAGATCTTCACCCTTGTTCAACCCACCGGCAAAAAGCCCGACCTTCCCATCCTCGCGCTTGTAAGCAGCATATTTCTGCTTCACCGGATCAAATACGACCCCACATCCTCCACCTCTTTCTTCTTCGTTCTCACGCTTGGTTCCAAACTCAGGAACAATCACTTGCCTTATTTGCAATCCGTACTTCTTAGCAAAAGCTAAGTCGCGCTCGTCATGTGCCGGCACTGCCATGACCGCACCGGTGCCGTAGTCGGCAAGGACATAGTCGGCGATCCAGACCGGCACCTCTTCTTTGTTTGCCGGATTGACGGCCCAGACACCTTTGAGTTCGACACCGGTCTTCTCCTTGGACAGATCGGTGCGCTCGATCTGAGTAGCGATCAGGGCTTGCGCCATGTACTGCTCGACTTCCTGCTTATTCTCGAGCCGCGGTAATAGTTCCTTGACCCAAGGATGTTCCGGAGCCAAGACCATGTAAGTCACCCCGAACAACGTGTCCGGGCGGGTGGTGAAAACTTTGACATTTGGAGTCACGCTCTCGAGCACAGCCGGTTCTTGCAGAGCACAGAAATGTTCTTTGGCCGCAGAGGTCTCGGTGAGAGCGCCGGAAAGCTCCTTGGTAAGCTGTTTGAGCCATGGTATGCGCTTTTCCTCCTTGATGTCCGAAAGCACGGCGACACGCCCTTGGGCGAGCTTATTGATCAATTTGTAATCGAAATCCCAATCAAAATTTTTGTGGTAGACGCGCGGCTTAGAGTTCTTATTGAAACCTGGTGGCATAGCCGCAGCTACTAGCACCAACCCGGATATCGGACGGTTGAGCTTCATGAGCGCCTTCATAGCAACGATCGCTCCGAGACTGTGTCCGATTACGACGGTATATTCGTCTAACTTACAATTCTTGAGCACATATTCGACTTGTTCGGACTCCTTTGGATCAGTCGAGTTTGGCAATTCAGGAGTCTCAACTTCATGGCCGCGCTGTTGTAGTTCGGCCTTGAGCCAGGGGATGAAATTATTCTTGGCACTGCCGGTATAGCCATGGAGGATGACGAACCGCGACTTGTGGTTTTTGAGGACTAGGCGGAAATCGATCTCTGCTCCCTCGCTCCTGCCGATCCAATTACGCTGGGCTTCCTTGATCGATTCAGGCCAGTTGAGAAGAGGTTTTATTTCTTGTTTTTTGGCTCCGGTAAAGAGATCCCACAGATAAGTCATATCCTCGTAATTCGTAAAATCCCTGACTTCGTCGCGAGAAAGCCAGACATGTTCATGGAGAGATTTCTCCTCCTCATTTGTCTCTTCCCGCTCGTCGTTCAGAAGCTCGACATAAACGCCGGTAAAATGTGCGAATCGATTATGCTTCTTCACTTTCTGAAAAAACTTTGAGTCGACTCTACCGAATTCTCTGATGAATCTTACGTTCTTATAGCCGGTCTCCTCTCGAATCTCCCTCGCGGCCGTATCGGCCAACGATTCTCCTTCTTCCCTACCACCGATCACGAAACCTTGCCAGTGCGTTGCCTTCCAACGAGCGCAAAGATATTTATCTTCATGCCAATGTTTGATGATCACCACTGCCGCATCGCGTTCAGAGATCGGATCATCGGGCCGAAAAGCATCTTCACCAATGGCCCTAGTCACGAGCGGTATGCCGCCACTCGCATCCAGATCCGTGAGCAACCGATCCGCATAGTCCGTGATCTTCAGGACCCACTGGCGCATCGGCTTCTTCTCGACCGGCGTGCCGCAACGCTCACAACGTCCGTCCTCGACGTCTTCGTTGGCCAGACCGGTCTTGCATGAAGGACACCAATTGATCGGCTCATACGATTCGTAGGCCAGGCCTTTCTTGAATAACTGCAAGAATATCCATTGCGTCCACTTGTAGAACTTGGGATCAGTCGTATTGACCTCGCGCGACCAGTCGTAGTCCAGACCGATCAACTCGAGCTGCTGTTTGAATCTTTTGACGTTCTTGGCTACCGACACCATCGGATTGGTCTTCATCTTGATGGCGTAGTTCTCCGCCGGCAGGCCGAAGGCATCGAAACCCATGGGGTGGAGGATGTCGAGGCCTTGCATGCGCTTCATGCGCGAGACGATGTCAGTGGCGATATAGCCCTTGGGATGGCCAACGTGTAGGCCATCACCGGAAGGATACGGGAACATATCGAGGACATAATATTTGCCCTGACCGGTCTTCTCGCTGGCGCGGTAGAGCTTGGAAGAGGTCCACTTCTTCTGCCATTTCTTCTCGATCTTGGCGGGGTCGTAGACGGGGCGCTTTTTCATGCGTCCATCATAACATTTCTATTTTATATCTTAAACTCAATCACATCCCCGTCCTGCACGATGTATTCTTTCCCTTCCGTTCTGACTAGGCCCTTCTCACGGGCGGCGGCGTATGAGCCGATATCAAGAAGCTCCTGCCAGCCGATCACTTCGGCTCGCACGAACTTGTCCTTGAAATCGGTGTGGATGGCCGTACCCGCAAGCGGCGCTGTCCAGCCATTCTGAATAGTCCAGCCTCGCGTCTCGTCTTCGCCGGTGGTGAAATATGTGATCAAACCAAGCATCTTATAACTAGAAACAATCAAATTATTGATCCCGTCATCCTTAGCACCCATCCCCTCTCTCATTTCTTTCTTCTCGGCGTCATCCATATCCTTGAGGTCTTGCTCGAAGCCGGCATCTACGGCAACCCATGAAGCATTGTTGGCTTTCATAAATTCCATGAGCTTGTTCCAGCGCTCGTCTCTCAATTCGTCCAAATTCGTCCCGCCGGACTTCTTATTCAAAACATAAAGTATCTTCTTGGCAGTCAACAGACAAAGCTGTTTCATCATCGGTGCCTCGAACTCATCCGGCACAACGGTCGAAGCCAGCTTGCCGCCATCGAGCGCAGGTTTGATCCTCTCCAGAAGCCCCATTTCGGTCTTGGCTTCCTTCTTGCCGGCCTTCACTTCCCTGCCCAGGGTATTGATCCTCTTATTCACAGTCTCCAGATCAGCAAAGATCAATTCGAGGTTGATGACTTCGATATCCTTGACCGGATCGATCTTGCCATCCACGTGGATGATATCCGCGTCCTCGAAGATGCGCACTACTTCCGCGATGGCATCAGTCTCGCGAATGTTCGACAAGAATTTGTTCCCCAGACCTTCGCCGTCAGATGCGCCCTTCACAAGTCCGGCGATGTCCACGAATGAGACGGCCGCCGGCACAGTCTTGGCGGACTTGGAAAACGCGGAGAGTTTCCACAAGCGTTCGTCAGGCACGGCTACGACGCCAACCGACGGATCGATGGTGGCGAAGGGATAGTTGGCCACAAGCACGCTCTTCCTGGTGAGCGCGTTGAAGAGCGTCGATTTGCCGACGTTCGGGAGGCCGACGATGCCGATGGAGAGGGACATGATGTGTAGATTAGCAGATTTACATTAGAAGTCGAATAAAATCATCGTTGCTGCATTTTCGGCGCCAGGGAAATCCTCTTTTTTCGATCGGCTCTTTTCAAAATCTTGCGGGCGAAAGGTTCATCTTCCAATCACCTTGTTTTGAGCCGTTAATATTGGCCAGTCTTGCGCAAGCAAGATTTTTGATTTACGTAGGTAGGAAGACGAGAACAGCCGCCCTTCTTTACCCCACCTGCCCCGCCCCTTTTTCATATTGCACCAGTGGCAATTCATTCCAGCCCTTCATCACCGCGGTGATGAACTTCCAAGAAGCCAAGATCTCCTTGGTCGAGGAGAAGAGTGTCTGGTCACCTATAAAGGCGTCGTGAAGCAAGCGCTCATAATCATTTGGGATGTCCTGCCAGACAGTAGACGCCTGATCAGCGTATTTGAACTTGAGCGTCTTGGGCTCGATCCGGAACTCATACCCCGGCGTCTTGACGAAGAACTTGATCTTGATGCCCTCGTCCGGCTGGATGCGGAAAGTCAGGATATTCTGCTCGTTCTCATTTTTACCACCCTTGAAGTAGACATCGATCTCGGTCTTGGACTCGGCCAATGCCTTGCCGGATTCGAGATAGATCGGCACCTTCTTCCAGCGCGACGAATTGACGAAGGCCTTGAGGCGGAAGTAAGTCTCGGTCACGGACTTGGCCGGCACGCCCGGCTCGGATGTGTAACCCTTGTATTGCCCCCTGATAGCACGGACCTTGGCAGCCTCATTGGAAACTATCAGTTTGGAGAGTACCTTGGTGCGCTCCTCGCGGATGAGGGGAGCCGTGAATGACTTGGGGCGATCCATAGCCACCGCCGCGAGCATCATGAGCATGTGGTTCTGACCGACATCCTTGAGGGCGCCCAGCGGGTCGTAGCTATCGCCTCGCTCGCCGACGCCGCCGGCCTCGAAGAGCTTGATATGGATCTTGTCGATGAATTCTCGGCGCCAGATCGGCTCGAAGAGCGAGTTGCTGAAACGGAAAGCCAGAATATTCTGCAATGACTCCTTGGCCAGGTAGTGGTCGATGCGGAAGATCTGCTCTTCCCTGAAGAGCTTGCCGAGGAGCTTGTCGAGGGCTTTGGCATTCTCGAGATCGCGGCCAAAGGGCTTCTCGATCAGGATGCGCGTCCAGCCGGTCTCATCGGCGCAGGGCTTGGTCAGGCCGGAGCCGGAGAGATTGCCCAAGATGCCCTCATAGAGAGACGGCGGCACCGACAGATGGAAGAGCTTGTTGGAACATTGGCCCCAACGGGCATCGATCTCCTTGATATGCGCCGCCAGGCGGTCATAAGCCCCCTTCTCATCGAATAACCCCTGCTCGTACGAGATGTGGTCGAGGAAATGCTTGATGTCCTCCTCCTTGAATTCGCCCGGACGAACATTGAGGCGGCCCCTGATGAGGTCGCGAAATTCTTCCCGCGAAAAGGGGCGACGGGAAAAGCCGATGATATTGAAACGGGCCGGCAGGAGCTTCTTGCTATACAGGCTCAAGAGGGCCGGCAGGAGCTTGCGGGCGGCGAGATCGCCCGTGACGCCGAAGATGACGAAGATGGTCGGATACATTGTTGGTTATTGTACTACATCAGAAGTCCTCCCCCCACTCCACCCAGACAGGATATATAGTACCGGCCACAAAGACGCATGGCAGGATGATGATAGCCAGGAGGCCCCAGATGACGAACTTGATGGCTTTGAAGAAGAAGTCCATAGAAGCGATATCGTATCGCAGAATGGCGACGATAAGCAAGCGAAGTCGATAACGGATATATAAAAAGGCCCGGGAGGTTTGCACCACCCGGGACCTGGAAAGATCGTCGCGTCGCTTAGCTCGACAAGAGCCGGTAGAGGAAGAAGGGCATGAATTTCATGGCCGCTTCCCTGCTCCACCATTTTCCCCACGAGCGCGTGCGAGTCTGCCTTGAATCCGCGCAGAACCAATACTCCAGAGGGACCTTGTTCACTGCGCGGGAATAGGTGACCTCGATGTCCGCACCGACTTCGCGGATCGTCGCCGTCAGATCCCTCATACAACGCCGGAGATGGGGCTTCGCCGCCACGACGATGATCCTGTTCACGCCTTGACGTATGGCCCACCTCACGGCACCCCGTGCCACCTGTAAGGTGGTTGGAGTGTGTCGGGAAGATTCGCTCAGATATTCCACAGGAATATCGAGCTGACCAATCGACTCGATGCGCACATTTGCTTGAGTGAAGACCGGCAGGAGCCTATGATCAGGCTGACCGAGATGTCTAGACGCATCACGAGCGATCTCGGCAATGAACATGTTGGGAGGGATGGTTGAGGGCGTGCCGAAAGCAAACGCCACTACACCACTGACAAGCGGAGCTACTTTAGCTGATTGAGTTTTCAAATATCACCTATGGGTTGAATTTTCGTCTTAAAATAGTTTGGATTGCCAGAAATGAATATACCACACTTGATAGTATATGTAAATAGTTATTGCCTTATGCTCTGGTGCACCCTGCAGGGCTCGAACCTGCGACCTCGCCCGTGTGAAGGGCGCGCTCTAGCCAACTGAGCTAAGGGTGCATGAATCTAAAAAAATTTGGGAATTTTCAAATGGTCGGGCTGCCGGGAATCGAACCCGGACCGCATCCACCCCATGGATGTATACTACCACTATACTACAGCCCGATCGGCGCGCCGGAGACAAAGCGGCCTGCGTAGCTTACTTTATTTTTGAGATTTCCTCAAATTGTGCTACATTATCACGGTTCGAGTAGGGCCTATACTCGCTTCGCTCGTTGAGGCCCGTCGCTCGGACGCTGTGAATGATGAGAACATCATTCACACGATCCTCGCTAGGGCCTATAGTAAAATGGTATTACGCGTCCATGGCATGGACGAAGCCCGGGTTCGATTCCCGGTAGGTCCACTCAAAGAAACATTATTTTCTATATTCCGAATAAATTTTAATTGCTTTTTAAGATAAATCGAATCGAGAATTCGTCGCTCTTTCTAAGTAATTTTTCCCCTTGTAATTGTAATTCGGTTACATAATTTGATGAAGAAACCAAACCATCTTTGAAAACCTTAAATCCTAAAACATGGCACTTTGCCTCAGACATTGATCGTTTTATTTTATTCTCTAGAGAAAAAGAAGCCATACCAAACGCATCAGTAGATAGACTTTTTATAAGTGAAGGCTGTTGGTGCAAACCCTGATAACGCGGGTCTTCAGCCTGAATACAGAAAACATCGATCTTTGACGAAATAATCGCTCTTGAAAGCGAGTCGTTGACTTTTACAGTAATTTTGGAAGGATAGAGTTGGTTCATATCAGAAATTCCCCTACTCCTAAATCGCATGTCAGAATGATAAAGGTTCTCGTTGATAATATAAATTGAAAGAGGACCAAAAGCCGCTTTTCGGAAACCATCTTGATAAGTAAGCATTATATCCCTTAGATATTCTTCCGACAAAGAAACGACAGGAATTTTGGGAGAGATGTTGGAATTGTCAATGGCATTTGGATAAACATAGTATTCGGGAATGGCAACTCCGTAAGTATGTGCAACCTCATGTGAAAGAGTTTGTACTAGTAATGAATAAAAACCAGAATTAGGGCTTAGATCATTGCTCGAGTCAGCTAAATGAAGTGACTCATTTCCTAGAAATATTGTTGGTGGGGCACCTTGGACTGTATAGGCACTTGTGATTGCTCCAGGAATGCCATATACGACCAATGCACCAGGGGTGTAATATTGTGAGTCGGCAATTATATTTGCACATCCATTTACACAAGTATCTGGATTATATGTTTTTAGACCAGCAAAAGAAAAAATTTTCTTCGTACCTGAATAAACAAAATTGATCCCATCAACAAAAGAAGAAAGGACTTGTGATAAATCCTTTCGAGTCTCTAGATATTTATCAGGCATTACAAAAAGAATTTTCTCGGATTTTGTTTCTACAAAATCTGCAGTAATCCGTGTTCCTGAAACTTTATCTATACCATCTAAATCAAAAGAGCTCCCGTAAATAGGGATCACTCTATACTCGTATGTGACACCACGCTCCACATCATAATCAATAGCAAAATCACCTCCCGCATTAGAAACGGTTGGTATATTTTTAAAGGAAGAAAGACTATTACCTTCAACATTTGCTCGAGCGAGCGCATAACTTGAAGGCTTTGGAGTTACAGGATTCCACTCAATATATATCGCACTACCTAGACCGTTATTCTTAGCAGTAATAGTCAACTGTGCGGGCTGGCAAGATGTACCCCTACATTCATTCCCGTTTTTGTTAAAACTAAATGGCAGAAGACCTGAAAAAAGAAGAACAAAAAACAATAGGCCAGCCCCGATAACGTAAATATATTCTTTTTTCATATAATGGCACTATTATACAACTCTTTAAAGCAAATGATATAATGACACCATAAAACAATGATGACTGATTTCATCTTGGGAGCGACGGCCGCGGTCATAGCTTACGAGCTGTATTTATATCAGGGGGCTTCATCATCCATATCGATTTGGGGCGCGACTTTTGTCTTGATCTCATTGTCAGCGTTGTTGGGGGGTATCTATCACGGCGCACGGCATATCGCCGGAGAAAGATTCAACCGCTACACATGGAAGGCAGTCCTCTACGCCTTAGCCGGAGCGAGCTTCCTGTTCCTGTGCGCCGCATCATTCACTGTTCCGGTTGCTACTGTGAAAATTGCTCTCATCATCTTCGCGGCCATCAAATTGCTCATCTCCATCGGAGCGATCTATTCTTCCGACAGATTCCGTATGGTGATGTATGACTATCTGATCTCTATGGTGATAACGGCTGTGCTCTATAGCCTATTTATGCCGCCACATGCGACGCTCTGGTTCGCCACTGGGATGATCATGTCTCTCATCGCATCGGCGATCCAACTCCGGAAGATCGCCCCCAAGCGCTATCTCGATCACAATGACATATATCACCTTCTCCAAGCCCTGGCGCTCATCATGATGTACAAGGGCATCATAGCCGCGCTCTGAAAACAAAAGGCCGCCTTCCCTCTTTTGAGAGTCGGCGGCGGAATGATAACTTCGGGTGTGATCTAAGCCTTGATGAGCTTGGCTTCGATCTGCGCCGGAGTGGGCACTCTGACGTCCCACACTGAACCGAACATCTGGTGCAACTTGATGACCAGATAGCTGGCATCGCTCCAACGGTGCAGGATGGCATGGACAGCCGACCACGCAAAGGCATGATGGCCGTTGTGAGCCCCCTCACCAAGAGTGATGAGCATGACGAACCAGTTATCCCTCGACTCATCCGGGCTCTTGAAGGTCTTCTTGCCCCAGATGTGGCAGATGCTATTGACCGACCACGTGTTGTGCTGGACAAAGAACAGGCTGATGAGCCCTCCCCACAGGAAACCGCGCCAGACGCCCAACAGAGACGATTCGTGAATGAAACCGAGCAGTGCCGGCAGGATCCCGCTTAGGACCATCCACAATACGGTGTGCCGATCGACGAAGCAGATCACCTCGTCTTTGCGGAGCCGTTCGGTACAGCCATTCTCTATAACCTGGTTCCTTGAGAACAGCCAGACGAAATGGGCGTGCCAGAATCCCTTGAAGAGAGCCAGGGGGCTCGTACCGAACATCCAGGGAGAGTGCGGGTCACCTTCAGCATCGCTGCACTGATGATGCTTGCTGTGCTTCGAGCACCAAGCAAGCGGAGTGCCCTGATACGCAGCTGAGCCGCAGGCGCCCCAGAAGATCTTGAAGGCCTTGCTGGCCTTGAACGATTCGTGGGTGAAAAGCCTATGGAAAGCGATAGTGATGCCGAGCTCTCTGAATATGCAGGAAAGGAAGAGGAGCGATAAGTAGAACAGATCGACCCCCTCTCCCCAGATCTGCCATATCCCATAGATCACAGCCAGGAATGGAAAAATAACAAGGGCGAGGACGAATCCCCGCCCGAATCGATCGAGTGGATGATCGATATGTTCTGCTTGTGGCAGAACTAGTTGCGGAGTATTCATGCGATGAAGGAGGAACTCGAAGGTATTTCGAGGAGCTCTGTGATCATCATAACATTGAAAATTGGATTTGCCCCGTTTGTGGCGGATCGGCACCGAAATATGCTATCGTAACGGACATCGGGGCGTAGTATAGTGGTAGTATACACGCTTCGGGTGCGTGAGGTCCGAGTTCGATTCTCGGCGCCCCGACAAGTATGGTTTAGTCATTCGCTCCTCGCTAGGGCCCGTAGTAAAGTGGTATTACGCGGCATTCGCATTGCCGAAGCGGGAGTCCGATTCTCCCCGGGTCCACAAAGTAAAAGGCCGGACTTTGTGGGTCCGGCCTCGAGGGGATTCAGGCTACATGCAGCTCTTTCTCAAGCTGACTCTTGAAGGCTTTAGCTTGGTCCATGGCCTTGGCCGATTCCGAGAATTCGACCAGGAGACATTCAAGGACCATCAATTTCTCCCTGTCTTCGATCATATGAAGATCTTGCAGGGACTTTGCCAAATTTTCCTCAAGAGTGCCTAGAACTTGCTCTAGGAACTTCATCCTAGATTCCAGATGAGAAAGCCTCTGGATTAAAAGCTTCTTTCTAAGGTTCATATGAAGATATTATACTACCTTATAACCTATTTGTCAAGGAGCTGAAAACCTCATTTTGCTGTATCCTTTGTGACACTGGGCCTGTAGCTCACCTGGTAGAGCGCCTCATTTGCAATGAGGAGGTAAGCGGTTCGAGTCCGCTCAGGTCCACATACAAAAAAAAGCGCGACCGTGGTGGCCGCGCTGAACTGAAAAGAGAAGGAACTAGCGATCGTTGGTGATCCGCCGATAGGCAGGCAATTCGAATTTGACCGGCTTCGCGGGCAGTGATCGCCAGGGAGAAGCCTGCGCTGGGATCCCCGACACCTCCGACGACGGAGCTGAATCCCCCACCATTGCCATCTCCACCAGCGGGCGTTCCGAATCCGGGTCTTCCGGCGGAACTACCGACGGATGAGGCACACTGGGCCATTTTTCGTAATCAATACTGCCCAGAATGTCCTGGAGCTGTTTGGCTGTGGGATCACATGATTCACACACCTGCTGTCCCCTGACCTTTCTGCCTGACTTGGCCAAGGCCGAGAGTAGATGACGCTTTGGGTCCATCGGGCACTTGAACCAATTCCGGCCGAGGCGTGGAACTTGCCACGGCTCAAGGATGATGTTGTATCGGAGACAAACCCTCCAGAAACCGCCGCAAGATAGGACGAGCAATATCCAACCTGATCGTTCCCCATAGAGGCGAAGGATGAACCACGCGAACAGAAAAGCGACGACGAGAAGGCAGGAGGTGAAATCACGGAGATCATATTCCTTGAAACCGAGGTAACGCGTCGAGGCATTGATCGCCCACGCCTTGTAAGGCGCAGATATTTGCGAGAATCTCATTTTTGAAAGATCTAAAGATCGTTGATGGTTGAAGTTGTTCCGTCTTGAAAACGGATTTCATACATTATATCACGATGCCCTGTTAGTCAATCGCCAAGCGGATGATATGGTCTATGAATTCGTGCAGGTCGCTCCCCACGGCGCGCAGAGCCTTGGGCAGGAGGGATTCTTCGGTCAGACCGGGCAAGGTGTTGGTCTCCAGGACATATATGCCGCGGCGTGGATGGATGATGAAGTCCGTGCGTGAATAGTGCTTGAGCCCTAGGAGGCGATGGACATTCTTGGCCAGCTCCTCTAGCTCATGCTTGATCTCGGCACTGAAGGTAGCCGGCACGATCTCTTCCGACTCCCCTTGGTATTTGGCGGCATAATCAAAAAAAGGATTCTTGGTACGGATCTCGATGGGCGGTAGAGCATAGAGCTCCTGCCCGCGGAATCCTTCGATCACACCGCAGGTGGCTTCTACGCCGGGGATGAATTCTTCGATCAAGATCGAATGCCCATGTTTAGCGGCTTCTTCTAGTGCCTTGACCAGGTCGGCGTGAGTCCTCGCTACAGAGACCCCGACGGAAGAACCGCTCCCGGCTGGCTTGACGATGGCCGGCATGACGAAGGTCCGGAATAGTTCCATGGCCGCGGCATCAGGATCAATATGGACATCTTCCGAAAAGACTTCTTTCCAGTACGGGGATCGCACGCCATGCTTCTCTAGAGCTTGCTTGGTCAGGATCTTATTCATGGCCACGGCCGAGGAGAGCGAGCCAGAACCGGTAAACGGGATATCGTGAGCTTCGAGGATCGCTTGGATCTTGCCGTCTTCCCCATAAGCACCGTGTAGGGCGTTCAGAGCGATATCGAAATGGTGGTGGGCTTCAGCCGGCGAAAATTCCCGTCCGTCAATGTGCCATTTGCCGGCGAGATCGATGAGGACATCCCGGGCTTCATAAAGATGGTCGAGCTTCGAGCGCAGAGCAGACAAGACAGCGGCGCCGCTCTTCAGGGATACCTCGTATTCGGCGCTTGGACCGCCGCGTAACACTCCTATCCGCTTCTTGTGGTACATATGAAGATTATAGCAACAAGCGAGGACTTGAGACAGCTGGCTGGCTCGTAGTCCGAGCGCCGTTGCTAAATGAGCGAAGCGAATATAGCAACTATAACCGTCTAAATAAATCCTTTGTTACGGCGTTGGCGATGATAGGCGATGGCGAAGCGATGAGCTTCAGCGTTCAATGCAATGATCTCCTTGCGGTATTTTTTGATTATCTCAGGACTACCGACGAGATCGGCGGCCTTATGATGTTCGTCTTTTGTCACTGCTACCACCGGGATCGTGATCCTCCTTGAGCTCAATACAGATTCTGCATGTTCTGCCGCAACCTTGTTGCCATCAACGATGATCAGATCCGGGTATGCCCATTCAGGATGGTTCAAGCGGCGCGAAAGAACTTCGGTTAGATTGTTGATGTCGTCATTAGAGTCCTTCGCCGCCTTAAATTTTCTATATTGGGAATTATCCAACTGCCCGTTGATCGAGACGACCATGACTCCGACCGTCTCCATGCCGCCGAGATGCGCGATATCGTAAGCCTCCATCCTAAATGAGCCGGAAGGCTTAAACTGCTGGATGTTCGCTCCATGCTTCAGCAGGGCCATGTCGTTGATATGATCGAGCGCATAGAGCAATCTTTTTATCTGATCAGCCTCCTCAAAGCGCAGTTCCTTGGCGGCGGCCTTCATCTGGATCTCTAGACGCCTTCTCAGTATCTTTTTCTTGCCTTCAAAGAAAAGGATCAGGTAGTGGATAGTCCTCAAGTACCGCTTGCGAGCCACCTCGTCACTATCATGCGGCGATCTTCCAAGCGCTCGATAGAAAGCGTCGTGACGGCTATCAAAGGATTTTTTGTCCTTGAATGGAAAGAGCCGGCGCAGGATCTTCAGGGCCTCTTTGATAAGGCCGGACTCTGGGTATGGGCCGAATGCCCGCTTCACCTTGTATGGCAGATCACCTTCCTTGACTGCCTGATCAAAATCACGCGCTCGAGCCAAGAATACGCGCGGCCACTTCTCGGCTGTGATGACCACGTACTGCGAGCTCTTGTCGTCGCGCTCGTCTACGTTGTAGTAGGGCTGATAACGCTTGATCAGTTCGCTCTCAAGGATGATGGCTTCGAGGACTGAGTCAGTCGACTCGAAAGTGACGGACTTAGACCGCGTGACCATGTCTACTATCCGTGGCCCCCTGGTGACAATGAGGTCCGCCCCAAAATAGCTGCGCACACGCGAGCGCAGAGATGTGGCTCGACCGATGTAGAGCGGGCGCTTCTTAGCGTCGCGGAATATGTATATACCAGGCGCGTCTGGGAGAACAACCTTGAGCGATTTCATAGCTCTATCTTCCACATTCTCCGAGCATTCGCAAGAAGCGCATCTTCTACCGTCGCTATAGGCAACCCCTTCACTCTGGCGATCTTCTCCACTACATGCGACACATAGGCCGGCTCATTGCGCTTGCCTCGGTACGGCACCGGCGTGACGAATGGGCAGTCGGTCTCGGCCTGGATCATGTCGAGCGGCACATACTCCACAAGCTCAAGGTATTGTTTGGCGAAAGTGATGACGCCGGTGAAGGAGATGGTAAACCCGAGATCAAGGAACATCTTGGCCTCCTCTATCGTACCGGCAAAGAAATGGGCGTTGCCCTTGACCTTGGCCTGGCTCCGGAGCATCTCCAGAGCGTCGCCATAAGCTTCACGGACATGGAGCATCAGCGGCTTGCCGGACTCGTTAGCTAGCTCGATCTGCGCCGCGAACGTCTCTTTTTGTCTGGCTTTGGTATCGGCTTCGAGCCGGAAATAATCGAGGCCGCACTCCCCGATACCGACGACTCTGGGGTTCTTCAGGAATTCCCTGTAGACCGCCGGATCAAAGGACTCGTCGCTGTGCGTCGGATGCAGACCAACGATGGCATATACCCCTTCTTCATATTGACCAACCATCTCGACGGCCTTTCGCGAGGTATCCGCCTGGGTCCCGACATTGATGACGGCTGTGTCCGCGGTAACGGCGCGTCGGACCGCCTCATCGCGATCCGCGTCGAAAACGGCGAAATTCAAATGCGCATGGATGTCAATATAGCGGAAAGCCAAGGATTTAGATCTCGTTTATCGCGGTACTGACCACGCGGAGAGTGGCGGAGGATGATTGCTGCGGATTCGTCCCGCTGTTGCATGCGACTGTGAAGTTGTATGTACCCACCACGGTCCCGCTATCAAGAGCAGCCGTAGTACCGCTCCAGGTGTCCGTACCGTCGCCGTTAGAAACATTATTGATGGGCATGGCCAGCCAGCCGGAACCGTCCCAATTCGTGCCTGACTCTGGGGCGCAAGTATAATCGCTCGACATGGTGGCATTGAAAGACAGGAAGAATTGAGTGTTCTTGTTGAGGGTCGCGGTATTCTTGGTAGCCGTCGTGCCGCTCTTGGCGATCAGGAGATTGGTAGAACCGAGCGGTTGGAGGATAGTGACGACCGGACAAGAGATGCTGTTCGAGAAAGCGCCAATCGAATCCTTGATAAGCACGTTCGGACCAGAACCGGTCGAAGAATAAGAGACGATCTTGGTGTTAGAACCAGCATAACCGGCGCCGTCCCAGTTGTATGTATATGGTCCAGTGCCGCTCGTCGGATTGGCCGTGAATGTCACCGCGGTATTCGGAGCTAAGTTGGTCGGCGGGTTCGGCACAGCCGTACAGTTGCCGGTGATCGGCTGGTTGGCGCAGTTGCCCAAGGGACAGAGCGTCACGCCGGTCGAACCGGCACCAGCGGTATTGAACTGGATCCAACCCATGACCGAACCACCCCAGGCATAACCGACGAAGGCACCAGTCGTGGAATCCATAGTCACGCCGCCGTTGCCGCTCATATCGCTGGTCGCGTGATTGGTGCCGGACAGCTCGATCCAGCCATCCCAGCCATCGCTCCTCGAAATCATCGAGGCACAAGTGCCGAAGACGGCACCGGCGCAAGCGCGCGCCCAGCCAGTGACCGCGCCGTTCGTAAGATTGACATTGGCGTTGCCACCAGCGGCCGGGAAGCTAGCCAAGCCGCCGAACTTGATCCAACCGAGATTGGATGACCACATATATCCGGTAATATTCCCGGAACCGTCAGCCACAAGCTGATACGGTCCGCCCCCGGCACCCGCATCAGTCGAACTGGCCGATAGCCAGCCAGTGTTCGAAGACCAGGCCCAACCGCCGATGCCGCCGGGATTGACAGCCGCGATGACGCTAGTTATCTGGGCGATGACCAGGAGGAAAACCAGGATGAGCACAATCGAGCCAAATTGAGAGAGAAGCTTCTTCACCTCTGTATTGTAACGCATACTGTAGGAAACTGGGTGAATGTGTTGTGGATAAAACCGCTATTCAGGCCATCTTTCGACCATGAGGAGCTTCTTAGCCGGGATCGGCATATCAGCCCAGATCTCTTCCGTCACATAAGGCATGAATGGGTGGAGCGCCCGCAAGATCGTCTCGAAGCCACGCAGGAGGAATTGGACGCGAGACAACCGGGCCCGAGCGTCCTCCCCCGCCAGGATCGGCTTGCTCTCCTCGATGATCCTATCGGCAAATTCGTGCCAGGCGTAGTGGTAGAGCTTCTCGCCGACGAGATAAAGCTTGTATTCGTCCATCTCCCTGGTCAACTCCGATGTCAGGATAGCGAGATCTTTGATGTGCGCGACATCGGCAGGTGACCAATCCTCGAATTTCGGATCGTATGCGATGCTAGCTACTGGAACCTTGTCTTTGCCGCGATCGCCTCCGGCAGATGACAGCACGAAGCGCGCGACATTCCAGAGCTTGTTGGTGAAGAGCTTGTAAGCCTTGATCTTCTGCTCGTCTATCTTACTGTCATTGCCGGGGCCGACAGCCACGATGAGGGACATGCGCACGGCATCGGCACCATACTTGGCGATCATATCGAGCGGATCGAGATTGTTGCCGAGCGACTTGCTGATCTTGCGACCTTTGGCATCGCGGACCAGGCCGTGGATATAGACGGTCTTGAATGGCACTTCGCCCAAAAGATAAGTGCTCATGAGGATCATGCGCGCCACCCAGAAGAAGAGGATGTCGGCACCGGTCTCGAGGATCGTAGTCGGATGATACTGGCGGTTCCTCTTGAATTCTTTCTCATCCGGCCAGCCGAGCGTTGAAAAAGTCCAGAGGCCGGAAGAGAACCAGGTGTCGAGCGTGTCCTCGTCTTGGATCCAACCAAAACCTTTATCTTCAGGGGGTGTTATCCCAACATAGATTTCCGCAGGACGAAGATTACGTTGAATTCGATTTTTTTGAATCCAATCTTCATCAACATAACCTCTTTGCTTCAAAATATTAATATATTGTCTTGTCAGTTGCATCTCATCTTCCTTGTTCGTTAGCCAAGAAACTTTTTCGTTGTCATTAAGGAGAAAATCTGTCGAAAAATTATCAAACTCTCTGCGATTCATTAGATTTAATTTTTTGTACAAAATATCCTCCTTAAAATGAATGGCTTCCATATCACTACCAACTTCTGTCTTATACCACACCGGGATGCGGTGCCCATACCAGATCTGGCGCGAAATGCACCAATCGCGGAGATTTTCGATCCAGTGGACATAGACCTTCTCGAAGCGGTCAGGGATAATCTTGACGCCGACTGGAGAAGAGACTGCTTCTTTCATCAACTCCTTCAAAGTGACCATTTTCCGGTCACTTGGCGGAAGTGACGCACCCTCCGTAGCCGCGCGGCGCTCAAAAGGTTTATTCACCGCCACGAACCATTGGAGTTTGGGCAATGGTTCGACGATGCCACCCGTACGCTGGGCAAGACTGATATTATGTTCGATATCTTCTGACTTCTCCAAGAGACCTTCCTGCTTGAGCCATGCGACAACTGCTTCGCGGGCCTCTACTGTCTTCTTGTCTTTGACTCCCTCCATGCCGGTCGTCATTTTGGCATATTCATTGATAACTTGTTTGAGCGGAAGGCTGTGCCGTTGAGCCATCTCCCAATCAGCGATGCTGTGAGCCGGGGTCACTCCGAGCGCGCCCGTACCGAATGCCGGGTCTACCGATTGATCAGCGACCACCTTGAGCGCAATCGGCTCACCGGCAAAAACAGCCTTGAATTCCTGGCCGATGAACTGCTTGTACCTCTCATCATCCGGATGCACGGCGATGGCGGTGTCGCCGAGCTTCGTTTCCGGCCGAGTCGTGGAGATAGAGATCGGAATGTCTTTGGAATACTTGAATGTGTATAGAGTGGTCTTCCGAGCCTCATACTCGATCTCATCATCAGATATAGTCGTCTGTCCCTTGGGGTCCCAATTGACCACACGATAACCGCGGTAGATCAGTCCGTCGTCATACATCTTCTTGAAAGCCGTGCGTACAGCAAGGTTTCTCTCTTCATCGAGAGTGAAAGCTTCGCGCGACCAATCGAGCGAGGCGCCAAGCTTGCGAATCTGGGTGATGATTGCGTCATGAGTGGTCACGACATGCGCATCGATGCGACGGAGTAATTCTTCACGGCCGAGGTCGTGGCGCGACTTACCATCCTTCTTCTGGATATCCTTCTCCACCACGGCCTGGGTGGCGATAGCGGCATGATCGGTGCCGGGGATCCAGAGCGTGCGTTTCCCCTTCATGCGGGCATAACGGACCATGATATCCTCGATGGCGAGCATCAAAGCCGAGCCCATATGCAGGACGCCAGTCACGTTGGGCGGAGGTAAGACCATCGAGAAGGACTCGCCCTTCTGATGACGCTCCGGCAACTTATCAGGATCGAAGAATCCGCTCTCCTCCCAGAGCTTGTATATACGGTCTTCTGTCGCCGTCGGATCGAATGGCTTCAGGAATTTCGCGGGGACATGGGCAGGCTTATCATTCATGCTGAAAATAGTAACAGAAAAAGCGGTTCTTTGGTAATCAAAGGACCGCTCGTTCTCGAACGCTCGCCGGATTTACATGCAGGGACTGTAATACGAGCAATTGCGGTTGGAACCGTAGCCGTAGCCGCCAGCCGGGAAATATCGGACCGTCGGCACATAATAGTTGTAGAAATATCCGTTCGGATAGACGACCTGGACTGTCGGGATGGTGCGAGGCGACGGAGCTGGCGGATAATTATTGTAGCCGCCATAGTTGTAGCCGCCTCCATAACCGCCATAGTTGTAGCCGCCATTCCTGTAGTTTCCGCCATAGGAATAGCCGCCGTTGTAACCGCCGTTGTTATTGTTGCCATAGCCACCGCTCCACTGGGCTGAAGCATGACCCGGTGCAAGGGCGAGAATGAATGCAAATACAGCCAGAGCGATGCCGGCTGAAATAACGTTGTTTTTTAAGGTTTTCTTCATGTGGATATGATATAAATGTTAAGCGACCGATCGGCAGTGTTATCTACCGACACTACAATAATTAAACTGATTAGTCAAGCTTAAATCATCTTATGATCATCCTCGGCATCGAAACTTCCTGTGACGAGACTGCCCTCGCCCTCATCGAAACGCAAGGCGAAGGCTCCGCGCGCGAGTACCGCGTGATCGCGTCGCTCATCCTTTCGCAGGCGGAATTGCACAGCGCATACGGCGGTGTCTATCCGACGCTAGCCAAGAGAGAGCACGGCAAAAATATCGTGCCGCTTTTGCATAGATTGTTCGAACAAGCCGGACTACCACGCCGCTCTCCGTCAGTCGGACAGGATTCGCCGGCACAAGGACTATCGGAGACGCTTGACTCTTTCCGCACCGAAGTCGGATCACAAAATCCTGAACTGTTCGAATCATTCGCCCAGGCGGAGTTCTTGGAGCAAGCCCCGGCAATCGATCTCATCGCTGTGACCGAGGGACCGGGACTGGAACCGGCCCTCTGGGTCGGGATCAACTGCGCCCGGATGCTCGCGGCTCTGTGGGGTACGCCACTTCTGCCGGTCAACCACATGGAGGGGCATATCATCGGTTCCCTGCTCCCGTCCGACCTCGTGGACGGAGCTTGGCAGAAGCTCTACGAGTTGCCTTTGCCTGCCGTCGCCCTCCTCGCAAGCGGCGGCCATACCGAATTGGTCAGGATAGATTCACTCGCTCACTATGAGATCGTTGGCGAGACCCGGGACGATGCCGTCGGCGAGGCTTTCGACAAGGCCGCACGCCTCCTCGGCCTCCCCTATCCCGGCGGACCGCGCTTGGCGGAGCTGTCGGCACAAGCCGCCACCGCAGGGATCATCTCGCCGGTCAAACTCCCCCGGCCGATGCTCGGGAGCGATGATCTAGACTTTTCCTTTTCAGGCCTAAAGACGGCCGTGCTGTATGCCGTGAGAGACGCCGACAAAACTCCCGATGGCCAATTACCCGATGATTTCAAAAAAGGCCTGGCTCGCGAATTCGAGCAGGCGGTCGTGGAGACGCTGGACACCAAGCTCCGCTCGGCCATCGAAAAGATCGGTGCACGATCGATCGTGATCGGCGGCGGTGTAAGCGCGAACTTAGCACTAAGAGAGAGATTCGGAGAGACCGCGCGCGAACATGGCATCCCGATATTCCTACCGTCGCGACATATCGCCGGTGACAACGCCTTGATGATCGCGCTCTCCGGCGCCATCGGGTTCACCACCCCTCGAACAGAAAAGCTCCGCGCCCAGGGTACCAAAAGACTTGGCGAAGAGTGATCCAGGACCCGCGCAGCTACTTGCGGATGATAACCTTGAGAAAAGAAATAGCGGCGAACAGCACCACCGTGATGAAGAGCGCGAGGTACCCCCAGACACCCAACCCCCGGCCCATCCCAAAGAGCGCGTCATAGACAAAACCCATGATCACCAGCTCGACATAGAACGGGAAGGACCAAGCCGAGAGGAGCGCAATCGGCAGAGCGACATACCAATAGCCGAACAGCGTCAAGATCAGGAGGAAGATATCGAGCAAGACCCTCAATGTCGGATTCTCATTCATGTCACTTCTTGAGCTTGGCGGCCGGTCGCGCGTCGACCATGACCCAACGCAAGCTGTAGATATTCACCTGCGGCGTGAAGATGATCGTGTCGAAAGGATCGGCCGGATCCGTAGCCAGAGAGACGATCACACCGAGCGGTCCATTGCTCAAGGAAGGATCATTGACCGCATCCCCGACGAGGAGCGCTGTGCCGTGCGGCACATCTGCCCGGTATTGTCCCCCGCCCTGACCTACCGCCGTAGCTGGGACATGGTTCGCGCCGATCAGGACGTTATACCTCTCTCCCGGCGAGGAATATAGAGCTATTTTCGAGGTTTGGCTTAGGACCTCGACGGCGCGACCGATGAGGATATTGCCAGGCGCGTAGACACGGGTGGTAGTCGAGATCCCGTCATCGGCGCCGAGGTCGATGATGAGCTCGTCATAAGGCATGAATGGCGGGCGGGCCAAAACAGCCGCCAACTTAAACGGTGTGGTCGAGGCGCGATAGAACATCGCCTTGAGCTCTTGGTTCTCGACGAGGATCGCGCCGATGGTCGAACTAGCAATATTCTGCTTGAGACTGTCCAGCTGGAATTTGAGCTCCTCGTTATCCTTGAGCAGTTCCGCGGGCGACCTCAAGGCGCCGCTTTGAATGGAAAAAGACATCCGCCAGAAGGGCCGCGCGACCGCAGTCATGAGACTCGGGAAGGTGTGAGGCGCTCGCCAACTGATGAACAGTACGATGAGCACGACGATGATAGAAATCGTCCAGAACACTCTCGACCGACGCCTGGCCGGTGAGCTATGAGGAAGAAGGTAAGTCATCTTCGCTTTCGATGAGGATCGACCGGTAGCGTTCGAGGTCTTCGAGGATGATGCCGGCCCCGCGGGCGATGGCGGTCAGCGGATCTTCGGCGATCGAGACGGGCAGTTTGAGCGTTTCGGCCAAGAGGATATGAAGGCCTTTGATGAGTGCACCGCCACCGACCAGATATATGCCGCGGCGCATGATATCGGAAAGGATCTCGGGAGGTGTGGTCTCGAGGACTTCCTTGGTGGCTTCGACCAAAGTGTCGATCGACTGCCCCATGGCCTCGCGGATGTCAGAGTCGGTGATCACTACTTCACGCGGCAAGCCGGTGATGAGGTCACGGCCGCGGATAGTGGTCTCGAGAGATTCGTCCAAGACGACAGAGCCGACGCTCATCTTGACCTGTTCGGCCGTGGTCTCGCCGATCAAGATCTTGAATTCGTTGCGGATATAGGAAATGATGTCGTTGTTGAAGCGGTCGCCGGCGATCTTGAGATTCTTGGAACGGACGATGCCACCGAGCGAGATCACGGCGATGTCGGTCGTACCGCCGCCGATGTCGATGATCATAGAACCGACCGGATCGTGGACCGGCAGGCGGATGCCGATCGCCCCAGCCATCGGCTGTTCTACTATATAGACCTCGCGGGCGCCGGCGTTCTTGGTGGCGTCGCGGACGGCGCGCACCTCGACGTTGGTCACACCCGAAGGTACGCCGACCACTACGCGCGGACCTAGTAGTCTGTGGGGCATGTATTCGCCGGCACGGCGCATGAGGTATGAGAGCATCTCTTCGGTGACCTCGAAGTCAGAGATCACCCCGTCGACGAGCGGGCGCACGGCCGTGATATGAGCCGGCGTACGGCCGAGCATCTCCTTGGCGGCGGCACCAACAGCCACGACTTGACCGGTCTTCTCATTCACGGCTACGACCGAAGGCTCGTTGACGACGATGCCCTTGCCGCGCACATATACGAGAGTGTTAGCGGTACCGAGATCGATGCCGATATCGTTGGAGAAACGACTAAAAAGCCTGTCTTTGTGATCCTTGAAACTCATTGCTTGGAGCTTACCACAACTAGAAATATGCGAGTAATTGACAGATTGTTTTCTCTATGACCATCTTTAACTCTTTTTACTAGGCACAAGGATTACTGATTGCCAAAACGCATCAATGAATTTATTTTTATCTACGTGCTTAGCCTGTATTGGCGGCAATCCTGGATCGTGAAGAATAAAATTGTCTTCATCCTGACCATAAAGAAGAACGAAGTGAGCATTACTGCCGTCCCTATCATTAAGACTGTCTGCATTAACAAGGGCAATAACGAATATTTTTTCATTCAAAAGCTTTTCAATCTCACTTCTTGAAATCTCCCGGCATTCAAAAATATTATGAGTCAAAAGATAGGCCGCATCATTACGTTCCCGTGAAAAGTCAGGAGAGGCCATTCTTTTTTGCTGAGCAAACCACCCCGGAGCATTTTTCCAAAGCTCTATTAAATAATCTTCTCCTTTTTCAGAAAATTCTTTGTAGTCTAGTTTGCTTACCAATCTAACACCTGGAATTCGTTCGTTAATAGCAACAGCCCCTGCTGGCATCCATGAATATAAACCTTCTTGAAAATGGGTCATCTTGTTGACTTCATCCCAGCTTGTATCTTTATTATAGACAAAATCAAGGACCATCTTCACACACGCCTGTAGGCAGTGATTATCATCTGACCAATTTGATTGAAACTTTAGTTTTTCCACTTTTACAAACTCGCAATCTTCACCATCTCCACCTTCCCCATCAGCCGGTCCTTGGCTTCCACCTCATCATTCTTCAGAGTCTTCTCACTCACGACCAGGCGCCTTGGGATGCCGATCAGATCCGCATCTCCGAATTTCTCGCCGGCGCCGGCGTCGCGGTCATCGTATAGGACTTCCACGCCTTTTTTAACCAATCTTTCGTACAATCCGTCAGCAGCAGCTTTCACAGTACCCTTCTCATCAAAAAGCGCGATGAGATGCACCGCGAACGGCGAGACCGCTTCCGGCCAGACCAACCCGCGCTCATCAGCATGCACCTCGACGATCGTGCCCATGACACGACCGGGACCGATACCATATGAGCCCATGACCACCGGCTTCGACTTCCCTTCAGCGTCCTTATAATTCAACCCGAATGCATCCGAGAAACGCGTACCAAGCGAGAAGATGTTTCCAACCTCAACAGCTTTCTTTTCGACGAGGTCGCTCTTATTGATTCCCAAATCTTTCAAGACCTCTTCATTTAAAACTTCTCTATTGATAGCGAGTTTCTTGCCTTCGTGTACGAAAATCGTGTCTTCGCCGGCCTCGAGCACAGTCTGGAACTCATGTGAATATTTCGAGAATGATCCGCCGCTAGCAAAAGTCACATAAGTCTGTGCGCCCAGACCGAGACGGTCAAAAATCCGAACATATGCCTGCTTGGCGCGCTCGTAGAATTCGCCGTGAGATTTTTCATCGACGTTAAACGAATATAGGTCCTTCATGAGGAACTCGCGGCCGCGCAGGATGCCGGACTTGGCGCGCTCTTCATTCCGGAACTTGGTCTGGAATTGATAGATAGCCGATGGCAGATCGCGGAACGAGCGCACGTGATCCTTCATAAGCTTAGTCAGCGGCTCTTCGTGCGTGAAGCTTAGGCCCACATCGGCGCCGCCCTTCAACTTAGTCTTGAACCAGTTGTCTACAACCTCGTCGCTCCAGCGGCCGGTCGTCTCCCAGGTCTTCTTGTCCTGCAGCGCCGTGAGGTGCACTTCCTGCCCGCCGATAGCGTCCATCTCCTCGCGGATAACGCCGATGATCTTGTTCATAACACGCAGGCCGAGCGGCAGGAATGAGTACACGCCAGCCATCTCCTTGTTGATATATCCGGCGCGGATGAGGAGTTGGGCGTTCTTGGCGACCTCGTCCTTGGGCGCTTCGCGACGAGTCTTGGTGAATAGGTGTGATTGGCGCATGGGGTTTGTTGGGTAAATAATAGCTCAAAATCGCGGCTTTGTAATGGTCTTGACTGCAATCGTAGAATGTGTGAGAGTATAAATAGTTAGTCTTTCACCCTCGTACGTCTCAACCCCCCAACTCGTTCTATGAAAACTAGTTCAAGCCCAACATTCTTCCGGGCTATCCTTGCCCTGTTCCTCGTGCTGTTCTACCCCATCCAATGCTTCCGTTGGGTGCGCCGGTGTTGTGATCTTGGCCGCATCGAAGGTGTCGGATTCTTATCCTTGGGAGTGATCGGCGCCGTGATGATCGCCATCATGGCCCTAAGCGCATCCATGCCTTCGACCGCCGACGGTGCTCACGGATTGCGCTACGCAGTATGCGGGCTAGCGCTATTTATCTACATCCTGATCGGGTACTTTGCGTTCAACCTGATGAATAGCCTCAAGGAAGAAGGCGTGCAACTGTCAGAACAGTCGCCACAGATCGCCGGCCAAGCAAAATCGTTCTGATCGCCGCAACGTCCAGTCCTGCACATTGCCCATTTCGCCCCCACTCACCTGTGGGGGCTTGTTTTTTGTATCAACAAGGGAAAATCAGCTGATCAGCTTCGCTATATCTTTCCAAGTCACCGCCACCATGAGGATCATGAGCAGGGCAAATCCGACGAGATTAGCGGAGTTGGCGAACCGAGCCGGGATGCGGCGGCGGAAAGCTCCTTCGATGAGCACGAAGAGGATGCGGCCACCGTCCAAGGCCGGGAATGGGATCAGGTTGACCACGCCCAGGTTGATCGAGATGATAGCCGTGATCATGAGCAGGTATGTAAATCCGAGCTCGGCGGCATTGCCCACGATGCCGGCGATACCGATCGGGCCGGCCACATCGGAGAAGTTCGGCGCGCCGCGGAAGATATTGGCGAGGAATGTATAGAGTCCGATGACTGTCTCCTTGATCATGACCAGGGTGTAATGGAGACTTTCCGAGACCGCGCTCCAGATCGGCAGGCGTAGGTCGGCGATATTATCCATAGAGATACCGATGGCGTATCGGCCCTGGACGAAGCCCGCTAGTGGGACAATCTCGGCGGTCCCCAATACGTCGCCGCGAAGATAGTGCACTGTGACGGAACCGCCATCGCCGGCATTGACCGCCGCTTGGACTTCCTCGACGGATTGGCGCTGTCCGGTTGCGATGGAGCCGACCGACTCGATGACATCGCCCTCCTTGAGACCGGCTTTCTCGGCCGGAGATGCCGGCAGGACATATGTGATCATGATCCTTTGGTTCTGGAACCGGGCGGCATACTTCTCAAAACCGTCGACTGAAGCCGTGACTCCGGTGCCGAAGACACATGCATAGATGAGCCAGGCGAACAGGAAATTCATGAGCACTCCGGAGGCCAGCACAATCACCTGCTGCCAGCGCGGCTTGTTCACGAAGCTCCGCAAAGCATCTGGGCCACTTGTCGCCTCTTCATCTGGATTCTCCCCGTGGATCCTGACAAACCCGCCGAATGGAATCCAGTTGATGCCGTATTCTGTCTCCCCTCTGCGCCAAGCGATAAGCTTCGGTCCGAAACCGATCTTGAAGGCATCCACTCTGATGCCGCAGGCCCGGGCAGTCAAAAAATGCCCAAGCTCATGGACAAAGATCAGGACCGCGAGGACAATGATGAATATAACGACGGTCATCAGTTCAAGATCTCTTTCTCCTTCTTGGCGTAAGCATCTTCGAATTTCTTGTTGGCGTCGTCGACGAGCTTCTGGACGTCTTTCTGCAGGCGGAAGATCTCATCCTTCCCATAACCACCGGCCTTCTCCTTGGCATTGAGATCTTTGACGACATGGTCGCGATATCCGCGAATCTGCTTCTTGGCTTCTTCTAGCTTGTCCTTGGCCACCTTGGCGAAGTCTTTGCGTTTGTCGGAAGTGAGCTCGGGGAAATTGACCCTGACACCCTGATCGTCGACGGATACAGAGACGCCGATATTTGCGATATTGATGGCCTTCTCGATCTCTTTGACCTGAGCTTTGTCCCAAGGTGAGATCCGGAGGGTCCGAGCTCCCTCGATCATGATGCTGGCCACTTCCTTGAGCGGCGTCGGAACACCGTAGACCTCGACACGTACGGCATCGAGGACGATCGGCGAGGCCTGACCGGTACGGATCTGCTGGAGCTCCTTCTTGAGCCACTCTTCGGCGCCGGCAACCTGCTTCTTGAACGGATTAAAGTCGTAAGCCATATATGTCTGTATTATAGCACTCAAACATTCAAAGCAACATATTCGAGGAGCATCTTGAGCGAGGGGGCACGATCGTTCATATATGTCCGGGCGTTTGCGACTGCTTCGAGTGATCTGACGTGCTCTTTCACTCCCCCTGCGTGGATGACCTCTTCGAGCGCGTTCATGAAGTTCAGTGCGTCTTGTTTTGGTCTTTTTTCCTTGGCGATCTCATCCATGAGCGATTTTACGTATTCCAATCTATCCTTCTTGGTGGATTTGACAAATTTTTCGGCAGATCCGAGAAGTGCGGGATCTGATACAGCGCGCCCGGCGCTTTCACCGATGAATGAGAGGCGCGACTTCACGGTCGGCAGGAGTAAGTGCGCGGACGGGATGATTAGAAAGAAGTGAGAATCGACGGGAGCCTCTTCGAGCAATTTGAGCAGGGCGTTTTGTGCCTCGACGGTGATCCCATTCATCGTCAAGATAAATATCTTCTTGCCCGACTCATTCACTGGCCGTGTTTCCGCTAATGATTTGACTTCCCTCGCCTCATCGATGGTCATCGTCTCATAACGGCGATCGAAGAAGTCAGGGTTGCCGTGTGTTTTGATCTTGTGAGTTTTCTCGAGAATAGAAACGAGCTCGGCCTTGGCAACGTCATTGCCGACGAGACAATAGGCGTGGTGAGAGAGGGTTTTGAGGGAGACGGAGAGGGGCATGGGTCAATTGTACATTTAATCTCCATAAAAGATAAAGGCCAATACAAATTGTCAATCCACTGGGGTGTTTAGAACCTACTTGGTTGACAAATCCGTGAAGTCGCATAAGGTGGAATCAGACTTATAGTCCCCGCATCAAGCGGGCTCACAACAGAATAGGAACCACCCATCATGATAACCAGATACTCAGACACGACGATAGTGAAAAGCGCGAGCCTGGACGAGAAATACAAACGCTGGCAAACGGTCGAATTGGCCGTCATCCAAGCCAGGGAAAATCTCGGTCAAATCCCCAAGGACACGCACCACGATATCAATGCCATCTTGAATGACAGACCCATCGACGGCAAGTGGATCGACGAGCGCGAGAAGATCGTCAAGCACGACCTCAACGCCTTCATCGAGGAGCGGATGCGGCATCTGCCCGTCGAGCTCCAGGCATACTGGCACAAAGGCATGACCTCATACGACACCGAAGAAGCTGCCTTCGCCATGATGCTCTCGGAAGCCTGTCTCCAGATCTCCATGGCGACCTCCGGCCTGCTCAGAGAGATCCGTAATCTCTCCATCAAGTACCGGTACACCCCCATGAATGGACGCACTCACGGCCAAGAAGCGGAGATGCAATCCTTCGGGAAAAGGTGCCTTACCTGGTACTGCGACCTGAGAGCTGCGCAAGCGACACTCAGACAACAGATGGACAACCTCAAGTACTCCAAGCTCTCCGGCGCCATCGGCACCAACAGCGGCGTGAGCCCTGAGGTCGAGGAGGAAGCTCTGAAGCTTCTCGGGCTGCTGCCGTGGATCGGCGCCACCCAGATCATGCCCCGCGTGCTCTACGCGCCGATCGCAGACGCCTTGGCCAACCAAGTGCTGGTCGTCGAAAAGATCGCGCTCGATATCCGTCTCATGTCGCGCAGCGGCCACCCTCTCTGCCATGAGCCATTTGGCAAATTGCAGAAGGGTTCGTCCGCCATGCCCCACAAGAAGAACAACATCGGGTGCGAGAATACGGCCGGGATGGCCACGATGGCGGCGAAGTATGCCGAGGGCATCCGTCAGAATATCGTCACTTGGGAGGAGCGCGCCATCGAGCAATCCTGCGTCGAACGCGTCTTCTGGCCTGATCTTTTCCACGTGACGATCAAGGCCCTGAAAACCATGACGTCCATAGTTGGCGGCATGAAGGTCTACCCCGACAATATGATGATCGAGATCATCGAATCACGCGGCACATATGCCTCTAACGCCGCCAAGGAATTCCTGACGGAACACGGCCTCCAGGTCGGATTGTCCCGTGAGGAATGCTATCGCATCGTCCAGCTGGCCTGCGCCAATGCCTTCCAGCCGAGCGAGATAGCGCAAACCATGCGCGAAGTCATCAGCAAAGACCTCATGGAAGCCGACAATGACATGGATACGATGAAGGAGATCTGCGCCCAAACGAAGATCATCTCGATCTGCACTATCATCGAGGAGGCCTCGCTCCGGACCGACACCATGCTGGATGCCGACAAGGATACAGTCGCGGGCTGGAACAAGAAGCTCGATGCTCTTTTCCGTGACGAGGGCATCGTCGGGAGCTGGAATAATCTTTTCCTCCCCTCGTATAGCCTGGTCAACGAAGATCACCTCTTCCAGAAGGCCTTCGACATCATCTGAAAGTCGTTCCCCGAAGTACAACCCCGCGCTTGTGGCGGGGTTTTTTTATATAAAAATTCTCTACCTCTTCGCCACAATCGCCTTCTTGTAGACATCCAAATGTTCGAGTGCAATACCGGTACCCTTCGCCACACAGAGAAGCGGCTCTTCCGCGAGTTGAGCTTTCACACCGGTACGGCGGAAGACCAGTTCCGGTAGATTGCGTAGGAGCGACGAACCTCCGGTCATGGTGATGCCCTGATCAATGATATCGGCCGCGAGCTCGGGAGGCGTCTCTTGCAGGACATCTTTGATTGCCTTGATCATATCGCGCAGAGGAGCCGCCAACGCCTTGACGATCTCGTTGGTCTTGATCTCGGTCGAGCGCGGCAGGCCGGAGATGAAGTCACGCCCCTTCACGGTCATAGTGAGCTCCTGATCGAGCGGGATGGCCGAACCGACATTGATCTTGACGACCTCCGCCATATGATCGCCGATAGCCAAGTTGAATGTCTTCTTGATGTAGTCGGCGATAGCGGCGTCGAGCTTGTTCCCTGCGCACTTGACCGAAGTCGAGGAGACTATGCCGCCGAGCGAGATCACGGCCACGTCAGTCGTGCCGCCGCCGACGTCGACGACCATGTAGCCGCGCGGTTCTTGGATAGGGATGCCGGCGCCGATAGCGGCCAGGATCGGCTCTTTGACGACATAGGCATTCTTGGCCCCGGCGCGGATGGCGGCTTCGATGACAGCACGACGCTCGGTCGAAGTGACGGAGGCCGGCACGGAGATCATCACGTCAGGCTTCCATAGCGAAAACTTGCCCAGAGCCTTGTCGAGGAAGTAGCGGAGCATGGCTTCGGTCACGCGATAGTCGGCAATGACGCCATCCTTCATCGGACGGTAAGCCACGATCGAGTCGGGTGTGCGGCCGATCATCTCCTTGGCTTCGTTACCGACGGCCAGGACCTTCTTGTCGATCTCGGAGATAGCCACGACGGAAGGCTCGTTCAGCACGATGCCTTTGCCGGGCACGAAAACCAGAGTATTGGCTGTACCCAGGTCGATACCAAGTTTCGGCGAGAAAAAGCTCATAAGTAGAGCGACTCTATCATAAATAACGAGAAATATGAACAGTAACATCGAGCTGCTATAGAAGGGTTTACAAAATATAACTCGCGTGTTATAAAGCAATCAGATTAACCCACATAACTAATGCCCTATAAAATATTTGACGCTGACAGGTCTGGACGAGTCCACTTGAACGGCCCAGATATCTCCACAGAAAGGGAGCTTAGAGATGTCATCCTTCTTGCAGTCAAAAGTGCTGCACAGGAAGACAAGCCTGTTGTCCGCATAAATTGGATCACGCTAAACGCAGAAAGCCCATCCAGGCAGGAATCCTTCGTTCGATTTATTGACCAAATGATTTGGGATATGGGTGTCGAGAAACGTATTGGTCAGAAAGCTGCGGACATCCTTTTCGATTGCTCTTGGTCTGGCGTCGGAAACCACAGCATCATGCCTACTCCAAAACATTGGATGCTAACCCTCTGGATCGCCTAGATCACCACTCTCTCGCCGCCTTCTACCGGGCGGCTTTTTTTAAGCAGGAGTAATCCACAACATCCCTTGCCACTATATAGCATATATGCTATATTACTACGCATATGAAAAAAGACACTTCTCTGACCCAGATCGGCTCATTCATCGCCAAGCTCCGCGAGAGCCGCGGCATGACTCAAGCTGAACTCGCTAGGAAGACCAAGACCACTCAGAGCGTCATCGCGCGCATCGAGAAAGGCGAGCAGAACCTCTCCACCAAGACGCTCTCGACCATCAGCAAAGCCCTCGACCGCGAGATCTTCTCCTTCTCGAACAACAACGCTATCAACTTCAAGATCGAAGGCGGCCACAAGCTCAAGGGCAACATCACCGTCCGTACTTCGAAAAATGGCGCCATGGGCGTGATGTTCGCTTCCCTCCTGAACCGCGGCATGACCACGATCAAGAATGCCCCACGCATCGAGGAAGTCCACCGTATCATCGAAGTCTTCCAGTCGATCGGCGTGAAGGCAGAGTGGAAAGGCGACGACCTCATCATCGCCGCACCGAAACATTTCAACCTCTCCCATGCTGAATATTATTCCCAAGCGCGCACCCGGAGCGAGATCATGCTCATCGGTCCCCTGGTCCACTTCCTAAAGAGCTTCAAGGTGAACCAGCCCGGCGGCTGTCGCCTCGGCACCCGCACGGTCAAGCCCTATCTCTATGCTCTGGAGAAGCTCGGCGTGTCCATCGAGACTACCTCCAAGCATTATGAGGTTTCCCATTCCGGCCTGAAGAGCGGTCAGACTATCGTCATGTACGAATCCGGCGACACCGTGACCGAGACCGTGATCTGTGCCGCGGCGCTCATTCCCGGCACGACCACAATCAAGTTCGCCTCCGCCAACTATGCCGTCCAGGATGTCTGCTTCTATCTCGAACAGCTCGGCGTGAAGATCGAGGGCATCGGCACATCGACGCTCGTCGTCCATGGCGTAGAGAAGATAGACGCAGATATCGAATACGCGCTCGGTGAAGACCCGATCGAAGCGATGTCCCTCATCACGGCGGCCATCGTCACCAAATCCGCCATCACCGTGAGCCGCTGTCCGATCGACTTCCTCGAGCTCGAACTCTTCAAGCTGGAGAAGATGGGCTTCAAATACAAGATCGCCAAAAGATACAAGGGCCGGAATGGCAGGATAGATCTGGCAGATATAGAGACCTTCCCTTCTTCCCTCAAGGCTCTCGAGGAAAAGATCCACGCCAACCCATTCCCTGCCATCAATATAGATAACCTACCATTCTTTGCTTTGATTGGCGCTTTCGCCGAAGGCGAGACTTTCATCCATGACTGGATATACGAAGAGCGCGCCATCTACTACAAAGAGCTCGACAAACTCGGCGTCGAAACCTTGCTCGCCGACCCGCATCGCTTCTATGTCAAAGGCCCGGCCAAATTAAAAGCAGCTGAGATAGTTTGCCCGCCAGCCTTGCGCCCTTCAGTAATTATAATGTTGGGAATGCTAGCTGCCCCCGGCACTTCAATATTGAGGAATGTCTACAATATCAACCGTGGCTACGAAGACCTCGCGGCACGCTTGAATAAAATCGGCGCGCATATCGAGACTTTCAGGGATTTGTAAGATAATAAAAACACCCCGGGGCGCTTCGTTCGGCTTGGGGCCTAGCGATGCGTCCACGGGGCGGTGTTGCTGACCACGGTCAAGGCTTGCTCTGGTGTGAGACGACGGATTCGGATGCGGCGTGGGGTGTTGCCTGGATATACTGGAGCACGAACCACCCGGCCGCAATCACAATCGCCAATCCCACAAGAACTTTCCCAGTCCGTGATTTCCAGAACTCAGACTCTTCAGACTCTGGTGTCTTGTAACCGTTCATTGTGGCCTTTTTGGAGCTCGGATCCTCGATCCACACCATGTGGCGAAAATCGCGTTCTGCCTCCCTTTGTAATATCACACATCAAATCCTTGTCAAGGATGTAAAATCCTCATAAAAGAGTATAAATAACGCATGAACATCATCACGGTCATCCCACTCGTCCGCACCAAGGGGACCAAGACCCTCACCTACTTCACGGCCTCGGAAGTGCCGCGGGGCGCGGTAGTCTCGGTGCCGCTCCGAGCCAAGACCGTGCACGCCATCGTCACCGACTCCAAGCCGGCCGAAGACTTGAAGTCCGAGATTCGCCGCGCCTCCTACGAGATCCGCAAGCTCGGCCGGATCAAGGCCGGGGCTTTCTTCTCTTCGGCCTTCATGGACGCCTGCGCCACTCTAGCCGACTACTATGCCACGACGGTCGGCGCGGTCGTGAGCGCCCTCGTCCCCGAAGTCATCCTGGACAATGCCCACCGTATCTCGCCGCCTCTACCCATCCAGCCGAGCATGCTCCATGGCGCGCCTGCGCCGGACGAGACCTATGCCGTACAGGGCGACGCGCCCGACCGGTTGAGCTCCTGGCGAAGTCTGATCCGCCAGGATTTCGTGCGCAAGAAATCCCTGGCCATCTACTGCCCCACCATCGAAGACGCCCGGCAGACCTTCGTTGCGCTCGAGAAAGGCATCGAGGGATACATCTTCCTTCTCCACGGCAGTCTGGCCAAGAAGAAGATCGTCGACACCTGGACCAAGATCGCCGAGACCAGCCATCCGGTGGTCATCATCGCCACGGCTTCATTCTCGATCCTGCCGAGGGGCGACATCGAGTCGATCGTGATCGAACGCGAGAACAGCCGCGGTTGGATCTCCATGAAGGCACCTTACCTCGACGCGCGACACGCCCTCGAGACGATCGGCAGGCGCGAGCGCCGCAACGTCTACTTGTCCGACGCGCTCCTGCGCATCGAGACCCTGGATCGAGTGGCCAAGCACGAGATCATCGGAGGCACGCCTTTCAAGTGGCGGTCCGTATCGACGGCCAAGGAGCAATTGGTCGACATGCGGCACGCCCCGAGGTCCAAGAAGAGCGAGTCGTCCGCGGACAGCGACAAGCCGGAGTTCCGGGTGATCTCCGTGGAACTCGAGAAACTGATCCGCAAGAATCACGAGGAGAACACCCACTTGTTCATGCTCACTTCCCGTCGCGGCACATCGCCCATCACCATCTGCGACGACTGCGACACCATCGTGATCTGCCGGCAATGTTCCGCGCCGGTCGTGCTCTATACTTCCAAGGAGACGGGCAAGAATTTCTTCATGTGCCACGCATGCGGCGAGCGACGGAGCGCCCAGGACATCTGCGCCACCTGTGGCGGGCACCGCCTGACGCCCCTCGGCATCGGCATCGACCGGGTGGTCGAGGAAGTCAAAGTCAAATTCCCCGGCATCGATGTCCTCAAGATCGACGCCGACACTACCAAAACTGAAGCCCAGATCGCCGAGGTTTTGGAGAGATTCCGCGACAAGCCCGGCTCCGTCCTCGTCGGGACGGAGACCGCTCTGAACCATCTCTCCGGCCTGGTCGAGCATACGGCCGTGGTCTCGCTCGATTCCCTGTTCGCCTTGCCGGACTTCCGCATGCAAGAGCGGCTGATGTATACCCTGATCCGTTTGCGAGCCGCCGCCACGCGATCCTTCCTCGTGCAGACCAGGCGCGCGGAGGAGAAGGTCTTCGAATACGGACTCAAGGGCAATTTGAGCGACTTCTACCATTCGGTCCTGGCCGAGCGCCGGAAATTCGACTACCCGCCATATTCCCTGCTCCTCAAGATCACTCTCGAAGGCAAGAAGGACCTGATCGCTCGGCAGATGGGCGAACTGCAAGCCCTGCTCATACCGCATGAGATCGACGTCTTCCCGGCCTTCACATCGACGGTGCGAGGTTCGCATATCATTCATGGCCTAGTCAAGATACCGCCCAAGAATTGGCCGGAGCCGGAGCTCATGCGCAAACTGCGCTCCCTGCCACCGAATGTCTATATCAAGATCAATCCGGAGTCGCTGTTGTAGGAAGGTCCATATACTACCCATGTTACTAGGCCATACTTTTCGAGTTTTGACTTAGAAATTTTTGAGGGAAAGGAGGTCTTGGCCGCCACACTCAAAGTTACACTCACAACCGTCAACAAAATGACACTCCACCGACTTCGTGTTACAGTTTTCCCATGATCGAGATCCTGGAGCGCGACAACCCCATCCTGCGAGCCAAAGCCAAGACCGTGCCTCCGGGCGAGGCCGGTTCGGCGCGCATCGGCAAGATCATCGCCGACATGAAGACCGCCATGCACACCCAGAAGGACGGCATCGCTATCGCCGCGCCGCAGATCGGCGCGCCCTGGCGTATCTTCGTCATCTCCGGCAAGCTCCTCAAACAGGCCGACAAGACCTACAAGGGCGACGGCGCCGACCTCGTCTTCATCAATCCCGAGATTACCCGGCGCTCACGCGACAAGAAAGAGGTCGAGGAGGGCTGCCTCTCGGTGCGCTGGCTCTACGGCAAAGTCCGCCGTTCGACCAGGGTGACCCTGAAGTCCCTAGACGAGCACGGCCACAAGAGCGAGCGTGGAGCGAGCGGACTCCTGGCGCAGATCTTCCAGCACGAGGTGGATCACCTCGAAGGCGTCCTATTCACCGACAAGGCCCGCGAACTCTGGGAGATGACCGCGGAAGAGATCGCCGAGCTCAGCAAAAAATGAATATGACATTTTTCGGCAATTCCCGCTTCTCGGTCTTCATCCTCGAAGAGCTCCTCAAGGCCGGATTGAAGCCGGCCAGGATCGTCACCACGCCGGACAAGCCCGAAGGGCGCAAACTGACTATGACACCAACCCCGGTCAAGGTCTGGGCGCAGAAAAACAACATCCCCATCTATGAGCCAGTCAAACTAGACGCCTCATTCATCGAGCTCCTCAAGAAAGACGATTCCGACCTCTTTATCGTGGCCTCTTACGGCAAGATCATCCCTGAAGCGATCCTGGAGATGCCCAATCACAAGACCCTGAACGTCCATCCTTCCCTGCTCCCACTGTATCGCGGCCCATCACCCCTACCGTCATCTATGCTCGACGACGCCAAGGAGACCGGCGTGACCATCATGCGCATCGACAAGGAAGTGGACCACGGCCCCGTCCTGGCCCAGAAGAAAGTCGCCATAGCCGAATGGCCGACATACGAGGAGTTCGAGGAGCGTATGGCCCGCGAGGGCGGCCAGCTATTGGCCGCGACGATCCCGGAATGGGTCGCCGGCAAGCTCAAGGAGCAGGAGCAAGATCACAGCAAGGCGACATTCACGAAAAAAGTAAAGAAGGAGGATGGTCTGATCATCCTCGGCGCCGACAACTACATCAATTTCCGCAAGATCCAAGCCTATCACGAATGGCCACAGGCCTATTTCTTCCGGGAAAGCGGCGGTAGGAAATTCCGCGTCAAAGTGACAAAAGCATCATACAAGGACGGCAAGCTCGGGATCGAGAGCGTCATTCCGGAAGGCGGCAAAGAGATGAGCTACGAGGATTTCCTTCACGGGTACAAAAAGTAGATCAGTTGCCGGCCGCCTGGATAACCTGGTTCCACTCGTATATGTAGTTATTGCCGAAGGCCTCGGTCTTCTGCACGAAATAATTGAGGACCACCCAGAAGCACATCACCGAGACGAGAGCGATGCACATCCATTGGTTGACCTGCTGACGGAGATCGAGTGAAAAGAAAGACCGTGGGGGCATGCTGTGGAGATATTATTGCTTAGAACGCCTCTTGTACCATCCGTCCTCTCCCCACGGCATGAGACCTTTGACTATAGCCTTGACGCGGGCGCCGCCACGTCTCACCGCTGACTGACGCTTGTCTTTGCGATTATTCAATTCGTGCAGGATCTCGGAGCGGACGCCGTCGATGGCCCGATAGAGGTCCTCGGCTTCGGACGAAGCGTACGCGTCGATGCCAGCGCCCAGGATGTGGATCTCAGCACGGAAGATCTCGCCTTTCTGGTGATGGTCCGATGTACGAGCCAGTTCGACATCGCACTGGATAGCCGGATTACTGCCGACTAGCTTGACGATCTTGCGGATGTGCTTATCAAGGTATTCGGTGATGGCTGGAGTCAGAGTGATATTGGTAGCTTTGGTGCGGATATTCATGTTTTTAATCGATTATTGATTGATATGGCTATTATAGCATCCCCTGAGATTCAAACCCAAGACCCACCCTTATTATTGTTAGATTTTTTGATTTTAGGTGCCTGCTGTGGTACATTTTCATCTGTCATAGTAAGACGTTCATCGGTGATATTTATTTCTCGATGAAATAAGCACATTCCGGGATAGCTCAGCTGGTAGAGCGGCTCCCTGTTAAGGAGTTGGTCGCAGGTTCGAATCCTGCTCCCGGAGCCCATTCTCTTAGTTAACCAAGAACGATTGTGGTACGATCCTTCATATGAATAAAGGTTTGATAGCATGCTCCATTCTCGCAATATTATTCGGGGCTTTTCTCATCGTATATGGTGGATACGATGACAGTCCCGGCGGACAATTGATCGGGCTCATCGCTGTTGTCGCAGGCATAGTGGGCGTGAAAAAGCCGAGAGTGAAGTCAACCATACCGATGAGTTCAACGGAAAAACCACGGAATAAAGATGATCGCTGAGTCCCAGGGTATATGCGCAGCCACCGTCTTATAGGGCATTGATTTAAAATATAACTGTGGTATAATCTGCCTAGCGCTTTCAAAGTAATCCCATTTCAGGCATTTCCGCCGTGAATAGGGCTGAATAGCAAACAGAGGACAGAACCATGAAAAATACAACCGGTTGGTTGTTACTACGGGGTCCGATAGGACTCTTGATTGTATTGGTTTTCGGGCTGTGTCTGTGGACCTCGACGGTCCACGCACAAAGTGTTGTGGCGGTCTCAAACATCGGCCAGCCGCACCTCACTGGGGTGTCGGTCGGCCTGAACGGTACAACCATCTTCAAGGAAGCGGTCAGCTTCACGACCGGCAGTACCGATCTCTCACTCGTCAATGTGACGATCGGCATCGACGGTGCCCTTTCGGGGGCCACGGGATTTACCCTCGGGCTTTACGGCTCATTCTCGGGCAGCGGTCCGGCAGACTTAGTGGATACGCTGGTCGGACCGACCGCGCCGACTGCGGCGGGTTATTATACCTACACACCGTCGGCACCCGTTGAATTCCAGCCAAACACGCAGTATGTGTTGGCGGCCTTTGCCGACACATCACCCGCTGTGTTCTTCGTCAAGATGACAGGATCGACGACGGAAGACGCCGGCGGATCTGCCGGATGGAGTATCGGCGACGATCACTGGGGTGGATCCCAGTTAGGTTGGGGAACCAATTCAGGAATCCTCCAGTTTTCGGTGACTTCGACCACAGTCACAGCGGTCCCCGAACCGGCGACGTCTGCCACTTGGATCGGTCTGATCATCCTGGGCACGATGCTCTTCCGCCGACTCCGCAGCCGGCAGACGCATTCCCAGCCAGCCTAGCCTCAGGCGGCTACTGGAAAGTTCTTCAAGGGCTCACACACGCTGTGAGCCCTTTTTTGTCGTCCTTTTTTCGCCCTCGACGTCACTCCAGCTTTCCTGTTACAAAACGAGTGCGTAGTCCAGAGTCTTCTTGTCGAGATCAGCTGCCACTACCTTGTACTTGATGGGATCACCGAGCGTCCACTTCTTCTTGGACTTCTCGCCAGAGATCGAGTAAGTCTTCTCATTGAACACATAGTAGTCAGTGCCAAGCGCGCGCATGCCGATCATACCTTCCGACTTGGTCTCCTTGTCCTCGACATACATGCCCCACTTGGTCACGCCGGAGATGATGCCCTCGAAGACCTGGCCGACACGGGACGACATGTATTCGACTTGCTTCAGCTTCTTGGACTCGCGCTCAGCGATGGCCGCGTCGATCTCGCGCCTTGTCGAGCTCTCGGCAATGGTCTGGAAGGCTACGACGTCGCGGTCGCCGAAAGGCTCGTTGTGGAGGTGCTTGGCAAGGACGCGGTGAACTAGAAGATCTGGATAACGACGGATCGGCGAAGTGAAGTGTGTATAGAAATCGAAAGCCAAGCCGAAGTGCCCGACATTGCGCGTGGAGTAGATTGCCTTCTGCATGGACCTGATGGTAGCTGTGCGGATGAGCGACTCGTGCGGCGTATCCTCGATCTGATCAAGCAAGTGGTTCAAGTCACGCGCGGTGACATGGCCATCCTTACCGGTGCGCAGCTCATAGCCGAGCGCCTTGACGAATACGGCCAGATTCTTGATCTTGTCCTTGTCCGGCACATCGTGGATGCGATAGATGGCGCCGGTATCGCGCGTCCCCTTCTTCTTGATCTGATCGAAGATGTACTTGGCCACTTCGCGGTTGGCCAGGAGCATGTATTCTTCGACCAACTTATGGGTGTCGAGGCGCTCGTAGACGAATACACCAACCGGCTTGCCCGTCTCGTCGAGGCGGAACTTGATCTCTTCCTGCTCGAACTCGATGGCTCCCTTGGAGAACTTCTCCTTCTTGAGGACTTTGGCGATGCGGTTCAGAGTGACGAGGTGCTCGCGATGCTTCATGCCGGCTTCGGCCGAGGCCGCCGTCTGGATGCCCTTGGAATACTTCACGGCCCCTTCGGCCACGCCATCGATGGCCGCTTGGGCGGTCTCGTAAGTGAAGCGGTGGGTGCTATTCATGACTGTCCGGCCGAACCAACGCTCGTGGATATGCGCCTTGTCGTCCATGACGAAGATGGCCGAGAATGAGAGCTTGTCCTCGTGCGGGTTGAGCGAACAGACATCGTTGGAGAGCACCTCCGGCAACATGGGAATGGTCCGGTCGACGAGATACACAGAACAACCGCGCTTGACGGCCTCCTTGTCGAGGGCGCCGCCCTCGCGGACATAGTGGGAGACATCGGCGATGTGGACGCCGATCTCGTAGCGTCCGTCAGGCAAGGCCTTGAATGAGATGGCGTCATCAAAATCTTTGGCATCGAAAGGGTCGATGGTAAAGGTCAGAGTCTCTCGCATGTCGCGACGCTTGGCGAGCTCTTCGGCCGGGATCTGCTTCTCTGTCTCTCCGATCGTCGCGGCTTCTTTCTCGACAGCTTCCGGAAAGCCAACGGCAAATCCCCTCTCGAGCACGATCGATTCCATCTCTACATCATTGACGCCCTTCTGGCCGAGGATCTTGATGACCTTGCCTGTCGGCAATTTCTTGGGATCAATCCAAGGCAACATCTGTACATAGACTTTCTGATCCTTCTCGATCCCGCCAGCCGGCAATACGGGAATCAGGATGTTCGCATACATCTTCTTGTCATCCGGTACGATCGAGTAGACACCGCCGTTCACGTCTACGATGCCGACGAAGTTCTCCTTGGCACGGCTAACGATCTCGATCACTTTGCCGACCCTGGTCTTCACACCACGGATATTCTTCTCGCTCAAGGCCACCTTGACGGTATCGCCATTCAAGGCCGTATTGAGATTGCCCTCTTCGATGTATATAGAGTCCTTCTTAGGATCGACATCATCTATATAGCCCGCCCCTTTGCGAGTGGTTGAGATGACGCCTGTGATAGTATCATTTCCTGTTTTCATCGGGGGACTATATCATTACCTGACGAAGTTATCCACATCAGATATTTGTAAATATGGCCAAAATGCTTGACAATTGAAGATGTAGCGGAGTTTTGCCCCAAAAAATAATGGATAAAAAACCTTTGAATGTAACAGAGATCGTGTGGATACTCGTCGTGAGCATCCTCGTGCTCGGCGGGATCGCTTACTATCTGGCCTTCTATCAGCCCGGGATAGAACCGGGGCCAGATGTGCCTGCGGTACAGACGCCGACTTCGACTCTGCAGATCGGTGGCGATACCCTCTTGGATGCGTTGAAGTCACAGACCAATATAAATACCACTACGATAGTCACGCCGGAACAGAACAACACCCTCAATGCCCTGAAATCGACGACCACCCAGCCCCAGAATAGGACCGTCAACAATAGTTTGCTCGATTCCTTAAAAGCTAATAAATAAATATGCATAAAAATATAAAATACTCGGTGATCGTCGGTGGCGTAGCTCTCTTGGCCGGTCCGATCATGGCCCTAGCCCAATGGACGCCGGCTCCGGCCAACCCTCCAGCTAGTAATGTCGCCGCCCCGATCAACGTCGGTGCCAGCAACCAGATCAAGAGCGGCGGTTTAGAGGTAGCGTCTTTCATATCTGACGGCGGGGCTGTGATCATGGGCAACACCGGGATCGGTACTGCGGCACCAAACAGAAGGCTGCATGTAACGGGTGGGGACGTAAGACTACAAAGTTCCAGTCTGTATTTTAATGACTCGAGAGATACTTGGGGAGTAAGGCAAGTCATGCAAGATTACGGAAATGGTATGGGTCTTAATATAGATACCTCTGACGGTGCTGGTGTTTATGCAAATGCCATGGTTATAAGACACAGCAACGGATCGCGCAACGTCGGCATCGGCGTGACCGCTCCCGGATACAAGCTTCAGGTCGGCGCGGCCGGCGACGGCACATCTGTGGGAGCTAACGCTTATTTCTATATCTCCGATCGGTCCCTCAAGACCGACATCAAGCCCTTAACTGGCGCTCTCGACAGCATACTGAAGCTCCAGGGCGTATCCTTCGACTGGAAGTCGACCGGTGAGCCGAGTGTAGGTTTGGTCGCTCAAGATGTCGAGATGGTCTACCCCGAGCTCGTCAATACAAATAGTGTTACTGGTTTGAAATCAGTGCAGTACGGCAACTTGGTAGCTCCGCTCATCGAAGCCGTCAAAGAACAACAGAAGGAAATCGAGGCTCTGAGGGCTGAGGTAGAATCGTTGAAGCAAGTAGTCAAATAAACATGAAATCTCCATTCAAGACAGATCTGAAGCGCCTAGTCATATTTACCATCATCCTGATCCTGGTGGCTGGAGTCACACAGGCGGCAAATATGTATCAGGTAAGCAACCTCGCCACTTCACAGATCAATGAGTGGGGCGTCTGCGGCAATATCAACAACCAGACCGGTAAGGCGCTTTTTGTACCCACTGGATCTTCTGCGGAGTGGCTAGCCTTCAGGAATCACCTACCTCCCAATGTGACAAATACGTCATGTGTGGTTTGCGACCCTGGTACGGGCAATGCATGCAACAGTTCGCCAAACTCCTGCGGTCAGACCGGAGCCGGGACTATCCAGTGCGACGGCAGCTGTTCCGCCAGCGTACCGAGCGATCCGGCCGGATATGGCAACATGTGCAACAGTTCGCCAAACTCCTGCGGTCAGACCAACATCGGCTCGATCGATTGTAGCGGCAACTGTTCGGCTTCGACGCCTAGCGATCCGGCTGGATATGGCAATATGTGCAACAGTTCGCCAAACTCCTGCGGTCAGACCAACATCGGCTCGATCGATTGTAGCGGCAACTGTTCGGCAACAATACCACCTGACAGTTCTTGCCCACCAACTTTAACTTGTGTCGTTGGCACATCAGAACCAGCAAATGTTCTAGGCATACAATACTATCAAGGCCAAGGGACTCGCGTACAAGCCAACCAATCATCTGCCGACTTCGCTTGTCAACAGATGGGTTACATGAACGCTACAAGCTACACAACTCAAGGATGGTCAAGTTGCGGCGATAACTGGTACGCATACGCAAACGGTGGCACATGGGGGCATGTGAGTGGTTGCGACCCGAGTTCGGGTATCAATTATATCAATTGTTACGGAGAGGGTTCGGTGTGTCAAAATGTGTGCGGCAATAACGTAGTCGATCCTGGAGAAAGCTGTGACGGCAACGATTCAGAGGATTACACTTATTGCGGCGACCCAACCTGGACTTGCAGTTCAAACTGTACCAAGAAATATGCCATCGTCGGAGGTGAATGCAACTAATCCACACCCTCTATAGTTTGTAGCTATTCTATCTATCTGATAGGATTAGTCCAATTATGCATCAACAAAACAAAGAATTTGTGTCCCAATTATTCACGCCGGTAGCGATCATCGTTGGCTCGATCATCATCGCCTGGGCCATAGCCTCCGGCCCTTCAGCCGGTTCGATCAATCCGACCGCAGCTGTAGCCCTCGGCAATACCAACAACAACCCGGCACCGACCGTAGCCGTAGATTCGGCCAAAGTCAGCACGGCTGGCAACCCGGTGGTCGGCAATCCCAATGCCAAGCTCACGATCGCCTATTGGTTCGACTACCAGTGCCCCTTCTGCAAGAAGAGCGAACAGACGATCATATCAGTGCTGATGAAGGACTATGTCGATACCGGCAAAGTCAGGATCGTCTTCAAGGATTTGCAATTCCTTGGTACCGACTCGACCAAACTCGGAACTATCGGCCGAGCCGTATGGGAAGCTACCCCGGACAAATATTACGCTTGGCATAAGGCTATGTTCGAGAACCAAGGACAGGAAAACTCCGGCTGGGCCACTGACGCGTATGTGCTCTCGATATCGACAAGCGTGCTCGGTGCTTCCGACGCCGCCCGAGTCATGGATCTAGCCAAACAGAAGTCTGAAAGCTACAAGAAGCTCCTCGACGCTGACAAGGCCGAGGGCGCCGCTATCGGCGTAAGGAGCACTCCGAACATGGTCATCGGCAAGACCCTCGTGACCGGCGCTCAACCGTACGAGCAAGTCAAGACTGCCGTCGACAAGGCCTTGAACTCAAAATAGAAGCAGTGACCTACCGGCCGGGGCCCTCCTCATAAGGGGATAGTAAGGTCTGATTCATTTTTCTATATTCTGTGCCGAGAGTGGGGGTCGAACCCACAGGAGCTTTTGGCTCACAACATTTTAAGTGTTGCGTGTTTACCAGTTTCACCATCTCGGCATTTCTTAATATTCCTACCCCGATGGGTTGGGCGCAAGCTATGACAATTAGGGCATAATATCCTCAAATTTTCAAGTCTGTTATCATAGCGATTGCCATTGATATGATCGAGTTCGAGAGGTAGTCTCCCATCTGGCGACATGGTTGCCCAACCACAATATTCACAGCGCCTTGGTTTTAAGCCCTCCTTGAACAATCTCATCTTCAGCTTGTAACTCTGAAAATCACTGTTTTCGACCAAGATTTTTTCAGTAGAAATAATTGGCTTACCGATACCCTTCAGACCCTTATTCCAGCAGCTCCCCGTAAAATGGGTGATATCTACATCAAATTCTTTCAGATATTTTCTCAGCTGAGCATAATTACCACCTGCTTCCCTTAGACCAAGAATACCTAACATCTGCCGCTTACTTTTTGAAGCAGCTGCGGCTCTTTTAAGACTACTGTCTGTCCATGTTCTTTTTCTCATCAAACTAATTATACCTGCTCAGTCAGCTTTGTCACGACAAAGTTATTTCAAATCAATTGAACCTTTCAAAAAGGAGCGGCGATGTTCCGGCGTCAAACCGTGCTTCTTAATGGCCTTGTAATGGGCCGCGGTCCCATAACCCTTGTGGATCTCGAATCCATACCCGGGATACTCGTGCGCCATCTTTTTCATTCTCCGATCCCTTAAAACCTTTGCACAAATAGAAGCCAACGCAATGACCGGCTCCTTGGCATCGCCATCGATGATGGTAGTCTGATCTGAATACCTAGAAGAAGCGTAGAGTGAACCATCCAGAAGGATTTTTGAGTTCACACAATCAACACCGTCCTTTTCCAATCGTCTCAGGGCACGATTTAATGCTGAGTACACGGCATAAGAGAGACCCCTTGAATCAATAGTGGCCGGCCGTGAAAAAGAAGCGGCGTAATGCACTTCCCCATTCTTGGAAAAAGCCCTGATCTTGCGGAACCACTCTTCACGCTGCTTTTCCGAAAGTTGTTTGGAGTCTTTCACTCCGCGGAACTTCTTGAGAACGGATTTTGAGGGCACAGCGAACACCCCAACAGCCACCGAACCGGCCAAAGGCCCACGGCCGGCCTCATCGATACCTATCAGATAGCGTCTAGCCATATCGCTTGAATTCTAGCATTTTTTGCTATACTGATATCACCGCCATGCCCTCCCGTTTCGTCCATCTCCATACCCACTCGCACTACTCCCTGCTATCGGCCCTGCCCAAGATCGATGAGCTCGTCGAGGAAGCCGCCAAACTCAAGATGGACGCGCTGGCCCTCACCGACAACGGCAACCTATACGCTGCCATCGAATTCTACAAAGCTTGCAAGAAGGCGGATGTGAAGCCGATCATCGGAGTAGACTTCTATGTGGCAGTGCGTGGCCGGAAGGATATGCAAGCGGGAGTGGACAACCGGCGCGCTCGCCTGGTCCTCCTGGCCCAGAATGAGGCCGGCTACAAGAACCTTTTGAAGCTTGTGACCCAATCAAACCTCGAGGGATTTTATTACAAGCCGCGCATCGACCGTGAATTGCTCGATCAGCACCACGAAGGCCTCATCGCCATCGTCCCTTCTTTTTCCGGCGAGATCGCCCAGGCGCTCAAAGGACGCAATCAAGACAAGGCCCTAGAGATCACCGCGTTCTACAAGCGGACGTTCGGCAAGGACCTATACATGGAGATCACCCGGCACTCCGAGATCGACGGCCACGAACAGAATATGAAGACGCTTGTCGATTTCGCTCGCACGCAGGGCATCCCACTCATGGCCGCACACGACGTCTATTACATCAAGCCGGAAGACCGCTTCGCCCGTGAGACGCTGGTACGCGTCAATTCGCATACTGACGCCTCCGACCGCATGTCGGACAGCGACGAGGACGATTTCTCATTCATTTCGGCAGAGCGGGCCGAGGATCTCTTCCGTGATCTGCCGGAGGCGCTCGAGAACACCCGGAAGATCGCCGACTCATGCAACCTCGAATTGAAACTCGGCACCTGGGTTTTCCCGAACTATGTGGTCAAGAACGGCAAATCCTACGATGAGGAGCTCAAACGCCTAGTGGAAGAAGGCTTCGTGACTCGGGGCATGAATAAGACCAAAGAGCTCGAGGAGCGCGCCAACTACGAGCTTTCGGTCATCAAGAATAAGGGCTACGCCCCGTACTTCTTGGTCGTGTCCGACCTCCTGCACCACGCCCACGATAGCGGCATCCTAACGACCACCAGGGGCTCGGCAGCCGGCTCTCTGGTGTCATATCTGACCGGTATCACCAATGTGGACCCCATCGCCTTCCTCCTGCCATTCGAGCGCTTCCTGAACCCTGACCGCCCATCTCCGCCAGATATCGACATGGACATCGCCGACAACCGCCGCGACGAGATGATCGCGTACGCCAGGACTAAATACGGCATCGATCATGTCGCCCAGATCGGTACCTTCGGCACGATGCTCGCGCGCGGCTCGGTACGAGACGTCGCGCGCGCCCTGGGATTCCCATTCGAGGCCGGTGACCGTATCGCCAAGCTCATCCCCCTAGGCGCCCAAGGCTTCCCTATGACGCTAGACCGCGCCATGGCCGAAGTACCGGAGCTCAAGGCCATGTACGAGCAGGAGGCCGAGCCGCGGCGCATCATCGACATGGCCAAGAAGATCGAGGGCTGTGCGCGACACATCAGTGTCCACGCCGCCGGCGTGGTCATCGCGCCCGGACCGCTCGTCCAATACACCGCGCTCCAGTATGACCCGAAGAGCGAGGGTGAGAGCGGGGGCAAGATTATCACCCAATACGACATGTACGCCATCGAGGAGGCCGGCCTGCTCAAGCTAGACTTCCTGGGCATCCGCAATCTGGCCATCCTCGCCGATGCCGTGGCGCGCGTCAAAAAGATCGAGGGCGTCGATGTCGACATCGAGAATGTGCCGCTCGACGACAAGAAGACCTTCGCGATGCTGGCCCTAGGCGAGACCATCGGCCTCTTCCAGCTCAACGGTTCCGGCATGACGCGCTTCCTGGTAGAGCTCAAGCCGACGGCTATCCACGACATCAACACCATGGTAGCCCTGTACCGCCCCGGACCGATGGACAACATCAACGAATACATCCAACGCAAGCACGGCAAGAAGCCTGTGACTTATATGCATCCGGCCATGAAGAAATTCCTCGAACCGACCTACGGAGTGCTGGTCTATCAGGACGACCTTCTCATGACCGCCGTCGAGGTGGCTGGTTATAGCTGGTCGGAAGTAGACAAGTTCCGCAAGGCCGTGGGCAAGAAGATCCCCGAAGAGATGGCCAAACAGCACAAGATCTTCGTGGCGGGTTGCATCAAGCATGGCGGTACGACCGAGAAGAAGGCCGAGCAGATCTGGAAGCTCTTCGAGCCATTCCAGGGCTACGGCTTCAACAAGGCTCACGCCGCAAGCTACGGCAAGGTGGCCTATCAGACGGCCTATATGAAGGCCAACTTCCCCGAGATCTATATGTCTGCGGTGCTCACGGCCGAATCAGGCGATATCGACACCATCGGCGTGATCGTCACCGAATGCCGCCGCATGGGCATCCCGGTCCTGCCACCGGACGTCAATGAGAGCTTCAGTCAATTCACGGTGGTGAAAGGTCAGGTTTCAGGCGGCGAAACAGGAGTCGAACATCATCGCATCCGCTTCGGGCTTGTGACCATCAAGAACTTCGGCCAGGGCGTCTCGACGGCCATCATCGAGGAGCGCAAGAAGGCCGGGCCGTTCAAGTCGCTCGCTGATTTCCTGAAACGCGTCAAGGATCGCAATCTCAACAAGAAGTCACTTGAGGCCCTGATCAAGTCCGGCGCGCTGGATTGCTTCGGTGAGGACCGCGGCATCATGTTCGCCAACATGGACCGTCTGCTCGAATACAACAAGGAGAACGAGGGTCACGCGTCTTCTCATGATTCGCTGTTCGGGGGCATGGGTGAGGATGCCGGCGTAGCCACGCTCAAGCTATCTGATGCTCCCAAGGCCGAGATGCGCGACAAACTGGCTTGGGAAAAGGAGCTCCTCGGCTTGTATGTTTCCGGCCATCCACTTGAGCGCTATCGCGAGACTATCGAAAAGAAGAAGATGGATATCATGAAGGCCAAGGAGGGCGAGAAAGACGGAGCCGGCGTCGTCCTCGCGATCATCGTGAACGCGGTACGCACTGTCCAGACCAAGAACAACGAGACCATGGCTTTCCTGACTATCTCTGATTTTTCGGGCGCGTCGGATGCCGTGGCTTTCCCGCGCACTTACCGTGAATTCCGCGAGCTATTGGTGCCTGACGCCTGTATCGCGATCAAGGCTACTGTGAATACTCGGAATGGCGAGAAGGGGTTTGTGATTGAGCGGGCGAAGAGGTTGTAGGAAATCAAGATCTCATCCTAGACCACCCCTCCTCTCTAAGTATTTCCTCTTTCCTATCAGCTCCACCTCTGTTGTAGTTCCCGATCTTCCCATCAGCGCGGATGACGCGGTGACAAGGGATCTTCGGGTCGAAATTGTGTGACATGATCGTACCGACTGCCCTGGCAGCGCCTGGCCGGCCAGCCTTCTTGGCGACTTCCCCATAAGTCATAGTTTTGCTGCGCGGTATATGGCGGACTATGGCTTGGACTTTTTCCTTGAATGTCTTCATGTGTGAGGGCATTTTACGGGGCACAAAGCAATAAATCAAATAGGTGGTTGTTTTGACAACGCATCTTGAACACCCGGCTAACATATCGCCTTTCTATCAAAAATTTCTAAGACATTTCACGAAAAGCATTGTCTAGTAACATCGGCGGCGTAAGGCTCGTTTGGAATGCAAAAATATTATACGACACAAAACAGGCCTTCCGTTTTTACGAGAAAAAGAAGGTCGAACCGGCGGGGCAAGTCAAAAAAAGTCGCTCCACACCCCTCACCAGCACCTTCCCTTGACCGTTTCCTATATGCTAAAATACTCCCATCAGAGATCGTTACGGCCACCAACCGTAAACGGGAAACCGAGGCTATTGAGCCCTAATCTGATCAACGAGCGTCCGGCCTTGCCGGAAAGTCAGGTGGAACCACGGTCGCGCGGGCATTCGCCCCACAGATCGCCCTGACAAAGTCACGATTGCCTCCGTCAGCTGACGGATGGCGAAAATTCGCGATTTTGTCAGGGCTATTTTATTACTCTAATTATTAACTACATGTCATCCTCCCAATCACTCGAACACCTCCGCCACACCCTCGCGCACCTCACGGCTGCCGCTATCCTGGAACTATACCCCGATGCCAAGCCATCTATCGGCCCGGCCATAGACAACGGCTTCTACTACGACTTCGAGTTCGCCCAGCCGATCGTCGAAACCGACCTCAAGGCCATCGAGAAGAAGATGCACAAGCTCCTCAACTCCTGGACCGCCATGACCGGCAAGGAAGTCACGGAGAAAGAGGCGCGGGCGGCATTTGCTGGCAACCCCTACAAGCTCGAGCTCATCGATGAGATCGTGGCGAAGGGCGAGAAGATCACACTCTATACGGCCGGCTCATTCACCGACCTTTGCCGTGGCGGACACACCGACAACCCAGCCAAAGAGATCGACCAGGACGGCTTCAAGCTCTCGCGCCTAGCCGGCGCCTATTGGCGCGGCGACGAGAAGAATAAACAGCTCACCCGCATATACGGCCTAGCATTCGAGTCAAGGGCCGCCCTCGACGAATACGAAACCATGATGCGCGAAGCCGAGAAACGCGACCACCGCAAGCTCGGCAAGGAGATGGATATCTTCGAGTTCGACGACGATGTCGGCCCCGGCCTCCCACTATGGCTCCCCAACGGCGCCGTCATCGCCGAGGAGCTTGAGAAGCTCGCCAAAGAGACCGAATTCGCCGCCGGCTACAAGATCGTGCGCACCCCGCATATCGCCAAGGAATCGATGTACCTGAAAAGCGGACACCTGCCTTACTACAAGGAGAGCATGTTTCCTCCCATGGAGTACGAGGGCGGCAAATATTACCTGAAGGCCATGAATTGTCCGCACCACCACAAGATCTTTGCTGCTCGGCCCCACTCATACCGCGACCTGCCGCTACGCCTCGCCGAATACGGCACCTGCTACCGCCACGAGAAGTCCGGCGAGCTCTTTGGCCTGATGCGTGTGCGCATGCTCGAGATGAACGACGCTCATATGTATTGCACCGAAGATCAGTTCGCCGACGAATTCAGAGCCGTAAATGAGATGTACATCAACTATTTTAAGATCTTCGGCATCGGCAAATATGTCATGCGCTTCTCCACCCATGACCCCAAGAAGCTCGGCCAGAAATACGTCGATGAGCCGGGGCTCTGGAAGAAGACCGAGGATATGGTCCGCAAGGTCCTCGTGGACTCCAAGATCCCCTTCGTCGAGGTGGCAAACGAGGCAGCCTTCTACGGCCCCAAGATCGACGTCCAGGTCTGGAGCGCCATCGGCCGTGAATTCACGCTAGCGACCAACCAAGTAGACTTCGCCGTCCCGAAGCGGTTCGGCCTGGAATACATCGATGCCGACGGCCAAAAGAAGACTCCGCTCTGCATCCACCGTGCGCCGCTCGGCACCCACGAGCGCTTCATCGGCTTCCTCATAGAGCACTACGGCGGCAACTTCCCGCTCTGGCTCTCGCCCACGCAAGTCAAGGTCATTCCCGTGGCCGAATCTCATGTCGCAGCCGCCGAGAAGATCAATGCCGCCCTACGCGCCGTCATGATCCGCGCCGAAGTAGACCTGTCGAACGACAACTTCGGCAAGAAGGTCCGGAACGCCAAGAATGCCCGCATCCCCTATTTCATCATCATCGGCGACAAGGATATCCAAGCCGGCAAGGTCACTCTGGAAAGTCGCGACCAGGGCCAGATCGGGCAATTAGATATCGGAGAGGTGCTGAAGAAACTGGATGTCGAAATCAAGGACAGAAAATAGCAAGTATGATTACAAACAAAAAAGCCCCGTCAGGGGCCTTTTTGCTTATATATTTGGAGTCGCACCCGTCTGCCAATCGCACTCGATCGTTATTAGATCTTCGGGCGATTGAAGAGGAGATACATCACCGTGCCACCGAGGACAAGGATGATGAGGACTGCTACCCAGCCCCAAGGCACATTGTTGAGTGAGAAGTAGGAAGCGGCACCAAGAGGGTTGCCCTGATTCTGGACGGCCGGCGATTGTACCGGAGCGGCTGAAGCCAGAGTGGTCGTGGTACGACGGATGGCAAGGGCGTTGGAACAAGCCTTGGTGCCGGTGCGGCCGTCGGCCGAGGTCACCGAGACGATGGCGCTCTTTTCGCCGGTAGTCTCATAGTACTTGGTGACCGAGCTCTGTGTGCCGGCAAGACTGTCGGAACCAGTCCAGGAATAGGTATAAGGGGCGATGCCGCCGGTCACTTCGACAGACCAGGTGACAGGCTGATTCGGAGCAGCATTGGCCGGATCGGCGAAACAACCGATGTCGAGGCCGGTGTTGTTCGAGGCATAGACCGGAACCTGGTTGTAGCTGTAGTTGTTGTTATAGTACGGCTGGGTGTAGTTATAATTGTAGTTATAACCATAATTCTGTTGGTAGACGTTGACCGTAGACGAACAGTTGGCAGTGACGCTCTGACCATTGGAATACACCGTGACCGTGGCGGTCTTCATGCCTTGGGAGTAATAACTGAAGCTGACCGTCTGGCCGTTTCCATAGAGTCCGTCATTGCCTGTCCAGGTATAGCTGTAAGAACCATTGCCGCCGGAAGCGTAAGCCTGCCACTGGACCGAGGAACCGGTCTGCACCGAAGAGTTCAGAGCGGAACAGGTGGCGGTCAGAGACTGGTAGGTCGGCTGGTTATAGACCGGAGGAGTGTAGGTCGGGTAGTTATTGTAGACTACCGGAGCCTGGGTCTGGACCTGGTTCGGATAGTTACAGTAGTAATAGCCGTTCGGGGCTACGCTAGCGACCTGCGGATAAGAACAGTAAGGCAAAACGGGTGCCTCATAGTGATACTGATACTGGGCCTGTGCCTCGGCCGGGAAAGCGGCCATAGAGAGGCCGAAAACCAGGACGGCAAAAGCCGTACCGAGAGCGACGTTAGTTTTGTTGAATAGATTTTTCATATTTTTTGCCATATCATCCCCCGTTGTCTATGAGCTTTAATGTGGCTCAACTGACTGACAGGATCAGATATGATCGATTTAATATCGTAACACCAAGTATTGTATACTATATAAAGCAAAAAGTCAAGGCCTAGAACGGGATTGGAACTATCAGGTGCCGAGGACCAGGATCGAACTGGTGACCCTTCCCTCTTCAGGGGAATGCTCTACCAACTGAGCTACCTCGGCAAGTTGACGATGTTATCTACTTCAGCAGATCCTGCAGCTGCTTGGCGGCATCCTGGGCGGAGTTGAGATCAAAACCGCTCATATTGCCCGACAAGCCCGTGAGCAGAGCTACATAAGGCTGGATGAAATAATAAGCGCCGAACGAGACGATCAGGATGACGATCCAATAGAGGATATGCATGATCGTACCTAGGCGGTTCGTACGGCGGATGCTCCGAAGGATATTGTTGTTATCCTCCGCCATATTGTAGGTTCTCTCTAGCAGGGCTCTTTCTTCTGGGGTCATCGGAAAAAGTGTAGCAGAAATAAGGAAATGCCGCAAAAGCCTTGTGGATAGAGCAAGAGCGTTCTTGATTGTTAGTACACTATCCGTTAATATTAAGGGGTGCCCAGAAAATATGTTACCCAAGAAGAGATAAGGACGATGGTATCCCTGAGGAGAGGTGGTCATAGTTTGCCGGAGATAATGAGGGCTACACAAAGAGGTAGCTCAACAGTTTTTGCTCACGTAAAGAATGTGCAGGTGCTCCAAGCTAATATACAGAGCCTGAAGTTGAAACAGGGTGGGAGCAGGGAAAGATCGCAAAAGGCATGGGCCGAGGCCAGCACGAGAGCTAAAGAAATTTTGGGGACTTCCCTATCGGAAGATCAGCGACTTTTTTTGCTTTTAGGGATTTACTGGGGTGAAGGAAACAAGAAAGAACTAAACCTCATTAATTCCGACCCAGGACTTATCAAAACATTCATTTCCTGCTTAAAAGATATCGGCGTAGAAAACGATGAACTCAAGATCAGTTTGAGGATATACGAGGACATAGATCGGAGGAAATCTATCAGATTTTGGTCTGATTTTCTGTCTATAGATCAGGGCCGTATAACTAGTGTAGAAGTCCTAAGAGGTAGGAAATCCGGAAAACTAGAGCATGGGATGTGTCGAGTCAGGGTTGCAAAAAGCGCCACTTACTTTAAACTGCTAACAAGCCTCATCCGAGAGGTGAAGAAACACTTCGACGCCCTCGTAGTTCAACGGATAGAATAGCTCACTCCTAACGAGCTGATCCAAGTTCGATTCTTGGCGGGGGCACATACGGAAGCCGAGATCGGCGATATGATATAATTTTTGCATGAGATTTCCTGGGAACACCCAAGGTGGATTCACTCTGATAGAGCTCCTGGTGGTCATCTCCATCATCGGCGTCCTAGCCAGCATCACCCTCGTGGCCCTAAGCAGCACGCGAGGCAAAGCCAAGATCGCCAGTTTCATGGTCCAGGACCAGACCATGTACCAAGCCATGGGAGCCTCGGCCACCGGTAGTTGGGACTTCAACGAGGGTGCCGGGACGGTGATAACTGATTCTTCATTTTCAGGCAACAACGGCTCCATCACCGGCGCGGTCTGGACCAACCAGACTTTCAACGGGGCTGGATATGCCGTCACTTTCAACGGCACCAATCCAGTATCATTCTCCAACATGAGGAACCTGCCGACGACGGCTATGACCGTGACGGCCTGGGTGCGGACTACCGCGTATCAGGACTTCGCCAATATCGTGGTAAAGAACTGGGGTGTTGAGGGTGGCTGGATACTGTTCAATCATACCGGCGGGACATGCTTCGGCGTCTTTCACAGCGGCTGGCAATACAATTCATGCGTTAGCAATCCCTCATTAAATACTTGGCACTTCCTCATGGGAGTATACGATGGCAGCAAAGTAGCATTGTATGTCGATGGAGTCAGAGCGCCTCCCTACCTCCTAGCTGGCCAAATACTCGACTCAAATCCGACGACATCGTTCGGGATCGGAACAGGAAATATAAGCGGGGAGATAGATTCAGTCCGCCTCTACACTGATTATCCTCACTAGGACTAATGTGTCATTTAGATCGTACCCGGAGCTTCATAGACCCTGTCAGCAAATACCACGAGCCGGAGCGAATAGCTCTCCTCCGCTTCAGACCAGACCCCTTCACAGGTGATAAGGTTGAGGTGTGCTTCCTCGTCACTAGAGTTGAATACAACAGAAGCATCAGCTTTAGGATCATACCTCCGGCTCTCGCGCACTACGAAGGTAACAGTCATCCCTGTGTCGTCTTCCACATACAGCAGGTCTCCCTTCTTCAATCTTGAGAGATCGTCAAATACGCTTGATACGCCATCCTTCCAGCCAAAATGGCCTACGATGATCGCATTCCCTATCTCTCCTGGATGAGGGCTCCCGTCGAACCAAGCAGCATTGGAAGGCCTTTCGGGGACACCCACGGACCCCTGGGGTGTCAGACCGACAGACTCAATCTCGGCATCGACACCTATCTTCGGAATCTTGAGACGGACTGGGTGTTTGAAAATGGCTTCTGTGGTAGAGATCGTGAGGCTCTCCAATATCGGAACATCAAAAAGAGCGCCGGGGATGCGCGAAACGCTTCCCCTGAAAATGACCAGGGAAAGCGTAGCGCTAACAAGAACAAGAAGGAGTACCAGGAATATTTGTCTTGATAAGAATGCTGACATGTTAGTCAATCCCACAAGACACCACCCGACTAGACCCGGCTCTTCTTCAGGGCCAGGATTGTGGCGGAAGAGATCAGGACGAGGAGACCGGAGAACACTGCAAGACCAAAGAGTGTGTTGTCTGCACGAGGAGGAAACCCTGTATTCGGAAGAGAAGGAACAATAGGGCTAGCAACGGCTAGAGTCGTGGAGATGGGGGCATAGATACCCACCCCGCCGGCATAACCGGTAAAACTGCCGGTCGAGTGTGATGTCCCCCCTGTAGTCGATGAGGGTGTAGGGGAAGGAGTGACGACTACCACGGGAACAGGAACTGAGACCGTATTGCCGATCAGGGTGACATCAGTCTGGCCCAAAGCCCGACCGTTCAAGATGGCACCGCTCTGCCCAGCGATCGTTGAAGCTCCAGGACCACCGAGGATGTTACCCTCGAAGGTCGAACCCGGTTCAAGCGTTGTTGTACCAGCAACTACCCAGAAGATATTAGAAGCTTGCGCACCACCAGTGAGAAGGATCTTCTTGGCGGCTGATATGTCTAGAGTGCCAGGAATCTGGAATATCCAAACATCACTAGCGCTACCCGAGAGAGTGACGTCATCCGTGATGATCACATTACCAGGACCGCTGAAGAAATAGACGCCTGTGACCAGAGTCAAACCAGCCAAATCTCCGGCGCCGGCGTCAGTGACATCGACTGCACGCGAGTTGCCATCCGTATAAGCGGCCTCCATAGCACTCACTGCGGTAGTGAGAGTTGCCGGAGTCGGAGCTGTGTAATCAGCGGCATAAGCCTTACCCGTTATGAGAGCTGAGGTCGAAAATGTACCAGAACCATCGAGTGTAAAGCCGAAACCGGTCATATTGGCATCGAAAGCCGGGCTGATACCGATATCTCCGGTGATCGCCGTGACTCCCGTCGTGGTGATCGCTGTCTTCGCTAGGATCACGAAATTGGCCGCCGACAAGAGATTAATCGTAGCGGGACTAGCTGCAGACACGGCCATCGGAGCGACTAGGGCGATGACAAAAGAGGCTATGAATGCGGCTGTTATCGAGCCCTTATTGAAATTGAACATTTTCATATGTTTATTTATTAGTTAATGATTGCCACGAACGATCGACTGATCTATACGCTGCATACTATATGCCGTAATAAAAACCTACCTATTACAAGATTCCCTTAAGGCTTTTCCCCGGCTTATTTTTCAAGGAATTCATCTCTTTCTCTAGATTGTCTAAGAGGATCTCCAGCTTCTTTGTCCGTTCCGCAAGCTGGGTCTCCAGCTGATTACCATGCCCAGCCAGCTTCTCGGCGATGAGCATCATCTCTGTGACATCTTCCATAGCAAGGAGGATGATAGGCGGGAATAATTCGGAAGTGCCCTGTCCTTTGACGGATTTAGAGTGGATCTGGCGGGCATTCAAGAACATCACCTTACGCCCAATGACGGGAAAATCATGGGCTACTTCGAAACCCTTGAAAAAACTGTTCTTAGGCAGAACATCCTCGAGCAGCCTCCGGAGCGATGGGATATTCCACTGGCCATTCCCAAGCTCATAGACTACTTTTTTCTCGGTATCTCTGGGCTCTACTTGGAACGTCCGATAGAAAGGCTCATTGGCTACCATCACCCTTAGATCCTTGTCTAGAATGAGGACCGGCTCACGCACGACATCTACTACGGTCTTGATGTACGTCCAACTCTCTTCCCATAGCTGTCCGAAGAAATCTGATCCAACCGGTTCTAATTTCAATTCTGCGGTATTTTTGTTTGTGTTCATAAAATGAAGCCGTTGAGATTGGGAGGGTTATTACAGCTTCACTGCAGGGGTTGTTTATATGCTATAATGTAGGTCCTAGGAACTCCTCCTCGAGGCATCACGATTGTAATGCCCGTGTAATCAAATAGAACCCTATCGTTTCGCCAAAGGCCTAACGGTATAGATACGGCCGCCATGCCGTGTATTGGCCGTAATCCCGGTGTAATAGAATGGGTCCTATAACGGCTCTACCAATATAATGACTACCAAGGAAAATATCAGACTGCAAATACTGCTGACTACGGCCCATGGCAGCTACAACCGGGGGCTTAATGCCCACGCCTTCTTCAAGGTCAACGATCATGCCATGTGCGATGATTTGGTGCAGAGCACCTTCCTGAAGACATGGATCTATCTGGTCAAGGGCGGCAAAATTGACACCATGAAAGCATTCCTCTACCACATCCTGAATAACCTTATCGTGGACCAATACAGAAAACACAAGACTGATTCGTTAGACGCTCTCATCGAGAACGGCTATGAACCAGCCGTAGATGACACTAGCCGGCTTTTCAATATCATGGATGGCAAAGTTGCGGCGCTATTGATCAAAAGCTTGCCGGAAACATATCAGAAGGTGATGCGTATGAAGTACATGCAGGATCTTTCTCTCAAAGAGATGTCCCTCATCACCGGACAATCGAAAAACACTATGGCCGTGAAGGCACATCGTGGACTAGCCAAACTCAAAGTCCTGTACGCACACGCGTAATCTATTCGTCGTCTTCCGCGCCACCGGCCTTCCCTGTCTTCTCGAATTCATGTAGGGCCTCGATGATCGGTTCGATCTTGCCTGCCATGATAGCTGGCAGGTTGTGCCAAGATTCCTTGATGCGATGATCTGTCACGCGATCCTGCGGAAAATTATAGGTGCGGATCTTCTCGGAGCGGTCCCCGGTACCGATCTGGCCCTTCCTTTGTGCGGCGAACTTCTTGATGTCGGCCTCTTCTTTGAGAATCTCGAGCTTCGACTGGAGGATGGCCATAGCGAGCTCCTTGTTGGCGCTCTGGGAACGCTCGGCTGTGGCACGGATCATAATACCGCTCGGCTTATGGAAGAGGCGCACGGCTGTCTCCACTTTGTTCACATTCTGGCCGCCCTTGCCGCCGGAGCGTGAGGTCTCGATCTCGATATCGGTCGGGTTGATCACCAGCTTGGAATACTTGCGGATGGGCATGATGGCTACCGAAGCCGTAGAGGTATGGATACGGCCGGACTTCTCCGTCTCGGGCACGCGTTGGACGCGATGGACGCCGGTCTCCCAGCGAATATCATCATAAGCACCCTTGCCCTTGACCTCGATGGAAACTTCTTTGTAGCCGCCGAGGTCATTCTTGGACTCGTCAATGATCTTGGTGGACCAACCCTTAGCTTCGCAATACTTGAGATACATGCCGACGAGCTGGGCTGCAAACAGAGCCGCCTCATCGCCGCCGGCACCGGCGCGGAGCTCTAAGATCATCTCGTTGGGCTTCTCGTCCTCCTGCTTGTCGCCTTCGAGGATGGAGGCCATCTGGGTTTCCAGAGTCTTCTTCTGTTCTAGGATAGAGATTAGCTCATGGTCAGCCATCTCCTTCATAGCTATATCTGCCCCCAGGGCGCGGGTCTCCTTCTCATCTGCCAGCAACTTCTCATAAAGTCCGGCCAGAAAAGCGGTTTTGGGGTTATTTTTGTATTGGTCCAGATTCATAGATCCGGCTAAGCCCTACTTCTTGGCTTTAGCTTGGCGAGTCTTGAATTTCTCGACGCGGCCGGCCGTGTCGATGGTCTTCTCCTGGTTGGTATAGAAAGGGTGAGAAGCGCTGGAGATCTCCACATGGTATACCGGGTATTCCTTGCCGTCGGTCCACTTGGCCGTCTCTTTGGATTCGATGGTCGAAGGGATCAGGAACTTAACCCCGCTGGAATTGTCAGCAAAGATGACCGGGCGGTAATTCTCTGGGTGGATGTCCTTTTTCATAGTTTTCCCAATATAACATGGGTTATCTTAAATCGCAATTGCTGTCTCATCTCCTCGCTTCTTGCTATAATCAGGCCTACTATATGGACCACATGACTTTTCCCAAGAAGCACGCGATATACACGATCGCTGTGATCGGTTTCATCTTCACTCTGCACCTAGTGATACCGATGTATTCGAACTCGAGCTTCCTCTCCCTGTTCGCAGACGAAAAGACTCTGGGGCTCATCTATATGACCGGCGCGGCTGTATCTATCCTGGGATTCCTCATCGCCCCCTCGCTCATCCGGCGGCTCGGCAACTACACTACCACGCTCTGGCTCATCACGATCCAGATCCTGCTATTCTGGGGGCTCATCCAGGCCACTTCGCCGTATGTCTTAGCCACGATCTATATCCTCCAGATGGCCGTCGTTTCGCTCATCGGTCTGACTATGGACATATTCCTAGAAGTCTATACCGACGGCGCACGCGTGGGTGCCGTACGTGGCCTCTACACCGCTACTCTGAATGCCTCTTGGGTGATTGGACCGCTGATCGGCACATTGCTTATCGGTGGGTCCAATGATTTCAAGAATACATACATTGCCGGCCTGGCTATGCTCTTCCCGCTCCTCTATCTCGTACATCGGAACTTCCCCCGGTTCAAAGATCCCAACTACATCCATCTCTCGCCTTGGCAGCTCGTCAAGCATGTCTCGCACAACGCCAATTGGGTGAAGCTCTTCTTCGCCAACATTGTCCTGCAAGTCTTCTACGCTTGGATGGTCGTATACAGCCCGATCTACCTGAACAAGGTCATGGGATTCAGCTGGGAGAACATCGGCATCATCCTGACGGTGATGCTCATCCCCTTCCCGCTCATCCAATATCCGCTAGGCAAGCTTTCGGACAGGAAGTATGGCGAGAAGGAGATCATGGCCATCGGCTTCGCTTTGATGGGCCTCTCGACGATCCTCCTGGCATTCTTGAGCTGGAAGAGCGTCATCGTTTGGGCTCTGGCTTTGGCCCTGACCCGCTTCGGCGCGGCCGCGGCCGAGATCATGATGGAAACCTACTTCTTCAAGACCGTCTCGCCGCGAGATACGGCCGCCCTCGGACTATTCCGGATCACACGCCCACTATCATATTTCATAGCACCACTCATCACCGGAGCGGGATTGCTCTTCGCGATAGCTGACAAGCAGTTATTCATGGTCGTCGGTCTCATCGCTCTCTTAGCCCTATATCCAACACTTACAATCAAAGATACGAACTAGACCTTGACGGCTCCGACCATGAGAAACATTGGGATCTCCTTCCTGATGCGGTCCTCTTCTTCGGCACGCGGGCCTTTCTGGCTTTTCTTGTGGGAGATCCACTCTTCGAGACGGTCTACCTTGAAGCCGGCCTTGGAAAGGGCTTTGACATAAGACTGTAGTGGGCGGTGGAATGAAACAGTGAATTTTTTCTTATTCTTGTCAGTCTCGCCAGGCGCCATGTCGATGAGTTTCTTGGCGTCAGACAAATATGCGTCGACACGGCGGTATTGCTTGCCCAGCCTTTCGTCCCACTGCCAGCTGGAGCGATCGGGAATCCTGAACATCGGGTGGTTCAAAACAATCATCAAGCGGCCGCCTGGTTTGAGAACCCTTGAGACTTCAATCAAGACTTCCGACATGTTCTCGATATTCTGGAGCGCCAAGACGATCGTGACAACATCGACCGATGCATCGGCCGCGAATGCGAGCTTGTGCGCCAAGGCGATGTGGAAATCAATGCCGGCCGGAGTGCGCTTCTTGGCCGCCTCAATGAGCTCGCGAGAGACGTCACAACCGATGGCTGTGGCGCCACCGGAGGCGAAGGCCCTGGTGAAGTAGCCCTGGCCGCAAGCCACATCGAGTACAATCATGCCCTTCTTGGGGTCGAGGACGCGGATCAGATTCGGCATGATGACCTTGGATTGGAATGAATCATCGGAATCCTCAAGCAATGAGTCATACCATTGAGCCACCCCGCCCCATGAAGTGCTCTTGTGGTTCTGTACCTGGGTGGCTTTGGCCCTTAGTTTTCTATCCATACCCACAGTATAGAGATTATCCCCAGCTTGTCCACCAGATTTTCCCCCAAAATCTATTGACTTACCCTTCCACAGGCCTAGAATCAACATAGGCTTACTCTCTAAATGGAGAAGATTCTTAATAAAAATTATAGGTTTCCGCACAAACTGACCTCCGGGTCAGACTAGGAATACCACTTAAAATTTCGGAACCTAACTCCATTAAGCAAGTATAAGCCTGTTCTATGGCACAACACCTCATCCAAAATGAATGGGGTGTTGTTGCATGCGGCTGTAAGGCACTATAAGGCGCTATCCAGAGCCAAAATAAGTTGGTAACACCTTTTCTTGTGAACACCCAGACCCCATGATACAATGGCACTCTAAATAGTCAGGTTGAAATTAAAAAACCTAAACAAACACTCAATCTATGAAAGAAGTCACCATTTACTCAACGCCGACCTGCGTATATTGCAACATGGCGAAGAGCTTTTTTAAGACGAACGGAGTCTCCTACACGGAGCACAACGTCGCGAGCGATCTCGAGAAGCGTAAAGAGATGATCGACAAAACCGGACAGATGGGCGTGCCTGTCATCGATGTCGGTGGCGAGATCGTCGTAGGCTTCGATGAGCCGCGCCTCCGCTCGACTCTCGGCATCAAATAACCAGGGCCAACATGCCAGGCACTGCTAGAAAGGGTCTCATCTACGGCGTTGGGGCGATCAGCGTCGCTATCCTGATCACCCTCTTCGACCTCTACAACCAGTGGCTCTATGTGAATTACCCGTCATTTCCGATCTGGGTGGTGCCTCTTGCCTCGGCGATCGTCATCGTCGGCGGCAGCCGTGTGATCTGGCACAAGATCCGCGAAGGCGAGCTCATGAAATACGAATTCATGACCACGGTGACCCACAAGTTCCGCACCCCGCTCACCCACATCAAGTGGGCCACAGAGAATCTGCGCAAATCCGAGACGGCCGATGACTGGAACGAACAGATCGGCTATGTCGAGGGTGCCAATGCCAAGCTGGTCGAGCTCACCGATCTCCTGGCCAACGCTTCGGAGACGGACACCGACCTATACCAATACCGGCTGAACCGCCATGACCTCTCGTCTTTCGTGAACGAGATCATCATGTCGTCGGTGGCGCACGCAAGCTTCAAGAATATCAAGATCGACAACCGGGTGCCAGTTGGGACATACGCCCTCTTCGATGTGGCTCGCCTAAAATTCGTGTTGCAGACTCTGATCGAGAATGGCATCAACTACACCAAAGAAGGCGGCTCTATCACTATCACCGTCGCCGACCGCGGCAAACAGGTCATGTGTTCTATCAAGGATACCGGCATCGGCATACCGAAGAACGAGCTATCACTCATGTTCACCAAGCTCTACCGCGGTAAAGTGGCGCGCCTGGCTGACACCGAAGGTATGGGCATCGGCCTCTTCATCTCGAGAGGCATCATCACTCGGCACCACGGCAAGATGTGGGTGGAATCAGAGGGCGAGAATAAGGGCAGTACTTTCAGCTTCTCATTGCCGAAGGCGTAGGGACTGTGCGAGATGGGAGAATCGGTCACGAGTTTCCTCGCTGCAGCTCGGAACTCGCGACCCCGGCTCGCGGCTCGGCTTACTAGCCTCGCACGCTCCGCCTTTCGATTCCCCCATCTTCGTCCCAATGATGCTCCACTCAAAAGCCCTCCCAGGCTTTTTCGTGGATCATTGTGCGAGATGGGAGAATCGAACTCCCGCCCGATGCTTGGGAAGCACCAGTTCTACCACTAAACTAATCTCGCGATGACAAAAGAACGTGCCACGGCGGGGTCTATCTTCATCGTACTACAAGAAGCCCAGCATCTCCAACAATCCCCGCCAGAACCCGGTCCGGGAATCGGCCGGCGATCCGGTGGCTATATCCACGGATCGAGCCGTCACCGAGCTATCGATGATCACCGCCACTGACTCACCCGGGCCCACGGCGCGGTATTTCTCGCGCATCTCAATCTCGATACCGGCATCGGTGGATAGATCGCCGGCCTTCCTCGTCAGGTCGACTTGGTCGGATTGGAGCCGAACGAGCTCGGCCTGCGCCTTGACCAGGCGTGCCTCGCCAAGGTCGGCCTTGGCTCGGATATTCCAGGCGGCCCGGAGCAGGAAAACTAGGACGATCAGGGCCGCTATGAGCAATAACGGAGACGACATAGCCGACTTCCAGCGCGGACGGTTGCGTGGTTTCATCCTCCACAGTATACTACAGCCATGTTATTTCATGAAAAAACCAAGAAAGTAGCCGGCGTTGGCATCATGATCATCAGCATCTTGGTGATCATCAGCATGCTCCTCCTGTACTTCCCTGCGGCCATGCAGTTCTGATCACTCGGACCGCATCATCTTGACGAAGACTTCTTGAGGAATATTGACCGAGCCGTGCTCCTTGAGGCGCTTGCGGCCCTCTTTCTGCTTCTCGCGAAGCTTCATCTTCCTAGTGATATCTCCGCCGGAGAGCGTGGCGGCGGCGTCTTTCTTCTTGCCGGAGAGAGTCTCCGAAGCGATGATCCGACCAAAGGCCTTGGCCTGGACCTTGAATGTGAAGAGCTCGCGCGGCAGGACTTTGTGGAGCTTCTCGACCATGGCGGCGGCGTCCTCGGGTACCCGGCGACGCGAGACCACGCGGCTGAAGGCGGCCACCGGCTCGTCGGCGACCAGGATATCCATGCGGACCACGTCTGCCGGACGGTTCTCCGTGATGTCATACGAGATCGAGGCGTAGCCGGAAGAGATGCTCTTGACCTCATCAAAGAAGTTGCGCATGAGCTCGCGCAGAGGCATGAGCAAGGTGATCATGTTGCGATTGTCACCGAAGGTATCCGTGGCGATGACTTCGGCTTCATGGTCATAGAGGGCCTTCATGAGCGCACCGAGGTATTTGGGCGGGGCGATGATCTTCATGGTCACGATCGGTTCGGAGACGGACTTGATCTCGTGGTCGTCCGGGAACAAGGCCGGCGAATAGACTATAGCCTTCTTGCCATTCTTCATCTCCACGTTATAGGTGATCGAAGGCTGGGTGACGATGAGCTCCAGATTGAATTCGCGGCGCAGACGCTCGGTGACTATCTCCATATGGAGCATGCCGAGGAAGCCGCAACGGTAGCCCTTGCCGAGCGTGCCGGAGGCCTCTTCTTCGTACGTGAATGAGGAGTCGGACAGACGGAGGCGGCCGAGCGCCTGCCGCAGGAGGGCCAGATTGTCCTGAGATTCGGGATAGAGGGACGCCCAGACGACCGGACGAGGGCTCTTGTAGCCGGACAAGGGTGGCAGATCGTCTTTGACTGACGATATGGTGTCTCCGACGGAAGCGATACCTGGCTCCTTGATGCCGGTCGTGATATAGCCTATCTCGCCGGGGCCGAGCTGGCTGACCGGGGTGTTGTCGGGCTTGAATATGCCGACATCGATGGCCTCGAAGGTCTCGCCGGAGATCTTGAAGATCAGCTTGTCGTGCTTCTTGGCCGTGCCATTCATGACGCGTACATAGACGATGACGCCGGTGTGGTTGGAATATTGGAAATCGAAGATTAGCGAACGAAAATCATCCGTGACATCAGGCGACTTTGGCGGAGGAACTCTCTTGACCACCTCTTGTAACAGATGTGCTACTCCTTCGCCGGTCTTGCCCGAGACTTTGAGCACGCTATCGACCGGGCAGTCCAGGAGCTGGCTGACTTCATGGATCACTTCTTCGGTGCGCGCGAGGGGTGAATCGATCTTAGAGACGACGGGGATGATCACGAGGCCAGCTTCGCGCGCCATGCCGAGCGTGGTAAGCGTCTGGGCCTGTACACCCTGCGTGGCATCAACAAGAAGGATAGATCCTTCGACGGCCTTGAGCGAGCGGGAGACTTCATAGGAAAAATCGATATGTCCGGGCGTGTCGATCAGGTTGAGCTGGTATTCCCTATCGCCGTCTGAATACTTCATGCGTACTGGCTGCATCTTGATAGTGATGCCACGCTCGCGCTCGAGCTCCATGGAGTCGAGGACCTGCTCCTGCATCTTGCGCTTCTCGATGGTCCCGGTGATCTCGAGCAGGCGATCAGCCAGCGTCGACTTGCCGTGGTCGATATGCGCGATGATCGAGAAGTTGCGGATATGGGCTAGATCCATGGAGTTTCGGGCCTGTTTATGTCTAAACAAAATAACACAAATCAGTATTTTTCGCTAATTTTGGCCTTATTTTGAGCCAGAATTGATAGGGCTGATGATCAGTACTAGAACATACTTTTACGGTTTTGACTTAGAAATTTCTGACGGAAAAGTAGGGTTAGCTGGCCGCTCTCACATACCCTACATATGCTCCACTTCCGCCGGTGGGACAGCCGCCTTCCAGACTTTGTGGTGGAGCGTGCGCCAGACCTCGGCCAATTCCCTGTTCCGCAAGATCAAGAGCACTATGACTAGAACCACGACACCGATGATCGCCGAGAGGAAGCCCTGCATGAATATCCCCCAGGCCTTGGTCAGCGGGAAAACCGCGGCGAAGATACGGAGCGAGAGATAAGCGGCGTATCCCATGATCACCGAGGCGGCGAAGCTATGGAAGAGCGTACCCAAGACCGGCCTGGAGAAGCCGCGATATGAGCGCTCGAAAGCGACCCAGTGCAAGATCGTATTCAGGGTGATGCCGAAAGTGTAAGCCAGAGCAAGGATGAGCACGCTTGTGCCCGCCTGCCCGCCAACCTTCAAGATTTCCTCTAGGAAATAACGGAAGACCGGGAAGGCGAAGAAGGCCTTATCCAATAGATAAGCCGAGAGCACCATGAAAACGGCCGAAACTACATTGATGATGAGCGGTCTCGAGGTTTTGCCTTCGGAATAGAAACCGCGAACGAACAACAGGATCAGGCTTTGACCAACTGTTGAAAGGATGAAGAGCGCCAGCGCAGCGGCTGTGAGCCTCGTGTCCGCCCAGTCAAAATGGCCGGCGCCGAGGACCGTGCGGACAATCTGGGCGCGCAAAACGATGAAGAGCACGGCCAGGGGCGTCGACCAAAAGATGATGTGCTGGGCCGAGGCGATCATCTTCTCCAGGAATTCTTTGATATTCTTCTCATAGTAGAGCCGGGACAGGGTCGGAAAAACAGCCGACGAATAACTAGCACCGATCAGAGTGAGAGGCACGGCTTGCAGGTTGAAAGCAAAATTGAAGACGGAGATCGATCCTACGGTCATGTAAGAAGCCAAAGATACCAGGACAAGCGAAGCCAGCTGGTTAGCCGATAGTGTGAGAGTGCGTGGTACGGAGACCAAGAAGATGCTCTTCATATTGGCCCAGTTGATCTTTCTGGTGAAGCGCGGGGCCATCCCTTCATGGGCGATGAATGGCACCTGGATAGCCATATGCAGGAAAGCGCCGATGGCCACGCCGATGGCCAGACCTTTGACGCCGAAGAGCGGGTAACCGAGAAGGACGCCGAGGATGATGCCGGCGTTGTAGACGACCGGACTCGCGGCATACACCAAGAAACGATGGCGCATCTGGGTCAGACTGGAGAACAGATTGGATAGGCCGAGGAAGAATGGAGACAGGAGCATGATGCGCATCGAGAGGATGAGCGACGGCAAAGCTGGATCGTGAGCATAGCCGGGGATGACGATCGGGACGATGATCGGCGCCAAGATGTAGGCGATGGCGCTCACGATGATCATCACAATGAAAAATACCGTAAAAATGCCGTCGGAGAATGCTGCACCCTCTTCCTTGTCCTTGCCAAAGTGCTCGATGAAATACGGTAGGAGGATCGAGGCCGAGACTAGCGAGCCAACCGACACGAAGATCAAGTCAGGAATGCGGAAAGCCGCATAGTATACATCGAGGACATGGCCGGCTCCAAAGGAGAAAGCCAAGAGCTTGTCCCTGACCAGGGCCAGGATGAGCGAGACCAGAGCGAAGAGGCCGAGGAGGTATGCGGCCTCGTGCAGGCCGCGCACCTCCCTACCGATCGCTCTGAACCAACGTTTGACCATCTTTTATCTGCTTGGAAGCGGCGGTTTGGCCTTGCTTTCCGGGGCGGCTACTGACTTGGTGGCTCCGCTGAAGAGCGGCTTGCCGGACCTCATGGTCGAAAGGATGGTAGAGACATCGGCATTGTCAGGATTGGCTTCGGCCAGACGGGAGAATATACCGATCGCCTTGGCCATCTCTCCGACACGGGCATAAGCCAGACCAAGGAAGTACGAGGCATTGGCATAATTTGGCTCTATAGTGAGCGCTCGGCCGAAGGCCTCGATCGAAGGCCGATAATCGCCCTTGGTGTACTGCAACAGGCCTAACTGGAAGAAGACGAGCGGATTGGCCGGATTGAGCTTCGTGGCGAAGTCGGCGGCAGTGATAGCGTTCGGCAAGTTGCCCTTGGCAGCTTCGACCTGGGAAAGCAGGAAGACCGCGTCAAGATAGTTGTTCTTGACCTGGAGAGAGGCGCCGATGGCCTGGATCGCGGAGTCAAATTGACCCTTGGACGCATAAAGCCGGGCCAGATTGATATAGATCGACGGGTTCTGGGGATTGAGATTGATGGCATTGGTATACGCTCCCAGAGCCGTATCGTACGCGTTGGTCATATTGAGATTGGCGGCCAATTCCGCTACCCGAGCTTGGGAGACATAGTTGTAATAATTATCTCGGTCGGCGCCGATGGCATTGTTGGCATAACTGAATGCCTGATTGATCGTATCGACGACCTTGAGGGCCGCGGCCTGAGAAGTAGAGGCGTTTGAAGACGCAGTCACACTGGCCGCGATACTGTTGGCGATCGATATGTTGGCTTCGGCTCGAGCTTGCCAGTACACATCGAGCGGATTGAGAGCGATCGCCTTGCGAAACTTGGCATCTGCCTGAGCCGGATCATTCGCGAGAGTCAGAGTCTTCACGCCGCCGCCGAAATAGGCGAGAGCCGCGGTATTCTTGAGATAGACCACTCCCCAGACGATCGCAAGGATGAAACAGAGCAGTGTTACGATCGATACCAATCTCTGGGAACGGCTGCCCGGAAGAGTAACCCAGTCGACGGGACGGAGACGTCCGTAAGCAACCGCCGCGCCGAGCCAAATGCCGGTCAAGATGAAAGCCAAGAAGACCAGTGCATGCGAAGGAACATATACGAGCGATACGAGCCACAGGAAGGTTGCGGAGGTATAGGAAGAGATGAGGACGAACCGAGCGTAGGACTGATCAGAAGGATTGGCCTGGCTAACCGATCCTTGTGGCACGCGCGAAGGATTGCGGAGCGAACGGACCCCAAGGATGCCGTACAGCACGAAGAATAGGATCCAGACGATGCCGCCGAGCAATCCCTGGGTGACCAGGAATGTCGGAATCAATCCGAATCCGGTGTTGAATTCCACCCCCCAAGCATCGGTGACATTGATACCGGATGGCTTATGGGTCAAGAAGGCCTGGGAAAAACGGTTCGGCCCAGAACCAAGGATAGGCTTGTCCTTGAGCTCGCCGGCAGCCACATCGATGGTCATCTGCCACGGCAACGAAAGCTCCGAATAACCGGCATTGAACTTGTTGATGATCGGGCCAGCAATCGTGACTCCCTTGTAGGCCAAAAGGGCGGAGACGACGCAAGCGACCAGAGGGATCCAAGCGAGCCTCCGCAAGAAAGAGCTGATCTTCCTGTCTGCCGGCTTAGGTTTCTGTAAGGAGAGATGTATCGTCAGGCCGAGAAGTACCAGCGCGGCCGCTTCCCAGACTTGCCAGCTGTTGACAAGGAACATGAGCGCGCCGGAGAGTGCTACGAGGACCCAGTAGACCGTGCGCAAGCGACGCGAAAGAGGCAGGTAGATGACGGCCAAAAGCGCGATCATAGCTACGATGCCCGCATACATAGCCAAACTGTACCAGTTGCCCACCATTGTCGCGGTCACAGTGTTCAAAAATCCGAGCGAGATGAATCCCGGACCGAACAAGAAGCGCAGAACCTGGAATAAGTAGACAAGGAGGAAGGGCGCGACGATACCGACATACAGGATCGGGACATGGCTGACTCTCTTTGCGACCAGACGATAGACGACCGCGGCTAAAACAAAAAGGATGAGGATCATACTGCCTGTGCCAAGCTCGAAGCCCTGGCCGAAGAACGACTTGGCGAAGTGCCCGCTCCCGACGGATGAGCCAATAACTGATACGGCCATGAGGCCTCCTATCCATAACATAGCCTTAGGAGGTAGATGGATTTCCTTGGCACGCAGAGCTCCGAAAAGTAACAGAGAGGCTGAGACGATCGTGCCGATGGCAATGAAGATCGTCTTGACAGCATCAAGGGCAAAATACTGACTGCCCCAGAAAGAGATCGGAACGATGATGATAGTGAACAGCAACGAATAAAAAGCCGCTGACTCGAGGCTTATCGAACGATTGTTTGTATTATTCATGCCCCTTATTATATCAAGTCATCTTTCATCCGCCAACTTATACAAAGAACAAGCGCCCCGTTAAGGAGCGCTTATTCATGTGCGTCGCACATAAGCCGAATTCTGTCGAGGACAACCATATATCTTGGATGCATGTTGCCATGCACCTCTAGCGGTTCTTCCCTCTGCCTTGCGGCATGGGACGCGACCTTGCACCGAGGTAAGGATTTGGCCGTTGCACCTCCCAAGTTTCCATGGGAGCTAATCCCGAAGGATCCGCGTGCCGTTTCCAGCCCGCGCGTCTCTGTTCGCACCTCTAGGATCACCCTGACGGGCATTACCCGCTACCCTGCTATCTGGCCTTGCGGCCAGCCGGTGTTCGGACTTTCCTCACGCGAGACGCTCCTTGCGAAGGCCCGCGCGCGATTGCCTATGCGACTGATATAACCATACAATAGTTTTGTCTTCTACACAATCTCACAGACCCCCGACACACAGGCCAACTCCCTCTTGAGATCAGTCTCATTTTGCTTCTCGTATGTCATGATCTTCGAGTAGTCGATATGCTCCATGCGCTTAGCGAGCTCCTTGTAGGTCTTCTCGTTGATCTCTTCGTAAGGGGCCAGCTGGTAGACATGGTCTTCCCTTGGCAGGAATGATAAGCCGCCCACGATGTCCCAGTTCTCATAGACCCAGTTGGCCACGGAGATCCATTCGTCATTGCCGATCGAGATGGTCACTGACGGATTGTGTTCGGTGAAATTGACCTTGACCATCTTCCAATACTCAAGCTGCTCGATGGCCGTAAGGTCGTTCTTGAAGGTGGTCGTTCCTTGCGGCGCTTTGACTGGGAACTCCAGGACAAAAGTCGTGGCATTTTCCATGGTCTGTCCGACCTCCGGATGGAACGGCACACCCTGGTCTTTGAGCATCTTGAAGAGTGCATCGGTCGAGGCGATACGGGCACGGCGGATATAATACTTAGCATGGCGCGGATGCATGCCTGAGGAACAATCAAATGTCTGCGAACCGTTGCCGGATGGTTTGACGCAAGTGACGGCAGTCGAAGCATTGATGCCAAAGCGCTTGGCATACTCCTGGTTGACGCGGATGGCCTCGTCACGCAGGCGCTTCATGACCTCCGGCTTCCTTACGGCCGGACAATCCCATTGTCCGGTGATCGAGACGCCGAGAAGGCGCTCTTTCTCGCAACGCTCCTTCCATTCCTTGGAAAGATATTCGAAATGAGTCAGCATCGACTGGTAGGTGCCGAGGATGGCGGCAACACGGATCTTCTTCATCAGCGTCTTCTCGGTGTCATCGGCACGGGCCACGACCTCTGAGAGATTGCAGAATTGTTTGGACTGGAGGATGATCTCGCCGCAAGGATTGGTGCCCATGAGGCCGATGATGTGCCGTCCGGAGTGATCAAAGTAGCCCTTGTACTCCTTGAGCACTTTGATGCGACGCTCCGGCAAGGTCGCGGCTAGCGATCCACGGTTGAAGATGCCGCGTTCGCCGGAACGGCTCTCGATAAGGGACATCCATTCCTTGAGAAACTGCTCGTTCGTAGGCTTGCTGACATAGACGGCTGAATTGTTGGCCAGGGAACGGTGCGGATGCGTCATATAGAAGGCCCCCTTCTTGGCATCTCGGATCTCCGGATCATCCAGGTCGGACAGAGAGATGAGCGCGCTACGGCGGACACCACCGGCAACGATACATTCGCCCATCATGCAGATGATGTCATGGACGTCCACATTGCGCATGCGCCGGCCCTGCCTATCGAGCATGATCTCTCGGGTGAAAGCGAGTAGACGACGAAGCGGTTCCGGACCGGAAGCTTTGCCGCCGCCAGTCTTGAGACGGGCGCCCAAAGGTCTGATCTCCGAAAAATCAAAATCAATGTCTTTACCGGAGGCCCAGGTCGTGGCACCGATCACGAAAGCTTGGCACCAGCCTTCCTTGGAGTCGCCGATCACATGAGCTTTGAGTTTCTCTCCGGTCTGGATCTGGATCTGCGGGAATTTCTGCACATTGGCGCTCTCGGCTGAGAAACCGACGCCGGTGCCATTCATGGAGATGTACATGATCTCCGACATGTCTTGGAATGATTCCGGAGCGATGTATGAACAGTTGTAACCGCAGACATTGGTCCTCCGAGCGGCCGGGCCGGCAAACTGGAGAAGTCGCATCGACGGGATAGCGGCCTGAGTGAGGATAGATTCGCGAACCTCCTTGTATTCAGTATCCTTGAGCTTGTTGCCGAGATTCTCGCGCATGAATCCAATGTAGCGATCGACAGTCTCGATCCAAGTCTCGCGGCGGCTCTCGGAATCTATCCACTTGGAATATGTACGATAGTAGACAAACTCTCCCAAGGCGTTCCTAAAATATTTCTTTGAGTCTTCGGCAAGCTTCCTGACATGTTCCGGAGCCTCCATACCCTTGGCGCGGAGCTTGGCGCGCTCCTCGCGGTAGAGGACGTAGTGCTTGGCGGTCTTGACGAAGTCAGAACGCATCAGTTCGGCCTCTACAATATCCTGGATGCCCTCGACAGTCGGTAGAAAATTATTGAATTTGCGCTTGATGCGGATCAATTCGGCAAAAACCTGTCCCGCGATCATGCGAGCCTCGTCGAGCGAGCCTTCGTGCACAGTATTCATGCCCTTCCAGACGGCATTGGTGATCTTTTCTACGTCAAAGGGGACGATGCGACCGTCTCTCTTGATGATTGTCGGGATGACGATAGTCTTGGCCGCTTGTCCCAAAGCGGTTTTCTTCTTCTTAGGCATACTGATGCGAAGGTTAACTTAAAGATTTTTTAATAATCGAACACAATGAGCGCTAAAACTTATTTAAGTTCATTTTACTCTTCGCGCCCTCACAAAAAAAGTGGGGATAAGTGTTAGAACACGAGTTTCGTCCCAGTTGCAATGCCTGCCCTCTCGGCACCGCCCGAATCAAGCTCCAAAACGTAACGGATCGGTGACGGCGGCAGGAATACCTCCGGATATGTTTCGGGATAGATGCCACGCACGACACCTCGGACTGTTTTGGTCTGGTCGATCCACACGATGTCGATCGCAAAACGCATGTCCTTCATCCAAAATCCGTACGATCCGTCCTCCGGGAAGACGAACAGCATGCCGGAATCGGCCCGGAGCACATCACGACCGCTCAATCCCCTGCCGCGATCTTGCTCGGAGTTGACGACCTCTGCGCGGATGATGCCAGACGCGGTTCTGATATCGATCGAAGACAATATTTCCGCCTGTGACGGAGTGGTTGTAGCCAGATTCTGCGTGGTCGTAGCCGTTCCATCGATCGCCGGGAACGGTGTCACCGTAGCGATCTTTTTGCTGATCAAAAAGAGGATGTATAGGCTCGCCACAATGACAAGGACTGTAGAGATCCTCGAAAAGGCCTTTGATGATGCAGAGGTATCCATAGCCATTGGTGCAATCATGATAGCATGGCACCGGCAGTTTATAAATTTGTAAAAAAGAGCGGGCCGTCATGCGGTCCGCTCTGCGTGCTAAGCTAGGCTGCTTGTTGAAAGTCTGACGGAGCTCTCGCCCTGATCAGACGATCGTTCCGAATGAGATGACGCTCTTTAAAATTTTGGTATAGCTTTCCCAAAAAATGTGTTCGACATTCTACCCTTGTGGGTTGTCTGTCGAGTTCTATACCATAGAAGTAAGGATGGTCACCTTCGAACATCTCTGTTCGCACGAGCCGGAGGTAATGTCTCCAAGAAGAACAAATTTGACGGGGTGGGGTATTCATTCCGCCTCCTTTGCGCTCAATTGTAGCTCTCTCCAAGGATTAAACAATCCGGTTATCCCCTGTTTGCGACGGCGCGGCACTGACGGCGGCGATCCCAGCCTCCCGATCGGCTTCGGCTTCGCTCTCCGTGACCTGGACGCCGATCTTCCTCTGCAAAATGAGTCTGATATCCTCCGCGACTGCCACATCGATCGGCTCGAGGGTGATCTCTGACTCGTCGTGGCCGTCCTTGTCCTCCTCGCCGGCGGAGTCGATGGTCACTCTGGTCGTACCGGTCATCCGATGGATGAGACTGCGCTCTAGATTGATATTCTGCATCTGGCGGTACGGGATCGAGATGATCCGGGTGCCGATGATACCGCGCTTCAACTTGAGGCCAAACTCCTCAAAGGTGAATGTGTAGTTCGTATATTCGAATCTGGCAGTAAAGATGCCTAGGATGCACACGGCCAAGCCGATGATGAAGCCCATAAGCACGATCCACTGCATGATGATCGAAGCGCCGGCCAGGGATTGGGTGCCGTTGGCTCCGCCGATCGTCATCATCCCGGCCACGAACCCGGTGAGACCGTTCTGCAAGACCAAAACGACCGCAGCGATGAGTATGATGACGAGTCCCGGCGTCAATTTGCGCGACACCATGAGCGTGTATGCTTTCTTGCCGAGATGCTGTTCTTGATTGAGGGGGATCATAGTCTATATCCTATCAGATCTGGCGCATCAGGCAGCTCGATCGGTCTTCAGGCCGAAGCGATCATTGTATTCGGATAGCGCTTCGACATAAGCGTCAGCCTTCTCGATCTCGGTCCCGAGACCGAGACTTTTGTTGTTGGAAAATAGCAGGTCCGCCAGAGCATCGCCCAGCATCTTATTGAACCTGGGATCTCTCTTGGCCAAGCTCTGGCCAAGCTCGAAGAGTTGAGCTCTCTCCTCCGGAGTAGTCTCGCGGCCAAAGGTATCAGTTTTCCACCTCTCAAATTCCTGAAGCTCTGGGAGGACGCCTTCCTCGATGCTGTGGATATTCTCTGGGGATTCTATGCTGGGCATGGTGGTTGCTTATTTCTGATACTTCTTCATGACTTCGGCTTCGACCTCGGCGCGCGGGCGGCCGAATGTGAGGGCGGATATCTCCTTGAGCTTGTCTGCCTGACCGGAGTCGCCCTTCTCGGGCGGCATGATCGCGATATTGAAAGGCTTGGCCGGACGGCCACCGGAAAGGAGCTTCACATAGGCGTTGAAGTTGTCCAGGTTGGTGATGTCGGTTTGCGTGAAGACTGGCGTGAATTGCTTCTCGAGATATTCGGCATCATCACTGCCGACGCGGAAGACCGCCATCGAACCGACGTTGCCAAAGACGGCATTCTTGATCTTGTCATCGAGCTGACCGATGAACTGATGCGCCACAGTGAGCGCCAGGCGGTACTTGCGCGCTTCGGAAAGGATGGTGGAGATCGAGTCGGTGGTGATATTTTGGAACTCATCCAGATACAGGAAGAAGTCAGGCATATCCTTGCCGAATGAGTCCACGCGGGAGAGCGCGGCCATGAGGATCTTGCCGACTAGGATGAGGCCAATCAGGTGCGAGTTGATGTCGCCGAGGCGGCCCTTGGAGAGATTGACTAGCAGGATCTTCTTCTTGTCCATGATCTCGCGCATATTGAAAGACGACTGCTCTTGGGCGATGATCGGGCGCATGACCTCGTTCGAGAGGAAGACATCGAACTTCGAGGTGATATAGGGCACGATATTGGCGAGCGAAGCTTCCCCGCCGGCCTTCTCGGCGATCTCCTTCCAGAACTGGACGACCACGGGATTCTTGCACCGGCTGATCTTGAGCTCGCGGAAAGCCTTGTTGGACATGACGCGCGAGACATCAAGGAGCGTCGAACCACTATCAGGATCTTCGATGACCAGGTTGGTGGCGTTGCGGAAATACTGCTCGAACATCGGCCCCATGGATTCCGGCACAGCGCCGTAGAGCTTCTGGAAGATGCTGAACATCTCGTTGACCACGAAAGTCTTCTGCTCGGGATAACGGCGGTCGAACTCGAGCATATTGAGGCCCATCGGCCGCTCGACGGATGCCGGGTCGAAATAGATGACATCCTCATAGCGCTCCGGCGGGATGCGGGCGAGGATATCGGCGACGTCGGAGCCGTGCGGATCGATGAAACACACGCCGTGGCCGTCCTCGATGTCCTGGATGATCATGTTCTTGAGGAGTGTGGTCTTGCCGGTGCCGGTCTGGCCGATGACATAGAAGTGGCGCATGCGGTCCTCCGGCGCGATGTATACCGGCACTTCGGAGCCGCGGTGGCGGTTGACACCGAGGAGTGTGCCGGCCTTGGGCAGGTCGAGTGGCAAGGGCGACGTACCGGCCTTGGACTGTTTGAGCTGCGGCGCGGCCTTGCCGACATGCGCGGCCGGGAAATGCATGGTCGTGGTCAGCTCCTCGAGATTGAGGACGATCGAATCCTTCTCATCAAAAGTACGCAAGGAGAACCTTTCCAGTAGATTTTCCAGATTATCTTTCTCTATCTTCTGCCATTCGATACGATTGCCATGGCCGTCCTCGAACTGGTTGAAGCTTGATTCGAGGTCATGAAGGATGCCGGCCGCCTCAGCCTGACTCGCGGCCGAAGCGACAATGCGGATGTCTACAGAGACAAGCGGGCTCTTGATCTTGCGCGTGAACTGTTCCACGGCAGTCTGGTCGACGGCCCCGACGCGCTTCTCCCGGTCCTCCTTGTCCTTCTTGATCTGTTCAACGCTTTTGAACATGTTGAGGACATCCTTGGTGAATCCTCCAATGAGCGACTGCCCGACTTCCTTGAGCGCCTCACCCACCTTCTCTCCCTTACGAATCTTCTCGATAGCCCTGGTCGCTTCTTTCATGTATCCGTCGCGGCGCGCGCCAATCACGAATTGGATGGCCGCACCCTCGCCCTCACGATCGATCTTGGAAAAGCTGTTCAGGATGCCGGAAAGCGGGTCGATATCAAAAGATTCGTAAGATTTGAGCGGGTAGAGGAAATGTCTAGAGAGCCGGGCGCAAGAAGCAGCCGAGGCGCCGGCCGGGTTGAAGATATTATAGTCATCCTTGTGCTCGTGGATGTGTGCTTCCGAGAAGACGGCCAGGATCTGCTTCTCGAAGAGCTCCTTGCGCGGGGTCGGCACGGAGACATAGAAGACAAACTCGTCGCTGCCGTTCGACTTGGTGATCTCCACGGTGAACCAGGCGGGATCCTTGGGGTCGGCGGAGACCGAAAGCATGCCGGCGTAGAATTGTTCCATGCCGGAGATGAGCGCCTTGAGCTCCTTCTGCTTGTCCTCCTCACTCGTGTCGGGCAGGCTGACCTCATAGAGCGTCATATGGAGCGGCTTCCAGAGCTCGTCGCCCTCCTTGAGACCGGAGATCGGATAGCCCGAAGAAATAAATTGGACGAGGAAGCGGTGGAAGTCGTCTAGGAGGTGAGGATTGCCCATCTTCTCCACGACATGCATGGCATTCCTGATGCCTTTCTCCTGCATCACGACGATCAGACCCTCGATCTGTTTGTCATGCGGCTCCGGCGAGAGCTCGAGGGTGATAGCTTCGGTCTCATGTTTAGCGATGGCGTAGTCAGGATGCAAAAGCTCGCCATGAGGGATCTTGGCGTACTGCTTCAGAGTCTCCTTGGCGACTTGCTCGCGCGTCATCTCGGCCCCGCTCTCCCGGGCACGCTCGGCGCCTTGGTCGGTGGCTTCGCGCAAGCGCGAAAGCTCTTCTTGCGGAGTCGACGCTTTTTCAACAGTCTCAAAACCGAGAGGCTTCATGGAGATATTATAGCAACAAGCGAGGACTTGAGACAGCTTGCTGGTTCATAGTCCGAGCACTGTTGCTAAACGATCGAAGCGGGTATATCAGATGTCGAGCATGGCCTAATAACCAAGTTCCTGCGCAAGTTCGGCGAAGAGCTTGTCTTGAGCGGGATAGGCGTTCGGGGACAAGAGGACGCCATATTTCTCGGCGATCCTGACATCTCGCTCGATCGCTCCAACAAGATTATTATCAAAACGCGGGTATAGGTCTCTCAATCCCTTCTTGATAGCATCGCCAGCGGGATCGTTGTTGATGATCAGATTATCATCTAGTTTCTTCTCAAAAAGCATGGCCTGTGTCTTGGCGAATGGTACCTGACTAGTGACCCACTGCAACATCTGTCCGGCGATGGATGATTTGCGCAGGCCATCTAGATTCTCGACACCTCTCTTGAGATCGGTGCCGATATCCTCGTTGATCTCGCGGAACTCGGCATTGCCGCGCTCTGCGAACTCTTCCGCGGACACCTGACCGACATAAGATAGGTCGCCGATGGCCACCGCTAAAGTAGACAGGCTTGATTCCGGCTTGAGATGGTTCTGATCAAAAGCGAAGACCGACACCTCCCCTTTCTCATTCGCAGGAAAATACTTCTTGAATGGCTCATCTACCTCCTTAGGATCAAAACGCAGGAATGTCACGGCAGGATGAGTAGCATCTATGGCCGCTCTGACCTCGTCGTTCATCTCCCTGGTAAATACCGCTCCGGTACGATCAACATCGCCGATCATCTGGACAGCCAGCTTAGCGCTCAATTCTTCGTTGCCGCCTCCACTAGCGGCTACTTCGGCCTTGATATTCTCCGGCAGTTTGTCGGTGTCAGCCGGACCGGCGCCGCGGTTCCTCTGGAATTTGCCGGTCTCCCTGTTAACCACGCCGTTCACGACGCTGTCATGGAAATCAGCCGCGGCCGCGACAATACGAGATGCGTCAATGTCGACGAGGTTGGGGGCGATGGCCTGGATGGCATCTAGGATCTTGAGGGCGGCTGTTTTGACATCTTGAGCATGTTCTAGATTATGAAAAGAGCGGTCATGCCCCGCCTCGATGGCCTCCACCATATTCTCGCTCATCTCTTCCACGGCTCTCTGACTGACTTGGTCCATGACCTTCTGCACAGCCGGGCTTTCCACGCGGTACTCCGGAACAACGATCACCTCTTCATGTCTGGAAGAATCCAGATTGGATCTCTCCCTATCAACCAGTTCGATGACTTTGGCACGGAGGCCGTGGGCTTCCGGAATCTCTTTGACAAAAAGCATGTCGCCCGCGGAATATACACGCTCGGCCGGAGATTGCCGGAGATCAGCCAAACCTGCCTCCACAATGGACTCTATTTCTTTGGCTGTATAAGTCCTTTCCGATCCCTCGATGACCTGTTCGGCCTCGAGAACCGCAAAAAGCTCGTCAAAATCCGGAGAAGATGATATCAGGGATTCGAAATCGCTGACTTGCTGTTCGAGATCTTCGAGTTGTGGGTCTGGACCGTCTTCTAGAGACATGGATGTTTATTTAGACGCTTAGGCTGCTTGTTCGGTCTCGTCTGACTCAAGCTTCTCGCCATTTATATACCGGCCTTCTAGAGCCTGCGCCTGTTTGCGGATCTCTGCTTCGAGATCGGGATCTGCGACAACCGCGTTGAGCGCCAACTCAACCAATTGTTCTTGCGGCATTTTGTCGAAATACGCCTTAAGCTCGGCTCTCTCCTTCAGACGGCGGCGATCTACCTTCTCTACCGGACCAGTACGCTTCTCTGTGACGGGCTTTTCCGAGTTATTCTTGACGCCCATGGCCTCGTCCATGATATTGCCGAGATTGGTAACAACTTCCTCCGAACCCTGTGGTGACTCAAATTTGTTTGTCATAGTGGATATATCATACCATGAATTATGGTTTTATACTATAGACTGTAGTATAATTGACGAACAATGGAAAAACCACCGGAAGCAGAGCTTGGGCCGGAAATACAAGGAGAAGGTGAGCCCGTCAAGAATCTCATCGAATCTTTCGATAAACTCTACTACACCCAAGGCACAGTCACTCACCGTAGCCGCTTTGCCCGAACTCCTGAAGATGCGAAGGGTAAGGAGCGACCGCTCTTTATCCGTGCGCAAAGGGCAGAACTCTACAAACAGATCCTCGCACTGCCCCACAACACCGAGCAAGAAAAAGAAAATAGTCGTGCCAAAAGGAAGGTGATCATCGAAGAGGGCCATCTGCGAGATGAAATAAATGAACAATACTTCAAACAGAGAGAAATTGCGATCAACTTGCCTCGATATGGAGAACAAAAATCTCGGGTAGTCGATATCCACCCGCCGGAAGAGTTGCAGACTCCGGAAACAGAGGCAAAACCGCCGATCTTCCTGATCCCCGGCATATCAAATGATATCGAGTGTGTAAGCTCCTTTATCGCAGAAGTCGCATTCCAAGGCAGGCGGATCGTCACTGTCGGTTATCCGGAATCATTTATGGGACACACGACACAGGAGTTCGCGGATGCTGTAGAGAAAGACCCAGGCTTCGCTCCACACATAGAATTCTATAAGGCAGTGATAGATAAGCTGTTCAACAAAGGCGAACTGATCGAATTGTGGGGTTTCTCTACTGGCGCCCCCATCATCTCGGGCATCTTGAAAGATAAAAAGTATTCTCAAATGACCAAGGACGCCGCCCTGATTCTTCCCGCCGCGGTCGTCGACCAGAGCCTGAACAGTCTCAAAATGGGAGTAGTCCAAGAACTCGGATTATTGAAAGGCAATAGCACAGCATCTTTGAACTTGACTGTTGCTTCAAAGGTGCCGAAGGAGAAAGAACAAACCAAGCTTAGGGAGGAGGTATTGGAATCACTGCTAAATAAGATTTGTGTGAATAACAACGACTGGAGAGATGCTCGCGTCCGGGAAGGAGGAAATATAATCGTGGTCACTGGCGGCAAAGACAAGATAACAAAGGGCACAATGATGAATGAAGAATTCAAGACCGGTAATGGTCAGATGAGGGTCGTAGACATTCCAGACGCATATCATTCGACAGTGCAGATAGATCCTGAATCTGTGGTCTCGAAGCTCTTTGCGACAGAAAGAGAGATGGAGGAAAATCTCACCTGATCATTTCCTGCAGACGTCTCCATATCACATACATCACCTCGGTGTCGTATTTGCAGTACTCCAACATCTCGCGTCTCTTCTTTTCGGCGGCATCTCCGGTCAATTCGCCCCGCGAGATCTGCCGGTAAGCCTCTATGGCTTCGGTGCCGTTCTTGACGCCAAGCTTCTTGTAGGCGAACTCGGGGGCCAGCACTTCCTGGACCTTCTTGATCGAGGCACTGCCCCGGAAGCCGTGGTGCACATAATGCTGTTGGTCGACGATATCCATGAGATCATATGTGCGCTTGATCACATCATGCAAGAATTCTTTTTGCGCCGGAATGAGCCGCGCCAATTCCTTGTTTCGTGAATTCTCGAATTTCTTATTCCAAGAAATGACCGTGCCCACATTGCCGATATCTTTTCTCAATCCAGCGACAATCTGTTCCGCCGGATCACCTTCGAGCACCAGACACTCGCGATGCTCCGGCGCGGCGTCTGGCGCATTCAATATATGGAGCGAATACTGGAAGACGATGTGTTGGTAAGGACTGTAGCCGCTGAATGGCGGGATAGCCGTGGGATATGTCTCGTAATCCAGGAAGTAGAGCGGGAATTGTAGAGAATCAAGTTCTTTTTTGATCGCATCCAAATCAACTATCGGCTGTTTGGTCTTGTGAACGCGCACTTGATTGAGCTTACGCGGCTTGGTCTGCTTCTCGTTTGCCTTGGCTGGCTTCGGATGTAATCTGTCATCTTCCGGCACTTGGTCTATCTCCAAGATCCCTTCGTCGAGAAGTTCCTTGAGATATTTCTTGCTGTTCCCAATGCGGTTCAGGTCATGGACGCTGTACGCCGGCACCTGCGGGTTGCTCAAGGTGAATGAAGTGCAATGCGACGAGCGGCCCTTGTAGTAGCACTCACAAGGACCAACGGGCATTTTATCTTGAGATAAATATGAGAGCGCGCCCTCCATCTCAGAAAGGATCGCGGATAGACGATCCTCATAAAGTTCCTCTGTCTTATCCGTGAGTTTGAATAGCTTGCTGTAGTCTAGATCACCCACGCGCACATAATCCCTATTTAATCGCACCAAATACTTCTTATTAAAATTCACACCGCACAACTTGGCAACATTTACCTGAAAAGCTAAGTCATACTCAAATTGTTCCTCCTTCTTCTTGTTTATTTTCTTAGGCTTACCAGATTCGTCTTCCTCCTCTTCGTCGGTCGAAGACATCTTGATCTCATAGACATCGTAAGCGTTCGCTTCGGTGTTCCATACGATCACGTCAGCAGCAGCCAAGAATCTGTCAGTGCTGAAAACCGGCTGGAAGATGACGGGATGTCTCTCCTTGATGAGTTTCTCCGTCAGTTCCTGGGCACCTTCGCTCCTCTTCTCGACTAGATAGCCCCCCGGGAACATCCCGCGCGCCATTTCTTCGACTTCATTTCCCATGACGCCAAGCGACTTCTCGAATTCGGACACCTCAAACTTGCGGTACTCCTCCGGCAGATGCCACTTGTTCCAGACATTCCTGGCGCAGTCGCGGTAAAGGATGAAATCGGTCTTGGTGAGGAGTTTCATGAGACTTATATTAACACCAATGTATTGCAATCGCTTAACTCTAGATATAGTATATTAATAGATTTCAATCTTGGGCGAAGCACCCCGTGTCATGGTCCCATGATGATTGGCTTGTTGCGGAATCATCACGCAACGAGAGTACCAGCGGCAAGTGCCACCCCCTCGGCCTGCACAGCTTTAAGCTTGTGCAGGCCCTTCGTTTATAGAACATTAATTTTATTGGCGGAGGGTAGGAGATTCGAACTCCTGATACCCGTTAGGGTATGCCACCTTTCCAAGGTGGTGCACTAGACCGCTATGCGAACCCTCCATATATAAGGAGCGCGTAGAGACAGATTAGCAGAACATCCCGAAATCACCAACCTTCACCACCGCCCGCTGGCGCCGCCGCCGCCGGACATGCCGCCGCCGAAACCGCCAAACCCTCCGCCGCCAGAGCCGCCGCGTCCGCCACCGAGGAAGATCGGCCAGATACCGCCAGAGCTGCCGGGGCCGGGCGGATGCTTCGAGATGAAGTAATCAAAGATGAGACCGAGGATGGTCAGCACGATGATCAGGATGATCCCTACTGGAACGAACCCTGTGAAAATTCCGATAATCCCGCCAGCGATCGCGCCGAGGACGCCGCCGAGCCACCATGATTTGGTCTTGCCCAGAATCTTGGCAAGGATATTGAATATGATGATAACGAAGAAGAATATCGCCGCCGGATTGAAACTGCTCTCTAGAGAACTTTCGCTTGAGGGCTCTGAATACTGCGCGGCATCCGCCGAGCCAGTGATGATATCCGACACCGCTTGGACCGCCCCAGTCACACCGGCATCATAATCCCCCTCCTTGAAGGCCGGGATCATCACCTTGCGGATGATGTTGCCGGACTGGAGATCGGTGACAGTCCCTTCGAGGCCATAACCGACTTCGATGCGGACTTCACGATCGGCGACGGAAACTAGGATAAGGAGACCGTTGTCATGCTCTTTGTTCCCGATTCCCCATTCTTGGAACAATTTGTTCGCATAGTTCTCGATGGTATCGCCGACGATCGCGTCGACGGTCACCACCGTGATCTGATCGCCGGTCGCATCCTGCAGAGACTTCAGTTGCCCATTCAGTGATTGGACGGTCGTAGTTTGGAGCACATGCGCAAAATCATTGACATAGCCGGTAGCTTTGCCGGGACTCGTATAGGCAAGGGCGACGTTCGCAATGAGTAAGGAGAGACTTGCGAGCGCGACTGGCGCGAGCACGAGGAATTTCCTAGCAAGCGATCCAGCAGGATCGTGCAGAGCTAAATATCCGTGCTCTACTTGCTCATTGCGAATGAAGCCTTTACTAGAGACTGACTTTCGGTGCATTTTCTGCGCCCGGCTGGGCATCGAAGTATTGCATGTCGCCGAAGCCAAACATGGCGGCGAATATCGAGCGTGGAAATCTCTTGATGGAGAGCTCGTAGGCCTTCACATCATCATTGAAGCGTGCGCGTTCTACGGCCACGCGGTTCTCGGTGCCTTCGAGTTGGGTCATCAGGTTCTGGACGGTCTCGGACGACTTGAGAGTCGGGTAGTTCTCGACGACGGCCAGGAGACGGCCGAGCGCTGACTCTACCTGACCGGCTGCCACTGCCTTATCATTCACGCCAACCGCTCCGGAATAGCGAGTGCGGGCATCGGCGATAGCGGTGAACACGGCTTGTTCCTGCTTCATCACTCCCTTGACTGACTCGACGAGGTTCGGGATGAGGTCGAAGCGGCGCTGATACTGGGTCTCGACTTGCTGCCATCCGGCCGTGGCCGTCTCCTTGAGCGTGACTAGGCTGTTGTAAGATGACCAGCCGTAGAGGACGATCAAAACTACGATGATGCCGATGGCGATGAGTGTCTTCTTCATAGGTTTATTTCTTGACTGCCGGCGCCTGGGTCTCATCCTTGCCTTGTGGCGGAGCAACTAGGCCGAAAGACTTGACCATGGCGGTAAAAGCTGTGTCAGCGGCCGTCTTGATGGCCTTGTTGTTGTTCGTGGCCTGGGTCAGGTTGGAACCGGTGAGCCCCTTGCTGTCCGGCGAGAGCGCGATATAGGAGAAGGCAAAGAAGTAACAGAGGCCTCCCTTCTCATAAGAATACATGCGGTTGAAATACGAGCGTCCCTGCACGCTGTTCGAGATGGCGATCATATTGAAGGAGATCGCACCCACAGTCACAACGCTCCTGTCATCGATAGTTGTGACCGGAGGAAAGGCACATTTACCGAAGGTAACAGTGACATCGGCTTCGATCTTGGCCACGGTAGAGACCTGGGACTGATCGATCGGCATGATGAAGTGAGCGCCAGAAGAGAGCTCTTCCTTCTCCCAAGAGCTAGGATACTTCACGGAGATGCCGAGCTCGGCGTTCTGATATTGTGAGAGCGAACTGGAGACCTGCGTCGTCTCAGAGACCGGCAGGACTGCGTTCGAACCATTGGTCACCTGATCGAGCGGATTGGCGACAGTGTCGGTATCAGAACCCTTATCCGAACGGCCGCCGAACCACACGATACCAGCTACCACGACGATGATAAGGACTATGACGACGATGGCTTTGTTGGAATTATTTCTCATGTTGTAGATTATTTAGAGCGCACGAATATGCGCACAGGTGATAATATCACGCTATTATACTGCTTTTAGTGCTTTTGGGCAAGGATACGGAGAGTGCCGACCATGCCATTCAAGATATCGACGACGGCCTCCATATCTACCTCGTGTTGAGCATCATACTTCTTGACGAGCGCCGCATCATCCACATAGAAGCCGGCCCCGTTCGCCCCATGGCCAAGGAGACTCACGCGATAGCACGAACCGTCCTGCAGGAGATCATAGGCGATCTCCTCATAGCGCTGGCCCGCGCCCACATCAGTCCCCATAGTACGGACGAAGCTGTATCCATTCAACAAAAATTCAACCGGTTGTCCGTCGGTCGGACCACCCTCGATGGTCTTGGGACAAGAGGATGCTACGGATATCGTCACCTTCACATCATCGAGAAGCGGCCAGTGGAAATAGGTGTTCTTCGGAAAAACCAAAGTGAACCGATCGCCGCTCTGACCAGTGATCAGATCCGAAGGATATTCGATGGAGTAGCCGAGCTTGTCATCGACATTGATGAACCAGGAAGACGTGTTGATCGGCGGATTCCGTTGGCCGGGGAGCGGGATAGCGGGAAGAGTGGATGAGGCAGTCGTAGAAGTCGAGGTGGCGTTCGTATCAGATGGTTCGGACGGTGCAGAGGTTGAGACGATGGGGACAGATGTATCGGGACCGTTGACGAGCGTGTCGCCCTGGCCGCTGATGATATACCCAGCGGCGGCGATGCCCGCAATGATGACGATCACGAAACCAAGAATGACAAGAGGACGAGAAGTCATATGCCTCTAATATCCCATATCCGGAGCGCCAGAACCATGTGAATGTTCCTTCTTCTCTTCCGGAAGATCAGCAATAGCGGCTTCGGTAGTCAATAATATAGCGGCGGCCGAGCAGGCATTCTCCACACCCAAGCGAGTGACCTTGACCGGGTCGACGATGCCGGTGGCGATCATATCAGGTGTGAATTCGTCCTTCAGTGCGTCGTAACCGAAGTTCTCCTTGCCCTTTTTACCGACTTCTTTCGTGACTTCCCCAACTACATCCTCCCTATTGGCATTCATAGCGATCTGACGGAGAGGAGCCTTGAGAGCTTCAACTACGATCTTATAGCCAAGCTCTTGTTCGGAACTTGTATAATCAGCGGCCTTCGAATCTGAGATTTCTTTCGCGGCTCTGATCAATGCCACCCCGCCGCCGGCCACGATACCTTCGTCAATGGCGGCCTTGGTGGCGTTGACGGCGTCCTCGATCTTGAGCTTCAGATATTTCATCTCCGTTTCTGTTGCCGCTCCCACGCGGATAACAGCTACGCCACCGGAAAGCTTGGCGATGCGGCTGTCGAGATTTTCCTTGTCGTATTTAGAATCGATACTTTCACGCTGCTTCTTGAGCTGTTCGACACGCTTCTCGATGTCGGCTTTCTTGCCCTTGCCACCGACGATGACGGTGTTGTCCTTGGTCGAGATGACCTTGCGCGCCTTGCCGAGCATCGCGAGTGTTGCCTTCTCGAACTTGATCCCTACCTCCTCGGATACGACTGTGGCACCGATCGTGACCGCGATATCCTGAAGCATGTCTTTTTTGCGATCTCCATAACCGGGTGCTTTGACAGCCAAGACATTGAATGTGCCGCGGAGCTTGTTCACCACGAATGTGGCTAGCGCTTCCCCGTCCACATCCTCGGCGATAATGACTAAATCTTTCTTGCCTGATTGGGCCAACTGTTCTAACAGCGGCAAAATTTCTTTAATTGATGAAATCTTTTTGTCAGTAACTAAAATCGCGGGATCCCTGAACTCGGCTTCCATGCGCTCCGGATTGGTGATCATGTAGGCGGAGACATAGCCCTTGTCGAACTCGATGCCCTCGACGATCTCTGATTCGAGCTCGGTAGACTGGGACTCCTCGACTGTCACGACGCCATTCTTGCCGACCTTCTTGATGGTATCGGCGATGATCGCGCCCAACTCTTCTGATTCAGCGGAGATAGTGGCGACTTGCTTGATCTCGGCGTCGGTCTTGATCGGCTTGGCGATCCTGCGGAGAACCTTGGAAACATCTTTCGAGGCGGCCTCGATGCCCAGACGGATGCCCATAGCATTTATCCCCATGTCCGTATGCTTCATGCCCTCGGTAACGATGGCTTGGAGGAGGATGGTCGCCGTCGTGGTGCCATCACCGGCTACATCGTTGGTCTTGGAAGCCACCTCCTTGGCGATCTCCGCGCCCATATTCTCGAACCTATCCTTGAGCGAGATGTCGCGGGCGATCGAGACGCCATCGTTGGTGATAGTTGGTGAACCGTACCCCTTGTCGAGAACGACGTTGCGTCCGCGCGGACCGATAGTGATCTTGACCGTGTCAGCCACCGCATCGATGCCCCGCTTCAAGGCCTTGCGCGCCTCTTCGTTGTATATGATCTTCTTTGCCATGTTGGTTATGCTGGAATTAATTGTTAAGGTTATTTGATGACGGCAAGAATCTCGCTTTCCTTGACGATGTAGTATTCCTCATCGCCGATCTGGACCTTGTCTCCCCATTGGAAGAGCACTTTGTCGCCGATCTTGACCGCCGGAAGCACTAACTTGCCTTCCTCCGTGCGTCCTGGGCCTATGGCCACTACCTCACCGCGCTTGCTTCCCTTATCCTCATTCACAGTGATGGGGATGATGATGCCCGAGGATGTCTTCTGCTCATGCGAATCTCGATCTTCCTTGATGAGGATGCGATCCTGGAGCGGTTTGATCTTTTTTGTGAGGTCTTTCATGTTTTTCGTGATATTCATTAGGTTTTTTGTAATTCTTAAGGTATCGGCCATTATAGGCAAAAAGATACCTTAGTAGCAAGCGATAATATTTTGACTTTGCGACATCTCATGTATAATTGAGTGCGATGAAAACCGCGAATGCTCTGATTATTTCCTCCTTTCTGATGCTCGGAATTTCATTTATGCCTTCGTGGGCACGCGCTTCCACCCTCATCGACAAGCAGATAACCGTCCAGCCGATCCAGGTCACCAGCCTTGACGGGACGACGATAGTCCCCAACCCCTCGCTGATCACTTATGAAGCCGAGACGGATAAGATATACGCCCAAGCCGGTATAGATATCAAATTCCTCCCATGGATGACCTGGGCTTCCACAACTGCCACCAATGCGTCATCGAACGTCACAGCCTTCAATGGTCCCTATGGCCTGACTCAATACCCGAACCAGCCCTGGAGCCTATCCTATTATGGCGGGACTGGTGGATTGAGCGATAAGGTGGTCAGACTATTCTTCGTCAATTCAATCGGGGGTTCCTCCAGCATTTACGGATTTTCTCTGCAGAGCGGATTGTACGATGGAGGTTTAGGTGTGGTAGTCAATCAACAGGTCGGGGGTATCATTTCCAACAACACATTTACGAGCAATCGGATCGATGTGATAGCGCATGAGATCGGACATTTGTTAGCGCTCGATCATGACGATATGGGTGCTGGCGGAGCCACGAATCTTATGACATCCGGCAGTTCTAGGACTGCCGTCAATTCTATCAGCAATATCTATCCCGACGGGATCGACGCTGACTTCATGACTGGGACGATCGGTGGCACCGATTGGGGGAACGATGTCGGTCCTGTCGATGGTTTCCAGATCGATCGCGCTCGAAAAATGAAGATAACTCAAGACCTTCCGCTCAATGAGCAATATTATTACCCCCCTGAAGGAGATATCACCGCCCCCAGCGTCTCCATGACAGCCCCGTCGAACGGAGCCACGGTCTCGGGCGCTTCGGTCACAGTCTCGGCCACGGCGTCTGACGATGTCGGGGTTTCCGGCGTGCAATTCAAGCTCGATACCAATACCTTGGTCGGAGCCGAGGATACTACGAGCACATATGGTGTGACTTGGGATTCGACAGGTGTGGCCGATGGGTCACATACCCTCATCGCCGTAGCCCGCGATGACGCCGGGAACCGCGCCACTTCTACGGCCGTCACGGTCACGGTGGATAATACCGCACCGGTGCGTTCGGCCGGGGCACCTTCGGGTACGCTGGCGGCAAATACAACCGCCACTACCCTCTCGCTCACCACAAATGAAAGCGCCACCTGCAAGTATTCCACGAGCGCCGATACAGCCTACGGCTCCATGACATCATTCAGCACGACCGGCGGGACTTCGCATTCAACAGCGGTCTCCGGACTGACGAACTCCACTTCCTACACCTATTACGTCAAATGTTCCGACGGACAGGTCAATACGAGCGCCACTGACTATTCGATCTCATTCAGCGTCGCCGCGGACACGACTGCTCCCGTCATCTCTTCGGTCACCGCCTCGGTCGTCACAGTCTCCGGCGCGACCATCACCTGGACGACCGATGAGAACGCCGACAGTCAGGTGGAATACGGTCTCACCGCCGGGTACGGCAGTCAGACGACCCTGGACGCTACCCTGACGACTTCGCATTCACAGACTCTGACCGGGTTGAGCGCCAATACGGTGTATTATTATAGGGTCATCTCCGCCGATTCCTTGGCGAACAGCGCCAGCTCTCCTGGCGCTACATTCACCACCTCGGCGGCAGCAACAGGTAGTAGTGGAGGTGGAGGCGGAGGGGGTGGTGGAGGCGGAGGTGGGGGCAGTGCGGCAAACACAAACTTCTTCCTACCAAACACCTTGCCGACATCTACTGCGGCCGTAATACCTAGGGTACCGATTTTGCCGGCAACGAGCCCGGCCACCAATCACTCATCCTTCAGTCATGACCTGATGCTGGCCACGAGAGACCCGGACGTCAGGAACCTACAGAAATATCTCAATGCCAACGGCTTCATCGTGGCGGCAAGCGGACCGGGATCATCTGGGAATGAAACCGACTATTTCGGACCGGCTACCACAAGAGCTGTAGCTATGTTCCAGGCCAAGAATGGCATCGTCCCGGCCGTCGGATATTTCGGCCCGAAGACCAGGGCTCTGCTCAATAGCCTGACCTCCGCCACGGGCGCTACTAACACCACTGCCCTGCCGATCACGGATATACCGATCTACAATCTGCCCGTCTCGACCACGACCGGGATCATCCCCAGCCGCGACTTATTCCTCGGCATCAAAGATCCCGAAGTCAGAACACTTCAAATCTTCCTGAACGCGCACGGGTATACGATCTCCGCCGTTGGCGCCGGTTCCCCTGGTCTCGAATCCGATTTCTTTGGTCCAGCCACCAATGCGGCCCTGATCAGATTCCAAACCGCCTACGGTATCATCCCAGCTGTCGGATATTTCGGTCCGAAGACCAGAGAGGCTTTGTCGAAACTCCGCTAAGTTGCAAATAAATGTCATTGTGTTACACTAATCGCCAATGAAGTCTCTCCTCCCTTACGTCCAGATCATTCTGTCTGTGCTTTTGGTAGCTATAATCCTGCTCCAAAGAACGGGCGCACAAGTAGGAGGGGCCTTCGGTGGTAGCGATAACTGGTCCTCGGCATTCCACACTCGCCGCGGTCTCGAAAAAGTCCTATTCACGGCAACGATCATCATCGCTGTTCTGTTCGCCCTCTCGGCTCTCCTTAATCTCATATAGATCCGACCGTTCGGAAAACTCTTATTTCATATTGTGACTGATCAACAACCCAAAGAATTGCGCCTGAAAAACAGCGCCGCCATATTGGACTATATACAACGCTTCTCCGCGACCGAGAAGGCTATTTTCAGTTTGTTCGTCGCCGGGGCCGTGGTGACAGCCGTCATCATGGCTCTGCAGGTGAACGGCCTTTTTTTGACCGAAATCCCCGGACATGGCGGCACCCTTCATGAGGGCCTGATCGGCCTGCCCCACACAGTCAATCCGGTCCTGGCAGTGACCGACATCGATCGCGACATCTCTTCGCTCGTCTATGCCGGTCTCACCAAGTACCAAAACGGAACGATCGTGCCCGACCTTGCACAGGACTGGAATATCTCTCCCGACGGCCTGACTTATACTTTCAATCTGCGGCCGGAGTTAGAATTCCATGACGGCGTGCCGGTCACGACCCAGGATGTCCTATTCACCGTCTCTAAGATCCAAGATCCGGCCTTGAAGAGCCCGCGCCTGGCAGATTGGGCCGGCATATCCGCTACCACCACTTCGCCTCTTACTATCCAATTCACCTTAAAGAAACCTTACAGCTCATTCCTGTCTAGCACAGTCGTGGGCATCATCCCTAAGCATATCTGGGGATCCGTCAGCGACGATCAATTCATCTTCAGCGAATATAACATCAAACCGATCGGTGCCGGACCATACCACATCATCGGGCTAGATCGCGATAAGGGCGGCATACCCACTGATTACCATTTGTCAGTCTGGAACGGTTATCATGGAGATAGTCCTTATATAAGCAATGTAGACTTTTCTTTCTTCGCCGACGAAGATCATGCTCTGACTGCGTTCGGCAACGGCACGATCGACAGTCTTGCTTCGGTGTCGTCGGACGCCGCCGTTGAGCTGGCGTCGAATACCGGCGAACCCTACGCTATTTCATCTGCCCCGCTCAATCGCACCTTCGGCGTATTCTTCAACCAGAACTCCAATCGTGTGCTCGCCGATCTAGTCGTCCGTCGAGCGCTCAACATGTCTGTCGACCGCGAACGGATCATCGATACTGTCCTCGGCGGCTATGGCCAGGCGGTGAGCGGGCTCCTACCACCCGAGCTCCAGATCGGCTCAACCACAGCGGTCAAGACAGACTTGGCCGGAGCCCAGAACCTCATGAAGAAGAATGGTTGGATCATCGGATCCAACGGAGTATACGAGACGAAAGTCACAAAGAAAAGCGCCACTACCACCCTCTCATTCACGCTCTACACGAGCAACACGCCGGACCTTAAGAAGACCGCCGACCTCATCAAGGAAGACTGGGCCCGGTTCGGAGCGGCCGTCACGATCAAGACTTTCGAACCTGGAGATCTATACCAGAACATCATCAGAACTAGGAATTACGACGCCCTGCTCTTCGGCGAAGCCCCGGGCCGCAACAATGATCTCTATTCATTCTGGCACTCATCGCAAAGGAACGCCCCGGGCCTCAATGTGGCCATGTACACGAACAGCAAGGCGGACAAGATCCTCGATAGTATCCGCATTGCCACCGGCACGGATGCTGTCGCCTCTCTGTATGGACAGCTCGATCAATTGATCCGCAATGAGGTCCCAGCCATCTTCCTCTACACCCCGGATTTCATCTATGCCGTGCCCAAAACGCTCCGCGGGATGGCTCTCGGCACGATGGTCGTGCCGACAGACCGCTTCGCTTCGATCGGCGACTGGTACCTGGAAACCGAGGATGTTTGGGATATCTTTGCACATTAATCAATCATAAATACTATGGATACATCACCACAGCCGAACAGCTCTGCCCCCAAGAAACCTTTTTCGCACTCGCATAATAGGGATGGCCACCGCCAGCATCAACAGGCGCGCACTAGGATATTGAGGAATGATACCCGCCCACCAGTTGCCGGTGGAGCGATAGCAGGCAACCGGCCGGCCAATCCAGCTCCGGCTCCGTACCAGGGCCATCATCGTATCGTACTCGGCCGAGGCGCCCGCAAAGTAGCCGGCGTCGGCCACATCGCCGGCGCGCGCATGTCGATCGTCAGGAAAGCCGGCAAGATGGGTCGGAAGGGCCCTTCCAAGCCACCCGGTCCGAATCGTGCCGGCGACATCATCCCACCTCTCTCCGACGGCGCGATTCGCATCGTGCCGCTAGGCGGCGTCGAGGAAGTCGGCCGCAACATGACCGCTATCGAATACAAGAACGAGATCATCATCGTGGACATGGGCTTCCAATTCAAGGAGGAAGGCACCCCGGGCATCGACTACATCCTGCCAAATACCAAATATCTCGAGGAACGCCGCGAGAAGATCAAGGGCGTCTTCATCACTCACGGCCACCTGGACCATATCGGCGGTATCCCCTACATCATGCCGAGGATCGGCAATCCCCCCATGTATTCGAGACAATTCGGCGCCATCATGATCATGAAGCGTCAGACGGAATTCCCGCATGTCCCGCCGATCAACATGAAAGTTCTCGACAAGAATGAGACCATCACCATAAGCCCCCACTGGAAAGTCGAGACTTTCGCTATCTCCCACACCATTCCCGACGCCATGGGCCTGATCATCCATACCGGTGTCGGCGATATAGTCTTCATCGAGGATGTGCGCGTAGACAATGTGAAGGGTGTGCCGACCGAGGAAGAAGAGCGCCAGTATGCCCGCTTCAAGGGCAAGAAGGCTCTCCTCCTGACCATGGACTCGACATCGATCGAGAAGCACGGCTTCTCCCTGTCGGAGAGCACTGTGACCGAGAACATCGAGAAGCTCATCAGAGCGGCGGGTGGACGCATCATCATCGGCACCTTCGCCTCACAGGTGGAGCGCATCATCAATATCATCAAGATCGCCGAGCGCTACAACAAGAAGATCGCCATCGAAGGCCGTAGCATGAAGACGAACATCGAGATCATCAAGACCTTGAAGCTCGCCGAGATCACCAATATCATCCCGATCGAAGAGATCGAGAATCACGCTCCGGACAGGATCATCATGCTCGTGACCGGCGCCCAGGGCGAGGAATTCGCCGCGCTCGGCCGTATCGCCAACAAGACCCACAAGTTCATCAAGCTCCGCCCGACTGACACAATCATCCTCTCCTCGTCGATCATCCCGACCAACCACAACGCCGTGATCAAGCTCAAAGACAACCTCTACAGGAGCGATGCCAAGGTCATCACCTATCTCGACTCCGATATCCACGCTTCAGGGCACGGCAACCGTGACGAGCTCAAATGGATCCATGAGCATGTCGACTACAAATTCTTCATGCCGGTACACGGCCACCACTACATGCTCCGCCAGCACGCCGAGCTGGCCCTGTCCCTCGGCGCGCCTCGAGAGAATGTGGTCATCCCCGACAACGGCTCGATCATCGAGATCGACCCGACCGGAGACAAGATCACAGTGCGCAAAGAGAAGGCACCTTCTGGCCTCGTCCTCGTGGACGGCTTCTCCGTCGGCGATGTCCAGGATGTGGTCATCCGCGACCGCCAGATGCTCGCCCAGGACGGCATCTTCATCATCTTCGGCATCATCAATGCCACCACCGGCAAGCTCAAGAAGTCACCCGACATCATCTCCCGCGGCTTCGTCTATCTGCGCGAATCACAGGAGCTCTTGCACGGCGTGCGCCTCCTCATCAAAGACACCATCGAAGGATCCACCCGCGGCATGAATCCGATCAACCTCGACCTAGTCAAAGACAACGTCACTGACGCCGTATCCAAGTTCCTCCTCCAAGAGACCGCCAAAAGGCCGATGGTCATCCCCGTTATATTGACGATCTAATACCCTTGCGTGAGATCGATCTGGGATTGTATAGAATTGGTACCGCTATACGCCATCGACAGGATATTGTTGGCGTAGCCGGTAGCGCCTGTCACTCTGCCGCAAGCCTGACCTGAATAATAGCGGCAAGCGGCATTCTTCTGGGCATTGGTCGAGACACCGTTTGCACTCGTACCGCCCAGGTCAGACAAGTACATGGCTGAAGCCATGAAGGCATCCAGGGGCTTCCAAGGATTTGCTACTGATACTCCTACGGCTGCTGCTATCCTGTCCTTGAGGAGCATCCAAGTCGAAGGGATGAATTGAGCCGGACCCATAGCGCCTCCGTAGCCGATCGATTGCGGACATGAGACTACGGTCGTCTTGTAGTCATAACCGAGAGATTTAGTGATAGCCAGGAATGGCTGGACATCGCGGCTAGCCTTCATGACATTGGGGACAGCGGCATTAGTCTCGGTATTCACGCCAGAACCCACCGAAGTGTTGGTCAGATAGCAGGTGCCGACATTACCACCGATGTTGGTCTCTTGCTTGAGAAGGGCCAGGAGGAATGCCGGCTGAACGCCGGTCTTTTGATATACGATACGGGCATAGTTGAGCGCTTCACCGAAAGGTATGGCCTTGGATCCAGCCAGCGGGAAGAGCGCTGCCAAAACCTTGCTAGCTTGAGCAGCCTTCTGGGCCGCCAGAGAGGCGTAAGCCTTCTTGTTCTGCTCGCTGATATTGAGGAGGGCTTGGAGTTCCTTTTGATTGGTTTCGACCTTCTTCTGCTGTTCCTGGATCTCATAACGGGCATCTACCTCTGTATTGCGTCGTTTGTCGAGGGTATCCTTCTCTGCTTCAGTTTCGGCTTGATCTGAACGGAGCTTCTCGAAAAGGGTCTTTAGACTTTCCTGGACAGCCTGGAAAGTATCCACGTCATTGAAGAAACTAGAGATAGAGCTTTGAGACAAGAGCACCTCGGCCAGAGAAGCGGCCTCGAACTCATTGGTCTTACGCAAGAGCTGGGATAGTGTTTGGCGATTCTTGGCGATGTGCTCCTCGAGATCCTCTATGTGAGCCTGTTTGACCTGGATATCGTTGCCCAAAGTCTGGATCAGGAGTGTTTTAGCTTGGATGTCGAGCTGGGCTGCCTTGATCTTGGCGCGCAGAAGAGCGATATCCCGCTCATAGGAAGAGCTTTTGAGCTGTTGGGCAGCGGCGGCGGCTTCGGCCTCCTTGCGCTCTGCTTCCAGACGATTATATTCGATCTGGCATTGAGCCTTCTCCTGCGGAGTATCACACTTGATGGATTGAGCATGCGCCGAACCAGGCACCACGATGGTCGCGGCAAACAAAAAAGCCCATGGTAGAACCTTGATCGTCGGCTTCATGGGCTAATTATAGCAAATTTATATTATTTCTTTTCGGCTGGTTTGGCTGGGGCGCCCTTGGCGGCGGCCGGGGTACCGGCAGCAGCCGCATCGCCCGTTTCGCCTTCCTTGGCTTCCTTGCCCTTGGCCTCTACCTCGATAGCTGACATGTCGATGGCCGTAGGTGCTTCGACAACCTCTTCCTTGGCTTCGGTGATCGAGGCTACGACCTCGTCCGGGTTGATCTTGAATTCGACTCCAGCCGGTGCCTTGACATCCTTGACGTGAATGACGTCGGTGAGTTCGACAAGCTTGGAGATATCGACGATGAGCTCACGAGGCAAGTCCTTCGGAGCGGCTTCAACCTCGATCTCGCGAAGCACCTTGACCAGGATGCCGCCCTTGTCCTTGACGGCCGGAGCGACCCCGGTGAAGACCAGGGTGACTCCCACCTTGACCTTCTTGCCCTTCTCGATGACATAGAAATCAGCGTGGCGCGGCTCGCCCGAGAGCGGGTGGACATCTACCTCGTGGATCAGAGCTTCATGCTCATTGGTGCCATCCTTCAAGACCAGGACAGACGACTCACCGGCCTGCTTCCAGGCCTTCTTGAAAGCGGTCAGCGGTACCATGATAGGCGTAGAAGCTTCTTTGGGGCCATAATACACAGCCGGCATCTTGCCCGCTTCGCGGATCTTGGCCAACTGGACCTTGGCATCTCGTTTTTCGATGGCTAAAGACAACATAGAAGATACAGTATACACGCTTTTGTAGCGCTGTAAAGACTGTTATCGGTTCGCTTATGCGCTAGTTGCAGGAAGCGTATAAAGTGGTCGAAGTCGCCAAACTAGACTTGCCTGTCGAATCCATACAGAAATATTTCGTCGTATCACTGATCAGACGCCCGAAAACAGCATATGCCACGGCGTTGGGAGTCGTGGCATTCCCCGTCGTCGTGTTCGTATTGACCCTATATGTGAGCACGCTGCTTTGACCGGTGATATCAGCTTCCAAGGCCGTCAGGTTGGCATTGCTCGGACCGTTGCTTGTCCGTGTGCCGAGAGCATTGTTGGTGGCGGCGCCGCCGTTGGCGAAAAATAGATCGCGATAGACGGGGTTGGTGAAACCAAAATGCAAGGCAATGCGTATCTGCTGGACGGCCGAAACGACCCTGGTATCCTTGGCCTTGTTCCTGCCGGAATTGGTGCCAGCCAAGACGACCGAAGCTAGAATGCCGATGATGGAGATGACGACCAGAAGCTCAATAAGGGTAAAACCTCGTATGTTCTTTTTCATATGAATTTTTTAATCAAAATATAAGCAATGATTAGATTGATGATAATGAAGACAATCATGATCGTCTGTGCAGATCCGGCGGATTTAGCCAGACCGTGCTTCATGAGCCAATTGGTCATCTTTGACTCGCTTCGGGCAGAGGAATAGGCCCTATTGGCAGCACCAAACTTGTCCTCGTCAAATTCAACTCCTGATGCCATATTCTTATTGAAGATTACCCTCTTATAAAACAACCGTGAGCCACAATATTGCTGTCTATTATACTACAAACCGTTGATGATCCTCAACTTCTCTTCTACGACCTTTTGCATGGCCAATTTGGCCGGTTTGAGGTATTTGTACGGCGCTACCTCGTCGGGACTCTCCGAGAGAGATTTGACTAGGCCGGCGCGATAAGCCAGACGCAATTCGGTATTGACATGGACGATCGCCACGCCATTCTTGACTGTCTGGGCGATATCATCAGCCGAGTTCCCCGAAGCGCCGTGCAAGACTAGCGGCAGACCGGTGGCCTCGCTGATCTCCTTGACGCGCCGGATATTCAGGGCCGGATCGCCGCCGCGGACGACACCGTGGATATTGCCGACTGCCGGGGCCAGGAGATCGACTCCGGTCTCCTTCACGAACCGCAGAGCGATATCCGGTTTGGTCATCATCTCTTCCCCGATGACGGCACCGGCAGGGATAGCATCCAGGACCTTCGAAGAAGTGCCGATGAAGCCGAGCTCGCCCTCGATCAATACATCGCGACCACACTGTCGGGCGTAAGCGACGCACTGCTTGGCGATCTTGATATTCTCCTCCAGGGACAGCTGTGCCCCGTCGAAGATGGCCGCATCGAAGCCGTTGTCGATGGCCTCTTTGACCCGATCGAATGAATAGGTGTGATCGGCATTGAGGAATATCGGCTGATTGCGGCCCTCGCGCAAACTCCGGACGATGGCGGCGACTTGGGGGACACCGAGATAATCCCTTTCTCCCTCGGAAGCGCCGATCAGGACAGGCACACCGAGCGATTTGGCGGCATCAGCCACAGCGAAGGCCCCGTCGAGGGTCGAGATATTGAAATGGCCGATGGCTACACCCTTCTGCCTCGCTTCGGCTATGTATTCACGCAAAGTCAGCATATTGTCCATACATTGTAGCATGCACGACCAAACCCAGGATGATATACTGTGCATATATGTTGAGGAAGAAAATCGATGTCTTGGCGGTAGGCGACTTGACCACTGACGCCTTCATTCGTCTCAAGGACGCGGCTGTCCACTGTAAGATCAAGGAAGAAGACTGTGAACTCTGCGTACGCTTCGGTGACAAGGTCCCTTTTGAATATGTGAAGGTCGTGAAGGCCGTCGGCAACGCGGCCAATGCAGCTGTGTCCGCTTCCCGGCTAGGACTGCGGGCGGCGCTCGTGGCGAATATCGGCAATGACCAGAATGGCAAGGAATGTCTGACCGAGCTCCAGAGGAACAAGGTAGTGACTTCGATGATCAAGGTCCACAAGAACAAGCCGACGAACTACCATTTCGTCTTGTGGTACGAGGCCGACCGCACAATCCTCGTCAACCATACGGAGTATGACTATGTCTGGCCCAAGATGGACCCCCCGAAATGGATATATCTGACATCGCTCGGCGGCAACACCTTCCCCTATCACATGGCGATCGCTGACTACCTGGAGGCCAACCCGAGCGTCAAACTAGCCTTCCAGCCGGGTACTTTCCAGATGAAACTTGGCTTTGAAGAGCTCAAGAGGATATACGCGCGGACGGATGTCTTTGTCGTGAATGTAGAGGAGGCTCAGCGCATGTTGAAGACTGACTCACGCGATGTGAAGACACTCATGAAGAGCTTCATGGAGCTTGGGCCGAAGCTCGTGATCATCACCGACAATACGAACGGCGCCTACATGTACGACGGAGAGCACTACTATCATGTGCCGATGTATCCTGATCCGAGGCCGGCTTTCGACCGGACCGGCTGTGGCGATGCCTTCGCTTCTACTTTTGTGTCAGCGCTGTCGCTCGGCAAGACGCCGCTCGAAGCTCTGATGTGGGCCCCGATCAATCCGATGTCCGTAGCACAATTCGTCGGCGCCCAAGAAGGCCTGCTCTCGCTTGAACAGCTCGAATGGTGGCTCACCCGCGCGCCGGCGGAATTCAAGCCGAAGGAAATCTAAAAGTAAAAGAGAAAATGTTTGTCCTTCAGAAACAGAAAGGTCCCTGCAGGGACCTTTCTTCGGCTTCGGAGATTTCTTGCTAGAAATCTCCTGCAGATGTTCTTCAGAACAAACATTTTCTCTTTTACTTCAGATCTTTCAAGATAGCTTCCTTAAAAGCCGCGAACTTCCCTTCGATGATTGCCCGGCGCGCTTCCTTGGCCAGATGGACCAAGAAATATAGATTGTGAATCGAGAGGAGCGTGGCCGCCAGCATCTCCTTGGCTCGAAAGAGATGAGATAGATAAGCCCGGGTGTAGTGCTTGCAAGTATAACAGCTGCATGACCGGTCAAGTGGTGAAAAATCAGAGACAAACGGCGCATTAAAAAGATTGAGGCGCCCTTCGGTGCGGGTATATGCTCCGCCGTTGCGCCCCAGCCGGGTCGGCGAGACACAGTCGAAGGTATCGGCCCCGTTCTCGATGCCTAGGATGAGATCGATGGGCTCGCCGATGCCTAGGAGGTGCCGCGGCTTACCCTCCGGCAGTTCGTCCGTGACCCAACCGAGGGCCGTGCCGATATCGGCCTTGTCGAAAGTGCCGCCGATACCGAACCCGTCGAAATCCATTCCGCCCACGACGCGCGCGCTCTCACGCCGCAGGTCCTCATGGAGACCACCCTGGACGATGCCGAACAAGGCCTGGTCCCGCGCCGGATCGAGTTCACGATGGCGCGTCAGACAGCGCTCCGCCCAGGCGTGCGTCCGATCGATCGCTTCTTTCTGCCTCTCATAGCTAGCTTCCGGAATGATGCATTCATCTAGCGTGAATATGATGTCGGCACCGATATCGTGCTGGATCTCGATGGATCTTTCGGGGGTGAAACGGTGTGATGAGCCATCTAGGAATGACTTGAAGTCTATACCATCGTCGTCGACAGCGGCTAATGATTCTTCTTCTGTACGCCCTCTCGAGGACAACAGTACATCCGCTCGATCCTCGGCTTCGCCTCCTCCTCGCGGAGTACTGTTCTCCTCTGCGGGCTCTTTAAATTTTGACTTGCGATCCTTCAAGCCGCCCTGGAATGAGAACGCTTGGAAGCCGCCGGAGTCGGTGAAGGTCGGCCCGGACCAATTCATGAACTTGCCCAACCCACCACCCTGTCGCAAGATCTCGGCTCCGGGCTGCAGATATAAGTGGTATGTATTGGCAAGGACGGCGTCAGCGCCCACCAGATCTCTGATCGTTTCAGGCAAGAGCGACTTGACCGTGGCCTTGGTCCCCACGGGGATGAAGGCCGGCGTCTCGATCCGGCCGTGCGCAGTGTCGATGTGTCCGGCCCTGCCACGGCCGCCTGGCAGACGGGCTTCGATGGTGAATTTCAGCATGAAGTAAGAATAAGGTATAATACCCGTAATGTCGAACAAACAACCACCCAGCCCCGAAGAGCTCTCCCGCCGGAAGATCCACGAGAAGGCCGTCGGCGAGCACCTGGACCGCATCCAGCGTGAGTTCCATCAGGGCTTCGAATTCCTGCAAAAGTATAAGAAGACCGTGAGCATCTTCGGCTCATCGATGACACCACCGGAGGGCGAGCGCTACCAACACGCCCATGATCTGGCCAAGAAGATCGCCGAGGAGACGGGCTATGCCATCGTAGACGGTGGCGGCCCGGGGATCATGGAGGCGGCCAGTCGCGGAGCACAAGACGGCGGCGGAACATCGATCGGCTTGCGCATCAACCTCCTGCGCGAGCGCACGCCGAACATCTACAACACCGACAGCTTGGACTTCAATTATTTCTTCACCCGGAAGACCATGTTGGCCTTCGCGGCCGAGGTCTACGTCTTCTTCCCGGGCGGATTCGGTACCTTCGACGAGCTCTTCAGCATCCTGACCTTGATCCAGACCAACAAGATCCCTCGCGTGCCGATCGTCCTCTTCGGTTCGAGCTTCTGGAATCCGCTCAAGGAATTCATCGTGAAGAACATGCTCGAGGCCAATCACACCATCGACCCACAAGACCTGGACCTATTCGAGATCACAGACAGCACCGACCGGGTGATCGAGATCATCAGACGAGCACCGGTGTCGGAGTGGTGGAGGAATATCAACTAGGAAGCACACAACGTACAAAAAATCCCACTACAAAGCGGGATTTTTTGCTGAGTTCGAACTAAGACAGACTACTCTGCCTTCGGGCGAGCCTCGGAGACGACGATCTTGCGGCCATCGAGCTCGGAGCCGTTGAGCTTCGAGATCGCGGCGTCGGCATCGGCATCTGACTCCATCTCGACGAATCCGAAACCGCGCGAGCGGCCGGTCATCTTGTCCGTGAGGACATCAGCCTTGGCGACGGCACCGGCGGTCTCGAAGTGCTTCTTCAAGCCATCGGAAGTCGTACCCCAGGCGATCGAACCCACGAAGATTCTTTTCGACATTGTTTTTCACACCGCACACTACGTTACTCACGCGTTAGCGGCACTCTCGTTCACTATGCTAACGCGGAGGACGAGAAACTCACACGTCCCAAAATCCTATTATATTTCGAAGGATAAGGCAAGTCGTCGAAACATAATCAAATTCAGTTGACATCTTGTTTATGGATTTGCTAGTATTTCCTGCAACGAGAGCCCTGTGACAAATCCGCCGTATGGGGAAAGGTCCGCAAGGATCTATCAGGAACTCTGGCCACCAGCTTCAATGCGGGTGTTTTTGTTTATTTTTGGTTCCAAGGATTCGTACAACAATTTGGCAGATCTTGTGGGACTATCGTGATATAAGCGCACAACATTTGCCAAAGCGTCAGCCAGACGAATCATTGGATGCGATTCAATGGAATGGTAATTTTAGTGCTTTCAGTATGAATCCCCTACGAACCGTCCATCCATGTTCAGACCCAAAATCTGACCAATGAAAGTTATGGATTCCCAAGGTGTCTTCTATCCGCTCTATTTGAGAATTAATCGCACTTTCATTTTTGATAGCAACATAGACCACCACAAAACTTGAATGTTCTGTTCTCTTATGAATCCCTGACTCATCGATAAATATATGCATGGTGAAAAATTTTAAGTATTAAAAAATACCCCTCTCGGGATACTTCACTTGTTGGCTGGGCGCAGAATGGCAGGTTTCTGGTGTGGTTATTGTATCACTCTCTAAAACTTTGGCTACAACACATCGTACTACCGTCCCATATTATAGAGCTGTTGGACTTCGGAAGCCGAGAGGGCGCGGTTGTAGACACGAACATCGTCGATCTTTCCTCCAAAATAAGTACCAAAATCCCAAAGACCAATACGTAATGCTGCCTGAGCTACACCGGAAAAAGAAGTCCCATTGGAGTCGATAAGTGAACCGTTCATATAGAGTTTCTCGCCATTCGTATCTGCAACCCCCACCACGTGATACCATTTATTCATAACATAACTAGAGGCAGTAGAACCCCAATGGATCTGTCCTGTATTTGAAACAACATCCAAAAGCAGACTTCCGTCTCCATTCTCAAAGATTCCTTGTCTTGTAAAGTCAATCTGCTTCGTCGGGTAAATCCAGGCAGAGACTGTGATGCCAGAAGAAAAAGTGAATGCTCCAGTCGAAGGAATGCTGATAAAATCATTCACTCCATCAAACTTCAACGCCTGTCCGATCTTCCCTGGGGTAGTAGTAGTCGGCGTCTGGTTCACAAGAAAACCATTATTCCCCTGCCCACTCGAGTCCTTCACATTCGAGATCATGTTCGGCCCATCGAAGGTCCAGTGACCGACAAGGCCATTCCCGAGCGTGCCTGCAGTATTCGGGGACACGGTGACACCCAGTTTTGCCGCGCCAGTGCGGTAGAGCTGGGCAAGCTCACTCGCTGACAGCGCCCGGTTGTATATGCGCGCGTCGTCGATCGAACCAGATAGGTATTGCTGATCTACTGTGCCCCAGCCTGTATAGACCCCTCTCTGATCTGAACCAAGGTCGAGGAAAGTGTCAAAAGTGATCGCCCCGTCGGCCGCTGAGGCCTTGCTATATGATGACAGATCGACATAGGCAGTGAATAGATCGGTGGCTTGATCAAGAGTTATAGCGACAAAATGCCACTTACCATCGTCTATCCTCTGAGTCGGAGTATTGAAGTAAACAACGCAAGAATTACCGGCGTCGCACCGTTCGATCGGTATGAAATGACCGGCATTGGTATACCCTCCATTATACCCCACGCACATGGAGAACATCGGGAAGTCGTTCGTGATGCTCCGGAGCGTGAAAAAAGAGCCGAACGAATCCGTCGTCTTCACCCAGGCGGTCGCAGTCATCGCCCCGCCACTCGGCATGTCCATAGATACCGTCTCCGTCAATTGGACATGGTCGTTGAAGCCGTCGAATTGGAGCGCTTGGCCGATCTTCCCTGGGACCGTAGTCGTCGAGACGAAGTTGGCTAGGTTGCCATCGTTGCCGTTGCCGCTTGAGTCACGAGCATTCGAGATCATATCTTTGCCGTCGAAGGTCCAGTGACCGAGGAGGCCTCGATCTAGCGACCCCAGGGGGTTCGATGCCGCGTATCTCGAGATGTTGGTGCCGTAGAGATTGGCGACTTCAGTATCGGACAATGCGCGGTTGTACACACGCACGTCATCCATCAGTCCGCGGTAATAATAGATGTCGTTGACGATCTCCTTGCCCAGGGCCAAGCTACTGCCCGATACGGCCGAGTTGGTCATAGTCCCAGTCTTGACATTGACGCCATCGACATAGATGTTGCCGGAATTAGCACCGGTTCCATCCCATGTGCCGACAACATAGTGCCACTGATTGTCGCTGTATCCGAGCGTAGTGAACAAGGAGACGTGCGACGCGCCTGTGCCCAGCTCGAGGATGATCGAACCGTCGGCGCTAGAGGCGCATCCTGGTGCACAGATAGCCAGCGCATAGCCGTTAACCTCGCTGAAGAAATCCATATTGCCGGCGATGACCGAGAAGTCCGGCTGGGGCGCGTACTTGACCCAGACCGAGATGCTGCCGGCGGTCGTAAGTTGTAGAGAAGCATTACTGCCGGCATTGACATAGTCATTGGTCCCGTCGAACTTGAGGGCTTGGCCAAACCGTCCGAGAACTGTCGTAGTCGACGTCTGACCGATGAGCCGCCCGTCATTCCCTGTCCCGCTCGAGTCGATGACTCTGGGTATCATGCGCGCACCATCGAAAGTCCACCAGCCTACCAGACCGGTATTCACTGCAAGGAAGTTGGTCGGCGCGCTGATCGTGGAGGCGGATGAGACGGCCGGAATAAGCATGGTGACAAGGGCAATGAATGTAAAGATCGTGTTGTGCCTTGTGTTCATATCAGAAGAAAGTCCAGGTATTCAATATCTCTTTCATCGTCGAGTCGAAGCTTACCGGCGCGGTGATCTGGTATAGCTGTTTGTTGGCCACGAACCATACCTGACGATGGGCCGTGGCGGCGGAACCATCTAGAAATGCCACACCCTTCCCCATCGAACCTAGGGTCACGTCTTGCGGGTCGATGATGACGAGATCGGGTAAGTCTTGTTTGATGCGCGCGGGCGTGAGGACTTGAAGATCCTCGTCAAACGGAGCGATGGATATCTGCATACCGGTGCTAGTCGCATCGCCGGAGATGAGGACGATATCGCCGCTGTCGTCGGGGGCCCTGAATGATGAGACCTTGAGAGCGCTCGGATAGCGCAGGGAAAAACTATAAGTCTGGTTGGAATATGTCTCGGATGATCCTATCGGACCAGCGACACTATCGCCCGCCGGCCGACTTCTAAAAAAGACTGTCGTGGCGATGACTGCCACAACGATTATAGCAATGCTCAGAAAAATAAAGACTTTTTTATTTGTTTTAGCTATTTTTGTCATATTGGCGAGTTATCTTCCGATATTATATAGCTGGGCGACTTCCGTGGCGGAAAGAGCGCGGTTATAGACACGGACGTCGTCGATGGAGCCATTGAAGTATGAATTGGCTCCACGATCATAACCTACGCCAATATCAAGAAATTCCGTTGCAAGATTCATATTGTTTGTCTTATCGGCGCTGTTTTGCAAAATACCATCAACATATATATAAGATTTTGTTCCATCATACTTACCGACTAAGTGATGCCACTTTCCATCATTTACTGCTGTCGTGCCCAAAATAACATTAGGATTAAATGTGCCGCCGGCATTAAAATATGCTTTATTTCCGGCGCTTAAATAGTTACCGCCGATACCAAGTTCATATCCGGGGAATGGATTACTACTTTGCATTCTCGAAATGACGGCAAACATTAGACTGGACACTGAATTAAAATTAAAACCCGATTTCACCCAAGCGGATAAAGTTACCGCGCTAGGCGTATTCAATATACTGCTGTTTCCCATTGTCACATATTGATTGCTTCCTATCCCATCGAACTTCAACCCCTGCCCGATCTTCCCCGCTGTAACAGCACTTGAAGTGGCGCCAAAGTTGACCAGATTGCCATTATTACCCAACCCACTTGAATCAGAAGCGTTGTTAATCAGTTTTGAGCCATCGAAAGTCCACCAGCCGACCAAGCCGGAGTTGAGGTTGGCGGGACCGATCTGTGATGTCGCAATCTTATTGCCGGCGGTAGCGGTATAAAGTTTGGCGACTTCCGCGCCAGACAGGGCGCGGTTGTAGATACGGACGTCATCGAGCGTGCCATTGGTATAATTACCGGCAATCCTGCTACCAATACCCAAGCTATATGACGCATCAGACAATTTATTTCCTACTCCATTTGCCGTATAGGACTTAGTTATCTCGGCGCCATTGATATAGAAATGGATGTTGGCCGCCGTAGCACTGCCATCCCAAGTGACAGTGAGATGTTGCCATTTGTTCAATCTAGTTGCGGCAAAAGGTATCCTGGCGTCCAAATTACTAGCACCGTCATAATCCTTCTGAAAAGCAAGTGTAGGCCCATAGCCATCGAACACGAACTGAAAGTATCCGGACACGAAATTGGCCCCCTTACCGACGATAACACCCGCATTACTGCTACCGTATCCTCTTGGATATATCCACATGCTTATAGTCATGCCTGAACCGGTTGTTTCTATGTCGTCTACAGATGAAGCAGAACCGGCATCCACATAATCATTCACCCCGTCAAAGATCAACGCCTGCCCTATCTCCCCTTGCGTTGGGCTGGTAGATGTAGACATATTGACAAGTGTACCCGTGTTCCCATTTCCAGAAATATCGCCAGTCGTATTCGTGCCCCAATTCGTATTCTTGCCGTCCATCGTCCACCAGCCGACCAGGCCGGAGTTGATAGCCAGATAGTCAGTCGGGACGCCGATGGTGGCAAATGTCGCCGACGGTGCCAGGAACGATATGGCTATGATCGTGATGATGTATCTCTTCATGGTGTTTCGCTTGGTACTATCACATCCGGCGCCGGTGCGGGTTCAGGTGCTGGAGTTGGTGCTGGAGCTGGTTCAGGTGCCGGAGCTGGTTCAGGTGCTGGAGCTGGCGGTGTGTCAGACGGCGCTACGGGCTCCGGAACAGGAATGTTGGAAGTATCCGGTACAGATGGGGCGGAACCTTCTGGTGCTGGCTCAGGCGGAGGCGTAGTCGGAGCAGTGGTGGTAGCAACAGGCTCTTGTGTCGGCGGTGTTATCGGTGTAGTTGGTTCAGAAGCCGATGGCGTAGATGTCGCGGTGATTGTAGCTTCTGGTTGAGGAGAAGGCGGCGGCGTTATGACTGGTGCGGACGGTGCCGGCGGAGGTATGTATGGCTGAGCTGGCGTCGAAGTAGCTACCGTGCTCGTGCCGCACTGGCCTGGCATCCTGGAGAAATCACCATTCCTGATCGTCACGCAGTATATCTGTCCCGTGACTTGATCGGTCATCTCTATACCCTGGGTCACCGCCGCCGTCTGGGTCTCCACGCGAGTGAAGACAGCCAGAGTGGCGCTCACCTTGGAGACTACCCATTCACCGGCTGATTGGATGACATCGCGCACGGCTGTGGCGATCGTCTGGATAAATGAGGTGGAAGATGCAAGTGATGTTTCTGTGGTAGAAGCGAGCGAGTTGAGCGAACCGAGCGCGGCAGACAAGGCGGATGTCGTCGAAGATAGATCATCCAAACGCGTTGATAATGAAGAGAGCGATTGGTTGGTGACTTGCAGAGAAGCAGCCAGCCCGGCAAGCGATTGGAAAGAAGCCGTTTGTGCTGCCGACACAGAGAGAGCCGTCGAAGAGGCTAAGGCTTCTACATCGGTATTGAGGGCATTCAAAGACTGATTGAAACAGTTGCCGCCATTACTGCAAATATCACCGGTGGCTGTGAAGTTGCCGCTTTCATCGACTGAGAAGAGATCTCCTCCTTCTGCGTTGCGCAGATACAAACCGTTCGGCGTACCAGTGGCCTCGGCAAATCTGAACATGTTGGAAAAGATGAGATCGCCGACATATGAGTTGGTAGCGCGTAGAGTGCCAGCCACCTCGAGGTTGCCGGTGATGGTCGAGGTAGCCCCGGGGGTATTGATAGAGACTCGGCCGTCGCTATCGATCTGGAAGACTGCTACAGGGGCGGTCGGCGATGTGCTGGCGACGACGAAGAGCGGTGCCGTGGCTCCACCGATCGCTGAGACAGACAGGCGGGCGTACGGAGAGGTCGTACCGATACCGACGGCCACATTCTTGACGAAGCCGGCACCGGTAGACTGGCCATATATAGTCAGGGTGCTCGAGCCGTTGAGACTGGCTGTATAGCTCTCGACTGTGTTGTTGGCAGCGCTAGTAGAAACCGGCAGATCTACCCATGACACGACACCGGCGTCGGTATCAAAGTTCAGGTTGCCTGTCCTTAGCGAGGAGATGGAGGTGACACCGGATGAATAATCATAGACCAAGCCATTGTTGCCAACATTGAGGCCACCGGCGAAGGTAGAGGTGGCAGTAGTGGAGGTGGCGAAGTATTTATCAGCCACTACTCCGCTCGCGCCGACAACCGAGAGCGCGGCATAAGGCGAGGTCGTGCCGATGCCGATGAAGCCGAGACTATTCCAAACGCTTGATCCTGGGAAATACGCGTCGCCGGAAACTGATAGAGCTGTGGTCGAAGCAAACTGGAAATATGAAGCAATGGTGGAGGTACCGATGAACCTTCCCATGGTGAGCGAGTCAGTGCTCGAACCGATGACAGTAGTGCCATCAGCGGAATAGAAAGCCAGCTGTCCCGTCACCCCGGCGCTGACCGTGCCAGAACCACCGCCGGCGACATTGCCTACACAGACGCCATTTACTGCGAAACATCCTGAAGTCAGGTTGATACCGCCGGTCGAGGAGAAGGTGGAGGTGGCGGTCGAGAAGTTGATGCCGTTGGTATTGCCGATCGAGAGGAGCGAACCGGGGGTGGTGGTACCGATGCCGACGTTGCCGCCATTTGCGATCGTGAAGTATGTTGAAGTACCGCTCAATAGATCTGATGATGTGCCGATCCTGAAACTTCCGTCGGTATTCGATACCAACCAATGTTTCGAATCAAGCGGGGCGTCTGTGTCTGTGATAGCGAGGTATGGGGTGGTAGAAGCCATCACAAATGACCAACCTCGTGCCGTGGTAGTGCCCATGGCGACTATATTCGAGTTCAGCAAGAGCCTATCGGCGGTTTGGCCAGCTGGCCCAGTCGCAGAGATGGTTGGGCCATTACCATTGTTGAACCTCACTGATGCCGAAATGTTAGATAGAGTTACGCTGCTACCCGATGTTATGGAACCCGAGCTCAGATTTAGATTTCCTGATGCTATCACCATGC
>JBAYJB010000002.1:0-94317 GCA_041665325.1 Minisyncoccota bacterium
ATGAGCAGGATCAGGATGATTATGAGGACGGTGGAGGTTTTTTTCATGCAAGTTTTGCTATTTTGTACAATTCGGTGGACACTTGAGACTGTTTATTGCGGTAGCGACACGATTAATAAGTTGTTTTTCTTGTTCACGCATATCTTGTAGCACAATTTGGTCAACACCCGAATCCCTAGAGTACGCCTCAATATTAGCACTCATTGCTTCCAAAGAAGCCTTCATCTTCGAACTATTATAAGAAGCAGGTTTAGAAATCTGAGTGTTGAGATCTATCGCATAATTTGCAAATCCTAAGTAGGCGCTAAGAGTTTGATTTTGCGCCGGGGAAAGGGCCGGACCATATTGATTGTATATAGCGATTACAGTTTTAGATTGGTTCTGCAAACATTCTAGGTTGTTTGATGTATTGAATGCACTGGAACCTATCGCACACTGAGCTACTGCTTTCTGCATCGTTCCTAAGGCGATACCAAAGTTGACGGTGCTTTGAGAGGCCAACAATGATGATTGGGCTTTTTTCAGCTGTGTGCACAGTGCATCGAGATTTCCACCTAACAGGAGTGTTGGTGAAGATTGCTTACAAAACTCATCGATCTGATCCCGGGGTATTGACGAGTCATTCCCTCCCTTTATAGATTCAGCCACGATCTTATTTTTGATGTCCACTATAGAGTCAGTCGCGACAGTAATATCATTTTTTGCGGATTCTACTTGATTCAAGATACTTTTGAACGCCGCATTAGATGAAGTAGCATCTTTTTTTAGTTGATTGAATAGCTCGTCTAACCCCGAGCCCGCTTGGTATGTGATTTTGAGTGGAGTAACCAGGTCCGACTTGATGCTGACCAGCCTTGGGTCGATCGTGCGCAGGATGAGATATGAAGTGAGCACCAGGAGCAGGCCGTACAGAGCATTCCTAGCTCTATCCAGACCGGCGGTCTTGCCGGACCATGAATCAGTAGTCATATACTGCAACCCCCCCATCACCAACATTAAGACGGCTCCGGCCGCGGCCAGGGCGATGATCAGGTTGAAGGCATACTGTACGTAATTTTGAAAATCGATGCTATTGTTCAAGCTTCCAGACCCCCCAGGGCAAGTCACCCCATTACCTTCAATACATGGTAGAGGCGCGAGTGGAGTATATTGGGCGTAAGAAACCATCGGCGAGAACAAAAGCCCGGCCATAACGGCGATGATCAGGAATTTTTGAGCGGTTGAGTTGGTTCGGGCCATAGTCATAATGTATAGCTAAAAGTTCGTCCCCGTATCAGATGTGCCGGCGGAAGAATTGAAGATCGCTGAGAATGCGCCACGTGCCTGTTGGAGGATGTCTTCCTTGTTCTCGATGTTCAACTGCACATTTGATGACCCGGATGTCTGGTCAGGGGCGCGCAGTGTCACTGATCGGTTGGATGCTAGCTCCGGACGTACGATCCCGTTGATGAGCCAGGTCAGGGAGAGGTCTCCCAGGTCGGACGATGGCATGTTGAACCCGTAAGGCACCGCCAAAATACCGACCTCCCTTTGTGTCCCTATATAGATATTCCTTCCGACGGCGTTATTGAAGAGAGGGCCGTACAGCGGGTCGTTGCGGTAGAAGGCCAGAGAAGGAGATCCTGCGGCGACCGAGGTCAGTCCGACGCTCTGTGCCGAGCCGTCACGAGTCGTGACCGTCACGGTGAGATCATAAGGCCTTGGGATGATGTTGCCTTGGATGTTCACTGATTGCCGACCATATCCTGATTGATTCTCCAGAACCTTGTCGTTCTGTTGCCATTTGTAGACCAGAGTCTTTGGGTCATATTCTACGCCGGAAGTATTAGCGATATGCGGGACGGCCACGATCTTGACGCTATTTTGGTACGCTACAGGAATCTTACCTCTGAAAAATGGTGGCACATAACCGGCTGGCTCGATGATGAGATCTATAGAACCTGAACTTATGGTGATGGAATTGTTGAGAACAGCTCCATCACTAGCCACGGCGGTCACATCTATCACCAGTTTCTTGCCGAGAGTTGGTGCCTTGACGGTGAGAGTTGTGACTCCTACCCCTTTGGCGAGCGTTTTGCCCGCGGAGACCCAAGTCAAGGTTGCGGCGTGGATGTCGATATTGAAGCTCTTGGCCGTGATAGTAACATCTTGATTCGGTACGGGGTTGCTCGCGGATGGCGATAGATCCAGGCCGCCGATTGTTGATGGCAGGCCTTGGGCAGAGACGGTAGTGGCGAGGATGATGAAGGAAGCGACAAAGAGTAGGACAGAACGTTTCATAGCTTCATTTTATCAGGATGTGAGAGGATTTGCGATGTGTGGTTATACACGGATGGATCTATTTACCCCCACCACTGCCGCCACTGCTCCCTCCACCAGAACTATTTCCTCCACCTACGCTAGTGCTACCATTTGCACCCCCAGCACCCGATGTTTGACCAGAATTGGTGTTTGGGGGTGTTCCTCCAGAAGGGGCCGTAGATGAACTAACTCCAGAGGATTTTTGGGAAGAATCACTGTCTTTTGTTGTTTGTTTAGTATTTGTATCGAATGATGTTCCCATCTCTCTGCTTGGACCTCGACTCCCATTCATGTTCAACGGTTGTCGCGGTGAGTCGTCTGGTTTGCTAGACGAAGCTTCTTGGCCTGAAGTCCTGGGCAGCGGCGCCCTTACACCATTTTGATTCAAGGGAGAGTTGATCCCAGCCTTGCCTTTTGTGAGAGATATCCCTGTCTTATCCTCTATCCTCGAGAAGACGATGAGCACGACTGTGCCGGCCATGATCATAGGGAGCGCTTGTACTGCTGGGATCATCTCGGCGACCGTAGATATGATGGAGGTGCTCAAACGGCGGCCATTGATGATGCCAAAACCTTTTAAATATAGGAAAAAGCTGATGAGCACCCAATACACCGGGCCGATGACATCTCCTGCCAAGGGGATGAGGGTGAGGAGATCCGCGAAGGCCGCGAAGAAGATCATCGCGACGATCGCGAAGGCACTCAAGCGATAATTGACGGGGCCAGCCATGACTTGATTATAACAACAAGCGAGGGCTAGAGACAGCTTTCCGGCTATTGCCCTGCCGCCTCGAGGTCTCTCTTGGACTGCTCTATCTGCATGACTTGGGCCGGGTTAGTAGTGATGATCTGATCCTCGGTATAGGAGGCGCGAATCTGGATGGCCACGTGCTTGAGGCCTACGAAGAACATCCCCTCGCCCACATCTGATTCCATGAGCAGGAACTTCTCCTCGTCAGTCAGGTTGAATGTCTTCTGGATATGATCGATGATGGTCGGCGACTGCTTGAGCAGGATCTGAATGGATGAGTTGGTCAGGATGGGCAAGCCATAAGGGGATTTCAAGAAGTCATCCACATCTTGGGTGATTGTAGCTAGGCCGAGATAGTATTTGCGGCCTCTCTTGGCCAAACCGAACAGGAATGAAGCCGTATCTTCTGATTTCATCATCCACCATGCCTCGTCGATGACCAGCAACCTCTTTTTCTTGATCTTCCTGACGGCATTCCATATATAGTGCGTGACGATGTACATGGCCACCGGCTTGAGCTCGTCTTCCATGTCGCGGAGCGAGAAGACGATGAATTTGTTGTTGATGTCCACATTGGACGGGCGATTGATGAAGCCGGACCAGGTGCCCTTGGTGTATTTGGTCAGGCGCTGGACCAGCGAGTCGGCCCCTTCCATGCCGGCCAAGACCATCTCGAAGTCCGAGAGGAGCGGCGGTTCGACATTGTGGAAGTCTGACTCGGCTGTGATGTCCTTGAGGGCATAAGTCTCGGTGATGGCGCGATCGATGATAGCGTCTTCTTCCTGGGATAGCCCGCCCAGCATGATGCGGAATAGGCCGACCAGGTTGATGATATTGGAGCGTAGGACATCGCCGCCGGACTCATCCTCGCCGGGGATGGGCAGGTCGAACGGGTTGATATGATGCTCGGAATTGAGCGAGATATTGAAATATTTGCCGCCGGTGGCTTGAGACATGTATTCGTACTCTTTCTCCGGGTCGATGACGATGACATCGGCGTCGAACATGAGCGTGCGGAGGATCTCCAGCTTGGTGCAGTAGGATTTACCGGCACCGGCCATGGCGAAAGTCACGGAATTGTAGTTTTCCAAGGAGAATCGATCGAACAAGACTAGCGATGAGTTGTGCCTGTTGATGCCGTAGAGTATTCCCTTGTCGGAAGTGAGGTCGAAGGAGACAAATGGGAAGACACTCGAGAGCGGGGACGAGTTGAGCTTCGAATGTACGGCGAGCTGGTCGTCCCCGATCGGGATGACGCTCTTGAATCCCTGCTCCTGCTGGAAGAGGGCCGGCTTGAGGTAGACCAGCTTGGATTCGAGGACGGACTTGATCTCAGACTCGAGCTCGTCGAGCTCGTTCTCATTGTCGGCGAAGATAGTGATATAGACTCCGACATCGAAGAGGTGCTCCTGGGCCTGCATCAGCTGATCGCGAAGGGTTTCGAGGTCCTGATAGGCAGTGTCGAGAGCCGGGTCGCGCACCAGACCCTTCTCTTCGCGGCGCGAGATCTGGCTCTGGACCTCAGCCACTTTCTTCTGGAAATGGCGCAGGACCCTGGCCGTATCTACCGGATGGATGAAGATCGAGACATTGAAGACCTTGTCTAGATTGATGATCGGAGCGAACCAGCTCTCCTCGAGGAAGCGCGGGTATGAGATGACGAAGAGCGTCCGTCCGACTTTCTCGCCGAGATTGACTTCCTTGGGGCTGACTTTGAGAGCCGACGGAGCGATGACATCGCGGAGCTCCAGGACGCCGGCTTGATAGATCTCTTCCGGCAGGATGGAGACGATCGGCGAAGCCTCTTTCTTTTTGAATATATCGAATAGACTCATGATATTTTGATGGGCTTCTCGGTGTCTCCGGGGTTGAAGATCTTGTAGAACAATTCTACCACCTCTTCGGTGCCGAGCTCGGCGGTACGGATGCCGCAACGCACTAGGCCTTGCTCGACTACGGCCACGCGCTGCTCGAGCTGGCCCCGGTACTCCTGGAATTTCTCGTCTTGGGTCTGGGCGCCGCCGTCCGCGGACTTCTTGCTAGGCATGATATTGGAGAGAGGGTTGCCCTTGCCGGCCGCAAGCGGCGGATCATAAGGGACCACGATGAAGAAGCTCTTGGTCATGATGTTGGTGTTCTCCACGAAGGTCTTGATGAACTCGATATACTCCCTGACCTGGATCTTCATGAGCTCGGAGGGCTGTTCCTTGTAGCGGTCTTCGAGGAGGGCGATATACGGCCTGATATCTAGCTTCTTGGACTGGACGAAGATCTGGATCGAGAAGTCGAGCGAGTTCAGGAAGTTCTGGAATTGCATCAGGATGGCGCTCTGCTCGTCGGAAGACTTGAGGGCGAAGTTGAGCGAGGTCGCCAGGACGAGCGCCCTCATGCCGCCGCTCTTCAGGATCATCACGCCGTCGCGGATCTCCTGGATGGGGACGAAATTCTGGGTTGTCTCTGATTTGGTGGCCATTATCTTTGGTTCTTGTTCGAGTATATGCTCTCTTTGATGTCTAGACTCCACGACAGATCCTTGAGTTTGCTATCGGAGATCTTCGGCACCATGATCGAAGCATAGTTCTTGGCGTCCTTGATCGCGGTCTCCGTGTCTTTTGGCCGCGGCTTCTCCTCTTTCTTCCAGATGAAGAGCTTGCTCCGGAAATAATATTTGAAGGCCGATTCCACCACATTGATGAAGGGGCGGTTGTTGACCTTGTAGAAAGCCAGCATCCCCACGATCACCATGATGACGACGATCGGCAGGATGGCCAGGACGATGCTGTTGAATATGACATAGAGCAGGAATGATAGCCCTCCCCCGCCAGCCAGGTAGATGAACTGCTTCAGCGTGAGCGGGCCGAAGATCTTGTCCTCTACTTCGATGAATTGAGGCACTTGGAAACGCATTGCGTGTATTATACCTCAATTTATTGGTTCAGTTTACTGTATCGGCTCGCGATATCGGTCGTTGGTCGGTAGATTGTTGGGTGGTTCTACTTTTGAGGCCGGCGGAGTGTTGAGGGATTCCGATACTTTCCTGACGATCTTCTCTTCTGGGATGGAGGCCGAACCCTTCAATAGTTGATCAACTAGCGGTTCGCGGTGGATGATCTCCGGGGCTGGGGCAACCGCTTCCGGGGTTGTCCTCCTTATTAATGTCTGCGGGGTCTCTATACCGGCCAGGAGCTCCCTCTTTTCGCCCTCCGTCATGGCTTCGGCGGTTGTATCATGGCCATTCCCGCCTATAGTCGGCTCGATGCTGAAGTTCCCGGCCGCTTCGAGGGAGGCGTTGTCTACCTTTTTGATAGGTTGGATAGGCTCGACAACATCTTTTTCTTGCATGTGCGATCTGATCGAGCTGAAGATATCACTGTTCACGTCCTCGGCTATTTTTACACAGACCGACTCGGTCAACTCAGCCTCTTTGGCCAAGTTTTTGATAAAATCTTTTGATGATGCCAACCCCAGCATTGTATAAGAGATCAGATCGAATAAAGCTGATTGCTGATCTAATTTCAGGGCGTATTTCACACTAATCGCTTTTGTTTTTGAAGCAATCTCTGTAGATGTAAGAGCATTTTGGATCTCCCTAGGTAGCTGTTTGAATTTTTCTTCTAAAATTTTGTAGTCGAATTCCATGTTATTTTACTAGTTTTAGATTGGCGATTGCTGCTTCAGTAACATTTACTTCACCCACCTGACGTACTTCATCTCCACGTAAGGCTACAATTTGAGCTGCTTGTGCGGCAGTTGCTGTGCCCGCTGGGACATGTCCTGTTGTCCCAGGTGTTCCTATGGCCGGATTATTTCTGATGGCATTAGATAATGTTTTAATATCATCACGAGTACCCTTTAAGTCATCTTTTTCTCTAGTCAGCCTATCTTCCAGGACAGGTATCTGAATTGCTGCTGCTGCAACTTTATTTTTCCTTGCAACATAAGTATACAATGTATCAACTGAACCAGTGTTGGTTACACCGGCGTAATCAGCCCTTCTCTGGTTTTGGACCGTGGTTACGTTTGACTTAGCAACACCCCTGGCTCTCTTTGCGCTTGCGACTGCCGCAGTTGCGATTGCTACTGCTCCTGGAGTAGCGGCACTAGCAAGTGCTGATTGTGCGGCAGCAAGAGCTTGTTCAGCCGTCCGTACCCTGCCCTGTGCTGCATTTACGGATTTCTGATCGGCTCCAAGTGAATCTGCAAAGGCAGTCCTGTCTTTGACTTGACCAGCGAGGGTTGCATTATATCCAGAAGCAGCTGCGCGAGTTCCTTTTAGAGCAAGACTAGCCACTCGAGATTTGGATGCAAGATTTTTGAATCCTTCCATTTCTGCAACTTGGCTAGCAGCTCTACCCACCGTTCCTTGATGACTCCATTTACCAACAGCGCTTCCGACCCTACCCCATATCTGCTTGCCGGTGAGACCTGTTTTATCTATCCAGCTAGTCGCCATCCCACCCATACTCATGGCCACCACGAGCGGCATGTTGAGGAGGAATATGACGATGAAGGCGTTGACGCCGAGAGCCAGGAAGTTCGCGTACCAGGCTTCGCCGGCGGCTCCGGCCACGAGATTGCCGGCATACCCGCTCTGGAATACCGTGCTCGTGGTCAGGACACTAAGGGCCATGTACATAAGCAGGAGATATACCGGCATGAAGATGAGCATGCTGTAATACATGCCGGACCATTGACGAGCCTTATCCTGGATGGACTGGATCTGCGGCATCATGTGCGCGACGAACCAGATCGGAGAGAAGGCTAGGAGGACGAGCAGGATCACGAAGCGCGCGATGAAGGCCATCGAAGCCAGGATGAAGCTCATGGCCGCGGCAAATTCGATGACGATACCAGTCAAGCCCATCAATATGACCTTGAATGGTGCGGAAGCCGCCCCACCGCCATCGACCTCACTGAACTTGGCATTGTTATATATGTGGGTGATTTGCAACGCCTGGGCGAATATATTGGATATACCCCCAGCATTTAATGCCCTGCTTACTACACTCGGGTCTTGGAAGTTTACATTTGACGGATTCAAGCTCTGAGATGGAGCAATAGCATTGTATATTTGAGCCGAAACGATATTGGACGCGTCTATCCCCAGACTAGTGATGAAGAAACTGAAGTTGATGAGGATGCCGAAGATGACGATATTCTTGATGAGACTGCCGTAAGTAGGTCCCGAAGAGACGCCGACGATCTTGACGAGCGCCGCGTATAACAGGAGGAAGATGATGAAGAGACTGGAAACATCGCGGATGGTAGACCAGGTAGTGAATATGGCCGGGGTGGCGTCTACGAAAGCTTTGATATTCAAGGTCAGATTGATCGATACATTCAGGAGACCTCCGGCCAGCGACAGGAACCATCCCATGATCATGAGGAGAGTGTTGACTGTAGTGGCGAATAGTTGGGTGAAGAAGCCGGATAGGCCTAGTCCGAACAAAGAAGAGATCGCCTGTGCATGTGCCAAGTTGGGCGCCGCAACGATGGTTGCGATGATCAGGATGCTTGCTATGTGTGGCAGGTATCTCTTCATGTTTTATTATGGAGCGTCACAGATGGCCTGGTATCTGGCTGCATCCGTGTCGAATGTTTCCGCCTGGGCCCGCGCGTTATCTAAGTCGTTCTTCGCGGTGTCGATGGCCAGGGTCTGTTGGCCGGTGAGCTGTCTGATGTCAGTCGTTCCCGATACGCTGATATTGCTCTGGGTGCCGCCGGCCTGGCTGGTCGCCGCGACTTGTTTGGCGGTGAGGGAGGCTAACAGTGGATCAACCTTACTGGTGATGATGGTGTCGATCTCGAACCTGGAGCCGTTGCCCTTGTTCGCCAGACACGAGAAGGCCGTCATGTAGCTATTCTTGCTATCTGTGACGATGCTGATGGCTTGATCGTAGGCTGACTTGATCGAGGCTGACGAGTTGTTGTTGGATCCTGCCCCCTGGACAGATACGCTCTTCGATGCCGCGGCATCGGCTTGCAGTTGAGAGGTGTATGAATTCAGATTGTTCTGCCCGCTGCCGCTGACTCCGGAACCGCCGGAGCTCAAGGCGCCCAAACCCTTAGACAACATCTGACTGACTAGCTGTGAGACCAGCGCATTGACGACGGAGTTGATGGAGTTTGCGAGCTCGAGCTCTACGACTCCGCTGTCGGTGTGTATCTTGAGGGCGTTGGCGATGACCGATCCGGGAGTTTTGACTGTACACTTTTGAGAGCCGCTCCCGTCGGGTTTTTGAGATATGGCACTTTGGGATGTCCCGTCTTTATTTGAGGTTGCTACAAATCTCCCAAAGTCGCTTTCGCCGGAGCCAGAGCTGGTCGATGGTGGCAGAGAATCAGATTGGACATCCTCACAATCTTGCCATGACATGAATCCACCTCCCTGCTGGAGGTCTTGGCCGATCGCGGCTTTCCTCTGCTCGATGGCGCTCAAGACATCGCTATGGGCCTGAAGGTAAGATCCGTATGGATTGTTCTGCGGTTCCGTGGAGAGCGAGATGAATGCCGGCCAACCCCCTTGTGAGAAGTCGCCGCCCAAAAATCCTTGGATGCTCTGTCCATTCACGCTCGTATTCTTGGCGTTGTCGATGAGCGTGCTCAGGGTGCATCCATAACGCTGGTCCATTGGCTGTGTCTGTAGGAGAGCCAAGGACAGCCTGACATCGACATTCCATGGGGAGCACAAACCCTGGAGCGGCCCATTGTTCATTATGATTCCCCCCGTGATCTGGTCGGCTGTATCGAGCAAGAAGCCAGATGGATTGGTCAGGAAGGCCGGCGACCCATCGAATCCGGAGTTGATCCAGTTGATAGTCGCGACGGTCATCTGGTGGAGGATCTGTTTGGCAACCAAGGTAGCGAGGTGATCTAGAACGTAGTCTTTGAGATGGGTCAGGATGATGTTCCCCCAGTTGGAGATACCCGTCGGGCTGACATCAGCGACGATTGTCTGGAATCCGACGTCGCCGACGCCGAGGAATGCATATGTTCTCCTTGGTGCCATCTGGAGTACCGATGCGATGACGCACATGATGACGACGCATTTTATGATCTTGAAGTTTATTTTTTCTGAAGTGATTTTTGTCATGTTGGTTTTTTATGATCACAACCTCATCGGTACTCCCGCCGAGATGAAATAACTCTGGATATTAGTAAATGCCAAAGAGATGTTCTGTAGAGCCGTGGTCTGGAGGCTGATCGCCGCTAGTCCGCCCATCGGGTTAGTGTCTATGTGCCTGAAGGCCTCGGCGCTGTAGAGGGAGAGACTGATGCTGTTCACGAGGTTGAGATGATACTGGGCGACTGGCTGGGGCACGGGAGTATCCAAGAGACGCGCGATCATGATCCTGTATCCAGTGATGATAGGATCCAGTTGCGATAGCTGACTCAAGTCGCCGTTGGTCATGATTTGGTCGGCAATCACTGCCTCATTCTGCTGTGGCATGTAGTCCCGGAAAGTCGAGAGTATCGATTTGCCATATGCATTGAGCACAGTCGTCTCGCTTGTGGTGATCTTGAGATTGCTCATAGAGTAGGCCTTGGGAGAAGCCAGGTTGTTGATGGAGGCTGCGGCGACCTGGCTCATGGCCTGCTCAACCATCTGTTGGTCTGTGGTCAGACCCGCCTGTTTCAGTTCGGCATATTTGATCAAGAAATCCCTGCCTAGTTGGTCGCTGGGCGTCAGAGGTTCTTCTTTTTGTATTGCTCCTGTCTTGGCAGCCGCCTTGAAATCGCCGCTCTGCGTATTGGTATTCAGGAATTGTTTCTGCCAGTCAGAGTTGCTTGCGACTGTGCCGGCATCGGCGGCAGTAGTTATCGGCTCTACCCTGAGATCTTGAGCGATACCGTCGGCAGATCTGCCATAGACTGAGTAGGCCACGCCGCCAACTGCGATAACACATATCGCAAAAATCACGACAGTCTGTTTGCGCGGGTAAACGGCCATAATACTTGGCAAAGTATAGCAAATTTGTCCCTACTATAGATATAGGGTTATACCCAACCATTGATCCAGCGTCAGATCTTCTGCTCGGAGCTTGTCACCCAGTTTCAATTCGTGCCAAATCCTATTTAGGACATCCGCGGTGGCCACCCCTTCGAGATTTCTCTTGACGAACTTCCTTTTGTGGGCGAAACCGGCCCTGACGATATCGAAAAATCTCTTTATTACTAGGCCTTTTTCGGCAAAATGAGTGTTTGAGACATTCTCTATAGATAATATCGCGGAATCGACGTTAGGCGCGGGTGTAAAGGCGCCTCGTGGAACTCTCGAGATGATTTTCGGCGTCCCAAACGCCTTGACTGATATAGACAGGATGCTTTCCTTGCCGTCTTGTGCCACGATCCGCTCGGCCACCTCTTTTTGTACCAGCAGGACCATACGGTTTGGCCGAGGCTCGTATTCCAGGAATTTTTCCAGGATCGCTCCGGTGATGTAATACGGGATATTGGCCACCAAGGCGTATTTTCCGTTTCCCAGGCCGAAACTGGCCGGTTCGGCCCCCAAAATATCTGCAAGATGGAGGTTCAGCGTCTTATTCCGGATGTCTCTTTCAAATTCCACCCCGAGCAGGTTGTATGCGCGGTCGTCTTTCTCGACCGCTACTACTTCCGCTCCGGCAGAGAGCAATGCACGAGTCAACACTCCCCCTCCCGGCCCTATCTCCAACACAGTTTCCCCCTCCTTGAGTCGCGCGGCTTCGATGATCTTCGCCAGCACCGCCGGCGAATTCAGGAAGTGTTGCCCCAATGATTTTTTGGCCTTGATATACATGGGTATTAAAAGTCTATGAAGATGGCCTTGGCGCCGGTCGGCTTGCCGGGAGCGTCTTCCTCGATCAGATCCCTCTCGATATCTTCGATGAATTCCGACGGTGTGTTGACGCGCTGGGATCCATAGACCGTGCGGATGAGAGTGTAGCTCAAATGTACTTTCTTTCTAGCCCGGGTCAACGCGACATAGAAGAGGCGACGCTCTTCCTCTTCTTCCTTCTGGTTCACACCGTCTTCGTCGAGATGCTTGAATGGGAAAAGATCTTGTTCCATTCCGGCGATGAAGACATGGTCGAACTCGAGACCCTTCGAAGCATGCACCGTCATGAGCCTCACCGCGTCACTGTCCTCCTTGAGCTCGTCCTGGTCGGTGGCGAGCGCCGCGTTCTCGAGCAATGACTCGATACCCTCCATTCCGGGCAGGTGATCGTATTGCGCCGCCACCGAGACCAGCTCGCGGACATTCAAGAGACGCTCTTCATCCTCGCCGTCGCCCTCCTTGAATGATCTCTCCAGTCCGGATTCCTGGATGACGAAGCGGACAGCCTCGGAAGGTTTCTTCTCGGAGATCTCCTTGCGGATGTCGTCTAGGAGATGCCAGAAGCCATCCACTTTCTTCCTGGTGGCTTCAGGAAGGCTCTGTTCGGCCTTATTAATGAGCTTGGCCACAGTCGTCTTGCCGATGCCGCGGGTCGGAGTATTGATGGCCCGGACGATGTCGCCCCAGCTGTCACGGTTCAAGGAGGCGCGGATGTATGACAAGGTATCCTTGATCTCTTTGCGCTCGAAGAATTTCACGCCAATGAGCTGGTACGGGATGTCCTTCTTGATGAAGGCCTCTTCGATGGCGCGAGATTGGAAATTGGTGCGGTAGAGGACTGCGATCTCCCTGGCCGGCACTCCGGAAGCGATGAGGTCGCGCGCGACATCCCCGATGCCGCGCGCTTCTTCCGTCTCCGAGTATGAAGGCATGAGGGAGATCTTCTCTCCGGCCGGGTTGTCAGTGAAGAGAGTCTTGTCCCGGCGCTGTCCGTTCTTCTTGATCACGGCGTTGGCGGCGGCCAGGATATTCTTGGTCGAGCGATAGTTCTTCTCGAGGGTGATCACGACGGCGTCGGGGTAATCTTTCTCGAAGTGCAGGATATTCTCGATGGTGGCGCCCCGCCAACTGTAGATATTCTGATCGGCGTCGCCGACCACGCACAGGTTGCGGTGCTTCTCGACGAGATAGTTGACGATCTTGTATTGGATGCGGTTGGTATCCTGATATTCGTCGATGTGCACGTATCTCCACATCTCCGCGTAGTGGTTGCGGACTTCCGGCTGGCCCAACAGCAGGGCCGTTTTGACCAGCAAGTCGTCGAAATCGAGCGATTTTTCGGCAGCCAGGATGGATTCGTACTTCTCCCAGACATCGGCCACCATCTCTTCGGTAAAATTATTCGCCCGGGTTCGGAATTCGGCCTGATCGAGCCCGTCACCCTTGGCGCGGGAGATGATGTTCAGGAATAAATTCGGGTCGTATTTTTTTGGATCGATATTCTTGGAAATCATCGCCTCTTTGACGGCTCGCTTCGAATCAGACCGGTCATAGATGGTGAAATTCCTGGTCAATCCGAGGAGTTTGGCGTTTTCCCTGATGATGTGGACGCCTAGAGCATGGAAAGTGCTCACGAACGGCCGGTCGGCCCGCCAATCTCCCGAAATCGGCCGGTTGACGCTCTCATCTCCGGCCAAAAGCCCGCTGACGCGTTCGCGCATCTCCTTGGCAGCCTTGTTGGTGAAGGTCACGGCCAGAATAGAGCGCGGAGACACGCCGTTCTGTATAAGACGCAGGATGCGATGGGTGATAACTCGTGTCTTCCCTGATCCGGCGCCGGCTACTATCAAAACCGGTCCATTGACCGTCTCGACTGCCCTATTTTGTGCGTCATTCAGCAGATTCATGTGTTTTAGGAGCGGAAAGAACATCAATCACTTCCGCACTCTGATATTAGCATTAAAAAACCATTTTACAGGCGGTGCATAAGCCCAGATTGACAATACCCCCTCACTTGATACCCTTATAGGACTCAGCAAAGATAGGAGGAAAGACACGGAAGCTTGGCCGAACGGCACATCCATCATGCAAGTACATAAGTCCGAAAAAACTCAATATTCTAGGCGTTTTGAGCGCCTCATCTCCCTTACGGCTATTGCCGTACTCGTCATTTCCTTGACCTTGGCATATTCGAAGACCACTCACGCTGGTCTTCGCTCTTTTTTCACTTCTATTCTAGGCAACGAACGAGCCGTGGCCAAGACCACAGTTCTGCAGTCTTCCATGGCCAATTCTCAAACGATGGCCTTGCTCGAAGCCCCAAGTAGCCCTGATTCCAACCTAGTAAAACAGATATTGGCGGTACTACCGATCGACAGCGGCAACACCCTCTCGCCGGATCTGGCCGCTTTCAATGACGCCTCGAACAATGCCGAGCCGCTCAATACCCAGATCAGCATATACGTCATTCGCCCGGGAGATAACCTCTCCATCGTAGCCAAGATGTTCAATGTCTCCGTAAATACCATCCTGTGGGCCAATGACTTGACCAGCAAGTCATTTTTACAGCCCGGACAGACTCTAGTCATCCTCCCGGTCACCGGCATCACCTATACGATCAAGTCCAAAGATACCATCCAGAGCATCGCTCGTGATGTGGTCAAGAAATACAAGACTGATAGCGAGAATGTCGACGATGTCATCGGCGATATCCTCAATTACAACGACCTGACTCTGTCCTCCGTTCTCAATATCGGTGACCAGATCATCATCCCGGCGGTGGAGCCGCCGGTCACGGTCCAGAGCGCGTTTGTTCAGCTGGGGAAGATCCCGGCCGAGCCACTTTTCGGAGATATTTGGAACTGGCCGTCATATCCCGGTTACTATGTCTGTCCTCTACCCGGCTCTCGTATCAGCCAGAAGCTCCATGGCCACAATGGCATAGATCTCGCGATCGCCAAAGGTACCCCCATCCGAGCTGCTGCCGCCGGCACAGTCATCATCAATAGGTCCAACGGCGCATGGAACGGCGGCTACGGGAACTTCGTCGTCATCCTGCACCAGAATGGCACGCAGACACTGTATGCGCATATGTCCAAGAGTGCCGTCTCAGGTGGAGCCCAAGTCTCACAGGGTCAGACGATCGGCTATGTCGGTTCGACCGGCCTGTCTACTGGCCCGCACTTGCACCTCGAGATTCGCGGAGCACAGAACCCCTTTACGAATTCGGCCATTTGCCGCTGATCTTCTTCTACTCGATCTTTTGTCGATATTGTAGTGCCTCCAAGATATGGGGTTTTGTGATAATTTCCACTCCATCTAGGTCGGCGATCGTCCGAGCCACCTTGATGACACGATGAAATGCCCGTCCGGATAGAACCAACCTTTTTGCCGATTGTGCCAAGATATTTCTCGTCTCTGCGCTCATGTCGATCATCCTCTCGATGTCGCGGGCGTCCATCTCGCCGTTGTAGCTCTTCTTGACGCCCCAACGCCTGAACCTATCAACCTGGATGGTTCGAGCCGCTATGACTCTAGCCTTCACTGATGAGGAAGTCTCGCTCTCGGCAGTCTGCTGAGAGAGTTTCGCGTAGTCGATCTTATTAACATTCGTCCAGATGTCGAGGCGATCCATGATCGGCCCGGAGATGCGCCGCCGGTATTGTTGCAGTATTTTCGCGCTACAGGTGCACCCTCTGTTCCTTGGTTTGCCGCAAGGACAAGGGTTCATCGAAGCGACAAGGATGCATTGGGCCGGGAAGGTCACTGCTCCGCGAGCGCGCGAGATCGTGATCTCCCGCTCTTCGAGGGGCTGTCGCAATGCTTCCAAGACATTGTGATCGAATTCCGGTAATTCATCGAGGAACAAGACCCCCCGATGAGCCAGAGTGATCTCCCCGGGCTTCGGGAATGATCCGCCACCGACGATCGACGGGTACGAAGCGGTATGATGCGGTGCCCGGAATGGCGGTTTGGTCATGAAAGTACCGCCCAATACCCGCGCGGCCGAGTGTAGACTAGTGACTTCGACGGCTTGTTCGTATGACAAGGCCGGAAGGATGGAGCTGAAGCTTTGGGCCAGCATGGTCTTGCCCGTCCCCGGTGGTCCGTACATGAGGATGTTGTGTGCCCCAGCCGCGGCTATGGTCAGGGCTCTTTTGGCGCCTTCGTTGCCGCGGATGAGCCGCATGTCTTTGTGGTTTGCGGCGCCGGCCTGACGGCACACAGCCTCGTAGTCGAGAGGTTCGATCGGTTGTAGTCCATGTCCCTCTTTCAGGAATCGGACGGTCTCCGACAGAGACGATACGGCATATATATCGATGCCTTTGGCGAGCGACGCTTCTTCGGCATTGGCATGTGGGACGAATACCGTATCAAACCCTAGATTTCTGGCCTGGCAAAGGATCGGCAATATCCCTGACACCCTTCTGACCTCACCTTCCAGCGAGAGTTCCCCGAGAAACAAAACTTTTTCATATCGGAAGGTTAATTCTCCGCAGGCCGAAAGATACGAAAGGGCGATGGCTAGATCGAAAGCTGGACCTTCCTTCCTGACATCGGCAGGTGCCAGGGAGATGATGACCTTCTGATTCTTTTGCTTAGGCGAGATGTAGCCAGAGTTCTTCACCGCCGCTGATACCCTATCTTTGGCCTCTTCGACGGCGCGATCTCCCAATCCGACTATTGATAACGAGTTCAGACCGTTCGAGATGTCTATCTCGACGGTCACGATCTCTACCAAAAGGCCCGCCAGGTGGGCGCTATAGCATTTTGCGATACTCATGGACGCATTCTAGCGCCTAGAGGTTCAAGGAACGTTCAAAAAAGATTAAAATTTTCGTGAAGAAAAGTTCAAATTTTTATGAATGTTTGTGTTTTATAGATATTCTGGCTGAAGGATTGGCTTCTAGGCGCTCTGGCTCGATTGGCTTGTTACATGTCTCGCATAGCCCATATGTCCCTTTCTCGATACGTTCCAGGGCCGCGTCTACCTCCTTGAGTTGACTCTCGAGTTTGGCGGCGATGCCGCTGTTGTCCTCTAATTCCTCCAATTTATCCGCCACTTCATTCTCATCGGCGGGGTCTACCTCTAGAGTTCCGCTCGTCGCGTCCCATTCCTGTGGATTGTCCGGGTTGCGCTTGCCGATGCCGGAAAGCCCCTCTTCGAGCTCGGCTTTTTCGGCCAAGAGCCGGGCTTTGTATTTTTCCAGTTCGGCTTTTTTATTCATAGGTCAATCTTACCTTACGAAGGGGCTGTTTTCAAGGCGTGTGATGACCTCCGCGACGGCCCCGTCGTCTTGGGCCCAGACCAGGGTGGAATTGTCTATGAATGAATATACGAAATCAGTTCGGCCGCTCTCGCCGACATAAACCCGGACGTCCTTGTTCTTGACGATCTCATCCTTGAATTGTCCGCGCTCCTCGATCGTCGAGGTGATCCGCGACAGACTCAACCCCATGAAGCCCTCCCACTTGAGCATGCCCGCAAAAGCGTTCTGGAAGAGATCGGTTTTGACTACTACGAAGACGCTGTGCGAGCCGCTTTGGTTGGCATAGACCCCGAGCATCCATCGCGGAGAGATAGTGCGCAGGATGATGTCTGGGACGGGGATGCCGAGGAGGCCGGTCATGGTCGTCACGGCCGCTCGCGTCTGTGTCGCCTCGTTCGTCTCCATGAGAATGATCTCTTTTATGGAATCTGGGTTTTGTGGTTTGGCGATCTCGGATCCAATCTTGGTCAGAAGCGTCTGCGCGTTGAGCCCGCTGATCGATATAGTCGTTTGTGCATCCGAAGGCACCAGAGATACCGGTGCTTTTGGCTTTTGCGTGTCCGGTGCAGGCTGGTTGGCCGTGCCGAGGGGGCTCCGGCTGTAGAGATAATAGCCACCGCCGGCTCCGGCCGCGATCAGTATGAAGCTGAACACTATCACCAGCGCCTTCCTAAGAGAGTGGGAAGACTCCTCACTCGTCTCCTCCTTGTTGCCTATTCTCTCCTCTCCTTGTTTCCTCTTATTCTCGGCGATAGTCATGTTGAGAGCTGAAGTGCCCCTGTGTGAGAGGACTTCGGCGACATCACCCTCATAAGTTCGTAACTTTTTCAGGATATTAGAAGCCAGGCCGGGCGGCTCGGAGATGACGGATGTTGTATACAAAGGTTTGGGCGGGGTGGTGACGGGGGCTGAGGCTGCTACGGGGACAGCGGGGATCTTTTGAGCAGAGACTATTTTGGGAAGTATTGACGCCAGCTCTGATTGCATAGCAGAAGGGGCGGTAGGTGCGATTGGCACAGCAGCAATAATCGGTGTAACTGTAACGGCCGGCGGTGCCTTTGGTATCGGCGCCGGCGTAGGAGCAGGAACAGACCTAGGTGCGGCGGGCATCCCGGTGGGGGCGGTCGGTAAGATTGTCCTAGGGATTGCCTTGGGCACGAATGGCACTGTCCTTGTTGGCGAAATTGGCGAAGGGGTATTCACCGGCTGCAATACGGACGGGCTTTTCGGAAGATTACTGCCTGTCTCTAGAGGTCTGATTTCTGGCGGAGTTCTGGGAACGGTTGCGGAGGTCGTGGCAGCCATCGTCGTTGGTGCAGGGATAGGTTTGGCCGCGGCCGAAGGGATCGGTCTGTAGTTTCCCATAGTATTGATCGGTGGCCGAGGCACCGGCGTCGGCGTTGGTTTGATCGAGGTGGTTGATGTAGGTACTGGCACAGACAGCGGTTTTGTCGGCGGGGCAGGTGGTGTTTTCTGGTCCGTAGCCGGACGCATCATTGAGAAGATCTTGAGCGCCGGCGGAGGCGTCTCCCTGGCGATCTCTTCCTTGAGCTCCTTGATATTCAGATCGCTCGAGATGTCGAACACGCGCTCGCTAGCGCGTGGCGCTTCCAGATCCTGTTCCTCTGGCTTGTCGTCATTCATTGAGACTATTATAGCAACTCGCGAGGCGAGATATAACCTTAAAAACGCTTCCTAAAATCTCCCTGCCTGCCGGCAGGCAGGCTCCCAGGCGCGCGTGGCGGCCGCGGGGTCTCTGGTTTTTGGGTGAAGAAGGTCGGATTAGTCGCTTTGATGGATAGACTTAGACGGCCCTTCTCGTCCAGCCCCTTCACTACTACCGGAACCTTGTCGCCCTCTTTCAGGTAAGTTTCTACTCGTTCGACGCGGAATGGCGCCAACTCGGAAACGTGCACTAGCCCATCGGTACTCGGGCTGATCTTCACGAAAGCGCCAAAATCCATGATCTTGACCACTTCCCCCTCGAATTTCTCACCCGGCATGTATTCACGGGTCATGTTGTAGATGATCTCCTTGGCTTTCTCGGCACTACCGTCTTTGCCGGTGATGAAGATCGAGCCGTCATCCTCGATGGTGATGTCTTCGACGTGCGTGGTGTCGCGGATCTCATTGATAGTCTTGCCGCCGGAACCGATGACGAGGCCGATCTGGTCGGGCTTGACCTTCATGATGATGATCTCCGGGGCGTTCGGTGAGATCTTGGCACGCGGCGCGGCAATCTCCTTTTCGATGACGTCCAATATCTTGAAGCGAGCGTTCTTGGCCTTCTCGAGCGCCTCGGAAAGGATCTTCAGGGAGATGCCGCCGACCTTCACATCCATCTGCACGGCTGTGACGCCCTCTCGCGTGCCGGCTACCTTGAAGTCCATATCGCCATGATGATCCTCCGGGCCTTGGATGTCGGTCAGAATCTTGTATTCCTTCTCGTTCCTCATCATGAGGCCGCTCGCTATGCCCGCGACCGGGGCCTTGATCGGAACGCCGCCGTCCATAAGGGCTAGAGTAGAGCCGCAAACGGAGCCCATCGAAGTCGAACCATTTGAAGCGAAGGCCTCCGAGACGAGGCGGATGGTATATGGGAATTTATCCTTATCAGGAATGACGGGCAGCAAAGCTTTCTCGGCAAGCGCGCCGTGGCCGATCATCCGGCGGTTGGTGCCGCCGACCTTGCCCGCTTCACCGGTCGAGAATGGCGGGAAGTTGTAGTGATGCATGAAGCGCTTGTTCTCCGTGACGCTCATGCCCTCGATGACTTGGGCGTCGCCGGGCGAACCGAGCGTCAAAGCTGACATGATGTGCGTGCCGCCGCGATAGAAGATGCCGGAACCGTGCAGGATCGGCGATATGCCGCCGGCTTGGGCGAAGAGCGGCCGGAGCTCGTCCATGCCGCGGCCGTCCACACGCTTGTCATCATCGATCGCTCCGTCGTGGACCAGATCATTCACGGCCGCCTCAAACATCTCCTCGGCCATAGCCGCGTTGCCCTCTGGCAGTTTCTCGGCAAAGAGCTTCTTCCACTCTTCATTCATTTCGACCATCTTGCCGTAGCCCGGTTCCTTGCTGAAGATATGTTTGGCTAAATTTGGCCTGATCTCGGCGTCAAAAAGCTCCTTCGTGCCCGGTGTCGGCTCCGGCAATTCGACTTCCGTCTTCTTCTTGCCGATATCTTTGATGATCTTCTTCTGCCAAGCCTGGATCTTCTCGATCTCTTCCGAGGCTTTGGCCAAAGATTCATTCACGATCACTTCCGGGACTTCCTTGCTGGCGACCTCGATCATGTTGATCAGGCCGTCCTTGCCGCAAGCTATCATCTCCATGCTCATGCCGGCTTCGTCGCGTGCCTTGAAGTCGGGATTGACGAGCCAAGCGGCACCCTTCGCGATGCGCACTGTAGAGACGGGCCCGTTCCATGGGATGTCGGACGTGCCGAGCGCGAGTGAGGCCGCGATGACCGCGAGCACATCGGGATCTTCCTGCCCGATCGACAGGGTCGTGATGATGATCTGGACCTCGTGGCGCATCCGCTGGTTGAAGAGCGGTCGGATCGTGCGGTCGACGATGCGGCCAGCCAGGATGGCGTCGGTCGATGGTCGCCCCTCGCGGCGCACGAAGCGCGAGCCTAGGATCCGGCCCGTAGCATAGAAGCGTTCCTCATAATCCACCGTGAGCGGGAAGAAGTCGCCGTCGCGCAAGTTCCCCATCACCGCCGTCCCCAAGATCACCGTGTCCCCATAACGCAAAATGACGGAACCATTGGCTTGGTCCGCCAGATCGCTGAACTCGGCCGTCAGGGTCTTACCACCAACCTCGAGAGCATATTCTTTTTTCTTCATGATGCTCCGTACTCTATCAAACTCGCTCCCTCATTGCTATTTGAGATTTCCCCCTTTTTCCGGCGCGTGGAGCGGCTATTTCCTTGCGTTAGTCCGCAGAAGATATTTGTTCGGGTTCAGATCCAAGTCCATGAAGTGGTCCGTGGCTTCGATGAGTTTGGCGCTGGTGGACTTGCCGAAGGATACTACCTCTACTTGGCAGCCCTCATTCATCTGGAGATACTCGACGAGCGGCACGAAGTCGCCGTCACCAGTCACCAGGATCACGGCATCGAGCTTAGGCGCGAGCTTCACGGCATCGATGGCGAGTCCGACATCCCAGTCCGCCTTCTTGGCGCCGGATGAGAAGATCTGGAGGTCCTTGGTCTTGGTCTCGATGCCCATCTTGGTGAGGGCGTCGAAGAAGGCCGACTCTTCGCCGGATTCCGTGGAGATGACATAGGCTACGGCGCGCACGAGGCGGCGTCCGTCCATGGCGTCTTTGACGATCTGGCCGAAATTGACCTTGGAGTGATATAGATTTTTGCCGCTATGGTAGAGATTCTGAGCGTCGATGAATATACCGACGCGCTGTTCTTTGTGTTTGATTACTGACATGAAAATTTATTTACGATTTTTATTAAAATGCTATTTGGGCAATGAGGAACACTAATCCTCATTGCCATCACGACTTTTCAATGAAACTATTTCGCCAATTCAAGCTTCCTAGCGATCACCGAGTAACGGCGAGGGTGGCTCTTGCGGAGATGCGACAAGTGCGTCTGGCGGTTGGCAACCATGCCGAGTAGGCCACGGCGCGAATGGTTGTCTTTCTTGTGTTTCTTCAAGTGATCCGTCAACTCGCCGATCCTCTTGGTCAAAAGGGCGATCTGAACCTCCGGCGAACCGGTGTCTTTGTCGTGCGTGCCCGTCTCCTTGATGATCTTGGTCTTTTGTCTGGTCGTTAGCATTGTCGAACTATCATAGCATGAATGTGGCTAACAGGCAACGTTTCAGGCCTTTTCCTTCCGAATACCGCTTAAATAGGCCGAAAGTGCTATGATTATTGTATGTCGCATAATATCAAGGACCTCAAACAACGCTTCCTCGAATACCTCGAAGTCGAGAAGGGCCGCTCGCTCAAGACCGTGAGCGTCTACGACCGCTACATCACCCGTTTCATCTCCGAAACCAAGGTCAAAACCGCCGAAGACATCACCAAGGAAGTCGTCCGCGACTATCGCCTCTGGCTCAACCGCCAGCTGACTCACAAGAATAGAGCCGACAAGAATGAGACGCTCAAGAAGCGCACCCAGAACCACTATCTCATCGCTCTGCGCTCATTCCTGAAATTCCTGGCCAGGCAGGACATCAAGGCCCTCTCCTCGGAACATATCGAGCTGGCCAAGGTCGGCGAGCGTCACCTCGACCTCATCTCCCGCGAAGAGCTCCAGCGCCTGCTCAACGCCCCAAATGGTAGCGACATCAAATCTCTCCGCGACAAGGCTATTCTCGAGCTGTTCTTCTCCACCGGTCTGCGCGCGGCCGAGCTCTGTTCCCTGACTCGCGATATCGATATCAGTGCCGACAGCTTCCCTATCCGCGGCAAGGGCGAGAAGATCAGGGTAGTCTTCATCTCCGATGAGGCTCGCAGGGCCGTGAAGCGCTATCTCGACAAACGCACGGATGTCGATGACGCCCTATTCATCAGGCTCAACAAGGAGGCCTCTAGGAATGGTGATCTGGCCATAGACAAGCGCTCGATCGAGCGCATCGTGAAGTATTGCGCGGTCAAAGCTGGCATCTCCAAGAAGGTCACCCCCCACGTCATCCGCCACTGCTTCGCCACTGACTTGCTGGGCAACGGCGCCGACCTGCGCTCCGTCCAGATGCTCTTGGGTCACGCCAACATCAGCACCACCCAGATCTATACGCATGTCACCGACAGCGAGCTACAGAGGGTGCATAAGTTGTTCCATAATAAGAGGAAGTAGAGTTAAGGATTTACATCAATAATGTCCCACAGGTTTTTGAATACCTGACGCATATTTTCGGCATAGACGGCGTCGTGGATCTCGACGATGTAGTTCGGCCGCTGGCGCGTCATCGTAAATACCACATAATCCCCTACTATCCAGTTCGTCGTCGTGAAATTAAAACCTTTTTTCCAGAATTTTATGTAGCGGCCTGGGAATTTTTTCTCCTGCATCTCTTTTTCTGCTTGTGTATCATTTGAAATCAATTTGAGGTTGATCTCTTTGGGCGAACGAGTCCAGTACCAAGCTATCCATTCCTGCAAATCCTTATTCTCAACAAATGTATGATCTTGGAATCCCCACCAAGTGTGATTTTGCGACTGTATCATGCTCTGATCCCATACAGGCGCTTGTTTGTACATGAAATCTCGAATGTTGTACTCATCAATGAAACGCATCTTCGGTACAGAATAAGATTTTGAGCGCGGTAAGTTCTCGAGTTCGCCCATCAATTCCTTTATCACCTGTTTCTTTTCTGAAATGATCAACTCCTCCTTCTTGATCGCTTCTACTAGATTTTCGGGTGGCAAGGCTACGAAATATGAACCAGATCCTTGTGTGTCCTCTGTTATCACCCCCCGCTTAATGAGCTCCTTACCCACTGAGTAGACGGTCGGCCGCTTGATATTAGTCAATGTAGAGACTACGGCTGGCGATATTTTGCCGTTTTCGAGCACAGCCAAATATACAAGGATTTCCTTTTCAGTGAAACCAAGTTTTACCAAAAGGTCATTAATCATGCCCCAATGATAGCCCTTCATGTATTAGTTGTCAATACTCCATCAACAGAAAATTACCCTTATTTATCAACATTATACAGCATCTTAGCCACATTTTAATCGAAATAAGATTGACAATGGCATAAAATTATGCAATAATTATGACAGACAGTAAAGAGACACCTTGAAATAGTGGCTTGGCTCCTAAGGAGGCCGTGGTGTGCCAAAACAATACACCTAACATCAGTTATGAAAACCATCAAATCGTTTGTTGTTAGCGTTTCCCTGTTCTTGGCCGTTGGTAGCGTCCAAGCCGAGAGTGTAACCGTGAGCTCGTATGTCACGAACAAATACCTCGCGTTTGGCACTGGATCTGTGTTGAGCAATGATGCAGCCGTTCAATCGGACGCATTCATGAGCTTCAATAATGGGTTCTACGCAGGCTTGTGGAGTTCCAGAAGCCTGAGTGGTTCATGGAATGACGGCAGTCTGGGCAATGAGTTGGACTACGCAATCGGTTGGAAGGGTTCTGTGGCAAATGAGGTGACGATGAACATTGGTTCTTGTTACTTCGATGAACCACGGGCACTGACACTCGGTGTGGGAGACATTCTCAAGACCTATATGTCTGTAACTAAGGACTGCAAACTTGGTTCAGTCACACTGGGTTACGAGAATTATCTCACCATGCCGGGAAGCGGATTCCACGGTGGCAACCTGGTTACCTTGGGCGTAAGTCGAAGCTTGTCGGTCAGTGACGGTAAGTTCGGGTTGAGAGCTTCGGTGATCGGAGTCTATGACTTCGGCACACTGGGGACTCGGTCAGGATTCATCGCTCGCGGCACAGTTGGAGTCGACTGGAATGCCAGCAAACGGTTGACCGTTAATGTTCTGGGGGTAAATTGGTTCGTGCCACTCACCGCACATGACAAGCGGGTCACGAATGCCATGTTCACTACGGGTATTACTTTCAAGGCGAAGTGATACCCATGAGTTCGGAGGAACTCATAGACAAAATCCTCCACTTTGTTCGATTCATAACATAGGTTGTGAATCGATAGAGTTGATACTCTATGCTCTTTGTAAACAAGTCGTTAAGCCAACCGACTCAAAACAGGCTTACGGAGAAATAGTATATGCAAAACGCAACTGACAGTCAGCGGTTTAGTAACGTTCTCGGTGATGAGTATGATCGCTTGAAGGAGATGATGCCTCACTATGATCGGCACCAGGAGCAAGTAGCTCTGGCCTTCAGTCAGCATTCTCGCTGGCCGTACATTACGGCGCCGCGGATCTTGGAGATCGGACCTGGGACTGGCATCACGACCAAACGGTTGCTTGAAGCCGAGCCGCACGCCAGGATCGTGGCCGTCGATAACGAGCCGAAGATGATCACACAACTCCGGGCCAACCTCCAGCAATGGGGAATGTCCGAGCGAGTGCTCATCGTCGAGGCCGAGATCGGCGACTATCTCGCAGGGGTAGGGGCGAATGAGTTCCACTTCGTGGTCTCTTCGTTTGTCTTGCATAACCTCGAGAGCGGACGGCGCAACGGTCTTGTGGGCGAGATCTACCGGGTGCTCCTGCCGGGCGGCCTGTTTGTCAACGGCGATAAGTATGCCCAAGACGACGAGGACGAACGAGCTCTAGCATATAGGCGCCAGATCAGCAGGTTCAAGATCTACGACCTCAATCACAAGTCCAACTACGGTGCTGAGTGGATCACTCACTATGAACGGGATCGGCAGCCGGATCTCCTCTTCATTGAGGGTGTGGCCAAGAAAGACATGCGGAAGATCGGCTTCGAGAAGGTGATTACCACCTACCGCGAAGCGATGGAAGCAGTCATCACTGGCCAGAAGCCCGGCTAAGCTACAGGTAGAGAAAACTACCCATCAAACACAAACCGCGACTAACAATCGCGGTTTTTCTTTTTCGAATAGAACACTTCCCCATTCCTGCTATACTGAATCCCACCATGCGCATCATCTCCTGGAATGTGAACGGCCTGCGGGCGAATGTGAAGAAGGGCGGTTTTGACTGGTTCCTCAACGAGTCGCCGGATATCTTCTGTCTACAGGAGGTCAAAGCCGAAGCCGAACAGCTCGAGGAAGGCATCCGCAATCCGGCCGGATACTTCTCGTATTTCGATCATTCCAAGGGCCGCAAGGGCTACAGCGGCGTGGCTATATATACGAGAGTGAAGCCAGAAAAAGTCGAATACGGCATGGGCATCGAAAAATATGATCAAGAAGGTCGCTTCCTGGCGCTGTTCTTTGAGGACCTGCCTGCCGGCAGGCCAGGTTTTGTCCTTTTGAATATCTACTTCCCTAACGGCGGGGGCGGACCGGAGCGTCTGGCCTATAAGCTTGAGTTTTATGAGGAATTCCTGAAATACATCAATAAGCTCAAGAAGAAGGGCCATGAGATCATATTCTGCGGCGACGTGAATACCGCTCATACCGAGATCGATCTGGCTCGGCCCAAAGAGAACGAAGAGAACACCGGATTCCTCCCTATCGAAAGGACCTGGATAGACCGAGTAGTGAAGGCCGGATACACCGATGTTTTCCGACATTTTAACCCAGGTGTCAAGGATGCCTATACCTACTGGGACATGAAGACTTACGCCCGGGAACGCAATGTCGGGTGGCGGATAGACTACTTCTTCGTGACCCAGGGCGTCCTAGCTATGATTGACAAAGTCAAAATACTTGATGAAATAATGGGCTCTGACCATTGTCCGCTCGAAATACACATGAGATAGTTGTTGTGGCTTCATATAGGGCTATAAAGTAAAAAAGTTCTGATTTTTTCGCCCGAAAATGGGCGATTTTCGTTAAGCCTCCCCTTTCGGAGCTTGGTAAATCAGGTGACTTGATCTCCAAAATCAGGCAAAAGAAAGCCGCGTTTTTGATTGCGCTTTCCAGAGAAATATTGGATGCGCGAACGCGGCTTTGAAAGTCGGGCGAACCGTTAAAGAACTGCATCCTCATCTGTTCCTAAAAATGATTTGGGTGCCAGGGTGCACTGTCCAAAAATGTTTGCTCTCCTGAAAGGAGGCGATAGTGTAGATGAGACAAGTTACACTGACATTTTACCCAAGCAACAGAGGGTTGCGCTATGTGGTCGTTTCGACTTTTGAGAGAGGATCCTACCCGGATCTTCTTTTGTTTTGGAAAGAACCACCGCTACCTGTTGGTAATACTATGTCCTTTAAAGGACATAGTAAAGGACATACATGTGGATAAGTTGTGGACTAATAAGACAGGCTTAGACTTCTCTATGAGACAAAGTGTTTTTTCCTTATTTCACCTATCTTTTTCACCTCTTCCTCGTCTTTGCGTTCCCTGCCGTGTTTGGCTAACTCAACCAATTCATTGTCTGTGATTTTCAGGAGTTCCAGAGCCCTGTCTTCCAGATACTCCGAAGTGTTCAGCTTGGGATCATCCAGAACCTCTCCGAATAGCGCATGCAGGATATGCCCGATCTTTGGGCTAGCAGGAATCTTAGCTACTTCCATGAGTCGGGTCCCGTCAATCTTGAGCATGCCGACAGAAGTTGGCGACCGCAGGGCTTCCTCGATCATGGCCTTGTATTTGCGTAGGCGGTACGGGTTCTCCTTGGGCCTGCCGGTGCCTATACGGTCGCAGACGCGTAGATTCATGAGATCCCAGATGTTTTCACGGCCGACATTGACGATCATGCGCCTGACGGCAGACAGCGTGATAGTCTCGGTATCCGAGAAGAACATATGCCACCTCACCATTTTGGCCACTTTTTCGATAGTTGCACGTGAAAACTTCATTCTTTCGAGGATTTTGCGTGTTTCACGTGAACCTTTCATCTCGTGATTGTAGAAAGTGGGCTGTTTTGTCTCACGTGAAACATCTCTCGTGGCAGGCTTGGATATGTCGTGAAATAGGGCTGAAAGCCGTATATCCAGGTCCCAACCCTTGTCAGCGGCATGCTGGAGACTGCGCAAAAGGTGCTCCCAAACATCGAAAGCATGCGCTTGTGTCTGTGTAACACCGATCCCCTGTTCTAGTTCCGGAACGATGTGTTTCAAGATCCCCGTTTCGTGCAGAAGTTCGATGCCCCTCTTCGGATTCGACGATAGGACAATCTTGGTGAATTCATCCCGAATGCGCTCCATGGATACGTCCTTTATCAGCTTATTATGGCTCTTTACGGCCACAAAAGTCTCTTTTTCGATTTCGAAACCGAGCTCGACTGATAGCCGAACTACACGCATAATACGCAAGGCGTCCTCATTGAAACGGTCAACCGGGTTCCCCACCATGCGGATGATTTTGTCTTTGATATCGCGCAATCCCCCATACATGTCGACGATGTCTTTTATCGCCTCCCCGGACAAGCTGGCAGCCAGGGCGTTGATGGTCAGGTCGCGCCTCTTGAGGTCATCCTCGATCTTGTCGCTGAAATGTACCTGATCCGGATGGCGGCGATCGGAGTATGTCGACTCCAGACGATATGGAGTGACCTCGATTGACTTCAAGGTCTCATCTGTAGTTGTTTCGTTGATCACCGCTACGGTACCGAAGGTGTTCTCATACACGGTCTTCGGGAACAGCTTCTGGATGTCTTCCGGTTTGGCATTGGTAGTGATATCCCAATCGCGCGGCACCCTCCCCAGGAAGATGTCGCGGACGCAACCGCCTATAAGGTAGGCCTCAAAACCGGCCTTTTCGATGGTCTGGACGGCGGATACGATCTCCCCAGGAATAGGGCTATTTTGAGCCGTTTTCATGAGAATATTGTACTACAATTTTGGCTTTCTGACTAACTGCGCTACTATGGGTTCACGCCCTCGTGGTGAAATGGATATCACAACAGTCTTCGGAACTGTTGTTGGGGGTTCGAATCCCTCCGAGGGCACAAATATCTTTTACAAAACCGGAATCTGCGCTATACTCTGCTAACTGTTTTTGAGTATTCGATCTGCGGGTATCGTTTAGTGGTAGGACACGTCCTTGCCAAGGATGAGATGGGAGTTCGATTCTCCCTACCCGCACCAGTTCTTGTCTTTTATTTGGGTCCATTAGGAATGCCTATTAATCGTGGCTTTCGTGTGGAAACTGTGGATAAACCTGTGAATTAGGTTAATAAGAGACAAATAATATGGCCTATTTGCGTCTTTAAGGGGGCTGGGCAAATGATTTCATATGAAATGAATTACACGTGAAATACACGATTATTAGCTGTTTTTTGGCAAAATTATGCTCCATACACGCGATCTGGGGATGATCGGAGAAGACGTCTCTTGCACCTTCCTAAAGAGACATGGTTTTGAGATTGTCGCTAGAAATTACCAGAAGAAATGGGGAGAAATCGATATTATTGCGCGAAAGGGAGGTGTGACCCACTTCTTTGAAGTCAAAAGCGTGACTTCTGTCCATGACGAACGATCACGTGATGTCCATAGACCGGAGGACAATGTCCACGGCCTGAAGGGGAGGCATATCGGCCGCATGATCGAGACATATCTATCGGAGAGCCGGCTCGGCCTAGATGCCGAATTCTATTTCCATGTCCTTTGTGTATACATGGATCTCGAAACGCGTCGCGCCAGGGTAAAATGGGTAAAAAATGTTATTTTGTGATAGCATGTCTGAACAACGGGGCGTGGTGTAACGGCTAACATGCCTCTTTTGGGAAGAGGTGACTCCGGGTTCGAATCCCGGCGCCCCGACACGAATCATCATGGAACATCCAATATACGACAGATCACCAATCATCAAGAAGATCGTAGGCGTCTTCGATCGGCTCGAAGATCGCGTGCGTGGACACTTGAGCCACTACCCGGTGCTCTACACATTCATCGGCGGCATAGCGATCGTGCTCTTCTGGCGCGGCGTCTGGCACACGGCGGACATCCTTCAGGCCAAGGGCGGTTTCTTGGGCTGGCTCTTCTACGAGCCGACAAGTCTCATCATCGTGGTGGGCATCCTGCTCCTCACCGGCCTCTTTGTCTCATACTTCATCGGGGATACGATCCTGATCAGCGGTCTGAAGCGCGAGAAGAAGAGCACCGAGAAGACCGAGAGGGAGATCAAGGAAGAGGAGCACGAGATCGGGCAGATGCGTGACACGATCAAGGAGATGAAGAAAGAGGTTGACGAGATCAAGGATTTCGTCGAACATGTGGCGACGGAGCACGAGGCCGCGCATCATGGAGCGGGGAAGGGGGAGGAGAAGAAGTAGCGCAGTACCCCAAAAAACGAGAGCGGGACTAGTTTAATGGTAGAATAGGAGTTTTCCAAACTCTTGGTGGGAGTTCGATTCTCCCGTCCCGCACAATCGAGATCATTTTTTGCTATCAGTGAGTGACCAGAGCGTCTTGAGCACCTCCTTCATGTTGTGTGCGAGCGTGGAGTCGTGGATCTCTACGAGGTAGAAGGGATGCTGGCGGGTCACCACCATGACCATATAGTCGCCGGATATCCAGATGCTGGCAGTGAAATTGAGCCGCGGTAAGAATCTGAGGTCCCTCTTTGTCCTCGGGATCTTCTTTTCCATCTCGCGTTCGATCCGTGAATCATTACTCAATATCTTGGAGGTGACGCGTTTGTCCCGATATTCCTTAGTCTTGCTAATCCACTCGATCCATTCTTCATAATTCTCTACCACGCTATGGTCTTGGAAGCTCCACCAGACGCCATCTCCCTTGTAGAGCTCTTTGACCCATTTAACCCCGTTGTCATACAGGAAATCCTCCATATTTTCCTCCGCAATAAAGCGGATCTTGGGCACAGGATAATTCTTCTCTGAATGGATCAATCCGATCTCGTCGATAGCCTCCTTAACTAGCTTCTCCCGGCGCTTGAGCTCCTGTCGCGGATGATCGATCAGCTTCTCCAGGGCTGTCGGGGGGAGAGGAGATAGATAAAGAGTCTTGCCACCCAGATCTTCCGCGATGACCCCTTTGCTCAAGAGACTCTTATAGACGCTGTAGACCGTGGCCCGGTTGATCTTGGTCAGGCGTGATAGTGCGGCCGGCGTGACCCGGCCGTACTTGAGGAGCCCAAGATAGACCCTGCTCTCCTTATCGTTCAGACCGATCATGCCCAAAGTCTCACTTATTGACATGCGGCTACTATACCTGTTGTTGAGTTTTTGTCAACACTTGTTCAACAAAAGATAGCAAAATAAGTGATTTTCCTGTAGAACAGCGGGATGAGGAAATACACATTGCTAATCACGTCTATATTATTGGCCTTGGTATTAGTCATTACCTTGGCACTCAGGTATGAGAATCCCGGAAACGAACGGCGTCATATCGAAGTTGGCGTCCTCCTTCCACTATCGGAGAACTTCGCGTGGTGGGGAGATATGATCAGAGATAGCATCGCTGTTGCCCAGAGCGAGGGATACGCCGGGGATTTTGAATTCATATATCAAGACACCAAATGCAATACCAAGGACGCGGTCAGCGGCACGCAATCCCTGAAGGCCTTGCACCCGTCCATGCATATGTTCATCGTTGGTTGTGATAATGATATGAAAGCGATGTACCCGCTGCTTGATGCGCGTGATGATCTGACATTCATGGCGGGTCTATCCGGAGCGGATCTCTATGAGTCCGGTTTTCCGACGATCAACCTGGCTTATCGTTTGGAGGCCGAAGCTACAGAGGCAGCCAAGTTTGCTTCAGAGAGATTGGGGGTGAAAACCCTAGGTATCATCACAGATAACGGTACTTTTGGCGGAACATTGAACGATTCAGCGACGGAGTATTTCAACGGAGTCGGCGGTAGAACTATTTCGGAAAAGATCAAATATAACGAACCTAGCCCCGAGACTTCAGTTCTGAAGATCCTTGCGGGTAAGCCTGATGCGGTATATATGCAAAACGATATTCCTGCCATGTCGGCCATCCTCAAACGTTTGAATCAGATGGGGTATAAAGGAGATCGAATAGCCTACTATGGCGGAAGAGATCAATCCTTGATCGATACTGCCGGGAAGGCAGGCGAAGGACTGTATGTTCCGTGGGTTGTTTCTGATATAACTAACTCAACCCGTCAGAATTTTGAAGCGAAATTCAAGGAAACGTACGGAAAAGATCCATTTGTTACCGCGTACTTCGTATATGATGGCCTTATGTTGCTGGATGAGGCAGAGAAGTCCTGTGGTACAGATGTCAGATGTATAGAGAAATATTTCTATGACAAGGATGACTTCGTGGGTACTCTTGGAAAAGTCAGATATCAGCCAAGCGGCGAAGTAGAGCGCGATTTCTATTTCCAGCAGATCAGAGATGGAAAGTTTGTTGAGGTGGAGTAGGTGATTATTGATTGGGGCGTGCGGTCTACGGAAAGATATGCTTAAATGAGCGTATGAAAAAGCTAATTTGGTTAGTTGCAGTGCCAATCGTCATTGTCATCATCATCTTGGCGCTCTCAAGGTCAGTACAAGATAACACTATCAAACTCGGATTTGTCGGCCCGCTTACTGGTTTTGGCGCTGATTTTGGGGAGGAATCGAAGATCGCAGTGGCTATAGCTGTCGAAGAAATCAATGCAAATGGTGGTATCTCGGGCAAAAAAGTGAGCGTGATCTATGAAGATGGAAAGTGTGGTGCCAAAGATGCTATCACCTCAGCCCAAAAGCTCATCTCAGTCGAAAAGGTAAAGGTAATCATGTCGGTGTGTGGTCAGGAGTCGTTGGCCATCGCTCCAATCGCGGAAAAGAACAAGGTCCTGATGATGGCCCTATGGTCTACCCATCCAAAACTGACAGGAGTTGGGGAATATATTTTCAGAAATGCCTATTCTGATGAAGACACAGGCAAGTCTATGGCCCAAGAAGTAGCCAGGAGGTATGACAGTGTGGCTATCATGACCGAGCTCAATGAATACTCGATTGGTTTGAGGGACATTTTCGAGAAATACTTCAAGGGCAAGGTCATTGAAGAGAATTATTCTCCCGGCACCAAAGATTTTAAAAGCTATATCCTAGACATACTATCCAATAAGCCTCAAGCCGTAGTAATGAATCCAAGCTCGGCAGCCGATGGCCTAGTCGCCTTAAGACAGCTTCGGCAACTTGGTTTCAAGGGCCAGTTGTACGGCAACTATTTTGGAAGCGTGAATGACGTGCTCCAATCTCCTGAGGCTCAGGGCATGGTGTTTTTCACTGATCCAGTCGTAAGGGACAATGTCCTTAGGGAAAGTCTGTATGCCAAATTCCAGTCGACGACTGATCGTAAACCAAATTATGACTTTGCTGTGGCGATATCCTATGACTCTGTATACATTCTTAGGCAGGCCATAGCAAACGTTGGAACTGACCCTTCAAAGTTGAAAGATTATTTGCACAGTATGAAAGACTTTATTGGAGTAATGGGAACTTATGGATTCAATGATTGGGGCGATGCCACTGGATATGTTCCCTCGATGAAGCAGATTAAGAATGGAAGGGTCGTCGATGTCGCTGAATAAATTCCACCTATATCTCCTTCAGCCCCACCAATCCACTTTTGTCGATGGTCACATAAGTCGATGGCTCGTTGCAGAATGAGCCGGAATTGACGAAGAGGATATCGCCGCGCGTGTCGACATGGGCGATGTGGGTGTGCGAGCAGATGACTACATCGGTGTGCTCGCGGGCGCCTTCGGCGAGAGCCAGTCTCTTCTGGCGGCGGGAGATGCCGAGGAGGATCTTGGTAGCATGCTTCAGGGCGATCGAGACTCGCTGCTTCTTGCCGCCGAAGCGCTGGATGAAGTAATAGATTTGCGTGAAGATCTTGGTGGTGCTGGGAAGCTTTCTCACCAGAGTGTCGAACTCGTCGCCGTGCAGGCACAGGAATTTGCGTTCGTTGACCATGAAGGCGTGGTTGTCGGCGATGCGGATCCGCATCTTCTTGACCATCTTGTCCATCTCGCGGCCGTGGTTGCCGCCGACCATGATGGTTGGGTGGGTCTTGGCGATGTCGGAGAGGAGGGTGAGGACCTCCCAATGTTCGGGGGTGAGCTTCTCGATGTCGGCCGAATCGAAGAGGTCGCCGTTCACGATGAGGTTCTTGAAGTGGGTCTCTCGCAAGACGCGCAGGACCTTCTCTGGGCGGCAGACCTTGGATCCGAGGTGGATATCGGAGATGAGGAGCGTATGGCAGTCGGTCATATGCGGGTATTATACATAAAAACGAAATTAAGATACCCCCTTGGCGGGATTCTGTCTGGGCGGCAAAGAGCTCCAAATATACGAGAACAGCTTAGTCAGCATCTCCGCCACGATCGGCGAATCTATGAGGATGGAGTAGATTTCCTTATCCTTGAATGAGAAGAAGGCCACCAGAGAGCCGTTGATGTCGACTGACCCGAAGAAAGAGAATTCCTTGGGCATGATTCTGGTCTCACGGTACTCGTTGCTGCTGTAGTCCTCAGTCATCGGGGTGTCGTAGGGGACGATGAGCTGGGTGAATGCCTTGGTTTTATTCTTGCGTATCCTCCAATCGTGGAAGTACTTCGGGAATTGTTCCGTGAGCCAGTAGTCCGAATAGACATAGAGCCTCTTGAGTTTTTCCTTCTGGATATTATCGAGGAGGATCTCAAAGACTTGTTTCACTCCTTCCTTGCCCAGGTACAACTTGGTGGTCGGGTTGACGACATCGGTGTTGAACAGTTCTATCAAACCAGGGAAGCTCTCATTGAGTGCCTCCTCCTTGATCTTGACGAGTTCCCGCAGCCTCTTCGGGCTTTCCGGCGAGTAATGCCTGACGCTATTCTTGAGCCAATCATTTACCAGGCCGCGCTTGCCGAGCCCTTCGAGCAGTTTGTATACAGTTGTACGGGGGATACCTGTCTCACGGGATATCGTATATGCAGGTACATCCTTATTTGAGAGCAGGAATAGGTATATCTCTGCTTCTTTGGCATCAAAACCCAGGGAGAGAAGATTGCTCTTGAGACTGTTCATATGGTCATACTGTCATAAATCAGGACAGCAGTAAATGGGGTAATAATCCCTTATCAGAGGCTTTTGATAGAAATATGAAGAATACAGGTCTCAAATCCAGACAAAACTTGCGCTTAATGATAATGTGTGGTAGTTTACAAGTAACGATAAATCATCAAACACATGAAAAAGACTAATTACTTTTGGGTTGTGGGGGTAGTTCTGGTGGTAATCCTGGCCATCGCCCTTTCTACTAGCAACAAAACAAGCAAGATCACGATCGGTGCGATCATTCCACAGACAGGGTTCGGTGCATATTGGGGCGCGTCTGTTCTGAAGGGATTGACCATGGCAAAAGATGACCTGATCGCTCTATATGGAGAAGAGAATGTGAAGATCGTTATAGAGGATAGCCAGAGTAGTCCGACGGGCGCCGTGTCGGCCGCAAATAAACTGCTCAACTTCGACCGTGTGAATGCTATATACACCGAATTCTCCGGGCCGTCGAATGCCGTTTCTCCGGTAGTGAGAGCGGCTGGGAAGGTCCTGGTGTACAGCGCGTTCAACGAGAAGATCTTGGAAGATAATCCACATTCGGTCAAAACATTCGTGAGCCACGAGGTGGCTTGTGAAGATTTTGCACGGAAGTATCTCGATCCTTCAAAGAAAGTGATCATCTTGAGCATGATCTCTGACGCCGGGCCATATTGTCTGAAAGGGCTAGAGGAAGTAGTGCCGGCCGAGAATATCAAAGATATAGAAGGCTTCACGGGCACTGACTTCAGGACTCTACTTCTCCAGAACAAGGCCTTCGATGCAGATTACATCATCCCACTGATGTACGAGGATAGCGCCTACGCGCTGTTCAAACAGAAGGGGGAACTGGGTATCACAACGAAGATCTTCTGCTACAAGGAGGATTGTATGACAGAGAAGAACCTGGAGAATATTCCAGCAGAGTATGTGAGGGGAAGTCTGTACTTCTCGATCCCGATCGATGCTGCCTTCGAGGAGCGAGTCAGCGCGAGATATCCCGGTGTCACGGAAGGCGAGATGCAGGCTATAGCAAATGCGTATCAATCAGCGATGCTTCTGGGCGTCGGTCTGGTCGAGTGTCAAGACAGAACAGGCGAGTGCGTTTCGCGGAAGATAAGCGAGATCAAAGATCCCAAATACTTTACCTATAGGAACGGCCACATGATCGGCCGCATGTTGGGGTCGGATGTGGTTATCGGGGAGATGGAGTAGGAATGAATCAATATATTTCATGTCCTCCAATGGCATGACAGCAGATAGTCTCTCGATCTACCAGTTCGAATATGATTCGGTACTTGTGATTGAGTGACAGCGCATATAGTCCTGCTAGTCTCCCATGGAGTTTATGACTTCTTAAGCTTGGGTGAAATGGATTCTGCCGAAATACGGCCTCCTTCTTTTCGGCTAGTGATTTGATTTCTGGAGGCAACTTCAAGTACCTTCTGCGGAAGGATGGAGAATATTCTATTTTCATTACTTCTTGGGAGGTTAGCGCAAATCCTTGAATGACCTAAGGACTTTCCCCTTCCCGGCCTTGAATTCGGCGGTGCTTATCTGGACGTCTCGGTACAACTGATAGTCACGGTAAGATCTGATGAGATGCCGAATATACTCGCTGACAGAGGCGAAGCCGCCGGCCTTGACCCCGGCTTGGACTTCCTCGACCATCGAGGCGGGAAGGGAAATGTTGATAATATTTCTCATGTTAATGTGGTGTATTATTTATTATTACAATATGTTACACCCTCCAGGTTTCTCTGTCAACAAAAAACCGCTTAAGGCGGTCTTCTGTTAGAATCCACAAGGATTCTGGATCTATTTCACTGCGCCTGCCTGCCGGCAGGTCCTTGAGGCTGTTATTTGACAGCGTCCTTGAGGGCCTTGGCGGCGCGGAACTTCGGGACCTTCATGGCCGGAACCTTGATGGCCTCACCTGTCCTCGGGTTGCGGGCATCGCGGGCTGCGCGCTGCTTGACCGAGAAGATGCCGAGACCGGCGATGGAAACCTCGTCGCCCTTCTTGAGAGCGTCGATAACCGAGTTAATCATAGTTTCGACCGCTTGTTCGGCCTGAACTTTCGTTCCACCGAGAACTCCATGAACTGCGTCTACAATGTTTGCTTTGTTCATATTGTGTTTATTAACGCTATTAATTGGTCTCGGCGCCGACGCGACGAGCTACATACCTGTCCGACTATTATATAGTAAGCCATATTTTAGGCAATAGCATGTCAACAGGGCTGTGGATTAGGTGTTTTGGGCGAAATGTTGCCAAATTTGGGCCATGAAATGCCCGGGAATATATAAAAAAGCGGCCAATCGACGTGAGTTGTCGTGGCCGCGTGGCAGATTGTGGCTGTTGCCAGCTATTTCCGGAGTTTCACGCCGAGTTCTTTGGCGGAATGGATGAGGCAGGGGATCTGTTCCTTGCCCCACAACTTCTTTTCCCGCTTGAATTGGCCAAGAGCTTCACGTATGAGCCTGATATCTCGGCTTGTTATCTTCGGCTTGAATCCAGGAATGACGGCCATGGCAGTATTGAGCAGTCTGGCGATCTGATATCCGCGTGGCAGCCAGCTCTTCAGGGGTAATTCCTTGCCATGCCTGGCTTGCCCGATGGCCTCGATGAGGCGCCGGTGCTCGCTGACGCGAAGCTCTTCCTGGATATTCCGTTGCTTGAGTACCTGGATGATCCGGGCGATCCGATATATCCCGCCCATTTCTCGTGCTTCATCGAGTCTCCTCCTGATGATGAATGCTGAGGTGTGCCTGTCGAAATCAAACCTTTCCTTCACGGGGTGCATTTTCTTCCTTGGGTTGAGTTTTGGTGGAACCTTAAATACAGTTTGATATTACAATAAATATGTAAATAGTCAAGTTTTTTGGCCATAGATCCAATAAAAAAGCCGCTTTTTAGGGCGGCTTGCTTGAAGAAGCGGTCGCGAGATTTTACGCGAGCTTGAGGCCGTAACGCAGTTCCAGACTGATGTTGGCCATGATCTCGCGATAGAACCAGGGGGCGAAGCAGGCAAAGAACATATTCCAGCCGAGGTGGCGGAGCGTGAATGGGATCTGCCCGATGGCGGCGATCATCATGGGTGTGCCGTGCAGGGGAGCCAAGAGGATCCCGGTGACTAGATCGAAGAAGAGCGTCCCTACGATGCTGACCAACAGGAAGTTCCCGATGCTTGCCCGACGACGGCCGAGATAGTAGCCGCCTAGGACGCCGACGACCCCGTAACAAAGGGAGGTGGCGATGGTCCATGACTCGAGCTTGCCCATGACAGCATCGAGGATGACCATGCTGAACATGCCGTACAAGCCGCCGATCCAAGGCCCATAGGCTTTGGCGCTGGCGAGCTCGGTGGCCATGAGCGGCGTGGCGTTCGGCAGGCCGATGAGTGGCGTGATGAGACGGAAGAATAGGGTGACGAGGCCAGCCAAGCAGAACTTGGCCAGACCGATGAATGAACAGACGAGGGCTTCTTTCATGACGAGTATGCGGTTTTCAACGAACGTTAGCGGTTGCACACAGTTGCTTTGAAGAGATTTTATGGGCGGTAAACGCACATAGCCTTTTCGCGGGCAATCCATGATCCAAGGGGCGGCATCATGTGGTGTATTGGGCTCGGACTTTCACCGTTGCGCGACAGTGAAGGATTTGCACCTTCATTTCACCTTTACACACTGTATGTAGGGGGCATGTTACAGCAAACCTGTGGTCATGTCGAGTTTTTTGGTTATGGTTTTGGGTTTTGTGACGTCGTTTCTTTGGCGGTCTTTTTTGGCTGGCCTCCAAAAGAGGAAGGGATAGGGATGTGCTTTTCTCAAGAAATTTTCATTGACAAAAAATGTTGTAATTTTTGTTTTTCGACACCAGGGAATCCTTATTCTTGGTCATATAACTACACCACATCGCAACAGGTCCGTGACTAAAATTTTCTGGCGAAAAGAGATGCCCGCCCAAACACTCGCTTAGGAAAAAAGAAAACCCGCCATCGGATTTTCCGAGGCGGGCGAGGGAGCGATGCGATCGAACCTTCAACCCTTGATCAGGAGCACAGAGGCAATCGCCGCGAGGGCGAATCCAGAGATTTTTATGGCTGAGATATTGCCGCTCATGATGGTTTGGTAGACCGCCGGTATGACCACCTGGGCGATGACTTGGAGGACGATCATCGTCCCGATGTTCTGGGTGGTAGCTTTGGCGAGCATGCCGTTGAAGAGCAGCACGCCGATAGCGGAGAAAACTCCGGCGGCGATCACCATCCACCAATTGACATTGCCGACACTTCCCATGCTGTTGAGAGCGAAGGGGGTGACGAAGATCAGCACACAGCCTGCGAAGGCCATGGCACTGACATTTCCGTTGAGGCCGGACTTGCTCATGAAGAGCGGCCAGATGCCGAAGAATACGCCTGCGAGCAGGGCTTTGATTTGGAGATCATTCATGACTGGACGAGGGTTTGAGGATTGAGTTGTCGAAAAAGCAGTTTAGCTGTATATATTATAACACATACAACGTATATGTCAACCAAAAAGAGCCCTATGAATAAGGCCCTTTTGGCGCGATTGTTTAATTTGTTGTATTTAACTCTACCTCGCAAACTCGATTGAACGGGTTTCGCGGATAACAGTGACCTTGATCTCGCCCGGATACTTGAGGTCCTTCTCGATCTTGAGAGCGATGTCGCGGGCCAGAGTCTTGGATTCGAGGTCGCCCATGGCTTCCGGCTTGACGAAGACGCGGATCTCGCGGCCGGCTTGCAGGGCATAGGACTTCTCGATGCCCGGGAATGAGTTGGCGGTAGCCTCGAGGTCGCCAAGGCGTTTGAGATAATTCTCGACATTGTCGCGGCGAGCGCCGGGACGAGCGCCAGAGATAGAGTCGGCGGTCTGGACGATGCGCGACTCGACAGTCTCGTAAGGATATTCCTCGTGGTGGGCCTGCATGGCCTTGATGATGTCTTCCGGGCAACCGAATTTCTGGAGGATGCGGCGGCCGATCTCTACGTGGGTGCCGGCGACTTCATGGTCGAGGGCTTTGCCGATATCGTGGAGGAGGGCACCGGCCTTGGCCACCTGGACGTTGGCGCCGAGCTCTTCGGCGATCATGCCGGCGATGTGCGCCATCTCGACGGAGTGCATGAGGACATTCTGGCCATAGCTAGTGCGGAAATGAAGCCGGCCCAGAATGAGCAGGATCCTAGGATCTAGACCAAGTACGCCGCACTCGTAAGCGGCCTGCTCACCCTTCTCTTTGATGGTCTTGTTGCTGTCCTGACGAGCCTTCTCGACGATCTGCTCAATGCGAGCTGGTTGAATACGCCCATCTTTGATCAATTCGCGGAGGGCGATGCCGGCCACATGCCTGCGGACCGGGTCGAATGAAGAGATGGTGATGGCTCCGGGCGTGTCGTCCACGAGGACCTCGACGCCGGTGGCGCGTTCGAAGGCCTTGATATTGCGGCCTTCCTTGCCGATGACCTTGCCTTTGACGTCATCGCTTGGGATCTCGACTGTCGAGGACATGAAGTCGGACGCGACTGAAGTGGCCAGGCGCTGGATGGAGACGGCCAGGATATCTTTGGCCTTGCCTTCGAGCATCTCCTCGCCCTGCTGTTCGAGCTTCTTGGCGCGGGCCATGAAGTCTTCTTCGTTCTGCTTCTCGAGCATCTTGATGATCTCGGCCTTGGCGTCAGTGGCAGACAGGCCAGCGGCCTTCTCCAGAGCGGCCAAACGGTCATGCTCCAGCTTGTCGGCTTTCTCGCGGATGGCCTTGATCTCGTTGACTCTCTGCTTGATGAGCTCGGCTTCCTTGTCGATATCTACTTGGCGTTTGTCCAGAAGGTCCTCCTTCTTGATCAGGCGGCCTTCGGCTTGGTGGATTTTGTCTTCTTTCTCTTTGATCTCGACGCGGCCCTTCTCCTGGGCGTCGGCGGCTTTCTTCTCGGCGTCGGCGGTGATCTTCTTGGCATCCTCGCGGGCGACGAGAAGCATCTCTTTGACTTCGAGTTCCATGGAGCCCTTCTTGCCTAAGGTGATGAGGTATCGGAGGTAGTATCCGATGGCCACTCCAGCCACTCCTGCGACGGAGAGGAGGAGGGCGACTATTTTTAATGACATATGCGGATGCGACCCGCTCTTCTAAACTCTTGGTGAAATCAAGTTATGATGAGGTTCGGAAAGGTGTAAGAGGTTCATAAATTGGGTGTCACGAGGTCAGGAAAACGGAGTCGGGTTTAAATATTAGTAACGAACACATAATATAACACCCTTTACTTTTGTGCAACTACGCGATATATTCTCGAGATAATCAACAAAAACATGCTTATACCTACTGTCATCGAGAAATCAAGCTTCGGCGAGCGCGCCTACGACATCTATTCGCGCCTTTTGAAGGACAATATCATCTTCTTGGGCGGCGCTATCGACGATCATACGGCCAACTTGGTCATCGCTCAGCTGCTTTTCCTGCAGTCGGAAGACTCCAAGAAGGAGATCAGCATGTATATCAATTCTCCTGGCGGCTCGGTTACGGCCACGCTCGCCATCGTTGACACCATGCAACACATTAAGAATGACATCTCGACGGTTTGCGTGGGTATCGCTGCTTCCGGCGCGGCCCTGATCCTCTCGAGCGGCACCAAAGGGAAGCGCGTGGCACTGCCGAACTCGGAAGTGATGATCCATCAGCCGCTCGGCGGAGCCGAAGGGCAGGCCTCGGACATCGAGATCAGCGCCAAGCATATCCTGAAGACGCGCGTAGTCCTGAACAAGCTCCTAGCCAAGAATACCGGGCAGACACTCAATCGCATCGACAAGGACGTGGATCGCGACTTCTTCATGGATGCCGAAGAGGCCAAGAAATACGGTATCATCGACCAGGTTCTCGCGGGGAAGAAGCTCTAGTATGAGGCTACATCGGTTCTTCGTGGCCGAACCGATCGGCAAACAAACACAGGTGAGCGTGCGCTCGTCGGAACTGGCTCATCAGATCCGACGGGTTTTCCGTCTCAAGAAGGGAGATGCGGTGATCCTGTTCGACGGCTCGGGGCCTGACTACGAATGCGAGATCGTGGAATTTAACGAAAAATTAGTAATATTTCACATTGTGTCCGTGGGGCGCAGTCAATTCATCCCGTCCCGTCGGATCTATCTATGCGCCGGTATCGTCAAGAAAGATAAATTCGAGTGGATCGTCGAAAAAGCCACGGAATTGGGGGTTACCGACATTGTTCCTATCAATTGCGAGCGTAGCGAAAAGAAATCATTGAACGCGACACGATTGAGCAAGATCGCCATCGAGGCTAGTGAGCAATCTGGACGAGGCAATGTTCCAACAATCCACCCAGCCACCGACCCCAAAGACTTAATTGATAATTTAAAAAAGGATGAAGTTGAGTTAGTGGCTTTCCATACAGAAGGGCGTGAATTTAAGCACGAAAACCTACCGGAAACCGGCTCACTCGCTATATTCATCGGCCCGGAAGGCGGCTGGTCGCCCGACGAGCTCGATATGTTTCACAAGAATGATATCGCCATAGTCTGTCTTGGCCCACAAGTTCTAAGGGCAGAAACCGCGGTAGTTGCTGCCCTTTCTGTGGTGACTCTCAAATATTAGGCTCTTACGATAAGGGAGATTTCACAGGCTTGAGTCAAGACCCGCTTGTTATTTCTGTCCCTCCAGCCATACGAACACCTTGTCGTTAGTCAGGACTGTTTCTGCATATATAGCCGCGCGCTCGCGGTCGGCATCTTTGTAGTGAGCGACGATGTGGTTCACTTCGGCCTCGATCTCGGCGGCGTCAGGTTTGATGTTCTCTTTCTTGGCGATCTCATTCAAGACTAACTGGAGCTTGGCCTTCTTCTCGGCATCGGGGAGCCACTCTTTGCGGATATCTTCGATGGTCTTCTTGGCGTGCTTGAGATAGTCGTCGAGCTTCACACCCATGCGTTCGATGTCGGCTCGGAACTGGGCTTCGGTGCGACCGATCTCGCTCTCGATCATGATGTCGGGGAGTTCGGCCTTGGTCGCGCTAGCGATGACCTCGGCGATCTTGAGGCGGCGCTTCTCGCGGAATGAGGCCTTCTTCTCTTCGGCGACCAGCGCTTCGAGCTTGTTCTTGAAGTCGGTCACATCCTTGAAGTCTCCCAAAGTCTTGACGAAGTCGTCAGTCAGCTCCGGCATGGCGGCATGAATGGCCTTCTCGTGCTCTTCCGGCGTCATCTTGGCGTGGTCGTGACCTTCGTGAGACGCGCGCGAACGACGGATGCGGGTGATGGCATCCTCGATGTCTTTGTCCGTAACCTTTTCCTCTTCAGGGTTTTGTTTTGAAATCTCTTTGGCGGCTAGCTTTCTGTAATCAGGCAAGGTGACTTCAGGTACCACGGCCGTGATAGCCTTGAATTCTAGGGGATTGCCCTCGGCTAATTTGGTGACGTGGATCTCCGGCTTGCCGATGGCATCGATCTTCTCTGAAACTAGGATGTCTACATAAGCTTTGGGCAAGGCGAGCTCGGCCATCTCTTCCAGGATGGCCATATTGCCGACCTTGGCGACGAGGATATTCTCGGGGATGTTGCCCTTGCGGAAGCCGTCGAGTGTGATCGATTCGTTGATATGCTTGATGGCCTGTTTGCGGGACTTCTCCCAGATTTCCACGGGAATAGAGCTCGTGATCTCGACACGCGACTTATCGAGCTTCTTTACGGAAGCTGGGTTAGCTGTTTTTGGTTCCATGCGCGAGAGTTTACCTTAAAAATTCTGATTGTCCAATCCGCTAGTCGAAGTATCGAGGTCGTTCTGGAGCGAGGTGACATCGTCGCCTGTACCAGTGACGGTCTGGACGGAGGCTCCCGTCGTATCCGGCTGGCTCAAGGTGTTCGTTTCACCGGCGACATTGTCATCGGTCGGTGTCTCTGACTGGTTGATCCTCGAAGCGAAGATATACAAGGCGGCGATGATAAGAACGAGCACGATGATCAGGATGGCGACGATCGGGCCGATCTTCTTCTCTCCATTAGCGTTTGCGACTGTCGGTTGCGAGTTTTGGTCCATGTTGTTATAGATGATTATAATAATCTAATTATTGAGAGTCAGAAGAAGAGGTAGCTGTCCTTTCCTCACCCGTCTTGAGGCCCATAGCTTGGGCGATGGCGCGGACCACATCATTGAGAGCCTTGCGAGCCTCATTGACGGCCTTGATGGCCTCGGCTCCGAGGACGCGAGGCCTCTCGAGATCTACTGAAGCCGAAGCACTCAGGTCAACAGCGGCTCCCAAGGCTGCCGGCGGAGTATAAGCGGCTAGAGCCTGGATGGCCGTGGCGGCGGTCGCGATTTTGGCATCGGCCGTCACCAGCAAAGCCTTGGCGTTAGTCATATCTCGGCTTTCTGTCACGGCCTTATCGATCCTGGCAGAAACGCGTTCGCGGATCTGCTTCAGGTTTTCGAGGGCGCGAGTCAATTGTTCTACCAGGCGATTCTGCTTAGTGGCAAAGAGATCCAGGCGGGTCTGCTTCTCATTCTCGCGGTATTCCTTGAGACGCTCGGTCATAGTAGATGAAGCAAACATAGTAGATGAAGCGATCCTCTTCATGAGTGGGGTGACGATCCTTGGCGAATCACCGTCTTCGTTGTCATCATCTCTCCTCATCATATCCTTACGAACCTCCAACTCCTTGCGGATCTGGGGAGTGCCAGAGGCATTCTTCGCCATATTCTCTTTGCGGGCCTCAAGCTCCTTGCGTGCCTCGATCTCTTTGTATATGGCGGGGACAGGGCGGGACTTGGTGCTGGAAGACATCATATTCTGGCGGAGTTTCTCGTCGAGTTTGCGCTGTTCGGCCAGTCTCTGGTCGACGTTCTTCTGGGCCTCCAGCATCTTTTGCTTGACTTCAGCCGGCACTCCGACGGGGATCGGCTTCTGTTCACGGTCCGAATCGGCGCTGACATTGGTAGTGGTCTGGCTTTCTACTTCCGTATTGGCATTGGTGAGAGCCGGCACAGCCAAAGCTGCGAAAGACAGGGCGGTGGCTATATATAAGTATGAGTATTTTTTCATAGTTTTTATTAGTGGATAAGCACGCGGCTATTGCTAGTGGAACGCATTGTAACATATCTGTCTGACCAAAAACAAAAGACCGCCCAAGGCGGCCTTTTGGGAATGAATTTCGGTAAAAAACCTAGAACAGGTGCCAATTCATGACGAATCCGACGATGAGCAGAGCCACAATGTTGAGGATCTTGATCATCGGGTTGATCGCGGGACCGGCCGTATCCTTGTACGGATCGCCGACAGTGTCGCCGGTGACTGCGGCCTTGTGGGCATCAGAACCCTTGCCGCCGTGGTTGCCTTGTTCGATATGCTTCTTGGCGTTGTCCCAGGCGCCGCCGCCGGAGGTCATAGAGATGGCCACGAAGAGGCCAGTGACGATGGAACCTACGAGTAGGCCGCCGAGGGCGACCGGACCGAGCAGGAATCCGACGAGGATCGGAGCGAGGACGGGGATGAGGGCCGGCACAACCATCTCCTTGATGGCGGCCGAAGTGACGATGTCCACGCAACGGGCGTAATCAGGCTTGGCTGTGCCCTGCATGATGCCGGCGATCTCGCGGAATTGGCGGCGGACTTCTTCTACGACCTTGCCGGCGGCCTTACCGACGGCTTCCATGGAGAGAGCGGCAAAATAGTAAGGAAGCAGGCCTCCGATGAAGAGACCGACGATCACGCGCGGGTCAGAAAGACTGAAGATGCTACCCTCGACGATGTGAGTGTATTCGGCAAAGAGGACGAGAGCCGCGAGGCCGGCCGAACCGATGGCATAGCCCTTGGTCACAGCCTTGGTCGTGTTGCCCACGGCGTCCAGAGGATCAGTGACATCGCGGACTTCCTTGGGGAGCTCGGCCATCTCGGCGATGCCGCCGGCGTTGTCAGTGATCGGACCGTATGCGTCGATGGCCACGATGATGCCGGCCATAGAGAGCATGCTCATGGCGGCGACGGCGATGCCGTACAAGCCACCGAGCTGGTATGAGGCGAGGATGCCGGCGACGATGGTCAGCAGCGGCCAAGCCGTGGACTTCATGGAGATGGCTAGGCCTTGAATGATATTCGTGCCGTGACCGGAAATCGAAGCGTGAGCGATCGACTTCACGGGGTGGTATTTGGTGGAAGTGTAGTACTCGGTGATGACGACGAGGAGGGCAGTGACGATCAGGCCGACGATAGTGGCCCAGAAGAGATTGATCGTGCTATATAGCCCATTGCCGGCCATGATCCATTTTGTGAGAGGGTAGAAGGCGATAGCGGCCAAGATGCCTGCGACTGCTAGGCCCTTGTACATGGCCCCCATGATGTCTTGGGACTTGCCCATGCGCACGAACCAGGTGCCGATGATGGAAGCAAAGATGGCCACGCCGCCTAGAGCGAGAGGATAGAGGAGAGCGCCGTCGAATCCCTTGAAGAGGGAAGCTCCGAGCATCATGGCGGCGATGGTCGTGACCGCGTATGTCTCGAAGAGGTCAGCGGCCATACCGGCGCAGTCGCCGACATTGTCACCGACGTTGTCGGCGATCACACCCGGGTTGCGCGGGTCATCCTCGGGGATGCCAGCTTCTACTTTGCCGACGAGGTCGGTACCGACATCGGCGGCCTTTGTGAAGATGCCGCCGCCCAGGCGGGCGAAGACGGAGATGAGCGAGGCGCCGAAGGCCAAGCCGATGAGCGAGGGGACATCATGAGTGATGGCGTAGAAACCGGTGACGCCGAGGAGGGCGAGGCCGACCACGAGGAGACCGGTCACCGCGCCGCCGTTGAAGGCGAGCGAGAGAGCTGGAGCGAGGCCTTGGCGGGCGGCTTCAGCCGTGCGGATGTTGGCGCGCACCGATACATTCATGCCGATGAAGCCGGCCAGGGCCGAGAGGACGGCGCCGATGAGGAAGCCGACGGCGATCGTCCAGTTGAGAGCGAAGCCGAGGACGAAGAAGAGGATGACGGCGATCACCGCGATGGTGCGGTATTGGCGAGTGAGATATGCCTTAGCGCCGGCTTGGATGGCGGCGGCGATCTCGCGCATGCGGTCGTTGCCAGTTGGCTTCTTCATGATCGAAGCGGCCAAGAAGGCACCGTAGACGATGGCGATGACGGACGAGATGAGGGCGAACCAGATGTATGAGTTCATTTTGATAATGAGGCCTCCCGGTGGGAGGCAATTAACTCTTGATAATTAAAAAAGCCCTTAACAAAGCTGTGGAAACGATTCTACCAGATATTCACAGGTTGTGGAGTATTGACAAACATACTCTCCCGTGGTAGGATACCCACAGTCCTGAAGTCGCCCGATCATATCGGCCGGCTGAGGGGTTTGCAAACCCATCGCCTAGCGATGCCCACACGTCAAAAACCAAGTGCCATATGTGCGGCGACTGCACTCGATGCAGTAGTGAGCCACACATAGTAGTTGTCCCCGTTAGTAAATGGGGAGCCTAGAGGAAGCAGAGCCTCCAGAGGGGAGCCAAACATTCAACGACCCAAAATAATCCACACGCAAATCGTTGAAAGGTAAGGTGGACCACCTCATTAGCCACCGTCTCGATTTATCATTCGGTGGCACACTTTCAAAACCAGTCGACAACGGCTGGTTTTTCTTTTGCCTGGAAAATGACCTTCCACGTCTATCTTCCCAATAGACTATGTTATAATCGCCAAACACTGATTTCATCCATCTATGACCGGCCTATTGCTAAAGATCAAGAAACGCCTCATCGCCTCGACTTCCAAGGAACAGCGCGAACGGATCAAGAAGTACTCCGTACCGGTCATGGCCTGGCTCTTCCGCAACGACCTGACCAAGTTGGCGATCGCCTTCGGCACCGACAAATACGGCGCGCACTGGTATATGCCGCACTATCAGACGCATTTTGGGCGTTTCAAAAATAAGAAAATAAAAATCTTGGAGATCGGCGTCGGCGGCAACGAAGACCCCCTCTGTGGCGCCAAATCCCTGCGCGTGTGGAAGGCCTTCTTCCGCCGGGGCGCTATCTATGGGCTTGATATTCACGACAAAAAGGCGCTCCAGGAGAGGCGGATCAAGATATTCCAGGGCGACCAGACGGACAAGGATTTCTTGCGCGATGTCATCAAGACGATGGGCGAGGCGGACATCATCATCGATGACGGCAGCCATGTCAACAGCCATATCATCACTAGTTTCGAAGTTTTGTTCCCGCTACTCAAGACTGGCGGTCTGTATGTGATCGAAGACATGCAGACGTCCTATTGGCCCAACTATGGCGGCGACAGCGTCGACTTGCATAAGCCAGGTACGGCCGTGAATTATTTCCGAAATCTGATCGACGGTCTGAACCACGAGGAATATATCCGCCCAGGCTATACGCCGACTTATTGTGACAAGCACATCATCTCGATGCACTTCTATCACAACATGTTGTTCATCTATAAGGGCGACAACAACGAGGGGAGCAATATAGTGAAGGGTTAGGCCTTCTTCTCTTCAGCGGCTACAGGAGCAGCTTCTTTTGCTTCCTCAACCTCTTCTGCTTCATCTTCCTCCTCTTCATTGCCCCCAGCCGACCTGATATCTATCTTCCAACCGGTGAGTTTGGCGGCGAGGCGCACATTCTGGCCGCCCTTGCCGATCGCTAGCGACTGCTCATCTTCGGTGACGGTCACGATGGCGCGATGTTCCTCGTCGATGAGCTCGATCGAGACTACTTCGGCAGGGGACAGGGCCTCCTCGATGAAGAGAGCCGGGTCCTCATTCCACTCGACGATGTCGATCTTCTCACCGGAGAGTTCGCTCGTCACGGTCGAGACGCGCACGCCGCGCTGACCGACGAGAGAGCCGATCGGATCGATGTGAGGGTCATGCGAGACCACGGAAACCTTGGAGCGCGAACCAGCTTCGCGAGCGATGGCCTTGATCTCCACGGTGCCGGCGGCGATCTCCGGGGCCTCGGTCTCGAACAGCTTGGCCAAGAATTTCGGATGCGCGCGTGAAAGTTTCAGGACGATGCCGCGAGGAGTCTCCTCAACGGCGTAGAGATAGGCGCGGATGCGATCGCCAGTCTTCCAGCGCTCGGTCGGGATCTGCTCTTCGTAAGGGACGATACCGACGGCGCGGCCCATGTCCACATGGACGATGCCGCGTTCGACGCGCTCTACCGTGCCGGCCACGATCTCTCCTTCCTTCTGGCCGTACTCGCCCATGACCGAGACCTTCTCGGCTTCGCGGATCTTCTGGATGATGATCTGCTTGGCGGTCTGCGCGGCGATGCGGCCGAAGTCGGCCTTATTCTCGAGCGGGAAGACCAGCTCGTCGCCGATGGCGGCGTCTTTCTTGATGCGGCGGGCGTCCTCGATGAGCATGTGCTGCTCGGTGTTGAAGCGGATCTTGATGTCGTCGACATTGGCGGCCTTGAGCTCTTCGTGAGCCATCTCCTCGTCACCTTCCATGATCACTTGGCTGCGATCCACGACGATTTTGACCTGCCAGAATTCAACCTGGCCGGAGTTTTGGTCGAATGAAGCGCGCACGATCTGGCCTTTCTTGCCGTACTCTTTCTTGTAGGCAGTCGCAAAAGCCATGGCGATGGCCTCGAGGGTCTTGTCGCGCGGGATACCGCGCTCTTCTTCGAGTTGAGCGACTACTGAGTTGATTGTTTTGAGATCGAACATATATTTAGTTGTTATTGATTTTTAAACGAAAATTCGCCTTACGGGCGAATGAACGATTGGAAGTAATATACCATATCTGACACAAAAGGCAAACTCATCCAGGAATAATAATTACGAAACAAAATTTGGAGCGATAACAGATTGAAATCTCTGCAAGGAGAGTATAATGCTCTGCATACAGGGCGCCACCGCGCGCTCTTTTTTAATAGACTAAACTTATTTATAAATCATGAAAAATATTTCAAACAACGAGTTACAAATGATTGGTCCGAGCAAAGATTTCGAATCCATCAAGAAGCTAGACGAGAATGGCGTGGAATATTGGGAAGCTAGGGAGCTTGTGCCCGTTCTCGGTTACGCTAGATGGCAACGCTTTGAAGAAGTGATAAATAAGGCTAAACAAGCATGTGTAAATAGCAGACAATTTCCACAGGATCATTTTACCGATATTGGTAAAATGACGACAATAGGCCACGGAATAGCTAGACGGCTTGTCGACTACAAATTAGATAGGTATGCATGTTACCTAATTGCTCAGAATGGAGATCCTTCAAAGGCTGAGATCGCCATGGCTCAAACTTATTTTGCCATACAGACTCGTCGTCAGGAAATATCAGAAGACTTGTCCTCAATGGAAAAAAGGATTCAGAGACGCGCTGAGGTAACAGACAAGAATAAAATCCTCTTCAGCACAGCCCGTCTAGCCGGAGTATCTCATTTTGGATTATTTAATGACGCTGGATATAAGGGATTGTACGGCATGCCTATTTCCGAAATCGAAAAGAAAAAGAATGTTCCGAAAGGTGAACTCTTAGATCATGCAGGATCAGAGGAATTAGGAGCCAACTTATTTAGAATCACTCAAACCGAAGCCAAGCTAAGGAGGGAAAATATCAAGGGCGATCTAGATTCTCGTCGGACTCACTTTGATGTGGCCAAGAAAGTCCGTCAGACTATGAAGGAACTTGGTAGCGATATGCCTGAGAATCTCAAGCCTGAAGTGAATATAAAGAAGTTGAAGAAGCAGGTAAAGATGATTGGCAAAGCTAAGAGATGATATGGAAAGCGTACGAGAAAATCGTACACTTCGATGAAATCGTTACAATTTGTAACGGTTTAGACCAAAAGAAAACCGCGATGATGAGTCGCGGTTCTTGTGTTTATTCCATCTCCTGAATCTTTCCATTCTTGAATATCAGAGATTCGACTGGAACAGAAACAGTTCGATCTTCTCGAAACTTGAATCCCATGATTGCAGTAGGATTTTGCTTTTCGATCAACTTCTCTTTCAGTCCCTCAAGTTTGAATTGATTGTCTTTAAGTCCCTCGATTAAAGTTACTGCGATGGAATATCCTAGAGCAGAATAAAGATCCGGTTCCTGCTCATACGTTTCTTTATATTGAGAAGTAAAATCAGATTCAAACACGGGTGATATGTGTCCCGGAAGATATACTCCCTCGGCCGCCGGACCCAATTGAGCGAGCCCCTCATCAGTTGCATCGAATACAGCAAAGATTGGGCTATTGAATCTCAGATCATAGAGCTGTTTGAGCAAGATATAACCCTCGTTAGGAAGAGAGGCCATATATACCCCCTCTGCACCGGACGCCCTTACCTTTGTGACCAGAGTCCGGAAATCCCTGTCGCCTAGATTCATCCGATCCTCAAAAACTAGCGAGTAATCACCATTTGCCTGTTGTTTTTGAAGTTCACTGCGGACTACATCGCCCGTCGGGCCGATTTGGATTATAGATCCCAACTTTTTAACCCCAGAATCCCTGACGGCCCGTATCCCACTTTCGGTTTGGTCGGGTATGCTCGGGTAAGTACAGAAGATCTGCGGATAAGGTTTGAACATGTCGTCACAAAGCGTGACCCCGAGTAATACGGCATCTTTTTTCAGGACGGGAGCTAGGGCCATGATCTGATCCGGGCCGAACGGTCCGATGAAGATCTTTACGTCATTAGCAGTCGCAATCTTGTGGTACGCGGCCAGCGCTGTCTTGGGTTCGATGCCGCCATCCTCAAAGATAAATCTCACATTCTTCCCGGAGAAATCTTCGACTGCCAGGTCGATGCCTCTTTTGAGCTTTTCTCCGAGGGACGCCACATTTCCTGAAAGCGGGATTATTACACCTATGCTGATTTCATTGCCGCGGTACTTATTGCTATCGGCTATGGAAAAGGACACTAATACAATAACTATTAATGCCGCAACCCACCAAAAGACTCTTTGTTTCATAGGAATGCTGATATTCTGTTAATGTTGCAAACATAACAAAAGTGACCACTAACACAACATTTTAAGAAATTATCCAAAATATCCTTGTAATATAGGCTTTATTATGTAATAATTATGACGTTATTAACGTCACTTATGAAACTATTAGCTCAGAAATTATCAGGGATATTCAGTTTAAGCAATTACGAATCTAGGGTGTTCTTGGCTTTATCTAGTTTTGATAAGGCGAACATCTCACAAATTTCTAAGGCATCAGGAATTGCCAGAACCGCTGTCTACCCATCTATTGGCTCTCTATTGGAAAAAGGATTGGTCTCCGCGGTGCTCGCTGGCAGTCGCAAACACTATAAGGCCCTGAATCCACAGCAACTACAGGCGATCTTTGAATGGAAGAAACGCGACCTGGCCTCTCTCATCACAGAGCTTACCGCAAATACACCAATATCTGATGAGCCGTTAGAAGTCCTATATTTCCCGGGCAAAAAAGGTCTGAATTCGGCGGCTGAAGTTTTCTTGGCCGATACTAAGATGAAGCTTTGGCGGACGTTTGAGAACTCGGTGGTCAATCAACCGGCTCTTGAATTCTACCAACTGCAAGATTATATCGACCGTAGAGTCAAAAAGGGGGTAACGGCCAAGGTGATAATGACCCTAAATCTGATGTACCCATTCCTGAGAGAGCGGCTCAACAAAGATGAGGAGGAGTTACGTGAGACGGTCCTAGTGCCCGAAAAGAGCTTCCCATTCAAGGTTGTCATAGGCATAAATGAGAGGAGCGTCCTCATCCTTTCAGGGGAAGAGGTCATCTTCGGTGCAGTCATCAAAAATGCGCAGATCGCCCAGACCCTGAATACTATCCATGAAATGGTCTGGACCCGTTATAAAAACGAGCCAAAGGATGACCATTCATTATAAAGCCGCATTATTTGCTATAATTAACCCATATGCTCGTCGAAGATACCCAGCTCTACAAATTCATCCTGGACTCTGGCCTGGTGACCAAGGAGGACCTCGAAGCCGCTAGGAAAACAGCCGAGGAAGAGTCCAAGTCGCTCGGCGACATCCTGGTGACCGCCGGCAAGATCACTCCCGACAACCTGCGCCGCATGCAGGCCTACATGCTGGGCATCCCATTCGTGGACCTCAAGGGCAAGAAGCTCCCGTCCGACACCCTCGCGCTCATCCCCGAGCCGATCGCGCGCTCGCACAACATCGTGGCCTTCAAGAAGAGCGGCATCTCGCTCGAGGTGGCCATGCTGGACGTCAACGACCTTTCAGCCATCGACTTCATCAAGAAGAAGGTCAACCTCAAGATCCTGCCGCGCCTGACCGACTCCGACTCGATCAAGGAAGCCCTCATCCAATACCAGAAATCTCTCAAGGCCGAATTCGGCGACATCCTCCAGAAAGAGACCGAGTCTCTGCAGATGATCTCCGACGACAAGGGCGAGGCCGTGACCGAGGCCGACCTCAAGAAGATCGCCGAGGACCTGCCGGTTGTGCGCATCGTCGACACTCTCATCAAGCACGCCATCATCCAGAACGCTTCTGATATCCATATCGAGCCGATGGAAGAGCAGGTGCTGGTCCGTTACCGTATCGACGGCCTCCTCCATGACGCCATGGTCCTGCCACGCCAGGCCGGCCCGTCCATCTCCGCGCGCATCAAAGTGCTCTCCAGTCTCAAGCTCGACGAGAAGCGCCTGCCGCAAGACGGCCGTTTCAAGGTAGACATGAATGGGGAGAAGGTCTCATTCCGCGTCTCGATCCTGCCGACATACTATGGAGAGAAGCTCGTCATGCGCCTCCTGCGCGAGAGCATCTCAGGCTTCACCCTCGAGTATCTGCGCTTCCATGGCGAAGGGCTAGAACGCATCCACAAAGCTCTCAATATGACTACCGGTATGATCCTCACCACCGGTCCGACCGGCTCCGGCAAGACTACCAGTCTCTATACCATGCTCGACATCGTCAATCAGCCGGATGTCAACATCTCCACCATCGAAGACCCGATCGAATATCAGATGGCCCGCATCAACCAGACCAATGTCCGTCCGGAGATCGGCTTCACCTTCGCCCAAGGCATCCGCACCCTGGTCCGTCAGGATCCGGATGTGATCATGGTCGGTGAGATCCGCGACAATGAGACGGCCGCCCTCGCGGTCAACGCCGCTCTGACTGGTCACTTGGTGCTCTCGACTCTGCATACCAACTCGGCCGCCGGCGCCATTCCCCGCCTCCTCGATATGAAGATCGAATCATTCCTGCTCGTATCGACTCTCGACATCGTCATCGGCCAGCGCCTGGTCCGTCAGCTCACTGACGCCAAGGTCCCTTATTCTCTCACCAGGGACGAGCTGGCCAAGCTGGAGAAGCTCGTAGATATGGACCATATCCTCGCCACGCTCAAGGCCGAGAAGGTCGTCAAGCCGGATGATACTTGGCCCAAGATCAAATTCTGGAAAGCTCCCGAAGGAGCCGAGGACGAAGGCTTCAAGGGGCGTGTCGGCATCCATGAAGTGCTCAAGATGGGCACGGCCATCAAGGATCTGATCATGAAGGACGCCACCACCCAGCAGATCGAGGATCAAGCCAAGAAAGAGGGGATGCTGACCATGTTCGAAGACGGAGTCTTCAAATGCGTGCAGGGCCTCACGACCATCGAAGAAGTCCTGCGCGTCGTGAGCGAATAAACCATCATGTCTAGATTTGTATACAAAGCCAAAAGAGCCACCGGAGAGATCTATCGCGACGAGCGCGATGCCGCCGACCGTTTCGAGCTGTACCGCCTGATCCGCGAATCCGGCGATGAGATCGTCTCTGTCGAGGAGAAATCCGGCGGCAAGGGCCTGCACCTCAATATGTCCATCGGCTCGATGTTCAGCGGGGTCAAGACTATAGACAAGATCAATTTTGCCAAGAACCTGGGGCTGATGCTGGAGGCCGGCCTAGCCTTGTCGCGCGCACTCTCCGTCCTTGAGCGTCAGGCCAAGAAGAAGGTGTTCAAGAAGATCTTGAATGATCTCATCGGCGACGTCAGTCGCGGCACGACCTTCGCTGACGCTCTGGGCCGCCACAAGAAGGTCTTCCCGCCGATCTTCGTCTCTATGGTCCATGCTGGCGAGCAATCCGGTTCGCTATCCGAGTCCCTCAAGGCCGTAGGCGAGCAGATGAACAGTTCCTACGAGCTCGAGCGCCGCATCCGCGGCGCCATGATCTATCCGGCCGTCATCTTGGGCGTGATGGTCCTGATCGCTATCCTCATGATGATCTTCGTCGTCCCGACATTGATGAAGACATTCACCGATCTCGGTGTTCCTTTGCCGGCCACCACTCGGTTCGTCCTGGCCGTGAGCTCGGCCGTCCAGCATCAGGGTCTCCTGGTTTTGGGGGGACTCGCCATCCTCGTCTGGGGTGGTTGGTGGCTGTCCAAACAGCCCCGTGGCAAGAGGTTATTCCACCGGCTCATCCTCAAACTGCCGATCGTCGGCGGGCTCGTCCAAGAAGTGAATACCGCCCGCACGGCTCGTACCCTCTCATCCCTCCTCTCTGCCGGCGTCAACGTCGTCGAGTCCATGGAGATCACCTGCGACGTGGTGCAGAATGTCTACTTCCGCGATGTCCTCAAGAAGGCCGGCGAAGCCATCAAGAAAGGGGACCTGATGTCCAAAGTCTTCAGTGTCGAGGACAAATATTATCCGATCTTCTTCGCCGAGATGATGAATGTGGGTGAAGAGACCGGCAAGACGGGGGAGATGCTCATCAATGTCGCCCGTTTCTACGAAAGCGACGTGGCCGAGAAGACCAAGGATATGTCCACGATCATCGAGCCGGTGCTCATCGTAGTGATCGGCGCGGGCGTCGGATTCTTTGCCATCTCCATGATCTCGCCGATGTATTCGCTGGTCAACGCTATCCAATGATGAAGCATCGAGCCGGTTTCAGTCTGATCGAAGTCCTGGTCGGAATCGGGTTATTCCTGGTGGTGGCTACTGCCGTGTACAGCTCGTATGTCAGTTTGATCAAGCTCGCCAATGCCAACCAGGCCCGCATCGTCGGCATCCAGCTGGCCAACGAGCAATTCGAGGTCGTCCGCAACATGCCCTACGTCAATGTCGGCCTCACCAACGGCATCCCGATCGGAGTCTTACAGCAAAATCAGACCCTCATCCGCGGCGGATTTACTTATACGGTCACTCTAGTCGTGAGGAACATCGATCTGGCCACGAGCACGCTCCAGGCTTCGAGCAAGCTCGTCGAAGTCAATATTGCCTGTGCTTCCTGCAAGCAAGGCTTCGACCCGATCGTCCTCACCGGGTATGTTTCCCCGGCCAATCTCCAGTCAGCGGCCTCGGGCGGCGCGCTGATCGTGCAAGTTTTTGATTCCAATGGCATCCCCATCCAAGGAGCTACGGTCGTCGTCCAGAGCACGGCCACTTCCAGCATCACCAATACCGATATCACCAATAACAACGGCACTCTGGAGATCATCGGCGTGCCGCCGGGAGCCAATGTCTATCGCGTCACGGTCAGCAAGACCGGTTTTTCTACGGCCCGCACATATGCGCCCGGCGACCCGAGCAATCCCAACCCGTCGAGCGCCGATATCACCATCGTAGCCGGCGAGGTCTCGCAAGTCAGCCTCTCGATCGATGCCTTGAGCGAGCTCAACTTCACCAGTGTCTCCCCGACCTGCCAGCCGGTCGGCAATTTCCACTTCAATCTGACGGGCGAGAAGCAGATCGGGCAGGGCGTCCCGAAATATTCGGAGGATCTGGGCACTGATGCCGGCGGCACCTTGGCCTTGAACCCGATGGAATGGGATACCTATACTCTGACTCCCGCGGACTCGACTCACGATGCGAACGGCATCACCCCTTTCTCACCGATCGCTCTCAATGCCGGCAACACCCAGAATATCCAGCTAGTGGTAGTCCCGCAAAGCCCGAATAGTCTGATGGTGGCGGTGCAAGACAGTGCGCTCAAACTGCCGCTCTCCGGGGCGACCGTCGAACTCTCCGGCAACGGCTATGACCGGTCCGAAGTGACCGGCCAGGGATTCTTCAGCCAGACCGACTGGTCCGGGGGATCTGGGCAGTCGGCTTTCCTCATCCAGAACAAGTACGCCGGCGACGACGGCAGTGTCGACGTCTCGACCTCGAGCGGTAATGTCGTCCTCAAGCAAGTCTTCGATGAGTTCAGCCCGAGCGGCCAGCTGGAATCCTCGACCTTCGATACCGGCTCGCCGAGCAACTTCTACTCTCTATTCTGGACACCGATCAACCAGCCGGCTTTCGCCGGGCAGGACCCGATCAGATTCCAGGTGGCGACCACTCCGAGCACCACCCCCGACGGTCCCTGGACATATCTCGGTCCGGACGGCTCGGCCACAAGCTATTACACCGTGCCCGGCACGCAGATCAGCGGCGCGGCCGGCAACCAGTACCTGCGCTACATGATGTATCTCTCGACCGAGACTGCCACCGTGACGCCGAGCATCTCGGATGTTTCGTTTACATACACCTCGGACTGTATCCCACCCGGCCAGGTGCTCTTCCAGGGACTGACGGCGGGGGACTATACGCTAAATATCTCGAAATCGGGCTATGTCACCTGGAGCGGCACAGTCACAGTTGGCGCCGGCTGGCAGAATACGGTGATCAATCTGGAGCAGTAGAGATCAAAAACAGCCAGAAAAGCTATGTTTAGAGCCGAACTTGGTACTATTGACTAAGGGTAATTTATGCGGTATACTAGCACAGTAAGATCTTTGATACACTGACTTGCAGTGGTCATAGCCAAAAGAGCCTTATGCAGGGCTTTCCTGGCTATGACCACAAACGGTCCTAGTAATTGCATCTAATAGGTGCAGTTAGCTCACAACTAGCAGTTGAAAATAGGATTGTTATGAAATACCCAAATGTAACGTTAGGTCGCATCGAAGCAGTTTGGAACAAACTCGGCGGCGAAGATGGTGTCGACAAATTTCTCCGCGATGAGCTCAGGGTTTCTGAACCGGCTCGCCGCTTCCGGATGGAAGACGGGGTGATCTACTTCACCCTCCCGCCGACTGGCGGCACCACCGGTCCTCAGTGGATCGAGCGTCTGGAGAATAAGGGCATCCAGCTCAGTAAGTGGGCCAAGGACGTCCTGAACTCTCCGGACTTCAAGCCGACCACCGGTGTCGTGAACAATATCGCGGTCTTGAAGGGCGAACTGTTCACCGACGGTAACCGGATCACCTCGAAGATCCGCGCCGAAGCCGACAAGCGGAAGTTCCAGAAGCCCAACGCCGAGATCGCCTGCTGGATCCGCGACACGTTCACGGACAAGGAGATCGAAGAGATGGGGCTCATCTGGATCGTTGCTATGCACGAGCCCATCAAGGACTCCGGTGGCGATCTGAACCTCCTCCACGCGAGTCGTTACAGCGTTGGTCCTTGGCTCAGCACGAGCTGCGACGACGCCGGCCGCAGGTGGGCTCGTGAGGACGGGTTCGCGTTCGTCGTCCCGCAAGTCAGCTCTCAAGCCTAAGTCGCTCTGGACTTCGGTTCTCTGCACTTAGTTCTTAGCCCGGCATCACGCAAGTGATGTCGGGCTAAACTTTTGTCGGAATATTGATATACTAGTGGCGGTAGTAGGCGAATCATGCGAGAGGTCAAGGCTCCCCGCGGCCGAATCCAGTATCCATGCATCGAGAGTATCCGCGGTCACGGTGCTAGAATCCCTTTCCAGAGCCGTATTTTCTATAGTTGGTTGACATATAGGCTATATTTGCGGTATAATGTAGTATTAAGATCTTTGAAAGGTAAACTTGCAAAATCAATGTTATGGCGTTGTTTAGGGGTGTGAAATTCGTGTCTCTAAACAACGCCGTAACTAAGATAAACGGCGTGGGTCAAGCCTCACCTCGCATGAAGCGAGACGGTCAAGCCCAAATGCAGTAGAAAAGGAAATATGAGTAACGTCGTATCACGCGATCAAGCTCTGGAAGTCATGGCGAAAGCCATGACGAACATCGACTGGGACAATGTCAATGGTGACCGCCTCCAGTCAGAAGTCGTCGGCCTCAAGCCGACGGAGATCGGACAACGCTTCACCGCGTTTCTGAACAACGGTTGCCGACTCATGGTTGGTGAATCGAAGGTCGTCAGGACCAATCCCAACCTCAAATTCAACCCTGCCGAATTCATCGGCGAAGGTTGGACGATCTGGAAAGGCCCGGCGAACGGCGACGGCCTCTCGGGCAAAGCCGAAGTCGACGAGCGCTCACCCGCGCTTATGGAAGTCGATCTCTCCAAGGCCCTCTTCGAATCCTGCCTCAAGCAGGGTGAAAGTTCGATCAAGGGCGAGGAAAAGCTCCGCCGGTTGCGGGAGTCAGGCAACATCCAGTTCGGCGGCAACGTCTTCCTGGCTCTGTGGCAGGACTATCAGCAGAACAAGGAGAACAGCTGTCTCGAGTGGCTCTACCGGAATCACAAGATCTCCTGGATGAGCTTCTTCGGTCTCGTGCTGCGTAACCCGAACGGCCGCCGCTGCGTCCTCTGTCTGTTTCGGTATGACGGTGAGTGGGACTGGAGCTACTCTTGGCTCGGCTACGTCTGGCGCGCCGGCGGTCCGTCCGTTGGTCTCGCAAGTTAGTGCTTGGAACTAGGTCACTGTGCGCTATTGGTGCTTTGACCTTTGCCCTCGACCCGTACTTTCGCAAGGAAGTACGGGTCTCAATTTTCTATCTTGGCCTCCTGTCACACGGCAACAGCAAAAAACTGAAAGATGCGATACAATTATCCCGTGAATAGTTCTCGCCTCAATCAAGGCATGACCCTCATCGAGACTTCGGTCGCGCTCGGAGTCTTTTCTATCGTCTTCGTCGCTATGGCCGCCTTCCAAGCTAACATCTTCATCCACCAGCGGACTGTGGCCGGCTCGCTCCAGACTGTCCAGGATGCCCAGATCATCCTCAAGACCATGCTCGCTGAATTGCGCTCGGCCGCTCCGGCCGTGAACGGCATCTATACGATCGCCACGGCGGCTACCTCCAGCCTCTCATTCTTTTCCGACCCCAAGAATACCGGCCAGACGCAGAAGATCACCTATTCGCTCATCGGGAACAAGTTCTATCGCGCGGTGATCACTCCTTCCGGCTCGCCGCTCTGGTATAATCCGGCTACTCAATCCACCACGACGCTTCTTACTGATGCCAGGAATGTGCCGACCCTGCCGGTCTTCCAGTATTATGACCAGAACTATACCGGCACCAGCTCGCCCATGACCATGCCGGTCAATGTCTCATCCATCCACCTCATCTCCGTGGCCTTGACTCTGGATATAGATCCGAATCGCTCGCCCACGCCGCGCACCTATACTACCCAGATCAGCTTGCGTAACCTCAAGACCAATCTATGAAGACCAGAGGAGACATACTCGTGAGCGTCCTAGTATTCGCGGCCATCGCTATGACCGTGACCATCGGCCTCGTCAATTGGGGAGGCACCATGTTGCGGAGTCTGCGCACGGCCGAAGCCAGGGAGCAAGCCTTCCAGATCGCCGAGACTGGTATCGACTATTATCGCTGGCATCTGGCGCAATCTCCTACCGATTATCAGGATGGCACGAATGCCCCCGGGCCTTATTACCACGATTTCCATGATAAGGACGGCAATCTAGTCGGTTCATACATGCTGACCATCGTCCCTCCGGCTATCGGTTCGACCAAGGTCACGATCACTTCGACAGCCACAACGACAGCACACCCGGAAGTAGTCCGCAGCATCCAGTCTGTCTTGGCCCAACCATCCTGGGCCCAATATGCCACCGTCGCTAACGACAACCTGCGTTTCGGTGCGGGGACATCCGTCTTCGGCCCGATCGTGGCCAATGGAGGCATCCGTTTTGACGGCATCGCCTACAATGTCATCTCAAGTGCCAAGAATACATACACCGATCCCGATACCGGCAGCACTCGCTGGGGAGTTTGGACGTCTGTGGCTCCGGCCGATCCCCAGCCGAACACGCCGATCGTCTCCAACCCGGGAGTTTTCACAGCTGGCCGGCAATTCCCGGTGCCGGCGACTGACTTCAACGGGCTGACCCTCAATCTGCAACAGCTCCAGACGGCTGCGGCTCCCGGCGGTGTATGCTCCGCTCCCGGATGCTGGGCTTCATCGTCGGCGCGGGGATATCACTTGGTCTTGAATACCAACGACACCTATACGATGTACAAGGTCAACAACCTCCATTCGGCCCCGAGCGGCTGTAACAACGCGCTCAATCAGCCACAGTGGGGCACCTGGAGCATCAGGGTCAATAGTTCGGGCGTGATCAACGGCCAGTCTCTTGTTGGCACTTATGCCTTTCCGGCGAATGGGATCATCTTCGTCACGGACAACCTCTGGGTAGATGGACAGATCAACGGAGCGCGCCTGACCATCGTCGCGGGCATCCTGCCTGATCCTGGGGTTGATCTCCGTCCCAATATCACCGTGAATAATGATCTGCTCTATACCAATTTCGACGAGACTGACGTCATCGGGCTGATCGCCCAAGGCAATCTCAATATAGGCCTATTGAGCGATAACAACTTAGTGGTCGACGCGGCTCTCATAGCCGAGAATGGCCGTGTCGGCCGTTTCTATTATGACAATGACTGCCGCGTCAACAGCACAAACTTCTATACTCGTAACTCGATCACCCTGGTCGGAATGATTGCTACCGCTCTGCGTTACGGTTTTGCCTATACAGACGGCACTGGTTACAACATCCGCGACATCACTTATGATGGCAACCTCCTCTACAGCCCGCCGCCGTCATTCCCGCTGGCGTCCACCCAATATCAGACGGTCTCCTGGAAACAGTTGAAGTAGGCAAATAGCGCTGTGATACAATAGTTCACATGGCCAATCGCAAACTGATCGTGGGCAACTGGAAGATGAACCCGGCCACTCTGGCCGAAGCCAAGGGCATCGTCAGGAAGACGCGTCTGGTGGCTTCGCGCCTTGTGCATACAGATGTCGTAGCTTGCCCGCCATTCCCATTCATCCATGCGTGCGTCTCTCGTACGAGGCCTGGCGCTTTCCATATCGGGGCGCAGTCCATCTCCGCGGCCGAGGGCAACGCGCATACCGGGGAAGTCGGCGTAGATATGTTGAAGAGCCTCGGCGTCGAATATGTGATCGCTGGCCATTCCGAACAGCGCGAAAAGGGCGATACGGATATGGCTGTTTCACAGAAAGTCGCGCGGATCATCGAAGCCGGTCTCACAGCCATCGTGTGCGTCGGCGAGAAAACCCGCGAAGAGAGCGGGGCCCATTTCAGCTTCATCAAGGATCAGATCAAGAATAGTCTCTCCGGCATCCCGGCTGACAAGGCGCGGCGCATCGTCCTGGCGTACGAGCCGGTCTGGGCGATCGGAGCCAAGGAAGCCATGGTAGCGGAGCAGATATACGAGATGTCCCTCTTCGTGAAGAAGGCCTTTGCCGATGTCTTCGGTCCGGAAGCCGGTCTCAAGGTCAAGGTGCTCTATGGTGGATCGGTCAATTTCCGCAATGCCGGGGAGATCATCAGGACCGGCAAGGTGGATGGCCTCCTGGTGGGCCGCGAGAGCGTCAATATGCCGGGCTTCGCGGAGCTCCTCAAGGCGGTCGATGTTATCGGTACTGACAAAGTCGCATGAAGACACTGCGCGACATCCAATATCTCGAGGGCGTCCGCGTGCTCCTACGCGTCGATTTCAATGTGCCGGTCCAGGCCGGCGCGGTCACGGACGACTTCCGCATCCGCAAGGCCATGCCGACCATCGACTTCCTTCGCTCCAAGGGAGCCAAGGTCATCATGATGAGCCACCTCGAGTCGATCGGTGGGGAAGACGGCTCGCTCGAACCGGTCGCCAAGCATCTCGAGCGCATGGGCGCGCCGGTCATGTTCGTCCGGAGTCTGCGCTCGGCGGGAGATCTCATCGATAACGAGTTGAAGAACGGCCAGTGCATGTTGCTCGAGAATCTCCGCCAGAATGAAGGTGAAAAAGCCAATGACCTGAAATTCGCCAAGGAGCTGGCCTCGCTTGCCGATATATATGTGAACGATGCTTTCTCTGTTTCTCACCGCGAGCATGCTTCTATAGCCGGTGTTCCAAAATTCCTGCCGAGCTATGCCGGACTAGGTCTCGAGAAGGAGGTCAAGAGCCTCTCACTAGCCTTCGATCCCGGACACCCGTTCCTTTTCATTCTCGGTGGAGCTAAGTTTGAGACCAAATTGCCCTTGCTCACGAAATTCTTGGCCAGTGCCGATGCTGTCTTCGTAGGCGGGGCGTTGTCCAATGATTTCTTCAAAGCCAGGGGCTATGAGGTGGGGGTATCGCTTGTCTCCAAAGGTAATATAGACCTGGGTGTATTTTTGCAAAGTCCAAAATTGCTCATACCGGTGGACATCACGAATCAAAAGGGAGAGATCAAAGATGCGGATGCGCTGTCGTCGGACGACAAGATCATGGATTCCGGTCCGAAGACTATGGAAGCTTTGCAGAAGAAGATCGACGAGGCCAAGTTCATCCTCTGGAATGGCCCGCTTGGCCTGTACGAAGACGGCTATCGCGGTCCGACTGTCGAACTGGCGCGCATGATCGGTGAGGTCGCGCCGCGCGGCGCGACCACTATCATCGGCGGCGGTGATACTCTGGCGGCCGTGGCTACGCTCGGCATCGAAGACAAATTCACTTTTGTTTCTACTGGCGGCGGCGCCATGCTCGACTTCCTGGCTAAGGGGACATTGCCGGGGATCGAGGCGTTGGATGAGTCGAAAGCTTAACTTGCTTGAGAGTCAGCTTCTCTGTAGTATCGGCTTAGAGTCAAATACGGCTCCGAATCCAATCACTCATTGAAAACCAAGGAATCGTCATGATCGTTTTTTCAAATGGCCGCAAGGCCCGGTATTTCATCGCGAGCGGTGCGCTCGCTTTCGACGGCAAGGGCTGGTTGTGGGAACGGCCGCTCGTATGGCTCGGGCTCATCAAACCCAAGCTTTTCACGGTCGTCTTAAAGAGCCTCACACTCGAGCCGCGTAAGGGCAACTTACGCTGGTGGAAGCCGTGGCGGTGCGTCCAACTCATCCAAGGAGGCGCAGTCAACAAGGTCGGCCTCACGAACAAGGGCTTCGATTGGTGGATGAAGAAGGTCGCCCCGAAGCTGGATTTTAAGGGCCAGAATATCGTGGTATCGATCTTCGGCACCCACGAAGAGCTTGTTACGATGGCAGACAGGCTCAATACCCTTGATCTCACTGCCATCGAAGTCAATGTTTCATGCCCAAATGCTGATCACGCATCACAGGTTGCAACCATCATCAACGATTGCAAGGTGGTAAACGAGGTTTCTCGCCACCCAATAATCCTCAAGGTCTCTTATGACCAGGATTACCTCGCTATCGCGGCCGGCCTCACAGGTGTGATCGAGGCCATCTCGATCAACAGCGTCAGGTGGGACGTCGTCTTTCCCGGCGAAAGAAGCCCTCTTTGGCCGCTCGAAAAGCGCGTCGGCGGCGGAGGCGGGGGCGTGTCAGGTTATCCGGCCCAGAAGTTCAACTGGAGCATGGCATTCAAGTTGGCGGCGCTCAAAACTATTCCGGTCATCGTGCCGAGTATCATGGGAAAAGCAGATCTCTTGCGTGTCGAGTTCTTCGGGGCTGCTGTGAGTTTCGGTGCTATCCATCTGCCGGACAAGGGGAAGCTATGGACGCTCTTCACCAATCCATGCAAGCCCACGAAGATCGTCATCGAAGACATGCGGAAGCGCGGCGAGCATATTTCGACCTGAACGGGCGGATTCAGTTTCAAGCAAGCATTTCCAGGTCGCTGGGACTGCTTGCTTTTTTGTTTGCGCGGGTTAGTATCAGCGTCAGCTATAGAAAAACATCATTTGAACCTCAAAGCCACATATCATCTATGAAAATCAGCCAAGACGGCAAAGTCATAACCATGCGCGCGCCGGATAACTGGCATGCGCATTTCAGGCAGGACGTCCTCCTCGCCTTCCTGGTCGGAGTCTTCCTCAAATATGGCTGGCGCAATCGTATCGTCGCCATGCCCAACACGGAACCGCCGCTTCTCAACGGAGATGAGGCGCAACGCTATCGTCGTGAGATCCGTGACGCCGCGTGCCAGTCCGTATTTGGAGATTGTTTGGAGCCGGTTCCAGTCATCCAGATCACCGAACATACGACGCCGGAGATGGTCTTCGATGCAGTCCTCCACGGCGTCCGCCACGGCAAGGTCTATCCCTTCTTTGTCACCACGAACTCGCTGAATGGGGTGAAGGACTACCGGAAGATCTATCCCGCTCTAGGCGCTGCCCAGATGGCTGGTATGATCGTGCTTTTCCATGGGGAAGATCCAAATCATGCTATCGAAGGCTTCGCCAAGGAGGCCTCTTTCCTCAAGATCCTAGACGAGGTCATCCGGCTGTTCCCCGATCTACGTCTGACGCTTGAGCATGTTTCGACTGCCGACGGTGTGGAATGGGTGAAAAAGCAAGGTCCGAATGTCGCAGCTACTGTGACTATTCACCACCTCATTATGACGATCGACGATGTCATCGGCTACAGCCAACGCAGCAACGGTCGCGGGTGCGTGCACCATATCTGCAAACCGTCGATCAAACTCATGGCTGATCGCGCGGCCATCCAGCAAGTCGTGCTCGACGGCGATCAGAAGTTCTTCTATGGCGGCGATGATGCCGCCCATTACCGCAAGCTCAAGAAAGAGTGTGCTCAATCGGCTTGCGGCGTTTGGAATACGATAGCCGCGCTCCCGCTCGTCGTAGAGTTCTTCAAACAGAACAATTGTCTACATCGCATGGAGCCATTCCTCTCCGAGTTTGGCGCCAAATTCCACTTGTATCCATTGGGTGAAGGTATGGTTACCCTCGTCAATCGGGAATGGACAGTTCCGGTCGAAGTTGAAGTGCCAGGCACTGGCGAGTCGGTCGTCCCGTTCTGGTTCGGAGACAAGCTACAGTGGCAGATCGATGATTCTCCAGTCGTCTGAGATGTTCTCCACGATGCTCCGCCGCAGGCCACAAGCTTGCGGCGTTTTTTTGTCTTACAATCTCTCATTGACTCGCCTTGTAGCGTGGGCTAGCATTCGTTTTTAGAGGTTTTGGCCCTTGATAATCAGGCATCAAATCCTTTCCCGAAATACACTAACTGCAGAAAAACCAACAAGGATAGACAAATGAAAACTCGACTCGATGATTCACGCTGGTTAACCCCCGGCGAAAGAGATCAAGCGATCGGATGCATCATCCGCGCCGACTTGCTCAAGTGGGATAATTCCCGCAAACTGCCGCTCAAGATGGGCGGCACGACCGACATCTATGCGAACCTGCGCAACATGCGCAGCAAGCCCCAAGCCATCAGACAACTCGGGGAGCTCTATGCGAACGCCCTGCGCCGCTTGGACATCGACCGCATCGTCGAAGTTCCGGAGGCAGTCAGTCCGCTGGCTGGTCACATCTCCGCGATCACGGGCATCCCGCTCGTGACCGTCCGTGAAGAAATCAAGGCTGGCCGCGTGACCACAGGACGTTTCGTGGGCGACCTCAAGCCCGGTGACCGCGTGGCCATCATCGATGATGTGATCACCGACGGCGCATCGAAGCTGACGGCTCTCTCCGAGCTCCGTTCGGCCGGTGCCGAAGTGGTCGCCATCGTTGTTCTCGTCGATCGCCAGCAAGGCTGGAAGAAGAAGTTCTCCGAGGCCGGCTTCTCCGACATCAATGTCTGGGCAGGCATGACCCTTCACGACATCCGGAAATATCTGGTGACGAACGGGCTCATGCAGCGCTGCGACCCCGCGGTCGAGGCGAAGAATCCATTCATCATGGCCCTCGACGGCGGCAAACATTGGGAAGATTTTCTTCCCGTGCTCGACCGCTTGCGGCCGAGCGGATGTATCCTCAAGGCCAACGATCTGCTGTTCGTCGGCGATCTCAACCAGGTCATCTCCGACTTGTCGGTCTATGGCCGGGTCATGGTCGACCCGAAGTGGCACGACATCCCGAATACCGTCGCGAACTACTGCCGCCGACTGCACCAGTCTCCGCCGTGGGGCGTCACCGTGCACGCTTCCGGCGGCAGTGAGATGATCAAGGCGGCAGTCAAGGCGCTTGAAGGCACCAAGACTATCGTCCTGGCGATCACCGTGCTCACGTCGTTGAAGGACGAGTGTCATGATATCTATGGGCGTCAGCCGCTCCAGCAGGTCGATGATCTGGCAGCTCTGGCCTGGCATGCCGGCGCGCGGGGTTTTGTCTGTTCAGCGGAAGAAGCATCGATGCTCCGGGCGAAATACCCCGAGGCTACGATCGTCGTTCCCGGGCTGCGCTCGCCTGACAAGAGCGCGGATGACCAGAAACGGGTCGCTACGTTCGCCGCGGCCAAAGAGGCCGGTGCCAGCCATTTCGTGGGCGGTCGGCAATTCCTGACTTCCCCCGATCCGGTCGCCGAGGTCCTTCGGGTCATGAAGGAAGAGCTTCACATCGAAGCCTGAAGCCTGCGAACGATTTGTCACACGAGCCCCGCGATCACTTCAAGGGGCTTTTTTATTTCAACGCCTCAACGATCTTCTTCTTATTCCCCGCAAAATCTTTTTTGTCTCCTGGCGTCTTTTCAGGCCACGGATATACCCAGATGTGGGCATGCGGTACTTCCGTCCCTTCGATGTGGCCGAAGATCGCTTCTTGTCCGTAGGCTTTTTGCATAGCTAGCGCGATCTTTCTTGCCACTTCAAAATATTTTCCGACATCAGGTACATCCCAGACCCAATGATAGTGCTGCTTGGGCACGACCAAGGTGTGACCAGGAGCGTGCGGGTCGATGCTCAAGAATGCGATATACTCGCCATCTTCGTACACGACATCGGCTGGGATTTCCTTCTTTATGATCTTACAGAATACGCAATCAGGCATGCCCCTATTCTACATGTTACAATTTCTTATGTGAAATACTCGATCCGGCGACAATTGACCCCGACAGAGCGCGATAGTTTGGCCGGCCTGCCCGACCTGACAGCGCATCTCCTGTTCCATCGGGGGGTTATGAGCGCCGATGCCGCCGGAAAGTTCCTTTCTCCCGACTACGAGCGCGATACCCACGACCCGTCCCTGCTCAAAGATGCCGACAAGGCCGCGATGAGGATCATTGAGGCCATCCGGGGCGGCGAAAAGATCGCCATATATGGCGACTATGACGCCGACGGCATCCCGGCCGCTGCAGTATTCAAAGATTTCTTCGGCCGGATCGGCTATAAGAACTTCGTCATCTACATTCCGCACCGCCACAATGAAGGTTTCGGCCTGAATGAAGACGCCGTCGACCAGCTCGCCAGTGAGGGCGTGAAACTCCTCATCACAGTCGACTGTGGCATCTCCGATGTGGCCGCCGTGGCACGCGCCAACAAGAAGGGGATGGCAGTCATCATCACCGATCACCACGAGCCGCCGGAAAAGTTGCCCCTGGCCTTTGCCATTGTCGACCACAAACAGAAGGGCTGTGAATATCCCGACAAGAATCTTTGTGGAGCGGGCGTGGCCTTCAAGCTCATTCAAGCCATCCTCGCCAAAGAGCGCTTCGGTATGAAAGAAGGGCACGAAAAGTGGCTGCTCGATCTCGTCGGTATTGCCACACTCTCTGACATGGTTTCTTTGACGGGAGAAAATCGGGTGTTTGCGCACTACGGGTTGACCGTTTTGCGCAAGGGCCAGCGTTTGGGCCTGCGGCATCTATTTTCCAAACTCCGGATCGCTCAATCGACTGCAACGGAAGACGATATCGCCTTCATGATCACGCCGCGGATCAACGCGGCCTCGCGCATGGGTGTGCCGATGGACGCATTTGATTTGCTGACTGCTGAAAATGACAAAGATGCTGCGGCCGGAGCTGAACACTTGGACGCTATCAACAATGAGAGGAAGGGAGTCGTCGCCTCTCTGGTCAAGGAAGTGAAAAAAACGATCAGAGAAAGGCATGGCACAAGTATCCCCAGCGTCATCGTCCTCGGCAATCCTGCTTGGCGGCCGTCGCTCCTCGGTTTGGCGGCCAATTCTTGCGCCGAGGAATTCCAGCGCCCGGTTTTCCTCTGGGGTCGCGATGGCGGCAATGTCATCAAGGGTTCCTGCCGCTCCGAAGGGGAGACGCACGTCTTCGAGCTCATGAAGTCCGTGCCGGCAGGCGCATTTATTCAGTTCGGCGGACATCGTCACTCCGGAGGGTTTGCCGTAGACAATGATGAGATCCATTTCCTCGAACAGCGCTTGAATGAATCTGCCGACAGTGCCCCGACCCGTGCAATCGACCCAGAAGGCGAGTCTGTGGATGCTGAACTCTCTATGGATGATGCCAATATCAAGACCTACGGTGATATCGCCAAGCTCGCGCCATTTGGTGTCGGCAACCCCAAGCCAGTCTTCCTATTCAAGGGGGTCTCGCCAGTATCTGTTCGCAAGTTCGGCAAGGGGAATGAGCACATCGAGATCATTTTCCACAAGAAGAATGGCCAAAAGGTGCCGGCCATCTCATTCTTCGGCGTGACGAACGATTGGGCGACAAAGATCGAGCCGAACAAGCCAATCGACCTGATCGCGTCGCTGGAGAATTCCACTTTCCGCGGCCGTTCCGAGCTTCGATTACGCATCGAGGATGTGGTATCTTCATAAGTATGGAAACAAAACACCAGACAATCATCTTTACCGACGGCTCATCGCGCGGCAATCCTGGTCCCGGGGGTTGGGGCACCATCATTGTAGACAAAAACTCCGGAACGATCATGGAACTCGGAAGCAGAGAGACAAGGACTACAAATAACCAGATGGAATTGCGGGCCGCAGTCGAGGGCCTGAAGAAGGCGCCGAAAAATTCAAGCGTGATCGTATACACGGACTCCTCATATCTCATCAACGGCATCACGAAATGGGTGAAGGGCTGGAAGAACAACGGTTGGCAGACCAAAACCAAGAAAGATGTCCTGAACCGCGATATTTGGGAAGAGTTGGATAGTGTGGCTGCGGGTTTAAATATTAAGTGGCATCAAATAAGCGGCCATGTCGGTGTCCTGGGGAACGAACGGTGCGACTATATCGCCACGAGTTTTGCCGATGAACAGCCTATTAAGTTATACAAAGGCCGAATTGATGATTATTCATTGCCGGGAATATTAAATATTTCCGCTGATGCAGAGAAAGTCTCAAATAAAAAATCTGATTCATCCCATTCTCGAGCTGCGGCTTACTCTTATGTCTCTATGGTTAATCGTAAGATAGAAACCCACGCGACATGGGCTGAATGCGAGCAGAGAGTGAAGGGTACAAAGGGAGCGAGATATAAGAAGGCCACAAGCGCGGAAATGGAAGCCAAGATCAAGCAGGAGTTCCATAATATCTAAAACTTCATAGCTTCTTGAACTTTTCTTCACGGAAATTTGAATCTTTTTTGAGCCTTCCTTGAACCCCTGGCCGATATGATGTGCCCATGAGACGGGGCACATTCGTTTTCTGGAGCATTTTCACAGCCGCGGCCATCATCCGCGTGACCATGTCCCTGCACCTCGTTGCTCCTGACGCGTCTTCATGCCTCAAGCATCAGAATACAGGCATCGGCACGGTCGTGGTGGACCCGGAAAGGAAAGAGTCGGGGCAAGTATTCATCGTCGCCGTGGATAAAATGTTTGCGGTCGATGCGACTACGACAAAACAGACGTTATGTGCCGCCGATATCTCGATCAGATTGAAAACCAAGCTCTACCCGCGATTTTCATATGGAGACATGATAAGTTTCACAGGTAAATTATCAAAACCCTTCAACTTTTCTAGTGACACCGGCCGGCAATTCGATTACAAGGGGTATTTGGCCAAAGATGATGTCTTCTATGAGATGAAAAGCGCCGTGGTCGAGCTGGCTACGAGCTCGTCCGGGCATTCATTCACGGAAAAAATAACCTCCGCGCTTCTCCATCTCAAGCGCGGCTTTGTAAACAACCTCGAAAGCACTCTCGGCGAGCCGCACGCAGCCCTGGCCGCCGGTTTGGTCGTCGGCGAGAAGAGTGCGCTCGGTGCCGACCTCCTCGATGATTTCCGCATCGTCGGACTCATCCACATCGTGGTGCTGTCGGGGTTCAACATCACTATCGTAGGTGTGGCCATGCGGCGCATCCTCTCATCTCTGCCACGAGTGTGGGGGATCGTGATCGGCGGCGTCGGCATCGTGCTCTTCGGGGTGCTAGTGGGCGGCGGCGCGACTGTCATCCGCTCCTGTTTCATGGCCTCGATCGCTCTCATCGCTGACCTCATCCGGCGTGACTATAGCGTGAGTCGGGCCCTGGCCTTCGCGGCGCTCATCATGCTCATCCAGAATCCTTTGATCCTCCTCCACGACCCGTCATTCCAGCTCTCATTCCTGGCGACGATGGGGCTCATCCTCTTGGCCGGCCCGCTTGAGGAGCGCTTCGGCTGGGTGCCAGAGCGGTTTGGCATGCGCGGCACGGTCGCTACTTGTCTGGCGACGCAGATATTCGTCTCGCCTTTTATCCTCCACATGATGGGGCAGATCTCGCTCATCGGTATCGTCGTGAATATCATCGTCCTGCCATTCATTCCCGCGACGATGCTCCTGGTCTTCCTGACCGGGGCGCTCGGCTTTGTCTGGCCTCCGTTGTCAGTAGTCGCCGGCTGGGGCGCGCACTTCCTGCTCTCCTATGAGCTCTTCATGGTCGAGCATTTCGCCCGCGTGCCATACGCCGCCGCGCATGTTTCGCCATTCTCCGGCTGGTGGGTGGCGGGGTTCTATGTGGTTTTTTGCGCGGGGTATTGGTGGGTTACTAGGGGAAGGAAAAATTCTTTGTGAGTGGTGCTGGCCATGTGGGACGAGGTTGGACCTGTCATGCAACAGATTGAAGCAAAAGAAAACAGTCGGGGTTAAATCCGACTGTCGCTGTTGGGTCTCTTGAGTGTAACCTCATTGTAGGCGTGCTTGACGCCTCGTTGTTCGGTCTTTCGACCTACACCCAACGCCGACTTATACCTTACTTAAGACTACTAACAAAAGTCAAGTGCTAGAGGTGCGGGACGATGCTGGAACCATTACACAACGAGAGGTGGAAAACTGTCTACCTTTAAAACACCTTTGAGGAAAGGGGTACTTCAGATTGTGGCATGAGATAGACCGTCTCTTCTTTTTCATTCTTCACTCCCAAAACAAGAACTTCCGATTTTTCAGGTCCCATTTGCTTTACACCAAAATTAATTACTGCAATTATTTGTTTTCCTACCAGCTCCTCCTTGGAGTAATTACGATAAGCACCACAAGAAACTTTTAAACCCACTTCGGATCCAAAATCAATAGTCAGACGGTAAGTCGGCTTCTTTGTATTCGCATCCTCAACCTTAGTGATTTTTCCTACGCGTATATCTAACATCTCAAAATTATCAAAAGAGGTTATTTCTTTCATAAAATTTATCATACCATACGTGCTGGCTGTGTGGGACGAAGTTGGGACTTAGATATCACTCCCTCAATAAAATTACTCCGGATAACAAAATCGCAAAAAATAGGATTTTCTTGAGAAGATGCCCTTTGTGTAAATCTTCCTTGAACACGGATGGAAATAAACCTCGGCCCAACCATGCAAAGATAAGCAGATAAAAAGGAGAGATCATAGTTATTCCCTTAACAACGCTAACCGAGGTCAGTGAGATTGCATATGCCTCGGCTGCTAAACCAAAGAAGGTGAGCATCTCTTCTAATAAAAACAGCGGGGATAGTCTTATGAATGTCGGCAATGATGCCTTGATATCATGCCGTACGCGATGAAAAGCCAGTAATGACAGGGCTAAGATCAAGGCAATGGCTGCCTCGCCCCCTATTGCAGTACTAACTGAGACCCCATCATCAAATAGCAGTTTGAATAGCACTCCTTCAAACGCAAGGATGAATGCCGCAAGCCCTATGTGCCATATAGCTTTGCTAAACCTGAACTTGGCTTTAGTGTGATGCAATCCAAGCGCTATCACACTCGTAACGATCAGTGCAATCCCGATATACTGGACCAGATCAAGCACTTCTCCCACGATAAGAAAAGCCAGGACGGGAATAAATAACCTACCTATAGCAAAAAAAGAAATTGCTATGGAGGTATCGTCAGATTGCAATCCTTTGTAGTATGGATAAAGATATCCAATGCTGATGAAACCCAAAATGACAAAAATGGGCAACGTATCAAGGGGCGGAATTTGTGGCGGATCAAATAAGAAAAGAACGGGTATGAAAATCAGATTGAAAAGAGAGGTATAAAATACCAACGTAAGAAGCTTCTTGAATTTTTTATTGGCTAAAAAGTTGTCAAAGACTTCGGCTATCGAGTAAAAAGCCGGTGCCAAAAAGGCAAAGAATATCCACATGTGCGGATTATAGCACAGGCTTAATTAACTAAGAGTAATATCAGATAATCTTTGATTACGAAAACAAATATTACAAAACATAGCGTACCCAATAGTGACATTTTTGAATAATTATCTTCATGTGTCTTGCCTCTCGATAATAGAAAGGTTAACTCATCAACAAATAACCCCAGTCCGATTGCACATGAAATAACTGAACCAAAAATAGTAGGGCTTGGTACTGGATAGACAAAAAGAAAAACACGCGCTATGAAAATAGTCGCGAGAAAAATTGTAAAAAATATCCGGCTAGTTTCTAACATGATTTGCTGCGGGACTTGGATTCGAACCTATCTCAACCCCCTACTTCGCCCTCTTGAGATTCTCCTCAATCACCTCCCAATTCAAGTTCGCGAAGAAATCTTCCACATACTGCTTCTTGCCGGACGGCTGGTAGTCGGCCACATACGAGTGTTCCCACATATCGAGGCCGAGGATCATGTCGCAGCCATTGAGCTCGCCGAGGTGCTGTTCGTCAACCCATGAAGCGAGCAACTGATCATCATTCCTGTCATACCAGAGCACCGCCCAGCCGATACCTCGCGTTGTTGTGGCCATGCTCTTAAACACATTCAGCCACCCATCGAATGATCCCCAAGTCTCAGCGACCATCTTCTTGAGCAAGCTTGATTCTTTCAGTGATCGTGCGCCGCCTTCCAAGGAAGAGAAGTAGACTTCATGATTGCGCATGCCGTTGTATTCGAAGCTGAAGCGCCTGCCAAGCTCTCCCATGACATAAGAGTTAGCGATTGGGTCGGCATTGTACCTGCCAAATGATTCCATGATGCTGTTGGTATTCTTGACATACCCCGCATAGAGCTTGAGATGCTCCTCTATATTCTTGGCCGAAATGCCCTTGAGTGCCGGGATGGTAAAAGTTTTAGCGATGAATGGTTTCATAGATATTTGAATAAAAATTCATTAAGATTTTAATATTTCTTCATTCGGATTTTAACATTTTTTGAGCGTTCCTTGAACCGTGGCCGGGTATGATCAGTCTATGTCGGGAATGATCACATCGAAACCGTTTGCCATCGCCGCAGGCACCATGCTGGCATTGTCCGGCGTCGGCGGCTATGCCTGGCACGAGATGCATCGTCCAAAGGTCTTGGAGATGTATGTTTTCGACCTGCCCGGCGCGCCGGGGATCCTGATCCGCACCCCAAACGACAGGAGGATCCTCGTGGATGGCGGTTCGAACACCGAGGTCGTCAAGCGACTCACCGATGTCCTACCGTTCTATTCGAGACGGATAGACACGGTCATAGTTACAGGCCGAGAGGGCAGGAATGTCACGGGGCTCATAGATATCCTGGACCGATACATGGTCAGTAAGGTTGTTTTACCCGGCATCACTCCGCAAGATCTTGGTCTGGCCAGTATGACGGATCGGATATATGAGATTTTCTTAGAGACAGCGGAGAGTCATGGCATCCCAGTCAAGAAGGTCGTGGCAGGGGAGAGGATCATGCTCGATGATGATGGCTCGAAGAGTGTCGTTGCGGACATCTTGTTCCCGGTCCTAGGCGACGAGTTCAAATATTCCAAGGCCAGCGGCCCATCAATCGTCATGAAGGTCACTTACGGCGCGACTTCTATAGTGGTGATGGGGGATGCGAGCATGAAGATCCAGAAGTTAGTCACGGAAAATAATAAATCGCCGGTGGATGCACTCATTTTCTCGCATAGCATCGTGGCATCAAACATTTCCCGGGAATTGATCCGTTCATTCATACCGGAATCAGTCGTATATTCGCAGACCATCGCCAAACCGTCTAGCAAGGCGAGCAAAAAAGCCGCAGTTGATCCCTTGGCGGGAATCCTCGCCGACCATCGCTTCAATGTGAAGGGAAATGGCGTGGTGAAGATGGTCTCGGATGGCGTCCGGCTGATAATAGAATAAAAAAACGCGCCCGGGTGGGGGCGCGTTGGGGTTCTGTCAGCCGATGTGCTGATGCCAGAGAGGTTCCAATCTTTCGTAGGCCACTCTCTCCATGCGGCCATCAGGGTCCAAGACGAACGCCACAGCTTCAAGTATCTCCTCGATCTCCGGGGAGGTTTCGAATCCGTCGGCGGATGTCTGGGCGTTGTGCTCGCGAGATAGCGCTATCTCCAACGCATGTGTCGGAATCGCGATAACTCTCGAAATGAAGTTGGTTTCAAAAAGGGATTTGATGAGTTTCGGTGGGTGGCGTGAGATATGCCCTTCGAAAGCTCCTTGGATTCCCGTCGGTCTATCCGTAAGGACACGGACTCTGAAATCTGACCTAACTCTCAATGCTATTTTCATAGGAACAGGGGGGTTTGGCAGAATGATGCGCCTGTATAGACAAAAAATCAAGCCCCACCGGGCCTTAGTGTTGAAACAAATTTTGGTCGCAGACTAGATGAGCTTGGCGTCGCGGAGGGCCTTGAAGGCGCCGTTCTTCTCGATGGTGCGCATGCCGCGGGCAGAGACATTGAGGCGGATGGACTTCTTGAGCTCGGGGATATAGACCGTCTTCTTCTGCAAGTTCGGGTAGCGACGAACCTTGCCGCAAGGGTTGAATTGCGTAGCACGCGTCCGGTTTGAATACCGACCGCCGTTCATCGAACCTCGCTTAGTTATATCGCAGACTCTGGCCATAAAATTGGATAGACACGTATGCTATCATATGGAAATCCAACAATCAAATGCTCACCGTATTCTCCATCGTCATCCTCATATTCTCGGTCATCGTGCATGAAGTGGCGCACGGCTATATGGCTGACTGGCTGGGCGACCCGACGGCAAGAATGTCAGGCCGATTAACGCTAAATCCCATTAAGCATATTGATCCAGTGGGTTCTATTATAGTGCCATTGATCACCTCACTTGCCGGCTTCACTTTCGGCTGGGCCAAACCGGTGCCGTACAACCCTTATAACCTGAAGAATAAACGCCAGGGCGAATTTCTGATTGCCGCGGCCGGTCCGGCCTCGAATCTTCTGCTCGCCCTCATCTTCGGGACGATCTTGCGGTTCGCGGCGGTTGGCGCAACGGAAGTGACGCCATTCATCACCGCGCTCTCTTATATAGTCATCATCAATATCGTATTGGCAATTTTCAATTTGATCCCCCTACCGCCGCTCGATGGTTCAAAACTACTTTTTTCTATCTTACCTAACCAATACGGCAGGGCACGAATGGTACTCGAGCAGTACGCGCCAGTATTTGTGTTAATCGTCGTCTTTTTCTTGTGGCAAATCTTGGCGCCGGTTATCCCATGGGTTTTCCGGCTGTTTACTGGGTTGAATCTGTAAGAACAAGGTTATGCACATCTTGCAGTATGGCAGTCTTGACGAAACTTTTAATAGTAGTACCATTTTCCCTCGGTAGGTCTTATGGTGTCCCAACCTGAACAAGGCGGCTCCGGACAGACCCCGCAGTTCCCCTGATAATCGTCAGCCAAACTCAAACGCAGGAATGAAGAACCTGAAGGTTAAGATTGATTGACGGCCGTTAAATCGGTTCGTAAAACAGGCTCACCATCGCCTGTGGCAAGTGTCACCTCCCGAGGTCACCAAAACGCCAAACACAATAAGCCCGGCACACTCGTCTAAACACACTCTGTTAACTTGTAAGGTTGCAAACTTAACGCTTGTCGTTGAAACCAGTTGTGCCGGCTTTTTTGTTTCTTGACAGGGGCCTTTTTCCGGGTAAACTTGCAGGTAGTTCAATCAACAAAGGAAAGACCAAAAAGGAAAGACCAATGAAAATCAAAGCTTACCGAGGGGCGTCCTTTTACAAAAGGCTCCTCCTCATTTTTACTTTCGGGGTAGCCCTAGCCATCTGTTTTGGCAAGCCCGCCCCTGCCGCGATCTGTTTGATCGCTTCCATGATCATGTTCTTCTACTACGAAGCCAGGATGACCTGGGAGCTGAGAAAGCTCCATCTCAAACTGGTCAACGCCGCTCACCTCCATCTCCGCCAGCTACCGTCAACCATAACCACAAACGACCCAATCCGTCGTGAGGCCTGGAAAGTCTTTTGTCTCCGCGTTGGTACACATCTTCGTGTGTGGCCGAACGAAAAAGACCCGACATTCATACGTACGTGCATACCACTCTATCACCAGTATATTTCCGAGTGGTAAGCAGATCTTTCAGGACACAAGGCAGGCTGAACGCTTGCCTTTTTTGTTTCTGGATGTTACATTCTCTCCACTGCCACAGGGGCAAAAAACAACATTATTAGGGGAGAGTGAGTAATCATTTCGGCGCCTCTCAAGCCGAAAACGGTGAAAAAGTCACTCGAACCACAACTAAGCATTCAAAATGCCTACAATCAATCAGCTTACAAAGTCCAATAGGAAGCGCTTCAAGAGGAAGTCCAAGTCCATCGCCCTCACGCGTACCTTCAACACCATCGCCAACAAGCCGTCGTTCTTCCCGGCACCATTCAAGCGTGGCGTATGCGTCAAGGTCACGACCAAGACTCCGAAGAAGCCTAACTCCGCTATCCGCAAGATCGCTCGCGTGCGTCTGACCAACGGTCTCGAAGTCACCGCCTACGTCCCGGGCATGGGCCACAACCTCCAGGAGCACGCCGTGGTGTTGCTCCGCGGCGGCCGCGTCAAAGACGTCGGTCTCCGTTACTCGATCGTCCGCGGTGTCCTCGACTGCGCCGGCGTCGAAGCCCGCCGCAAAGGTCGCAGCCAATACGGCAACAAGAGGCCCAAGGCCGCTAAGGTCGCCTAATATTCTTGCCATAAACTACTACTATGAGACGCAAACTAAACCTGAAGAGAGACCTGCGACCTGACGCGACTTACGAGTCGCTCAAGCTCGCCAAATTCACGAACTACGTCATGGAGTCCGGCAAGAAGACGACCGCCCGCAAGATCATCGCTGACTGCATGTTGACCATCAAGGAGAAGGCCAAGGTAGAGAATCCGCTCGAAGTCTTCGAGACGGCCCTCAAGAATACCGCCCCGCTCATGGAGGTCCGCTCACGCCGCGTCGGTGGTGCCAACTATCAGGTGCCCCGCGAAGTCCGTCCGGAACGCAAGCAGGCCCTGTCCATGAAGTGGATCATCGATGCCGCCCGCTCCAAGAAGGGAGCCGCTATGCACGTGAAGCTCGCCGACGAGATCATCGCCGCTTCCAAGAATGAGGGCGAGGCTGTCAAGAAGCGCGAGAATGTCCACAAGATGGCCGAAGCCAACAAGGCCTTCGCTCACTTTGCCTGGTAATAAGATTACATGGTGTCGAAAAAACCTCCGGTTGCGGAGGTTTTTTCATTCATGTGCGAATCTCACTAATCAATTTCTTCCTTAATATAATCCTTACCCTTCTTCACTAGCTCGTCTTTCATGTCTATAGCCTTGTCTTTTACGTCTTCAGCCATCCGGCCTATTTCCTTACGATTTTTTTGACCACCCTTCGTCATATATAGGTAGTATGTGCCGATCGCCCCGATGATTGCCCCGATGATCCCTGCGCCAACCGCCGATCCATTGCCTGATTCACCTCCGCAAGATTTCTTGTGCATGTGCATATATTTTGTATGTTAATTAGTAATAGCGTGAAAAAACTCTTCGGATGAACCTGAACAAGGTCCTTGGCCCAAATGTCTGTTCATGGATCCTTTGCCTTATGTCTCCCAGTTCGGCGATCAAGAACTCCGCTTCTAGCCGCGCCTTGCTGCTCACGGCGTATATGTTTGCTAGGATCCGGATGCCATATATCCAGCCGATCACGAATAAGACCGTGAGTACGGCAAAGCAGATGGTGCTCACAAAGAAGAATATATCTGCGTGGATGAGGGTATTCATGGCATGAATAAGGCCGTGCTTGAATGAAATCGATTACAATTTATTTCCCACAGGTTTTGCACATTTAATGTTTGAGGTCACAATTTACGACTTCAAGTTTTGTGTTAAAATAGCCCCATGACTAAGATGAAATTAACACCCGTAATCAAACGAGATAAGAATTGGTTCATAGCTTGGATCAAGGAGATTCCGGGCGTTAACACTCAGGGAAGGACTTTGCAGGAAGTAAAAGAAAATCTGAAGGATGCGCTCGAGATGATGAGGGAAGAGAAGAAGGTTTCTAGAATTCACGCTTAAAGATCAAGATATGAAAAGAATTGATCTTATCCGCCATGCGGAGCTTTTTAATTGTAGAATCACGAGAGAGGGTGGTAGGCACTCATAATGCGATCGGGTTTGAGGTGTAATTGACTCTCATTTCTGCTGTGCTAGAATTAATGACAATGAAAACAGCCTCAACTGGTAGAGTCGCTGTTCTAGGGTTGGTCGGTTTTATTACTGGTGTTTTCTTGCTTAGATTTGTAGACATTCCTCATTTACCAGGCGATTGGCAAATCTTTTTTCAAATTGGCAGTCCTCTCATTTTTGGGGTGATCGGTCTTTTATCGGGCTATGCTTGGAAATTAGATGTCTCGCCGGTAGATTCAACACAACCATCGCAATCTCAAGGCAGCTTCAATATCTGGCGCATCTTTTTAATTCTGTCGATTGTTTTTATTCCTATTACACTGCTGATCTTATTTTTTTCTGGCATCAACCTCGGAGGAAGTTTTAATATGCGAGCATATATTACCTTTATCGTAACAGCCATCTTGGTTCACACATCTCTCATCGTGTTATTTTCTTATATGGCTCGCAGATACGGAAGATAAGTTACAGGCCATCATTATTTGATTTCTTCGCCCTTTTCCTGTATCTTACCAATTACCTAAGCCTTGGGCTTTTTTATTTAATATCAACAAATTCAAGCCCGATTTATAATTAACCATCCTTATGCAACGCGACTACCCACTAGAGAAAGTTCGTAACTTCGGCATCATCGCCCACATCGACGCCGGCAAGACCACTACCAGCGAGCGCATCCTCTTCTATACCGGCATGACCCACAAGATCGGGGAAGTGCACGAAGGCGATACAGTCACCGACTGGATGGAGCAGGAGCGCGAGCGCGGCATCACCATCACGGCCGCCGCCATCACTTGCTTCTGGAACCCTACCTACATGGGCAAGGACGTTGCCAAGAAAGTCCGTTTCAATATCATCGACACTCCGGGACACATCGACTTCACTGTGGAAGTCAAGCGTTCCCTGCGCGTCCTCGATGGCGCGGTCGTCGTCTTCGACGGCGTGGCCGGCGTGGAGCCGCAGTCCGAGACTAACTGGCGCTATGCCGACGATGGCAAGGTGCCTCGCCTCTGCTTCATCAACAAGATGGATCGCATGGGCGCTTCGTTCGAGAAATCTTACAAGTCCATCCTCGAACGCCTCAACAAGAACGCCGTGCGCTTCCAGATGCCGATCGGCCTCGAAGGCGATCACAAGGGCGTCGTCGATCTCCTCAAGATGAAAGCTTTCTATTTCGAAGGCGAGATGGGCAACACCATCATCGAGAAGAAGATCCCGGCTGACATGCTCGAGGATGCCAAGAAGTTCCGCGCCGAGATGATCGAGAAGGTCGTCGAGACCGACGATGCCGCCATGCAGGACTTTCTCGATGGCAAGGAGATCTCGATCGACCACTTCAAGGAAGTCACCAGGAAGGCCGTCATCGCCAACAAGATCTTCCCGGTCTTCACCGGTTCGGCTCTCAAGAATATCGGCGTCCAGCTCGTTCTCGATGCTGTCGTCGACTACCTCCCGTCACCTCTCGACATGCCGCCGGTCCACGGCATCGACCCGCATACCGGTGCTGATATAATCCGCAACGCTTCTGACTCCGAGCCTTTTGCCGCCTTGGCCTTCAAACTCCAGAACGACCCGTTCGTCGGTCAGCTGACCTTCTTCCGCGTCTATTCCGGCACCATCGAGGCCGGTTCCTATATATACAACTCCACCACCGGCAAGAAGGAGCGCCTCGGCCGCATCGTCCGGCTCCAGGCCGACAAGCGCGAAGAGGTCAAGAAGGTCTACGCCGGCGAGATCGCTGCAGCCGTCGGCCTCAAGGACGCTCTCACTTCCAACACCTTTAGCGATGAGGAGAATCCGATCATCCTCGAAGTCATCAAATTCATGGAGCCGGTCGTGTCGCTCCGCATCGAACCCAAGACCAAGGCCGACCAGGAGAAGATGGGCATGGCCTTGCGCAAGCTCGGAAACGAAGACCCGACCTTCCGCATCTCTTCCAACCAGGAGACCGGTGAGACCATCATCTCCGGCATGGGCGAGCTCCACCTCGAGATCATGGTCGACCGCATGAAGAGGGAGTTCGCCGTAGAGGCCAATGTCGGCGAGCCGCAAGTGGCTTACCGCGAGACCATCATGGGCGAGGCCGAAGCCGAACACAAATACATCAAGCAGACCGGTGGCAAGGGCCAGTACGGCCACGTCCGTCTGACCGTCCGCCCGATGCAGCCGCTCGTCGAAGGCGAGAAGGTCCCGAAGAATGTGAAGCGTTACGACGACTTCGAATTCATCAACTCCATCAAGGGTGGCGTCATCCCGCAGGAATTCATCCCGGCTGTCGAGAAGGGCGTGCACGAAGCCATGGATCGCGGCATCGTGGCCGGCTACAAGATGGTCAATATCTCTTGCGAGCTGACCTTCGGTTCGTATCACGATGTCGACTCCTCCGAGATCGCCTACAAGATCGCCGCTTCTCAAGCATTCCAGGACGCCGCCAAGCGCGCCAAAGCCGTCATCCTCGAGCCGATCATGAAGCTTGAGGTCGTCTGTCCCGAGAAGTACATGGGCGATGTCAACGGCTCTATCGCCTCGAAGCGCGGGTTGATCGAGGGCTCTAACCCCAAGGGTCAAGCCATCTCCATCATCGCCAAGGTTCCGCTTTCCGAGATGTTCGGTTACACCACACAGCTCCGCTCCATGACTTCCGGCCAAGGTTCGGCACAGATGGAGTTCGACCACTACGAGGTCGTGCCGGCCAATGTGGCTCTAGAGATTGCCGAAAAGAGGAAATCTTAATATTTGCTTACTAACAGGTTTGACTAACCACTGTCTCTATGAGACAGTGGTTTTGTATGGGATCAATAAGCGACATTTTCGTCAAAACATACGCCAAAAGGCTTATTCTTTGGGCTATTTTGCTTATAGGTATTTTCCTATTCCTGCCTCGTCCGGCCCATGCGCAGTATTATGGCGGCGCACAATATGGTGGTTACTTCATCCCGAACTTCTATCGGCCGCCCACTTATCAGCCGCAGCCGACCCCGCAACCATATCCGTATTTTCCGACACCTTCGTATCCTAATTATTTCGGATACCAGCAGTATCAGCCATACTATTATCAGCCTCGCTACAATACACCATACCACCCGCCGGTCCGTCCTTGGTATCCGCCGACATATCCGGTACCGAACAATCCTACGCCGAACACCCCCGTTCCTCCCAATGTTCCGGCTTCGCTATCCGCCACCTGCTCCTCGTCGGGCGCTACTGTCTCGATCCAACAGCCGGTCTATTGGCTGGCGACCGGAAGTGGCGGCGTGACCGGCTCGTACACTTACCACTGGAGCGTCTACGGCGATGTCGTATCGTACGGTAACGGCGGCAATCTCCGATCGCAGAACATCTCGGCGACATACGCCACGCCGGGTATCAAGCAAGCCGCTCTGCGACTATCTGACGGCTTCAATACTGTCATGGCGACCTGCTCGGTGACGGTGACGCCATAAGCGGCCTCCGACAGCTTCGAAAAACCCAAAATTTGACACCGCAAATGGGTATGCTATCCTAGCCATTACGCGCTTAACAGCGTTTTTATTATCTATTAACAACATTATCTTTGGCTTTTGGTCTCTGGCATTCACGCCTAGAGACAAAGAGCCAAAGCACTAAAATAATATGGCAGCAGAATTCAATCGCACCAAGCCGCACGTCAACGTCGGCACCATCGGTCACATCGACCACGGCAAGTCTACCCTGACGGCCGCTATTGTCGCAGTTCAGGCCAAGAAGGGTTTGGCCACAGCCAAGGCTTACGCTGATATCACCAAGGGAGGCACCGTCCGCGATGCCACCAAGACTGTCACCATCTCGCTCGCTCACGTCGAGTACGAGAGCCCGAACCGTCACTACGCTCACATCGACGCCCCGGGTCACGCTGACTACATCAAGAACATGATCACCGGCGCCGCCCAGATGGACGGAGCCATCCTCGTGGTATCCGCCACTGACGGCGTGATGCCCCAGACTCGCGAACACATCCTCTTGGCCGGTCAGATCGGCGTGCCGAAAGTGATCGTCTTCCTCAACAAGTGTGACATCGTTCCGGAGAAGGACCTCATCGACCTCGTGGAGGAGGAAGTGCGTGAACTCCTCACGAAGTATAACTTCGATGGCAAGAATGCCCCAGTCATCCGTGGCTCTGCTACTGGCGCCCTTGAAGGTAAGCCAGAGTGGACTGCCAAGATCGATGAGCTCATCACTGCTCTCGACACATATATCCCGGAGCCGAAGCGCGATGCTGACAAGCCGTTCCTCATGCCGATCGAAGACATCTTCTCGATCGAAGGACGCGGTACGGTCGTCACCGGCCGCATCGAGCGCGGTACAGTCAATGTCGGCGATGAATGTGAGATCATCGGCTTCCGCGACACTACCAAGACCACCATCACTGGTATCGAGATGTTCAACAAGTCTCTCAAGTCAGGCATCGCCGGAGACAACGCAGGCCTGCTCTTGCGCGGTACGGCCAAGGACGATGTGTCCCGCGGCCAGGTCCTCGCCAAGCCGGGTTCCGTCAAGCCTCACACCGAGTTTGAGTCCGAGGTTTATGTCTTGAAGAAAGAGGAGGGCGGTCGCCACACCCCGTTCTTCACCGGTTACAAGCCGCAGTTCTACATCCGCACGACTGACGTCACGGGTGAAGTGACTCTCGCCGAGAAAGTAGAGATGGTCATGCCGGGAGACACCGTGACCTTCAAGGTCAAGCTCGTTGCCCCGGTCGCTCTCGAAGCCCAGATGCGTTTCGCCGTCCGTGAAGGCGGCAAGACTGTCGGTTCCGGAGTCGTCACCAAGGTCATCGCCTAAATAAGTTCATTCCCAAGAATATGGCAACCACAAAAGAAACCAAGAAGCCGGCCCACGTTGCCAAACCGGCCGCGGAGAAATCCGCTCGTTCTCGGAAAGCCAAGATTGACGGTGAAGTATCACATCTTCGTATCCGCGTTCGTGCTTACGAACACAAGATCCTCGATGCGTCACTCCGCCAGATCATGGACACGGCTGCCCGCTATGATGCGGTCATCCACGGTCCAGTGCCGCTGCCGACCGAGATCAAGAAGTACACGGTCAACCGCTCTTCATTCATCGACAAGAATAGCCGCGAACAATTCGAGATGCGCGTGCACAAGCGCCTTGTAGACATCATCAACCCGAATCCCAAGGTGATCGAGGCTCTCACGAATATGTCCTTGCCGTCAGGCGTGAACATCGACGTGAAGATGATGTAGGCAAGAGCCGCGAGTGAGTTATTTGAAAGAACTGTAGCGGAGACTTTTCGGGAACACTTCGGAGGGATTCGCCAGCAGGCGAATCCCGAGAATAGCCCAGCGCCTGCAGGCGCTGGAGCGTGTTCTAGAAAAGCCTCCGCTACAGTTCGTACGGAATCACAATCATGAAATTCATCATTGGAAGAAAGCTGAATATGACCCAGGTCTTCAACGAGACTGGTACCGCCATCCCGGTCACGGCTGTAGCCGTGCGCGGCAATATCGTCACCCAGGTCCGCACCAAGGACACCGACGGTTACGAGGCCGTCCAGGTCGGCGAGGGTACACGCAATCCGAATAGGATCAACAAGCCGCAAAAGGGCCACTTCAAGGATCTGGGCAGTTTTGCCACGCTCCGAGAATTCCGCATGGATGCACCGGCCATGAAAGTAGGCGACAAAGTCGAGCTCTCCCAATTCATGCCGGGCGATGTCGTCGATGTCTCTGCTATCTCCAAGGGCAAAGGCTTCCAAGGCGTGGTCAAGCGTCACGGCTTCCACGGCGGTCCCCGCACTCACGGTCAGAAGCATTCCGAGCGTGAGCCGGGCTCGATCGGCGGTGGCCTGCGCAACCGCGTGCCGGTCGGCATGCGCATGGCCGGTCGCATGGGCTCCGATCGTGTGACTGTCACGAACCTCAAGGTCGTGCATGTTGACGCCGCAGAGAACCTCATGTACGTTTCCGGAGCGATCCCCGGCCGTCGCGGCACGCTCGTGGAGATTGTCACCAAATAGTTTTATATACCACCATGGAAGCCTCAATATACAATCAATCAGGCAAAGCTACAGGGAAGATCAAACTCCCGTCAGGCGTGTTCGGTTTGCCTTGGAATGCTGACCTCGTACACGAAGTCGTCCGCCTCATGAATTCCAACTCAAGGAGCGCCATCGCCAATACCAAGACCCGCGGCGAAGTCCGCGGCGGCGGCAAGAAGCCCTGGCAGCAGAAGGGCACCGGTCGTGCTCGTCACGGCTCGTCTCGCTCACCGATATGGGTCGGCGGCGGCATCACGCACGGCCCGCGCAAGGAGAAGAACTTCGACCGCAAGATCAACAAGAAGGTCCGCACCAAGGCGCTCTACACGATCCTCTCCCGCAAGATGAAGGAAGGTGAGATCCTGTTCCTCGACGCGATCGACTTCAAGGCACCCAAGGCCAAGGAAGCCAAGGGTTTGCTACTCTCCCTCGCCAAGATCAAGGGTTATGAGAAGCTCGCCACCAAGAAGGAGAATGCTGCCATGTTCACCATGGACAAGAAGAGCGCCATCATAGAGAAGAGTTTCCGTAACTTCGGCAATGTTTCTATTGAGGAATTCCGCAACATCAACCCTGTGTCAGTTTTGAATCATACCTACCTGATCGTTACCAACCCGGCCGAAGCTATGAAACTGTTCGCCGATGTGGAGGATAAGGTTGAATCTAAGAAGGCCGCTAAATAAACTATCATGGCACTATTCTGGTCAAAAAAATCAAAAGCCGAGAAGATCTACGACAAGGCCGCTACACCGGTGTCGAAGAAAGCTGTCGCCAAGACTGCTAAAGTCGTAGAGTCTGGCAAGGCAGGGAAGGGCGCCAAGGCCGTCAAGGCGATCGTCGCGGCCGGCACTCCTGCTGCTCCGTCCGGCTCATTTGGCTCCGAGAGCGAAGCCGTCCTCCGCCCGCACATCACCGAGAAGTCCGGGCTCTTGAGCGCCAAGGGCGTCTACACATTCCAGGTCTCCAAGGGTGCTTCGAAGCAGTCCGTCGCCAAAGCCATCAAGGCGCTGTACAAGATCACTCCGGTCAAGATCGCCATGATCAACCTGCCGGCCCGGACCATCGTGGTCAAAGGCCGCCGTGGCACTGTCTCCGGCGTCCGTAAGGCCCTGGTCACTGTGAAGAGTGGCGATAAGATAGATTTTGCATAAAACATAACCATGAAATCATACCGACCAACAACCAAGTCTCGCCGCCACATGACTACTCTGCCGTTCAAGCAGTACCTCACGGCTTCAGAGCCACATAAGCCGCTTACGCTTGGTTTCAAACGCGACGTTGGACGCAATGCCTTCGGCCGCATCACGGTTCGCCACAAGGGAGCCGGCCACAAGAAGCTCTATCGCATCATCGATTTCCTGTATGAGAAGAAGGACATCCCGGCGACCGTCAAGACCGTCGAGTACGATCCTTTCCGCACCGGCTATATCGGCCTGGTCAACTACAAGGACGGCACCAAGCGCTATGTCCTCCTGCCCAAGACCATGAAGGTCGGCAACACATTCATCGTCTCCGAGAAAGCTCCGATCGAGACGGGCAACCGTTTGCCGCTCAAGAAGATCCCGGTCGGTACATTCGTGTACAACATCGAAATCAAGCCTGGTTCTGGATCGAAGCTTGTGCGCTCGGCCGGCTCCTTCGCTCAGGTGGTTGCCAACGACGCCAACTATACTCACATCAAGATGCCTTCGACGGAGATCCGCAAGGTCCACGAGTCCGCTTGGGCCTCGATCGGCGCCGTCTCGAACGAAGAGAATCGTCTGGTCGTCATCGGTAAGGCTGGCCGCTCGCGTTGGATGGGCATCCGCCCGACTGTCCGCGGCACCGCCCAGAACCCTGTAGACCACCCATACGGCGGAGGCGAACAGCGCCAGGGCCGCGGTCTGCGCCGCCTCAAGACGCGCTGGGGCAAGCCCGCCGGCAAAGGCCAGAAGACTCGTACGCCGAAGAAATATTCCAATGTATTCATCGTCTCTCGCCGCCAGCCAGGACGCTTGATGAGGAGCGGCAGTTAAGACTCTATAATATAGTGAAGCAAGATACCGAGTCCCCGGTGTTCGATTTTGTAGTCAGGCAGGCCCGGAATGCCGTCAAGTTTTTCATCCGGATGATGGTTGGTTGGGATAGTTGAGCTGTCTCACGTCCTCACTTGTTGCTATAATATACCGTATGAAAAAATCTCATTGGCGGCACCTCAAGAATAAGTGGGTCGTCGCCGGTCTGGTCGTCTTGGCCATCATTATCATCTTTGTGGCGAGAAGCGGCGGCTCCGCGTCGAAGTTCGAGACAGCCATGGCTACGGTCGGCAATGTCTCCGAGACGGTCGGCATCACTGGCACGATCTCACCGGTCGGCAAGGCCGATCTGGCCTTCGAAAAGAGCGGCGTGATCTCGCGGATATTCGTCAAGGTCGGCGATACCGTCAAGAATGGGGATCCAATCGCCGAACTGGATAGCGCCGGCGACCGGGCGGCCCTAGCTTCTGCCGAAGCTACTCTAGCGGACCTCTCCCGCAATCTGACGCCGGAGGAATTCGCCGTACAGAAGTCCGCGCTCGAAAGCGCCAAGAGGGACGCCCTGAATGCTTCACACGATGCCCTGGTCAAGGCCGAGAATGCACTTTTTAATTACACCGACGCCTTCTTCACGAATCCCCAGAGCTCCAACCCGACGCTCTCTATCCGCGCTGATTCGTCGCAGATCCAATCCGAGCTCAATTTGGCCCGCGTCAAGATCACGGTGCTCCTCGATGTGTGGTCGGACAGCCTCATCGGAGTGACTGCTGATGATGCCGTTGCACTCATCGCCAAAGCTAGCGCCAATCTCTCGACTATCAAAGACTTCATGAACCGCCTCTCGACTGTGGTGAGTGCGCTCTTGCCGGGGAATTCCGGCCTGACCCAGGCGACGGTAAATGCCTATGTCACCACTATGAATTCCGGCCTCTCGGCTCTGAACGGTGCGATCGACGCAGTGACGGCCTCTCAGACTGCGCTCTTTGCCGCCCAGTCGAACTACGATCTCAAGCTCGCCGGCAATTCAGCCCAGTCTATCGCGGCCCAATCAGCCAAAGTCGCCGGCGCCCGCGCGAGCCTCGCCCAAGACATGATCGTCTCGCCGATAGACGGGATCGTGACGAGAGTCGACCCATATGTCGGCGAATTTGCCGCCGCCGGACAGTCCGGCTTCGCTGTGCAGAATGACAGCTTCAAGATCGAGGCCCGCGTACCGGAGGCAGACATCGCCAAGGTCGCTATCGGCAATATCGCTTCGAGCACCCTGGATGCCTATGGAGCTTATGTCGACTTTCCGGCCCGAGTCGTGATGATCGATCCGGCCGAGACAGTCATCGAAGGAGTGCCCACATACAAGGTGACTCTGGTCTTCCTCCAGCCGGACATGCGCATCCGTTCCGGCATGACCGCCAACCTCGATATCCGCACGAACGAGCGCTACAATGTCCTCTATATCCCATATCGTGCGGTCGTCGATGACAACGGCGCAAAGACCGTGCGTGTTGTCGAGGCTGGCGGCCAGTCGTATTCTTCCATGCCGGTCGTGACTGGCCTCAAGGGCTCCGAAGGCACCATCGAGATCGTCTCTGGCCTCTCCGAAGGCGACAGGGTGGTGACGTATGTGAAGTAAGGGTTCCCAATGAACATCATCGAAGTCAAAAATCTTAAGAAGTCCTATCAAGAAGGGGACACGATCACGCACGCCCTCTCCGGCGTGACTTTCGATGTGCGCAAAGGCGAATTTGTGGCCATCATGGGTCCTTCTGGTTCTGGAAAATCCACGTTGCTACACCTCCTGGGTCTTCTCGACGAGCCGACTTCCGGCAGTTATCACTTCAACGGCAAGAATGTTTCCACGTATTCGAGCAATGACCTAGCTGACCTGCGCAATCGCGAAATCGGCTTTATCTTCCAGTCGTTCAACCTCCTGTCGCGCACGACAGTCTTGGAGAATGTGAAGCTCCCGCTCTATTATTCCAAGGTCCCCGAAGCGGAGTGGGAGTCGCGCGCCCGCGAGGCCGTCGAATCCGTCGGCCTCGGGCATCGCATGCATCACAAACAGGCCGAGCTCTCCGGCGGCGAGCGCCAGAGGGTGGCGATCGCCCGGGCTCTGGTCACCAATCCGGAGATCATCTTTGCCGACGAGCCGACCGGCAACCTCGATTCCAAATCAGGCAAGAATGTCATGTCCGTCATCCAACATCTCAACGAGGATCACAACAAGACCATCGTGCTCATCACCCACGAGACCTCCACGGCGGAGCATGCCGAGCGCATCATCCATATCCTTGACGGAGAGATCGACAGCGACACCAAGGTCAAGAGTCGCCTGACCTCGAAGGACGAGTTCGTGAAATAACATGACCTGGAAACACACCCTCAAAACTTCATTGACCGGCCTCTCGACCAATCGCTCGCGGTCGGTCCTGACCATCTTCGGCATCGTCATCGGCATCACCGCTATCATGCTGGTCATCTCGCTCGGCGCCGGAGCGCAAGAGCTCATTCTAGGCCAAGTCCAGGGGCTTGGCACCAATACTATCGCCGTCATCCCCGGTCGGGAGCCGACCGGACCATCGGATGTGACGGCGCTCTTCAGCGACTCGCTCAAGGAGAAGGACCTCGTAGCTCTCCGCAACAAAGCCAACGTTCCTCATCTCAAGAACATCATGCCGGTTGTGTTCGGCGCCGGCTCATCTTCATATGGATCGAACACCTATCAAGTCACGATCTTCGGCGGAACGGAGCTCCTGGCTGAGATATTCGACCTGCATCCGACCGATGGGTTCTTCTTCGACGCGAGCGATGTATCTTCACGCTCGAATATCGCCGTGATCGGATCCAAGGTGGCTACCAAGCTCTTTGACAACGATTATCCGATAGGGAAGAGCATCAAGGTCAAGGGCCGCAACCTCCGCGTGGTGGCCGTGTTGCCGCCCTCCGGCGGCGGGTCGCTCTTCAATTTCGACGAGATGATCGCTCTGCCGTACACTACTGCCGCGGATTATATCCTGGGCCAGAAATACTTCAGCCGCTTCATCATCCAGTCTGATACCGATGCCAATGTCGGCGTCACCGCGGAGGATGTCAGACTGACCCTGCAGGCCTCGCACAACATCACCGATCCGACCAAGGATGACTTCACAGTCCAGACCCAGCAGGATCTGGCAGACCGCTTGGCGACTATCACCAATGCCCTCACTTACTTCCTCGTGGCCGTGGCCTCGATCGCGCTCTTCGTCGGCGGCGTCGGCATCATGAATATCATGCTAGTGTCGGTCACCGAACGCACCCGCGAAATCGGTCTACGCAAGGCGCTTGGCGCCCGCGACCGTGACATCCTTGCCCAGTTCTTGTTGGAGGCGGTCCTGCTCACTTGCATCGGTGGCATCGTCGGTATCATCCTCGGTTCAGTCCTCGCCTACATCATCGCTTTCGGTCTGTCGCATTTCCTGGCGATCAACTGGCAGTTCGTCTTCCCCTGGAGCGGCGCCATCTTGGGCTTCACTGTCTCGGCATTCATCGGTCTCATCTTCGGCGGCTACCCGGCGCATCAGGCGTCCAAGAAGAGCCCGATCGAGGCGTTGCGGTATGAGTAGAGCTTATTTCACCCTCGGAAATACGATATTAAATGTAGACCCCTTGTCCAGCCCTTCGGAATTCACGAAGAGCTTGCCGCGATGGCGTTTGACGATGGAGTTCGATAGGAAGAGGCCAACGCCGAAACCTTCGGTGTCCATATTCTGGGCCTGCTTGGTGCGGAAGAACTTGGTAGTGATGTGCGGGATGTCGCCTGGAGCGATACCGATGCCGTCATCCTTGATCGACACAGCTACCTTGCGCCGATTGGCGGTAACCGTCACCACGATGTTCCGACCCGGGGGAGTATAGGTGCAGGCGTTCTCGAGCAAGGACCCAAGCACGAATTCGATGCGCGATTTCTCGGCGAGGATATAGGCTTCGGACACCGCACAAGTCATCGAGATGAATAGATTCTTCTCGTGGAAGGCCGTCTTGGCTCCCTCGACCGCCGCTTCGGTGAGCTGGCACAAGTTGAGCCGCTCGAAGTTGTATTGCGATCGCGCCGTCTTGACGGTATCGGTCAAACCGACCAGGGTGTTAGTCAATTTGATGAGATTCTCGTTGGATCTGGCGATGTCCGACAGAGCCTGCTTCTTGTAAGAGTCCTGTTCACCGCCGAGGAGGTTTTCCGTGGTCCACTTGATCTGGGTGAGCGGCGTACGGAACTTGTGGGTGACGATCGTGATGAATTCGTACTTCATGCTCTCGTTCTCGCGGAGCTTGCGCATGAGCAGGATCATCACGAGCCAGACGATCGCGCCGAATCCCAGGGCAATGGAAGCAATGGTCAGGATGTAGGTGGTCATATTGGGTTCTATTGTAGCATATTGACTTAAAAAAATGGCTCTGATACTATGCCCTGAAGCTCCTCGGAGCTGATTTTCTTTCTATATACAGTATTTACATGGCACGATCACTCAACAAAGGCCCATATCTAGACGCAAATCTCCTCAAGAAGATCGCCGGCAAGAAGCCTGCCACGACCGGCACTATTCGCACCTGGGCCCGTCGCTCACAGATCTCTCCGGAGATGGTCGGTTTCACCTTCGGGGTCCACAATGGCAAAAGCCACATAGATGTATTGGTCACCGAGGACATGGTAGGACACCGCCTCGGTGAATTTTCTGCCACCAAGAAGTTCATCCGTCATGGAGGCAAGATGCAGAAGGAGATCGAGCTCAAGGCCAAGGAGTCGGAGATCGCCGCCGCCCAGTCCGCCAAGGCCGCCGCCACCGACGCCGCCGTCAAGAAATAACATACAGACATGATCACCGCCTCATTGGAAAACTATCGTATCACTCCTCGCAAGATGCGCCTGGTCGCGGACATGATCCGTGGCAAGAAGGTCGCCGAGGCCAAGGTCATCCTCGAACACGCCCTCATGAAGGCTCGTCACCCGCTCCAGGACCTGCTCGCCTCGGCTATGGCCAATGCCGCCAACAATTTCAAGATCGACAAGGACAATCTTTTCGTCAAGGAGATTCGCGTAGACCAGGGCTATGTCCTCAAGCGTTCTATGCCGATGTCGCGCGGTTCGGCCTTCCCGCTCAAGAAGCGCACTAGCCATGTTAGTCTAGTACTGGCCCCATTCACGCCTCGCGTCAAGAAGCCCCAAGGACGATCTACGGGATCGGCCAAGAAGGCCGCCGCTAAACCAGCCGCCGCTAAGGCCCCCGCCAAATAACATGTCACACACCGTACACCCTTATTCTCATCGCCTCGGGATCATCCGCGACTGGAAGAGCCGCTGGTTCTCGACGGACAAGGTCTATCGCACTTCGCTCAAGACCGACATTACCATCCGCGAATTCTTGCAGAAGGAGCTCCGCTCTTTCTATCTCGGCGGCGTAGACATCGAACGCACCCAGAAGACGCTCCGCGTGGTGGTCAAGACTTCTCGCCCGGGCATGCTCATCGGCAAGGCCGGTGATGGAGTGGCCAAGCTGCGCGCCAAGCTCCTCAAGCTCCTCGAGAGGGAAGGCATCAAGCTCGGCACTCAAGAATTCAAGCTCGACATCGAAGAGGTCAGGAACCCGGAGGCCAATGCCGCCATCGCCGGCTTGATGATTGCCGAAGCTCTCGAGAAGCGCCTGCCTTTCCGCCGCGTCATGAAGCAGATCATCGAGAAGATCATGGCCGTCAAGGAAGTCAAAGGAGTGCGCATCTATCTCGGCGGCCGCCTCGGCGGTGCCGAGATCGCCCGTTCCGAAGAGATGAAGCGCGGTCGCGTCCCGCTCCAGACTCTGCGCGCCGACATCGACTTCGCCCGCGAGAAGGCCCACATGACCTACGGCGACCTGGGCATCAAGGTCTGGATATACAAGGGCGAGATCTTCAAGAAAGACCAGAAGGAGCATAAGACCAAATAACTATCATGATGTTCCCCAAGAAAGTTAAGCACCGCAAATGGTTCACCATGCGCATGAACTCCGTCAAGGAGGCGGCGCACGCTGATACCCGCGGCATCAAGCTCTCCTTCGGCTCATATGGCCTCAAGGCCATGGCCTATGCCCGCGTGACCTCCAACCAGATCGAAGCCGCCCGCAAAGTCGCCATGCACCACGTCGGCAAGACCGGCAAGGTTTGGATCCGCATCTTCCCGGACCACCCCTTCACCCAGAAGCCGGCCGAAGTGAAGATGGGCAAAGGCAAGGGAGACCCGGTCGGCTTCATCGCCGAGGTCAAACCGGGACGCATCGTCTTTGAGATCGACGGTGTCGAGCCGGCGATTGCCCTCGAAGCTATGAGGAAGGCAGGCACCAAGTTGCCGGTCAAGACCAAGATCATCTCGCGCGCCTAAATCACATGAATTCCAAAGACCTCAAAACCAAGACCGTCGCCGACCTCCGCAAGCTCATCGCCGAGAAGAGGGAGGCCCTGCGCGTCTTTCGCTTTGGTGGCGCCGGCGCCAAGACCAAGAACGTCCGCGAGGGCCGCTTTATCCGCAAGGACATCGCCCGCATCCTGACGGTCCTGAACGCCCCGAAAAAGGCCTGACTTGTAGACAAAAGGACGATCTTCACGTAAACTCGAACTTCCATGGCCAAACCAGAAACAAAACAACCAACAGATGCCGCCCGCCGCCAGACCTATACGGGGACTGTGGTTTCGGCCAAGATGAAGGACACTACGGTGATCATCGTCGAGAGCTATGCCAAGCACGCCAAGTACGGTAAGTTCATGAAGAGCAAGCACAAGGTCATGGCTCATGATCCTGGCAACACCAAGAAAGAGGGGGATAAGGCCACCGTCGAAGCCTGTCGGCCGATCTCCAAGCGCAAAGCCTTCAAGGTCATCGCCTAATCGTACCCGTTTTCCAATACTATGATCCAACCCCGCACCATCGTGAATATCGCAGACAACTCCGGCGCCAAGATCGGGCGCATCTTCAAGGTGCTCGGCG
>JBAYJB010000003.1:0-74264 GCA_041665325.1 Minisyncoccota bacterium
AAGAATATATCTTGCCGTTATAGAGGACCGAGGTATGAGCATACCTCGCGGTTCCACCGGCTGTTCCGGTGGACCAAGTGTTTGAGGCGATGTCGTAGATGTCTACGGTGTTGAGAATACCACCACTACCACCCCCCCCCCAAGAATATATCTTGCCGTTATAGAGGACCGAGGTATGATCATACCTCGCGGTTCCACCGGCTGTTCCGGTGGACCAAGTGTTTGAGGCGATGTTATAAATATAGAGGGTATTAAAGTAATTTAAGCCTGTAGTTGTCCCACCCCAAGAATATATATTGCCGTTATAGAGGACGGAAGTATGAGAATGACGCGCCGTTCCACCGGCTGTTCCTGTAGACCATGTTCCGGCCGTATCCGCACCAATATTCTTGTAAAGATTCAGGGTCGTTGACCCGCTAGAGAAGTTGGCCGAACCGTTATTCACAGTAATATTGCCGTTCAGAGAGCCAGCCGCGCCTTCAACAGTAAGGTTGGTGAGAATACCAAGAGATGTCAGGGACGAAGCGGTGACACCGGAGCCTAGTGTGGAAGCCGAGAGCACGCTTGTGCCGCCGATCGAATAAGCACCTACACTGTTGGTGCCTGAAGTCAGGGTGGTGACTCCTGTCGTCGTACGGACACCAGAGTACACACGAGCAATATGTGATGGTTCGAGCTGGGCGCCCCACGCCGCTATCTGCGTCGTCCCGTTGTTGATCTGCACGAACTTCCTGGTGTGGGTCGTAGCGTCAGTCATCGAGACCGAGTATCTGGTCCAATCTGAAGTCAGGGTGATGGTGGATGTAGCTACCGTAGTCGTGGAGTTTCCATTCACGGCCATGATCACTATAGGGATGGTGGTGTTGGGCGAGGTGGTGGACTGGAGATACACGGAGAAGTTCCAGTTCCCTTGGGTGGAGTTGGTGACATATTGGCCCACGCTGCCTCCGGCATGCGTACCAGCTTGGATGACTTCAGCAGTGAGCGCCTGGTCTGGGGACCTAGCGGAGTTGGAGCTCGGAAGAGGCACGCCTCCCCACCTCGTCCATGTCGTAGCGAAGGCTTCAGTCTGGAGCAGGAAGTTCTGATAGTAACCAGCCGTGAGGAATGGAGAGCCGATCATACCAAGCTCAACAGTGGATGATGCGGTGGTCTGCAGGAGCGCCATCGGGTTGACCGTGCCGATGCCGACATTGCCGTTGTCGAGGATCGAGAATAGAGGATGGTTGGTGGAGTCAGCGGTCTGGAAATTGATGCCTGTCCCGGTACCGACGCCGGTGACCGACAGTTTTGCATATGGCGATGAAGTCCCGATACCGAAGTTGCCGTCTATACCGTTTACAAAGGAGTTGCCAGTGGTATTGAGAGAGAATCCGTTGTTTGCTGCGTTGATACCGGAATCATTGAGATATAGAGAGCCGGTGCCTGTGCGGAGTGTTCCCTTGACCCAGAGGTTGGAGGCGAAGGTAGAGGTGGCGTTGGTACCCGTGCCGTTGACATCGATGAAGCCAGCGAAGGTCGAGGTACCCGTCCCCGAGACTTGGAGAGTGCCTGTCGTCGTGGCGCCGCCGGAGATGGTCAGACCGCCGGCTTGCGTCCCATCACCGATAGTAGAGGAAGCGTTGACCATGATACCGATCGTCGTCGTCGGAGCCAGGGCGCCGGAGGCATCGATCTCCCATGACTTACCGAACAACGATGATGGCGCTACATAGTCAGTGCCGGCGATAGCGGCAGAGAGTACGCCAGCGGTAGATTTGACCAACCCACCGGAAAGGCCGCTCAAGGTGACTGTACCGGTGGCAGTCAAGCCGGCAAGAGACAGATCTCCAGAGAACAGTGCGTTGCCCTGGACGGAAAACTTGGAGAATGGCGAGGTTGTGCCGAGGCCTAAGTTACCGATTGAATTGATGACCGCGAGCGTGCTCGAGGCCGATGAGACCACTTGGAAGATATTCTCCGGTGTCGAGGAGGCCCAGATCGTCAATGTGGCATAAGGTGTAGAAGTGCCGATGGCTACCCTCCTGGCCTTGGTCGAACCGACGCCGTCGGACTCCGAGTACAGAGTGAGGAGCGGCACTCCGCCGATCTGCGCCGCGTAGCTCTCGACTGTGCCGGCCGGAGCGGCCGAAGTCACCGGCAGATCTACCCACGAGACATTACCGGCATTGGTCTCGAAGTTGAAGTTGCCGGTCAAGAGGTTGCTGATCGAAGTGACGCCGGAAGTGTAATTCTCGAATGATCCATTCGTAAACGAGACTCCACCGGCAAAGGTAGAGGTGGCTGTAGTAGAGGTGGCGAAGTATTTGTCAGCCACTACCCCGCTCGCACCGACGACAGAGAGAGCGGCGTAAGGCGTACTCGTCCCGATGCCAAGCCATCCCGTCGAAGTGAAGGTCGAGGTGGCGGTAGCCCCGAAGTAGGCGGGACCGTAGACCGAGAGCATAGTAGAAGAGGCGCGGGCGAACTGCTGGAGGCCAGTCCAGATGTTGGCTGTGGCCAGGTTGAGGTCAACGGTGATGGTGCCGGAGCTAGTGATCGGCGAAGAGCCGATCGAGAGAGTGGAGTTTGTTGAGGAAAGACCGACGGAGGTGACTGTACCTAGGTTGGTACCGACACAAGTGCCGTTGATTGCAAAACAGCCGCTCGCCAGGTTGATACCACCGGTAGACGAGAAGGTCGAGGTGGCGGTCGAGAAGTTGATGCCGTTGGTGTTGCCGATAGAAAGGAGTGAACCGGGGGTGGTGGTGCCGATGCCGATCGAGCCGGCGAAGTATCCGGTACCATTCTCGAGGAATGAAGCCAAGGTGGTGGAAGCAGAGTTGGTGATCTCGAAGAGTCTGTTCGAACCGGTTCCCGAACCCCAGATAGACATCCTGGAATATGGAGTAGTCGTACCGATGCCGACTCGGCCACCAAGGAAGAGTGCCGAGACCGGATTCTGGTTGGAGGCCGTGGTAGAGGAGATGCCGGAGACGGTGAGTGCTCCGCCGATCATAGCGTTGGTTCCGACATTCAAGCCGTCGTGAACAAAGAGACCTTGGTTGAACTGGGCCAAGTTCCCTACTTGCAACGTGTCGATCCTGGCATTGCCGATGGCGATATTGGAGATGTTACCTGCACCGACATCAACGATCTCGAGAGCGCCGACAAAAGAGCCGTCTAAGGTCGCTATATAAGCATAGTTGCCGGAGACGAAGACTGATCGTGGGGTTGTCAGGACTGCTCCTCCTTCACCTGCCAAGATCTTGCCTTTGTGGACTGGGGCAGCCGGATTTGAGACATCGACGATCTCGAGAGCATTGTTGCCTGAAGCGGTAACATACGCATAGTTGCCGGAGACGAAGACAGATGAGGGATTGCTTAGGTTGGCACCGCCTGAGCCATGGATGATCTTGCCTTTGTGGGCAGGGGCCGCGGGATTCGATATGTCGACGATCTCCAAGGCATTGCCGCCCTCAGAAGCGATATATGCATATTTGCCGGAAACGAAGACGGATGAGGGACTATTTATATCTGCACCGCCAGCTCCATCTAAGATCTGACCCGCATTGATAGGATTGGATGGATTGGATATGTCGATGATCCCAAGATAATCATCACCGAATGGAGTAGCGGTAACATACGCATAGTTGCCGGAGACGAAGACTGAGGTGCCCGAACCACCGCCGCCAGCATCAAGAGAAGACCCTGCATGTCTAGGGTTTGCGGGGTCAGAAACATCGATGACGACCAGGACGCCGCCAGTTGCGATGACATAAGCATAGTTGCCGGAGACGAAGACGCCGTTTGCACCGCTGATAGCAGGTACCTGTGTATCATTGATAGAGCCCTTATGAACAGGCTTCGCGGGATTGGAAACATCGACGATCTCAAGGCCTTGGTCTCCGAAGATAGTTCCGCGCGTGATATACGCATAGTTGCCGGAGACGAAGATGCCGCTCGGATAGTAGAGGACTGCGCCTCCGACACCATCGAGGAGCGAGCCTTTGTGTACCGGGTTCCTTGGGTCAGAGATATCGACAATCTCGAGGGCTCCTGCACCAGTGCCACCATAAACGGCTATATAAGCATAGTTGCCGGAGACGAAGACGCCCTTGCCTACATCGAGGTATGGTGCACTGCCGCCGCCATTCAGGAGCCTGCCGACATGGGTTGGATTGACTACGCCGCCGTCGAGAGTAAAGCCTGTGGATGAGGCGATGTAGAAGAATGGGGCGGCGCCAGCAGTCGACGAGGTGGCGATGGCTAAGTAAGGGTTGGTCTGCCCCGCTGTGCCGGCGATGGAGAGCTTGGCATACGGCGTACTCGTCCCGATACCAAGCCAGCCAGCCGAAGTGAAGGTCGAAGTGGCGGTAGCGCCGAAGTAGGCCGGGCCGTAGACGGAGAGCTGGGTGGAGGAAGCATTCTTGAACTGCTGGAGACCAGTCCAGATGTTGGCTGTAGCTAGGTTGAGATCTACGGTGATGTTGCCGGAAGATGTGATCGGGGAGGAACCAATCGTGAGGGTGGAATTGGTGGAAGCGAGACCGACGGATGTGACCGTACCTAGGTTGGTACCGACACAAGTGCCATTCACAGCAAAGCATCCCGATGCCAAGTTGATGCCGCCGGTAGACGAGAAGGTCGAGGTGGCTGTCGAGAAGTTGATGCCGTTGGTGTTGCCGACCGAGAGGAGCGAGCCGGGTGTGGTGGTGCCGATGCCGACACTGCCGCCCAAAGTCGCTAGGTAAGCAGAACCTGTCGAAGTGAAAGCTGTGGAGGAAGCATATGTGAAGCTATTCAATCCCGTGAATGAGTTGTTATCAGCAAGCAGCGTCGAGGAGGCGGCCCCGGCGAGCGAGGTGAGGTATCCGGCATCATTCGTCCACTGCGAGATATTCGGTGTAGTGAAAAGTCCTGGGGAAAGCTTCTGATAGACGAGGGACGCACCGGTCGATTGGAGGACGGTTGAAGAAGCGCCTACTGCATTGAGACCGGTACCGCCATACAAGGGGTAAATCGTGGAAGCGGCCGAAACTACCCCGTCCACGGCCTGCAAGGGACCGGTCAAGGCGGCTAGAGTGAGATTGGCTGTGGTGATTGTGCCAGCGAAGTATGCGTTCCCAGTCGTCGTCGCACCGCCATTGATCGTCAGACCGCCAGCTTGCGTACCATCACCAATAGTAGAGGAGGCATTGACCATGATGCCGATCGTCGTCGTCGGAGCCAGAGCGCCGAAGGCATTGATCTCCCATGATTTGCCAAATGAGCTTCCGCTTCCGGAACCGCAATTGACTCCGGTCGAAGTCAGGAATCCGCCGGCACCGAACTGGGCACAGCCGGCGGCGGCAGTCGAAAGACCAAATGAAGAAACTAAGAGATTTGGTAGCGACGAAGTAGCCGTACTGGTGGCAGTGAAGTATCCGGCCAGAGCATTCGTGCCGAGATCGCTATCGCCATAGACCGACAAGCTGCGCCATGGAGAGGTCGTGCCGAAGCCAACATTGCCGCTAAGATATGATGTCTGGGTATTTGGATCGAACCAGAACTTGGCGGATGTCGTAGAGTTCGCTCCGATCGCCACGATATCGGTGCTGTTGTTCGGATAGTTGACGAACTGGCCGGCTACCGAGGAAGTGGTCGTAGACCAGGTGCCGCTCGAGCCACCGCCGGCACCACAAGGAGAACCCGATGAAGTGACGATGCCGGCCGAGGTCTGCAGACAACCATCGGTGAGTCCGGTGAATCTCACTGTACCTGTAGCTGTGAGACTGGCGAGTGCTAGGTTGCCGGAGAACAGAGCATCGCCTTGGATGGAGAGAAGGCGGGATGGTGAAGTGGTACCGATGCCTACTAGGCCGGTAGTCTTTATCCTGAGCTTTTCTGCACCAAAACCACCGGCAACTAAGATGGCGTCACCACTATATGTTCCTATCTCTCCGCCTGAATTGCCAAGGTACGTGCCATTCGCAAAGACTGACGAGGCCGTTATATTGCCATTGACATCCAGCTTGGTTGTTGGATTCTTCCCTATCCCAACATTGCCTGCGAAGTATGCGTTCCCGGTCGTCGTCGCACCGCCATTGATAGTCAGTCCACCGGTCTGTGTGCCATCACCGATAGTCGAAGACGCGTAAGCAGTCAGTCCCCCGTTGAATTGGGTAAGAGTAGATGTGGCGTTGCCGGTGAGACTAAATGGGTATGCGAATGTTGAAGTGAGATAACCCGCATCATTGGTCCACTGGGAAATGTTTGATGTCGTGAATAGTCCGGGCGAGAGCTTCTGATACACGAGTGATGTGCCGTTCGACTGGAGGATGGTAGAAGAGGCGCCGATGCCTGTGAGGCCGGTACCGCCGTTGCCGATGCCGACCGTCCCGGACAAGTATGCTGTGGTATCAACTGACAATGCGCCGGTGCCACCGGAAGTCCGGACCAGACCGTTGGAAGTGAGGTTGGAGAGCGTGGAAATATTCTGGGAAGCGTTGACTGTGACATTGCCGCTGCTGTAAGTCAGTCCAGTACCATAAGTGGTAGTCGCGGTCCAGGTCGGAACGCCATTCAAGAAGGCGAGGATGTTGCCGGCCGTACCCGCCGTAGTCGTCGCGAGGGCGCCGCTGCCATTGCCATATAGTAGAGTGCCGGCGCTGATCGCAGACCAGCCCGTGCCGCCGTTCCCCACTCCCAGGATGCCGGCCAAGGTCAGTAAGCCGGAAGTCGTCACCGGCCCGCCAGAGAATGAGAGGCCGGTCGTGCCGCCGGAAGCATTGACGGAGGTGACCGTGCCATTGGTGCCGCCGATACAGACGCCGTTGATGGCGAAACATCCGCCGTAAGGGAGGTTGACCCCGGCTAGCGTGGAGGTCGCCGTCGTCGAAGCGCTCACAGCGGAGATGAACGAGGCGAAAGTCGAAGTGCCCAAATCGCCTACGATGCTAGTAGTAGCCGTCCCCCCCACGGAGATGCCGTTGTATGCCGAGAAAGAGGTCGAGGAAGCGGAGCGGAATTGCTGGAGGCCAGTCCAAATATTGGAATTGCCCAGGTTGAGGCCGGCTACGACCACGCCGGTGGTCGGAGAGATTGTCAGGGTGCCGTCTGGGTTAGCCGAGACCGACGATACGGCTCCGCCGCCGGCGCTGTTCGTAATACAGTTGCCATCGACACCCCGGAAACATCCGCCGGAGAGCTGGATGCCGTTCGCGAAAGTCGAAGTGGCGTTGGTGGCGGTGATATTGAGCGCGCTGGCTTGGATGCCGGCGGCAAAAGTAGAAGTTGCAGTCGAGGTGGCGATGAGATAACCGATCGTGAGCGATGGTGTGCCGGTAGCGGCCAGACGCGTGCCATCGTATTGGAGGAGCGCGCCGGTGATGATGGAAGTCGTGTCCAAGCCGAGTGTGCCTGTGGTGGAGATGACGCCGCCTGTCAGTCCGTTGTTGGTGGCGATCGAGGTAACCGTACCGGATCCGGAGATGCCGAGCGAGCTCGTAGCCAGGAGATCGTAGGTGCCGGCACTGTTGCCCACGAGCAGTTTGCCGTAAGTCGGAGCCGAGGAGGTGCCGGTGCCGCCGTTGTCGAGATCGAGTATGCCGGAGAGCGTCAACGTGCCGGAGCTCGTCACCGGTCCGCCGGAGAATGAAAGGCCGGTCGTGCCGCCGGAAGCGTCGAGCGAAGTGACCGAACCAGAACCGCCTCCTCCTACACTCAATCCGCTGATCGCCTTGGAGATGCTCCAGCCGATGCTATCGCTCAAGGCGATGTTCTGCGTCATCTGCAGACGCTGGAAGATATTCAGCTGATTGGAGAGATCAGAGACTTGGTTCCGTAGGTCGTTGAGCTCGGCGCTCGATGCACCAGTGGCGCCGTTGGTGACGACGATGGTCTGCGGCGTCGTATTGCCGCCATATCCAAAGAATTGGTTGTAGACGGTCCGCGGGATAGACGGTGTCTCGTCGGGAGCCGAGACGATGACCGTCTGGCCTCCTGATAGATCGAGCCAGCGACGGACGGCATCCACCACGACGACGCTGGTAGCTCTCCACCAATCTCCGATCGCAAACGGAACATCTGATATTGCCGCGGTATTGTCCTGAAGATTATCTCGCGTGATACTCTGCACGATGTTCTGCGTGCGGTCTCTCATGCCAAGCGCACCACCGATCTCATGCCAGGTCAGTTGCGACATCGTCCGCGACAGCGCCGCGAAACTTTCGTCGGCCTTGAGGACGGCTGATGCTGTCGTCTCCACGACAGCGGCAACCGTTCCACGAATCTGATCAGAGTAAGAAGCGAATACCGAACCGGCACCGATCACTACGACGGCGGCTGTGACCGCCATCGCCGTACCTATCTTATGCTTCAGCGGAGATACGATCCTTCTCTGCACTCCAGGAACAAGAAGCTTTTCGGTAGCGGCCTTCTCGATCGTCGGGAGGAGCGGTCTGGCATCATCGCTATACTTCACTGCGGGCCCTCCATCCGGATAGCTGAAACTCCACACAATAGGAGGTATGGCTACCGGCGCTGCTGGAACTGACGGAACTTGATTTACAACAACAGCCGGAATCGCCTCTGCCGCAGGTTTCGCGCTTTCCGATGACTTTGTTGCAACACTCCTATTATGACCATTTCGCGAATGGACTTTTTCCGCCCCATTCTTGTATGTGATCAAGGCATCCTGATCAACAAACCAAATGCGTCCTGTCATCTGTGCCGGCACCTTTCCACCACGACAGAGTTGCCCGATGTAATCGGCTGAATACTTGGTCATCTCGGAAGCTCGGGCAACCGAGATATACATTTTTCCATCTACGACGAGCTGTCCTTTCATTAGTACAATTATAGCTCTCTGCTCTCCAAATCTCCTTGTGGATAAGCCCCATTACTGCAGATCATCGATCTCATGTATAATTAGGTCCATTGAGGGGGTTGAAAAATATTCACCCAAAAGAGCATCTCAGGTAAACTTTGCGAAGGTTTTGCGAAAAGTTAATCCTTACAAAAAGCTACCTAACATTAGTCAATAAATATCACTTCATATAATCTTTTATCAATGTTTAGTAATGATGTTTTAACCCAAATAACAACAATGAACGACTCACCAAAACTCATAAGCATCAAGGAAGCCGCTAAGATGCTTGGCATCACCCCACTGACATTGAGGAATTGGGATAAGAATGGCAAATTGCCGGCTCTTCGCCACCCCATGAATAACTATCGCGTATACAAGCGTGAAGACATTGATAGGCTTCTTGAGGTGATCAGTATGAATACGAAGCCAGTCGAAATGAGGAAAAGGAAAATTCAAAAGAAGCTGCAGGTCATCCATCTGGATCAATAATCGGCATCCGAGATGGGGCTTTAATATTGATTATCTCGGACGGAGGAGTTATCATTATAACTACGAGCCATGACAAATAACGAGTACATAGCTACCATAGGTCTAGAGATCCACGCCGAATTAAAAACAGCCACAAAGATGTTCTGCGGCTGTAAGAATAACCCCGATGAAGAGAGGCCTAACATCAATATCTGCCCTATTTGCCTAGGTCATCCAGGGACATTGCCGGTCTTGAACAAGGAGGCCATCAAACATGTGCTCAAAGTCGGCATCGCCCTCGATGGGACATTGGCCGACTTCACCGAGTGGGACCGTAAGAATTACTTCTACCCTGACATCCCCAAGGGCTATCAGATCAGCCAATACAAATATCCACTAGTGACTGACGGCAAGCTTGCCGGCGTCGCGCTCGAGCGCATCCACTTGGAGGAAGACACCGCGCAGTCCACGCACGATACGCACGACAAGAGTCTCATCAACTTCAACCGCTCCGGCGTACCGCTCATGGAGCTCGTGACCAAGCCGGTCATCCACGATGCCGTGACGGCCGTGACTTTCGCCAAGGAGCTGCAACTCCTCCTACGCGCGCTCAGCGTCGGCGATGCCAACATGGAGAAGGGCGAGATGCGCGTCGAGGCCAACATCTCTGTTGCATCCCCCACTGACACTGCGGCCGGTAGATTCGGCACGAAGACCGAGGTCAAGAATCTCAACTCATTCCGTTCGGTCGAACGCGCGATCGCCTACGAGCTCGACAGGCAGATGAGACTCCTCGAAGCCGGAGAGAAGGTCGTCCAGGAGACGCGTGGCTGGGATGACGCAAAGAGCGAGACATACTCGCAGAGGAGCAAAGAGAGTTCGCATGACTATCGCTATTTCCCCGAGCCGGATATCCCGAAGCTCAAGATCTCGGAGATCGCGGAATTTTCCGCGGCCGCTCTCAAGAAAGAAATTCCCGAACTCCCCTGGATCAAGCGCGACCGATTCAAAAAAGATTACGCCATGACCGACAAGGAGGCGGCGGTCTTCGTCGACTCCCCTGCCTTGGCGGATTACTTTACATCCATAATCAGTAGTTACAAAACAGACACTAAGAAGATAAAACTGACGATTAATTATTTACTGAACACTCCATTGAAGGAGATCGACACGAAGCCGATAGACATATCGTATGTCGTGGAGCTTGTCGGCATGGTTGATTCCGGAGAGATCTCTTCATCTGCCGCAAAGGATATAATCGCCATGCTCCATGAGCACCCGGGCAGATCTCCGAGGGAGATAGCTATAGGAAACAACCTCCTCCAACAGAACTCTGCCGCGGATCTCATTCCTGCCATCGAGAAAGTCCTCACAGACAATGCCGGTGTGGTCAGCGAATATAGAGGCGGCAAGACAGCTTCCCTGCAGTTCCTGATCGGTCAGGCCATGAAAGCGACAAAAGGGGCTGCGAACCCCGAGATAGTTAAAAAACTATTAGTCGAGAAGCTAGGCTAGGGCCTTCACGATCGCTTCTCCGAGCTTCTTGACCGCCGCATCATCTAGGACACTCACTTCGAGGATGTCCTTTCCGAGCTTTTCGAGCGATCTGCGGGCCGCCAAGGTCGTCTGCTCATCACAAAGGTCAGTCTTGGTCAGCAAAATGAGCTCTTTCTTGTCTGTCAGGCTCTCTCCATACTTCTCGAGCTCCTTGCGGACGACCTCGTAAGCTTCCAAAACATTGATATTCTCTAATGACACCAGGTGCAAGAGTATCTTGGTCTTCTTGATATGGCGCAGGAACTTGTGGCCAAGCCCCTTCCCTTCCGAGGCCCCCTCGATCAATCCAGGAAGGTCCGCCAGAATGTATCCGCCCGGGAGGGCGCCGAGGTTGGGGTCGAGTGTGGTGAATGCATAGCTCCCGACCTTGGCACCGGCGGATGTGAGCGCATTGAGCAAGCTGGATTTGCCGGCATTCGGCAGGCCGATCAAGCCGACATCAGCGATCAGAGATAGCTCCACCTTGAAATCAGCCTCATCGCCAGGCAGGCCGGGAGTAGACTGTTCCGGCCGGATGTTGGTCGAGGCCTTGAAGTGTTCATTGCCCAAGCCACCCTTGCCGCCGTGAAGGATCTTGGCAGTCTCCCCTTCCTGGGTCAGCTCGATGACCCTCTTGGTGTTGGTATTGGTGATGACCGAACCGATCGGTAGCTCGATGTAGCGGTCCTCTCCCGATCCGCCCTGCCGGCTGAAGTTCGCTCCGGCCTCGCCGTGACCGGCCTCGAAGCTCTTGACCGACTTGTGACGGGCTAGGATGTTGATGTCACGCACAGCGCGCACATAGACGTCGCCGCCCTTACCGCCGTTGCCGCCGCCCGGCCCGGAATATTCCTTGCTCTTCTCGTGGCGCCAACGGACCACGCCGGCCCCGCCGTTGCCGGCTTTCGCATAAAAAGCTATTTCATCGATGAGAGCCATGTAGTTTTAGTTGCGGCGCAGGGCCAGAGTCTTGTATATGTCAAGCAAGGCAAAGAGGAAAGCCAGGACCAGCGGCCCAAGAACGAAGCCGATCACCCCGAAGAGGGTGAGGCCGCCGAAGACCGAGAGGAGGACGAGGAGCGGATGGACCCGGGCTCCACGGCTGACGAAGAGCGGTCCGAGGAGGTTGTCGACGAGTCCGACGGCGATGAGGCTCCAGATGAGGAGACCGACGGCATGGGGTGTCGAACCGGTGATAAACATATAGATGATACCTGGGATGAGGACAAGTGATGTACCGATGCCGGGGATGAGAGCTGCCACAGCGGCCACCGATCCCCAGACTGCCGGATTGGGCACACTGAAGATGGCAAAGCCGACGCCAGTCATGATCCCCTGGATGATCCCGATGGCGATCGAGCCGCCGAAGATGGCATATATAGTCTGGCGGAGCTTGTGCAGGACCTGCTCGTCATCGGCATCACCGAGCGGCGAGAGTTGGATGATCTGGCGCTTGAGCTCCTGCCCGTCACGTAGGAAATAGAAGAGTGACAAGAGCATGATGAATACGCCGATAGCCATGCGGGATAATCCATTGAAGACCACGTTGAGATTGTCGAACATCCATTCCAGACCATGCGAAATGATGGTGGTGATATTGAAACTGTCGAATGATTGGGCCGGGTAGAGATCGAGGAAGATATGCGAGATCGAAGCCGAGACGCCATTTAAGGCCGAGATAGTCTCCGAACGGCCGGACTCGTCTATCAGATAGGCATACATATTCTGGACTTCTACGTATATCTGGCCGGAGATGAGTAGGAGCGGCACAAGGACGATGACCACCACGACGATGATGGTGAGGAGGGCGGCCAAACTGCTCTTGGGCTTGCCGCCGAAGAAGAGACGGGTGATCCACCTGTACAGCGGTCCCGATACGACCGCGAGCGCGGCCGCGAGGACGATCGAAGTCAGGAATGGCAGGAACATGACCACGGCCAGGGCGATGACCGCGAGGAGGAGGCCGAAGAAGAAGTGATTCTTGGACTGTGAAGTCATACGGACAGTCTACCCCAGGGGGCCTATTTACTCAACTTCCCTGATATCTTGCTCTATGATCACCGCCGAATGAGCCGGGCCTGACGCTTGATCGAAGCGGATCCTGCCTTTGAATCTCTTCCCTTGGAGGAATAGCGGGAACCAGTAAGGATCGTCGCTCCACATGTCCTTGAATGGGATCTTATCGGAGTCGAACCATTGCGGCCGCATCTCTTCGGTCTCGATCGGGTCGCCGCGATGGCGATCGATCCTATAGATGTGCATCTCGATCGATTCCTCGCCATTCTGGAATTCAAAGACGAGCACACCCTGCTCGGTCATGGCCAAGGCTTCGATGCCGCACTCTTCCAGGACCTCCCTCTTGGCCGCTTCCTCGATGGTCTCATCGGACTTGACCTTACCGCCGAAGCCATTCCAGAGACCCATGCCAAAGCCGCGCTTCTTCATGCCCAAAAGAACTTTTGAGTGTTCGTGGATCAAACAGAGCGTGGTGACTTTCATAGATGAATATGATTATACACAAATTCAAATAAGGGGATGTTTGGTTATCAGATTCGCGAGCGTGGCGAGCAAATCCCTCTTTTCATCAAAAATTTCTAAGTCAAAACTCAAAAAGTATGTTCTGGTAGTATGGCCCGGTGATAGATGCCCTTCTTGCTCCTCCAGCGAAGTGACCACTTTCCGGTCACTTCAAGGAAGTTGACGGAAGTGATAGACGCCGGTGTTCTTCCGTATCGAGCGCGCCACACTTCTTGAATTTTTTACCGCTGCCACAAGGACAAGGGTCGTTGCGTCCCGGGCCATCCGCCGAACCAGCGCCGACGCGTACTGCCGCCTTACCGGAACCATCACCCAGAGTGATATCCTGCGCATTCTTCTGCACTTCGTTTAGGTCGGATTTCTCGGCCTTAGCCGGTACCCCATTCTGGACAGGCACGATATTCGGCAGGATGCGGGCGAATTGTCCACGCATAGCGGCTTGCATCTCCTTGTAGAGACGCAGACCTTCCTTCTTGTATTCAACAAGCGGATCCCTCTGGCCATAGGCACGGAGGTTGACGCTCGAACGGGTGTAATCCATGACTTCGAGGTGCTCCACCCAATACATATCCATCGTCTGGAGGAGGATGATCCTCACGGCAGCCAGGAATGATTCGCGGCCGAATTCACCGACTTTCTTCGTGACCACGGTCTGTGCTTCGACGTCACCTTCGGTCACCATCGTAAGCTGGGCTTCAACTTCATCGAGCGAACCCACCAAGAGAGCGCGGCGATCCTTGTACACCGTGGTGCGCTGATGGTTGATGACATCGTCGAATTCGAGGACATGTTTGCGCGAGTCGAAGTTGAAACCTTCGATCTTCTGTTGGGCGCTCTCGAGCGATTTGGAGATCATACCGTGCTCGATCGGCTCATCTTCTGGCATGCCGAGCTTGGTCATCATGGACTTGAGCATGTCGGAAGCAAAGACGCGCATCAGCTGGTCCTCGAGCGACACATAGAACTGCGTCTCCCCCGGATCGCCCTGGCGGCCGGAGCGGCCGCGCAACTGGTCGTCGATGCGCCGAGCTTCGTGGCGCTCGGTGCCGAGGACGAAGAGGCCGCCGGTCCCGCGAACTTCGTCGTATGACTCCGGAGTGTTGGGCGAACCGCCGAGCTTGACGTCTACGCCACGACCGGCCATGTTGGTGGCGATGGTCACGGCCCCCTTCTTGCCTGCTTGAGCGACGGTCTCACCCTCGCGCTCGGCGTATTCCGGCTTGGCATTCAAGATAGTATGCGGGATGCCTTCAGACTTGAGGAATGACGACAGGAGCTCATTCTTCTCGATCGAGACTGTGCCGATCAAGACCGGCTGACCCTTGGCATGGAGCTCCTTGACCTTCCTCGAGATGGCCTTGAACTTGCCATGCTCGGTGCGGAAGATCTGATCATTGCGGTCGGCGCGGACCATCGGCCGATTGGTCGGCACGGTGTAGACATCGAGGCCATAGACCTTGAAGAATTCTTCGGCGGAAGTAGCCGCCGTGCCGGTCATGCCGGACAGCTTCGGGAACATGCGGAAGAAGTTCTGATAGGTGATCGAAGCATAAGTGCGAGACTCCTGCTGGACTGCGACACCTTCTTTGGCTTCGATGGCCTGATGCAAACCCTCAGACCATCGGCGACCGGGCTGGAGGCGCCCGGTGAATTCGTCGACGATGATGATCTCATTGCCTTTGACCACATACTCTTTGTCCTTGTGATATAGGGCCTTGGCGCGGATAGCGGTCTCCAGATGGTGGACAGACTTGATACCCTTGTCGGTGTAGATATTGTCGATGCTCAGGGCCTGCTCGGCCTTGGTGATGCCGGCTTGCGTCAGAGCGATGCCCTTATGTTTCTCATCTACAGTATAGTCGGCCTCCTGTTCGAAGCGACCGACGAGCGTGGCGAACTGCTTGTAAGTGCTCTCGGCATCGCGCATCGGCGCCGAGATGATGAGCGGCGTGCGCGCCTCATCGATCAAGATCGAGTCGATCTCATCGACGACGGCGTAGTTGAACGGCCGCTGGCGCAGACGGTCGGGCGCGTACTCCAGGTTGTCGCGCAGATAATCGAAACCGAACTCAACGTTGGTGCCATAGGTGATATCGGCTTCGTAGGCCTCACGGCGCGAGATCGGGCGCAGGAATTCATGGACGACCTTGAATGAACCTAGGAGGTCGCGCTCTTTATCGAGAGTATCGGTCTGGCTTCCTCCCGGGGACAACAGTACATCCGCTCGCTCGTCGCTAGCTCCTCCTCGCGGAGTACTGTTCTCCTCTACGGGAGCAGTAATGTGTTTCGAGTCATAGATGAAGCTCGACTCGTGGTTGACGACGGCGACCGTGAGGCCGAGGGCGTCGTAGATCTGCCCCATCCAAGTAGCATCGCGGCGGGAGAGGTAGTCGTTGACCGTGACAAGATGCGCACCCTTACCGGTCAGGGCATTGAGGTATAGAGGGAGCGTCGCCACTAAGGTCTTGCCTTCACCGGTCTTCATCTCGGCGATACCGCCGCTATTCAAGACCATGCCGCCGATGAGCTGGACGTCGAAGTGTCTCTGACCGAGGGTGCGGCGAGAAGCCTCGCGCACTACAGCGAAGGCCTCAGGAAGGATCTCAGCGAGGATGCGGGCCTCATCTTCCTTACTCCCGTTCCCCTGCTTCAGACGCTCCTTGAACTCAGCAGTCTTAGCCTTGAGGTCGGCATCCGAGAGCGCCTTCGTGGCCGGCTCAAAAGCATTGATCTTGGCGACCAACGGCTCGAATTTCTTGACATTCTGGGTGTGCTGGCCACCCATGAGCTTGGCGAAAAATGACATATGTGGAGCCACTCTATCACATTTGGCCCTAACGGGCCATGAATTTGCTAATTCACCCACTCCACTTCGCCGGTCACTTCCACTCCGGTCTTCTCCTTGACTCTGTTCATCAATTCTTGGGCCAGGTTGACTACGTCGGCGGCAGTCGATCCGGGCTTGGCCACGATGACCAAGGCCTGCTTCTCATAGACGCATACGCCGTCGAGGCAGAGATCTTTGGCGTGGCAGACATTGTCCAGGATCCAGCCGAGTGAGAGCTTGATGCGGCCGTCGGGCTCCGGATATCCGGGAAGATCGGGATACGCCTTCTTGAGCTCATGCCACTTGTCGATGGTGATGGTCGGATTCTTGAAGAACGACCCTGCTGTACCCCAAAGCTTCCAATCCGGCAGCTTGTGCCAGCGGATATCGATGACGGCCGCGCGGATATCCCGCGGCGTCGGGTTCGCGACCGGCGGCGTCTTGCGCTTGAAATAGTCATCGACATCGCGATATCTGGTATTGACCTCTCCCTTAGCGCTCAAAGAAAAATTCACGCGGGTGATGACATAACGGGCGCGGTCTTCCTTGAAAACCGAATCACGGTAGGCAAAATGGCAATCTTGATTGTTGAGCTCGCGATATTGTGAGGTCTGGCGGTCGAGGACGCGTACCGACACGATCGTGTCGGAAGCTTCCGTGCCGTAGGCGCCGATGTTCTGCACCGGCGCGGCGCCAACCGTGCCGGGAATGGCCGAGAGATTCTCCAAGCCATAGAGGCCGCGCTCAACGGTCTCCTCGACTAGCTCATCCCACATCTCACCGGCCGCGGCCGAGACGATCGTCCTATCCCCTTCGGTCCGGTATGTGACGCCGCGAAGCTCGATCTTGATGACGAGGCCAGGGAATCCCTTGTCGGAGATGAGGATATTTGACCCGCCGCCTAGAATGAAGACGCGCAGCTTCTTCTCGCTCGCGAAGGCCAGAGCCTTGAGCAATTCATCCTCGGTCGAAACATGACAAAAAAAGCGGGCTGATCCCCCGATTTTGAATGTCGTATATTGTGCCAAAGCGACGTTTTCCTGAATATTCATATGTTTGTACCAACTGACGGCGACGGGTGCGAGCTCCAAATATAATGTCTATAATGTGAGTACAGCCGTCGCCGTCACTTGGTGCAATCTACTCTCATTATATGCTCGGTTCCGGAATCCGCAAGTATGACGCTCCATGACGCAAAAGGCCGCCAGAGGCGGCACTTTGCGTAGACATTTTTGGAGAGTGCCCACACTGGGTACTCACCAAGACAATATAGCATAAATGACCATAAAAAGCAAGTCTCGTCTGTCGATAGACAGTGGATAACCGATCCCCTGTCTTGCCCTTATTTCTGGATCTCCTTGATGGACGCATCTATCTGATCCTTGTATTCCGGATGATCCTTGGCGATCTGTCGGAGCGTAGCCACGGCCGCCGAGAGCTGTCCGGCGGTATATTGGGCTTGGGCCAGCTGGATAGCGGCGCCGGCATTCTTGGGGTCGATCTTCAGGAGGGCTTGGTATATGTCCAAGGCCTTGGAATAGTCCTTGACTGCCATGTAAGCCTGGGCGACCTGCGGCGACTGGAAGATCCCCGTATCGTCCGCAAACATCTGACGGGCCGCGGCGTCTTTGCCAGCGATGATGAGAGCCACAACATAAGTACTCTTGACCGACACATTATCCGGTGCCGCGTCATATGCAGCCTTCAGGATATCGACGGCCTCGGCGGCTTTGCCGGAGTTGATGAGACTGATGCCCAACTGGAGACTGATCGACTGTTTGGCTGGCGAGAGCTCATGCGCCGTCTGTAGCAGAGCGACCGCAGCTGCCGATTGGTTGACGACATTCAGGAATGATCCGCCGAGAGTGTAGATGCGGGCGTCCTTCATGGGCGTAGCGGCGATCTGATCCGTGATGGCTTTGTTCGCCAGATCGTAGAAAGCCTGCTTGGTAGGACCGGGGACCTGTTGGTTGCCGATGACGCCGCTCGCGCAAGACAAGAGCTGTTCACGGATCTCCTGATTGGCTGTGTAGACGTCGATGGCTAGAACCTTCTCGAAAAGAGCGACATCCGGCTGTGAGCCGCAAGCTTGGAGCGCCCTGATGAGACCGGTGTTGGCCTTGATCACCCGGACATTGAGGAAATAGATGCCGAAGATAAGGACGATGATGATGACAGGTAGGGCGACATATTCGACAGCTTCGACGGGCATCGGCTTGTCACCGATCATCTTGATCGGACGGCCTGGGCGCAGAGAGTCAGCGAACCCGAGCGCCGTGAAGAACAGGACGTAACTAGCCAGGTTGTCGAAGACGAAGATGTTGTGGACGGCATAGCCGGCCAAGAGGCCAGTGAGGATGCTCTTCTCCCCGACAGTGAGTGAGGATCTCCAGATCGAGAAAAGGAATAGGATATATAGAGACAGGTAGGCGAGCAATCCGACGATACCCGAAGCGGTCAGCCAATCGAGGAAGACACTGTGGGCGCGGTCGAACCATTGCTCCTGATTCCACATCTTTGGTTCATAATTGGCGTTGAAGATGTAGTTGAAATTCTCCTGACCCCAGCCCAAGATCGGACGCTCGGCAAAGCCCTTCACGGCCATCGGCCAGATATAGCCGCGGGCTTGAGTCTTGTTCTCTTCCCAGGAGATCGAGGCCATGCGCTGTAAGGTCTCGTTATTCTGGATGAACGGCTGATGACGATTGGCCCAGAATACCAAGCTGACCAAGACGATGAGAGCGACGCCGCCTAGAGCCACACCGCGCGACTTCCTGGACTCCTTCTTGCCAAAGACGACATACAGGAGAAGGGCCAAGACAGCGCCGCCTACGAGACCGAGGATCGTGCCGCGGGTAGAAGTCTCGAAGACTTCAAAGGCGAACAGAAGCGCGAGGATCAGGTATGCCCAGCGCAAAAAAGAGGCATTATTGATCTGCCGAGCTTTGGCCACGAGGAACATGTAAGCGGCCAAGCCGGCATTCCAGAGCATGTATACGGCCATGTATGCGGCGTTGCCGAGAGAGGCATCGATACGAGAAGACCCTTGGTGGATGGCTGCCCAACCAAAGAACTGGAAGAGACCGTAGATGCCGACGATGAGGGCGATGAAGAGCTCGACATTCAAGAATCGATGCCACATCCGCTTCCCCTCTTCGCCGGAACCGAAGATATTGGTAGTGACGAGGAAGAAGGCGCCGAGGTGAGCGATAGTGAGCCATCCCTCCATACGCTCGAAGTTGGACCAGATGCTACGAAGCGGGTTGACGCCCAGGAGATCGGCGGCCAAAGTGACTAGAGTGAAGATGCCGATGCCGATCGTGAGCGGCGTCCACTTGGGCCGATACTTGGCGTCGAGGAAAGCTAGGATGAGCCAGGCGGCCAGAGCGACCTCTACGAGGATCCTGAAATAGAAAGCCTTGCCGGTGATGAACGGGAAGAAAAAAGGATTAGCGATGATGAGGGGGAAAACTGGGACAAGGAAGATAGCGGCTAGGGCGAGGAAGCGAGCGGTTTTTTTGATCATGGTGGTAAGGGTACTATAACATGGCCTATTTGCAAAGTTTAATTGAAAAAACAGGCCCAAAATGCTAGCATGGCCCCATGTCAACGGCCGTCACCGTCATCCGCCCCAAGCGGTTATTCCACCTCGCCGACCTCAAGGAACTCTGGAATTACCGGGAGCTTTTGTATTTCTTCAGCTGGCGGGACCTCAAGGTACGCTACAAGCAGACAGCGATCGGCGTCCTCTGGTCGGTCCTACAGCCCTTCATCACTATGGTGGTGTTCTCGTTCTTCTTCGGCAAGCTCGTCCAGGTGCCGTCTGACGGAGTGCCCTATCCGATCTTCGTGTACACCGGCCTCCTATTCTGGCAATTCTTTTCCGACTCCTTGAATGAGACCAGCAACTGTCTCCTGGCCAACAAAGCCATCGTCACCAAGATATACTTCCCGCGACTGATCCTGCCGATCTCTTCTGTACTGACCAAGCTCGTGGACTTCGCGATCGCCGCGGTCATCATGATCGGTCTCATGTTCTACTATGGATATGTGCCAAGTTGGGGCGGCCTACTCATGCTGCCGCTCTTACTCGTCCTGACATTCATGGCCGCGGTCGGGCTCGGCCTCGTCCTGGCTTCGATCAACGTCAAATATCGCGATGTGCGCTACGCCCTGCCCTTCTTCATCCAGATACTACTCTTCGTCACGCCGGTCATATATCCGGCATCGCTCGCCGGAAGCTATTCGAAGTTTCTGGCCTTGAACCCGATGATGGGCGTGATCCAGAGCGCCCGCGCGGCTCTCCTCGGCACTACACCGATCAACTGGACGCTCATCCTGACTTCGGCGATCGGCGGACTCATCCTGCTAGGCATCGGCTTGGTCTACTTCAAGAAAACAGAGAGGTACTTCGCAGATATCATATAGACATTATAAACTCACACTGGCGGCAGCAATCTAACATCATGAAGCAGAAAGATAACGGTATGCTAGTGTGGATAACGGGATTACCTGGTTCCGGCAAGACAACGCTAGCAAACGCTGTATACAAAAAAATAGGTCTTGTTATCCCAGCCATACATATCGACGGCGATCACTTCCGGGCGATCATGGGTAATGATCTGGGACACAGCATGAAAGACCGTTTAGAAAACGCCTATCGAATAACACGCCTCAACAAACACCTGACTGATCAAGGTATCACGGTCATCTGTTCGACAGTCTCGTTGTTCAGGGAAATACACAGATGGAATAGAAAAAATCACAAAAAACTGATGGAAATATATATCGATACTCCCATGGATATCCTAATGAGGAGAGACCAAAAAGGGATGTATACCGGTGCAGCAAAGAAACAAGTCAAGAATGTACGTGGCTTCGACCAGGGTTTCGATATGCCGCAAAAACCCGATATGATCATAAGGAATACGGGCAGTCTAAAGAACTTCTTGCTCCATACTGAGAAGATTGTCAGAACTATAAAAAGAAGGAATATATCTCATGAAAAAAAGACCAGAAAATAAAATCTTTGGCACCAAGGCAGAAACCCTAGAGCGGCTTCATGGCCACTTGAAGAAGTCGGTGGTAGACAAACTGGTGCTCTTTTCGGTCGAGGACTGGCCGAAAGAAAAATCTGCGATCGTAACCAAGATCATCTCGACATTCCCGAAGAAGCTCCTGATCGTCAGGAGCAGCGCTTTTGCTGAGGACTCCACTAAGCAGTCGAATGCCGGTCACTTCGCTTCGCTTGGCAACGTGAAGTGCTCCGCTCCGAAGATCGAGAAGGCCGTGGAGGAGGTGATCAGCAGATATGACGGAGATATCCGCAACCAGGCCTTCGTCCAAGAACATATCACCGACGTAGACCTAAGCGGCGTCGTCTTCACCAGAGACGTCAACAATCTCGCCCCTTACATGACGATAAACTACGACGACTCTAGCGGTCGTACCGATACGATCACTTCCGGTCAGAGCACCGCTCATAAGACGCTCGTCATCTATCGGGAGAAGAGGCCTATGCTGACGGACCAGAGGCTCATGAAAGTATATGCGGCAGTGGAGGAACTCGAGAAAGTACTGAAGAGCGATAGGCTCGATATCGAATTTCTCTACAAGAAGGGAGTGGTGCATATCTTGCAGGCTCGACCTCTCACCGCCAAGACCAAAGAAGCACCCAGCCTCGACAGCGTCTCCGAGATCGTGCGAGGCATCAGCGACTACATGCGTGAATCTAACGCACCGCATCCGGACCTCTACGGCGACGATACATTCTACGGGATTATGCCTGACTGGAATCCGGCCGAGATGATCGGCATCAAACCGAGACCACTGGCCTTGTCGCTCTATCGAGAGCTCATCACTGACAGCATCTGGGCGTTCCAGCGCGACAACTACGGCTACAAGAGGCTGCGCAGCTTCCCTCTCCTGGTGTCGCTCGCGGGGCATCCCTATATCGACCTGCGCGTCGACTTCAACTCGTTCATACCCAAGGCCCTCGATGACGATCTGTCTCATCGGCTGGTGAATTTCTATCTCGACAAATTGCGTTCCGTGCCGGCGAGCCACGACAAGATCGAATTCGACATCGTCTATTCCTGCTACACGCTCGATCTGGACGCTCGTCTCATGGAGCTCAAGAGACACGGCTTTTCTGCCAAGGACCGGCAAGCGATCAAAGATTCACTGCTCGAACTGACCAATAAGATCATCCGTCCCGACGGACTATATAAGGAAGACCTCAAGAAGATAACCACTCTCAAGAAGAGGCTCAAGCCCCTACTCGAATCGAGGCTCACTGAAGCCAAGAAGATCTACTGGCTTATCGAAGACTGCAAGCGCTACGGCACCCTGCCTTTTGCCGGCATCGCCAGGGCGGCCTTCATCGCCATCCAGCTTTTGGACTCTATAGTCAGCCTCGGCATCATCTCCATCGAGGAGAAAAATCTCTTCCTCAGCACTATGAATACAGTAGCCAGACACCTGTCAGAAGATATGGACAAGCTCAATAGAGGGAAGCTCCCGATCAAGGCCTTCCTCAAAAAATACGGGCATCTCCGTCCGGGGACCTACGACATCCTGTCTGAGAGCTACGAGGAGAATTTCCACAAATACTTCGACCGCGGCACCAGAGCCGCGGAACCGAGCGCGGACCACCCCAAGAAACTAACGCTCTCTTCCATACAGATGAAGAAGATTGACCGTCTGCTCAAGAAGCATGGTTTGGCAGTCGATGCCGATGAGTTTTTCCTCTTCATGAAGGAAGCCATCGAGGGACGCGAGTATGCCAAGTTCGTATTCACGCGAAATATCCATGAGATCCTCAAATCGATCAAGGCTTATGGGACGAGAATCAGTGCTACGCCGGAAGATATGTCGTACGTCGAGATCGGGGCGCTTATGAAGATGCATTCGGCGGTAATTTTGCCGATTGAAGAGAGGAAGCTCCTCGAGGATATCAAAGCCAACCGAGCTAGGCACAAGCTCAACCGCTTCGTAAAGCTGCCCCAGCTCATAACACAGCCGGAAGACCTCTATCATTTCTACATGGATAGCATCGAACCGAACTATGTGACCAGCGAGTCGGCCATCGGAAACGTCGCCACCATCATCCGCAACACGAGCACCAAAAACATCAAGGGCAAGATCGTGTGTATCGAGAATGCCGATCCAGGCTTCGACTGGATCTTCTCGCATAAGATCAAAGGCCTGATCACCGCCTACGGCGGCGCCAATTCCCACATGGCTATCCGCGCCGCCGAACTGAACATCCCCGCCGTTATCGGTTGTGGTCCGGCGCTCTTCGATAAATGGAGCAACGCGAAGAAGATGAAGATCGACTGTCTCAATAAGAAATCCGATGTCCTCTCCTAATATATTATGAAAGCTATCATCTTAGCGGCAGGCATGGGAAAGAGGCTCGGCAAGTATACGGCCAATCTGCCCAAGGGTATGCTCTCATTCCGAGGCGAGACTCTGATAGAGAGGCAGGTCAGAACGCTCCGCTCCTGCGGGATAAAAGATATCTCCATCGTGACCGGTTACGAGGCCAAGAAGATCACTATCCCGGACGTGAAGTATTATCACAACAAAAGATATGCAGAGACGAATATGGTCGAGAGCTTGTTTTGTGCCGAGAAAGAACTAAAAGGAGATGTGCTCATCGCTTATTCAGATATCATTTATGAAGATCGAGTAATCAAACAAATGATTGAGAGCCTGGCGGATATCGGAGTTGCTGCCGATGAGGATTATCAGGGATACTGGAAGGCTCGTCTCGACAATGAGACAGACGACTTGGAAAGTCTGGTTGTAGCAAGCGGCCAAATCATCGAGCTTGGCGTTCCCTGCGGCCCGGATAAGGCCGCACTGCGCTACGTCGGCCTGATCAAGTTGTCTTCCAAGGGAGTAGCAAATATTAAGGAAGTCTATACGGAGAATAGAAAACGCTTCTTTGATTCGAGCGCTCCCTGGTTGGGATCTAAGTCTTTCAAACAGGGCTATATGACGAGCCTGCTTCAAGCTACCATTAACGCAGGTCATGAAGTGAAGCCAGTCGTGATTCGCCGGGGTTGGATGGAATTCGACACTGAAAATGATTATGAGAGAGCCGAGGTTTGGGCCAATAAAGGCAGCTTGGGGAGATTCATAAAATTATGAAAAAGAATCAGATCGTTGGCATCACACAAAGAGTCACCGTCAACAAAAATGGCGTCAGGTGTGACACATTGGAACAGAACTACAGTACCTACTTCTCCGCTCTCGGAGTCACTCTCATACCGATACCGAACGACCTCACGAGTGTCTCCAGCTTCATCGAGTCGACACATATGAGCAAGCTTATCTTCTCCGGCGGCGGAGATATCGATCCTGATCTTTATGGCGGCAAAAGAAAAGATCCGGCCTCGTATACTGCCGATAGAGAACGAACCGAGAAAGAGCTATTCGCTTATGCGCAGAAGTCCGATATGCCCGTCCTAGGCATCTGCCGCGGCGCGCAGATGATCAATGTGCTCTCCGGAGGAAAGCTCCTAGACCTTCGGGAGACATATGGACCGGTTCACGGGCATGTTAAAACATTCCACGACGTCGAGATAGTAGCTGGCCTCATAACCGGACTGCCAAAGGGGCCAGCGAAGGTCAACTCCTATCATGACTTTGGTTTCACCAAAAAGGAGCTAGGCCAAGGACTGGTGGCTTTCGCCAAGGCCAAGGACGGCATTGTCGAAGGCATCGGGAATATAGATAAAAAGATATATGGTATATTATGGCATCCAGAACGCGACGGCATAGACCGAGAAGAGTTGACCAAGAAGATTATCGAAGCTTTTTTATCCGATACATAAATACATCTATATGAAACAAGGCGACTTTACAACTCTGGCGAAGAACTACATCCACCGCGCCGGATATTCGCCACTTGTGCTCGAGACTATATATAAGTATGCCGGATTTACTAAAGACACCCTGATCGCCGACGTGGCGGCCGGCACCGGCAAACTTACAGAGAACCTCTTGGCCTACCCGAGTAGAAAGCTATTCTGTATCGAACCGAATGATGCCATGAGGGAGGAAGGCGGCAAATATATAAATGATAAAAGAGTCAGTTGGGCCAAGGGATCGGGCGAAAAGACCGGACTACCGACGGCTTCCATAGACTGGGTGACCGTGGGTTCGGCCTTCCACTGGATGGACTTGGTCGTGACCCTGGGAGAATTCCATCGGATCCTCAAGCCCGGCGGCGTCTTCACAGCCATCTGGAATCCTCGCGATATCTCCGGTAGCGAACTACACAGTAAGATCGAGAAGAAGATCCATGATATGGCGCCTTTTATCGAGAGGAAGTCTTCCGGCTCCGGAAAATACACCGAAGACCTAGACGAGAAGATCGTCAGCACCTCCCAGTTCCGTGACATCATATATATGGAAGCCAAACATGAAGAAAAGATGAGCAAGGAAAGATATATGGGCATATGGGATTCCGTCAATGACATTCCCGCTCAGACCGGACCGGAGCTCTGGGACAAGATCCTCGCCGAGATCAGAGCGATCATCGAGCCCTACGGTGAGATCATTGTGCCCTACAAGACCCGATCCTGGACTGCACGAAAAGTGTAAGGATAGCAAAATGAATAAGCGCACAGAAATACAACTGGTCGCGTCGCACTTCCCATCTGGTCTATCCTGGCTGAACAACTTCCTCTTGGAGATCGGCGTGCTCGCCTACAACGGGGACGCGACCTTCGATGGTATGTGGCAACGGATCGGAGATCATACCTTCAGACTGAAGGAGACTGAGGAGCGTCAGAGGCAATGGCTGCCGGTCCTGAGCAAAAAACTAATCTTCGACTTTCCGGAAGATATCATGGTCAGATGGTCTCACAATCTGCCGATGATAGTCAGAGAGGAGCAGAAGACGATCTTATTTGTACGAGATGGTAGGGACGCCGTATATTCAGCCTTCAAAAGGGAGGGCCTCTATAGCTCGCTAGAAGCTATGGTCAAGGCAAGATGTGCCCCCCTGAGTCTCACCCCTCCGGAAACATGGGCGGTGTTCAATCGTCTATGGATAGAGAACGTCACTCCTTCGTGCCTGAGGGTGGTGAAGTTTGAAGACCTGAAGACAAAGCCATACGAGACCATCAAGGATATACTGGAATTCATCGGAGTAGAGCGTCGAGACGCGGACATTCTATCCGCCATCGAGTCATCTAGTTTTGAAAATGCAAAAAGAGCCGAGGTCGCGCACAAGGAACATGATCGGAGCACGATTGTGCCGACGATAAACAGAAGTGGTGCGATCTTCGAGTGGAAGGGGCGATATGACAGTGCCTCGTTATCGACATTCAAGGGGTTCCCTGAAAAGATGCTATCGTACCTCGGATATGAAACCTCCGGCAGCGACAATAAGACAAGACCGGATGCAAAATTGCCGGGATATACTTCAGACGAGGAGAAGAAATTCGTCGAAGCGTGGCAAAGATACACGAGGACCTACCGGCAGGGACGGTGGCAATACGATATCCTCATCAAGATGCGGGAAGTAAGAGCGTGGTCCAAAAATGTGGCCCTCAAACTGCTGAGCATCGAGCTCCTCTCAAGCCTTATCAAAACAAAAGATCCATATATTAAGTTTACATATAGCCCGAACGGCGAAGACATCCTGATTGGCAACATACTGATGAAGAAAAATTCAAAGACATTCGATGATATCAACGGGTTGTATGTCAGTATCGATCCTCCCCACCCGCGAAAGTGTTCTTACACCTACTTGTTATATAATCATGGCTGGAGAGGCCTAAACATCGTGGATGCTAGTTTATACTCCACATTCAGGAGAGATCGGCCGCACGATAAGAATTTCCTCTCGAACAATGGCGAGGGCAGCGAAAACGGTCGCCAACCAATAAAAGACCTGCTCTCCAAGAACCTTCCCCGCGAAAGATCCTTGGGTCTCCTTGTTCTCGATCAAGAGAGCAGGAATGGTGAAATGGTAGAGTCAAATATCTGGAGTTTACGGCCGAAGCTTGTGATTGCCAGGGATTCAAGATACTCCCCCGCAAGACCTGATGATTCGGAGCTATATTCTTTCATGAAACGGACCGGGTACAGCTTGATAGGTTGGATGAACCAGACTATGGCCTTTTTGGACCAGACAAGGTAACTTAAACAAGAAGACATGAGCAAACCGATAATAGAAGTCAGGAATATTAGCAAGCGCTACGATATCACACATACGCATGGCGGCTATGTGGCCTTGCGCGATGTCCTGACAACGATCATGCGTCGGCCATTCTCCTTCTTGGCGCACAAGGCCAAGCGCGCCGTCGGCCTCGAGAAAAAAGAAGAATTCTGGGCGCTCAAAGATGTGAGCTTCGCCGTAAATAGGGGCGAGGTCATCGGGGTAATCGGCGCGAACGGCGCCGGCAAGTCCACCCTGCTCAAGATACTCTCCCAGATCACGCCGCCCACCGGAGGCGAGGTCATCCTGCGAGGCCGGGTCGGCTCCCTTCTTGAGGTCGGTACCGGCTTCCATCCAGAATTGACCGGTCGCGAAAATATCTTCTTGAACGGGGCCATCCTCGGCATGAAGAAACAGGAGATCGCCGCGAAGTTCGATCAGATCGTCGACTTCGCAGGGATCGAAAGATTCTTAGATACACCTGTCAAGCACTATTCGAGCGGTATGTATGTGCGGCTGGCTTTCTCCGTAGCCGCTCACATGGAGCCGGATATCCTCCTCGTCGACGAAGTCCTAGCTGTAGGTGATGCAGAATTCCAGAAGAAATGCCTCGGTAAGATGGACGAGATCACTAGGAATGAAGGCCGAACTATCATCTTCGTGAGCCATAGTCTGAATACGATCCGAGACCTATGCCCAACTACAATCTTGATGAAGGAGGGGCGTATAGACCTAGTCGGTCCGACCGACGAAGTGATCGACCATTATCAGGAAGAGATCAAGGGGCTGCGCTCTATCGATCTTCGAAATGAAACTAGGAGGCGTGGCACCGGAGCAATCAAATTGACAGATTTTTATGTCGAAAACTCTGACGGAAGCAAATCAACCATGGTCAAAAGCGGAGAATCCACCACTTTCGTATTGTCTTATGAGTGCGCAAAACCAGAGAATGTAAAAACTGCTGATGTTGGCATATCTATAAATAGGAACGGGGCACCAATCGCGACTTTTTATAGTTCATACGTCAAGAGCTCCTTATCCGACATTGCTACATCTGGACAATTCCGCTTCTCGGCCGAAAATATTCCGCTCGCTGAAGGCACTTACGGCATTGGCGCACGCGTACTTGCGAATGATGTCGAGGCCGACTGGCCAAAATCAGAAATCGGCCAACTCGAGGTTTCAAATCCGACAGAATTCAAGGAGAAAGGATTTCGCACGGGGGCGGGCTCAGCAGTCATCATAAATGGCCTTTGGAGTCACATCCCTTCCAAATGAAAAAAACGTTGAAAGCCATGATCCGAGCGTTAGTCAAGCTGATTCCGCTCGAATTTATTGAGCAGATGATTTCCTTGAAGATGGGCTATCCAACGATCTCGTATGGTCCAAACGGAGAAGACGCCATTTTAAGGAACATGCTCCGCGGCATAAGCGGCGGCTTCTACATAGATGTTGGCGCATATCATCCCAATAGGTTTTCTAATACACGCACCTTTTACAATGATGGCTGGTCCGGCATAAATATAGATGCGATGCCAGGTAGCATGAAAGCGTTCATGAAAGAGCGCCCCAGAGATATCAACCTCGAATCAGCCGTATCTGACAGGACCGAGACATTGACATATCACGTGTTTGCGGAACAAGCATACAACACCTTCTCTCATGAATTGGCAACGGAGTGTGTAAAGTCAGGGAAAAACAAAATACGCGAGATAAAACTCGACACGATGCGGCTTGTAGACATCCTCGATGAGTACATGCCGAAAGACAAAATAATAAATTTGCTTTCGATCGATGTGGAGGGATACGATATGGCGGTTCTCCGATCAAATGATTGGATAAGGTATCTCCCCGAGGTCATAGCTATAGAAGAAATTGGCTTCGACGTCGAGGCTCCCCAGAAATCAGAGATATTCAACTTCCTCAAAAGCAAAGGTTACCATCTGGAAGTGGCTATGCCCAAAACGATATTTTTCCGTCTACACAAATGAAACCACTTAAGACCCCTATCCTGTTCATTGCCTTCAATCGTCCAGGACCTACTAAGGATGTTTTTGCGGAGATCCGTAAGGCACGCCCCGAAAAACTCTTCGTGGCAGTCGATGGCCCGAGAAAAGACCGGCCAGAAGATGTGGACAAAGTAAACAAGGTTCAGGAGATAGTGAGCCAAGTAGACTGGCCATGTGAAGTAAAAAAACTCTTCAGAACAGAGAACCTCGGATGCAAAATCGGCGCGACTTCGGCTATCACATGGTTCTTCGAACATGTCGAGGAAGGCATCATTGTGGAAGACGACTGTCTGCCGGAACAATCCTTCTTTGCCTTCTGTTCTGAAATGCTCGAGCATTTCCGCAATGAGCCGAGGGTAGCCATGATCTGCGGGTATAACATAGAGAAGACTTCTGATCTTCCGTATTCCTATACCTTCTCACGCTACGGACATCTCTGGGGCTGGGCTTCATGGAAAAGGATCTGGGATCAATACGATGTGACCATGAAAGTTTGGGACAATATTGATAACCGCAAGAAGATTAGAAAAGCCATGGATGATTATCGGCAATGGAATTATCGCGAGTGGCTATACAATGAGACCTACGAGGGTCGCAAGGATACGTGGGACTACCAGTGGGAATCATATCGCCTACTTCATAGTCAGATCTGCGTGATCCCAAATAGGAACATGATCAGAAATCTGGGTTTTGGCGCCGATGCCACTCACACCAAGCAAACTACTTCGCACCTCGTCATTCCAGGACAAACCATGAAGTTTCCTCTAGCACATAATCCAGACCTGGTAGCCAGTGACTACTATGATCGACTACTCCGCCCCAAGATCAAAGCCCAAAGCCGACTGCGGAGATCGCTCAAGGATAGAAGCTTTAGACTGGGGAAACTATTGCTCCCGCCATTCATATATCAGTTAGTCAGGAAGCTCATCCGGGGCACAAAAGTATGGAAGCCTATCTGGAATACCCTTGATTATGAACCGATGGCCGGAGTGAAGATGTTCTTTGACCCTTCCGGCTCCTGGCAGAGCAAGATGAAGAATGGGTCGTATGATAAGTTCATGTTCGACCGAGTATCCGCCATCGGCGCCGAAGGCAAGGTGATCTACGATATCGGTGCACATGTCGGATACCATTCCCTCTATTTCGCCCGGCTTGTTGGTAAAAACGGCAAGGTTATCACGATTGAACCTAATAAGAAGAACTTTGAGCGCCTAAAGAAGAACATAGACGAAAACAAGGATCTGAAAGAAAGGATATCAGCATTTAATATTGCGGTTGGAGACAAGGATGGGAAAGTGGAATTCAACATAAATGAAGATGTCGAGGGAGGTCGTAGCACTGGCAGCTTCATAGGCACGGCCGACACATTCTCAAGCCGCGAGACATATAAGAATAAGGGGTTCACAAAAACTTCTGTTGACCTAGTGACTATAGATTCATTTGAGAAGATGCTTAGCATTCACGACGCTCCAGACATCATCAAAATCGACGTTGAGGGCGCCGAGTCATTGGCTCTCGAGGGCGCCAGGGGAATCTTACTCGCTAAGAAACCGGTGCTTTTTGTCGAGATCCATTCGATGAGAAACATGTCAGATGTCATGAACTTCTTACACTCGATATCATATGAGGCCAAGATCGCTAATATTGAGGGCAATGGGGTGTGTTATATAGAGGCACACGCTAAGTGATCACATGAAGATCCACATCATCACTATTTTCGACAAGAATCGCCTCGGGAGAGCCCTAGCGTTCAGAGAGTCGCTTGCAAAATATGCTCCCGGTTGCCATGTGCGCTTCCTTTGTCTTGACCAGGAGGCATACGATATGACCAACCGGCTCAATCTCGACGATACTACCGCTATGCTTCCGGAGGAGCTAGATGACAAGGAACTTCTAGCCACACGTGCTGGACGAACCAATCCGGAGTTCGCGTCGACTTGTAAGCCGGCACTGCTCTCCTACATGATGGAGAGTGGCGTCGTCGAACAAAACGACCTCTTGGTCTTCATAGATGACGATTTCTTCTTCTATCAACCTCTCCTGCCCCTGTTCGAAAAGATTTATCACTCTGGTTCTATTGCCATAACCCCACACCGCTTCCCTCCTCATCGTGAACATGAGACAGCCACCAAGGGCATATACAATGCCGGTATCGTCTTTTTCAAGAATGATCCCGAGGCGCGAAAATGCCTCAAGGAATGGCGCCTGCAGTGTCTGAAGTGGTGTTACCTGCGCTATGAGAATGGTCAGATAGGCGATCAGGGGTACCTCAGTGATTGGCCTAAGAAGTATAAGGGCGTCTATGAGATTCCGGACATTGGCGTCAATCTCGGCACCTGGAATATCAAAAACTACAAGATTACCAGGAACGTCGGTGGAGACCTTATGATTGATGACCAGCCGCTCATCTGTTATCACTTCCATGGGCTTAGGTTATATCTAAATAAACAGAATAAGGTACGGGCCTATCCGATCACGGTCTTACATTCAGGGATTTATAAGCCTTGCATAGAAGCCTTGGAAAAAGCCTATATAGGATTGATGATCGTAGATCCGAAGTGGGTGTATGGAACCATTGCTAGGCCAAGCATGTTGAGGCTTTTGAAACAAGCCATCTTGAGGTTGAAATATTAACGCTTTAAGACTAATATCAGCCACATGCAGAAAATAGTCATAACAGGCGGGCTGGGATATGTAGGTACCGAGCTATGTAAGCTTTACTCCGGCGAGGCACGCTTCAAGAAGATTGTGGTCGTCGATAATCGATTCTTCTCGTCCCGTGTCACACAGCTCAGAGATTGGGGTATGGAATTCATTCATGGCAACATCCTAGACAAGGATCTCATGAAATCCATTCTTGCAGATGCTGACATCGTATACCACTTGGCAGGCATCACGGATGTTTCTTATACCAAGAATGAATCAAGTGAGGCCAAAGATAGGCTTATAACTGAGGTCGGCGTTACGGGCACGAAGAATATCATCGACTACTCACCGGCAAAGGCTAAAATCATCTTCCCTTCAACGCACGTGGTCTATGAAGGATTCGGCAAGACAAAATTCAACATCACTGAAGATGAACTAACAGTGCCGATGCTTTCATATGCTATGGGTAAGGATCAGTCTGAAAAAGATCTGATGGCATCAAAAAAGAATTATGTGATCCTCCGCTTCGGATCAGTATATGGATACTCGGAATCAGATACCATGCGTATCAACATCATGCCGAATCTGTTCTCCAAGATCGCTTCGCAGAACGGCACAATCAGTCTCTTCTCCGGTGGAGTACAGTACAAGAGCCTGGTCTCACTCGTAGATGCCGTTCGGGGCCTAAAATTCATGGGTGAGTCAAAGATAAACCGCGAGATTTTCCATCTATGCAACGAGAACATGACGGTCAAGGAAGTGGCTGATGTATGCAAGAAGATCAATCCATTAGTAAAGATCATTTCGACTAAGGACGAGATACCAAACTTGGGATATACCACATCAAACAAAAAGCTATTGGCTACCGGCTTCACATTTAAACACAATATTGAGAGTAGTATCGCTGAGATGATAAGCGCCTGGTCAGCCAAGGAGCTGCCGGATGCTCTGGAATATACAGTACGCGGCGACAAGGAATTCATCGATGCACGCGGCAAGATCAGCAACTATGAGCTGACGGAACCGATAAACTTGATAGGTTACATCGAATCAAAAGCCGGCACAGTCCGCGCCAATCACTACCACCCAATCCAGGAACAGAAGTGTCTTGTCATCACAGGGTCATACATAAGCGTCATCAAGGACTTGGCTTATCCAGATGCCCTAGTCGAAACGCGCCTCATCAAAGCTGGAGACATCGCTGTCATCAGGCCCAATGTAGCCCACACCATGGTATTCCTCGAGGATACGGTATTTCTCAACCTAGTGCGCGGAGAACGCGAGCATGAGAACTACGGAGTGACGCATACGATCCCTTACAAACTTGTCGACGATAAATTTAGAGACGAACTCCTCAAGAATTTCAAACCGGAGTGCCGTTCGTGCGGTAAAAAAAACTTGAAGGACGTTGTCACCCTTGGACTTTCTCCACTAGCCAATAATCTATTACCGAACAAAGATACGCATGCCGAGATGTTCCCTCTCGAAATGAAGTATTGTCCGGATTGCCACAATTGCCAGTTGTCATTTACAGTATCGGCCCACAAACTATTTGATCACTATCTCTATGTATCCTCGACAGCCAAAAGCTTTCGCAAGCATTTTGAAGAAGCGGCTGAACAGTATCTGAAGCAATTCAATCTCACCAAGAAGGACCTTGTTGTAGATATCGGCAGCAATGACGGCATTGCGCTCCGCCCTCTCAAGGCCAGAGGCATCAAAGTCCTAGGCATCGAGCCTGCCAAGAATATCGCCGACCTAGCCAACGCCGAAGGCATCGAGACCGTCAATGACTATTTTAGTAAGGCCGTCGTAGACAAGATCATCAAAGAAAAAGGCAAGGCTACCTTGATCACTGCTTCCAACGTATTCGCTCATTCTGACTTCCTCAAGGATATCGCCATAAATGCCATGAAGCTCCTCAAGGACAACGGCCAATTCATCGTTGAGGTCCAATATCTCATGGATACGATTAAGGATCTGACTTTCGACAATATATATCACGAGCATGTGAACTATTGGTCGGTCACTTCGATCAACAACTTCTTTGAATGTTTGGGCTTCAAGGTCGTTAAGATAGAACATATAGATACTCACGGCGGATCAATCCGTGTCTATGTCAAGAAAGGCGGCAAACCTGACAAGAGCGTCCTTGATTCGCTCAAAGGCGAAGAGGTCTTCGGACTTAAGGATTACCAGACTTACCTTAAATTCGGACGTGATATCGCAGATTTGAGAGAAGTCGTCAAACGAAATATCGGATTACTAAAGAAGAACTACAAACACATCGCCGGATATGGGTCTCCAGCCAAAGCCACAACAGCTCTTAACTATTTCGGCATAGACAACACTCATATCGATTACATCATCGAAGACAACGAGCTCAAGAACGGCAAAATCGTTCCTGGCGTAATGATCCCGATCAAAAATAAGCAGTACGCATTTACTCATTTACCAGAGGTCATCATAGTCATGGCTTGGAACTTTTTCGAGGCAATCAAGAATAACAACGCCGAGTTAACCAATGAGGGCGTGATCTTCATAAACATCAAGGATTTGCAGGATAAGAATTTTAAAGTGCCAAGAAGTCTCAGGAGAATCACTAAGAATAGGGTTTCTAAGAAAAAGGCTCTAAAGAAATAAGTCATAAAGAAAACATCGGTTATCGCGCTCCGCAAAAAATTGATTCTATTTTACATGACCTTCTAACACAAAACGTCTTTTGACACGGTAATCGTATATACCGATGAATCGACAGACGAGACTGAGCATCGGGGCAGTGAAATGATCGTATTTTTCCTGACTAAAACGATATATAAGTTTGGTAAGTGTGGAATCCGGATGTGTATCTATATATTTGATAATCTGGAGGGCCGGCATTGTCTTCATGGGACCGCCAGCAAAGTGGATAAAACTGTTCTTGTGATACATTTCCAATATTTTTGAAAGGCTCCGACCGAAAGCCGTCCGATAACACGCGGCAATCGTATTAAATCCTGACGGAAGCTCTACCCCCCTCTTATCATTGAGTAGATGATAGGAAAGTGGACCATTCTCCCAACATCTCTGCTCTGGATAGGTATCATAGACCATTTCAAGCATGGGCTTGATATCTTTGGAGACGATGAATACCCCAGTATTCATGAGAACATCGGGCCGGTTGTTTGCCGGGCACCCATCGTAAAGTTCTAGATCCGTGCGCTTCAGCCCTTTCAAATTGTAAGGATTGTTTGCAACAATTCCCCACTGCATATCACCTATGAAACTAAATGGATCAGCGGCATGGCTGGTGATATATACATCAGCATCCACGAATAAGGCCCTGCTATACTTTGCGACTCGCGGATGATCAAATATGAGCAGTTTTTGCCAAGCAACATGTTTATCTGATCTTCGCAGGGGCTGATCAATAATCACCAGCTCGAAGCCGTTTTTCTCCGCATATCTTTCGAGACTTCCGCAGAAAAGCTTACGGAATTTTATTGAGAAAGTATCGCCAATCGCAATGGTGACCAGAACTTCACGCTTCCTATCGTCGTGGTGGTCGAGGGTCATAATGTGTGGTAGATTAGCATATAATCCAACCATCATGAAAGGTGTCGTTCTATCCGAAGGACGCGATATTGAGGGGATAATTTAGCAAAATACTGCCCCGAAGAAGGTGGTTAGCAAGAAGTAATATGCCTGATAATAAAAAAATCCTCGTGACTGGCGGCCTTGGCTTCATCGGAAGTTGTTTTACCGAGATGGCCCTGAAAAGAGGATACGAAGTCATCAATGTAGACAAGATGACCTATGCTATACGAGAAGATACTGACTTTGAGAAGTACCCAAATTACACTTTCCTCAAGAGAGATATAAATGACCTTGTGAAAATACCCCCTGAAGTGAGTTGGGTCATTAACTTTGCGGCCGAATCTCATGTAGACAACTCCATCAACGAAGCTGCGCCGTTCTTCCGGAGCAATGTCGGCGGTGTATACCACCTGCTACAACTTCTAAAGGCCATGCCAGCGACAAGGAGGCCTACCCTGCTACAAATATCGACTGATGAGGTCTATGGAGATATCCTAGAAGGATCATTCTTCGAGACTGACATGCTCAAACCTTCTAGCCCATACTCTGCGAGCAAGGCGGCGGCGGACCAGCTGGTCATGGGCTGGGGACGGACATACGACATACGCTATCGCATCGCGAGAAGTAGTAATAATTATGGTTATGGCCAGAGAGCTGAGAAGCTGATTCCTAAAGCTATGAAACTGGCTATCAGAGGTAAAAAGATACCTGTGCACGGTGATGGGTCATATCGCAGGGAATGGACCTTTACTGAAGATAATTGCGAAGGTCTGTTTGCTATCATGGAAAAAGGCACTGATGGAGAGATTTACAATATTTCAGCCCGGGAGGAATTGACCAACCTGGAGGTGATAAAAAAGGTGCTTGGAGTGATGGGAAGACCGGATGACCTATACGAATTCGTAGAGGATCGTCCGGGACAAGACGTGCGCTACTCCATAAACACTGACAAGATTCGTGCACTAGGTTGGAAACCAGCCATGACACTAGACCGCTACTTACCAATCTGCAAGAAACTCAATGAGGATAGAACACGTTCTATGCCGCCCGGCAAGAAAGAGCGTCTAGCAAAAATCTTTGGCCTCAAAAATATACTTTATCGGAAGTCGTAGCGCTCCTTCAGTGCCTGGATGATTGGAATATGGATGAGCAGAAGGTCCTCTGGCATCTCTGTCAGAGGAAAGAACTTGGCGATATCACTCTCCTCGACATTGCCCGGCTTCTCGCAAACAAACATAAGAGTGATGACATCTCCACGGGGGCTTTCGCCGATGCCATTGCCGGGTTGATATTGGAACCATCTGTAGAACTCGTAGGGTGTAGATGACGACATACCCATCTCACTCGTGATGACCCTGTCTAAGGTATCCTCGAATTTCTCGTTCGGGAGATGGATAGAACCGGGTATGTGCCAACCCTTGAAGAATTCATCCTCCCTATAAGTAAGAAATATCTCACGTACTCCATCATTATTCCTCATGACCGCCAATTCTGCTGCGATTGTCGGAAAGGCTAGACACCAAGCGGAAAAAACTTCAGGAGGCAATGGGAATGTCACCTTGCCCATAAGCTTGATAAGCTCGTTCTGTTCTTGAGATGCCAGCATGGCTTTGCAATAAAGTTATATGCTGTAGAATAACATACATATGAAAAATCCAATAAGAAAAATGCTAAACAAGGCCGGATTAGACCTGCGTAGACACCACCCCGAAGCCGACCGCCTGGCCTGGCTGTCGGGCATGAATATCCAGACGGTCTTCGACATCGGCGCCAATATCGGGCAGTTCGCCACGGAGATCCGCGCCGCGTTGCCAGATGCACAGATCTACTCCTTCGAGCCACTCGCGGGATGCTACGGTAAGCTCGTCGGTGCATTCAAGGGTGATCAGAAGTTCCGCGCTTTCAACTATGCGCTCGGGGAAAGAGCGGAGAAGATCGCCATGAATAGGAGCGCTTACACGCCGAGCTCTTCCCTCCTGCCTATGGCCGATTCGCACAAAGAACTTTTCCCTCACACCAAAGATTCCTTGCCGGAGACCATAGAGGTGCGACGGCTAGACGATGTCTGGGCCGAACTCAAGCCGGTCGGAGAAGTCCTCATCAAAGCTGACACACAGGGTTACGAAGCCAGAGTCATCGCCGGAGGCCTAGAAGCGTTCAAACAAGCAAGGGCCGTACTCATTGAAGCTTCGTTTGTAGAACTATACGAAGGCCAACCGCTTTTCGACGACATATATCAGAAGCTCAAAGCTCTCGGTTTTGTCTATAAGGGCGCCTTGCACCAGAAGATCAACAATAAAACAGGCGAGGTCATATTCGAGGACGCGATATTTACGCGTTGATTGCGGCAATAATGTCTTGAGCCAGCTTTCGCGCGGTCAGCTTCTCATCGAAGAGGCGGCGGCCAGCATCCGCGATCTCCCGCGCCAGCTGCGGCTCATTCTTGAGCTTCAGGATCTTGGCCGCGATGTCCTCCGGGTCTGCCAGATTGGTCATGAGGCAATCCTTGCCGTTTGTAAGCAATTCAGATACTCCTTGAGCGCGCCCAGTCACATACGGCATCCTCATAGCCAATGACTCGAAAGCCTTATGGGGGATGGTGCGCTCTAGACGCTCGTGAGCCTCGAACTGGCCGAGGGAAACATGACATTCGAGTGACTTCCTCCTCAAGACATCCGGCGGCAGGTGCTCTCGAATCCATTCGACATTTTTCGGCTTCAGGCTAGCGATGAGGGCGGAGATTGCTGCCACTTCGTGGCCGCTACCGATGATGCGGATATTTACATCGGACTTCTCCAAGAGCTTAGCAGCTTGCACGATGTATTTGACGCCCGCTTCAGGCAGGAATCGGCCACGGAAGACAGCAGTGAACTTCACCCTCTTCGAGATTCCCTGTTCTTCGCGATAGATATGCTCGTCAGCCCCCGTGAAAATCCTGAAAACCTTGTCGGGCGAGAGTGAAAACTGTTTGATGAAGTATTCTTTCTGTACATTCGTCTCCACCAAGATCTGGTCGGCTGCGTGGATTGCCCGGCGGTCGATGAGCCTGATCCAGGCCTTCATGATGGGATTGGATCGGTATTTGCCACGTGAGATAACTTCACCCTCGTAGAGAGTACAGAGAGCGTCGAAGATGACGGACTTCCTCGAGAGGTGCTTGGCGAACGGCACCATGATATGACCGGGGTAACCGACGATGAGAGCGTCGTAGCCACCGGACGCAATGATAGCGGCATGCTTGCGCCAGAGCCGCCAATATTTGATAGGACCCCAAGAAGTATCGCGACATTCGACAACCTCGATGCCATTCTGCCTCAAGCCGGAGATGTAAGGTTTGTTGCGGCCAAAATCAGGATTGTATATACCAAAATAGCAGAGCTTCATGACCTTACACTACCTCAAAAAGGTAGATTAACAAAGTTGAGTATCAGAGAATCCATGAAGAAGCTGGCAATGATATATATGATGAGGATCGGGACAAATAGGTACCAGTACCGCTCGAATCTCTTGAAGAAGAATGAGGCGATGACCACTAGGGCCGGCACCATGACAAAGGCGATGCGCTGAGTGATGGCAGGCCACAATAGCATGGGCGCGGCTGACAGCAAGAAGCACAGCGTGAAGGCTTTGATGTTCCGACTTGGATGACGCCAGAGGTAATAAGCCCCGGCGATGACCAGGATCGCCAGCAGGTTGGTGAGCGACCCCATGACCTTCACGTATTCGACCACCCTTGAAGAATAGTGATAATAACCCTGTGCAAAAGAAAGCCAGTCAAAATAGGTATAGTCGTATATGCGATAGACCGCCAGGTGGAGGATGAGTGTCGGAATGATCATGATGAGCACCGGTCGCCAGATCTTCTTCAGAAATATCGTGACCGACGGGAAGCACTCATATATGAGGTACAGGCCGATGAGACACGCCCCGAGGAGTGCATACTCCTTGAAGAGCCCACCGATGCCCACAGCTAGAGAGGCCAACCAGAGGTAGCCCTGTCGGCCCGAGCGCGCGTAGCACAAGACACCCAGGGCCGAGGCGATATAGAATACCCACCCACCGATATCCATGAAGTAACTCAAGCCAAAAGTGACCATCGCGTAGTTCCCTGCCAAGAACAGCGCCGAGAGCGTGGCCACCTTGTCACTGCCATGGATGCGCTTGATCAGTTCGTAGAAGAGTAGCGTGGAGATAACATAGAAGATGACATTCATGATGAGCCAGCCGTTGTCATAGCTTCCGAAGATCTTCGACAAGCCGGCGATAGTCCAGAGTCCGCCGGTGGCCGTCAGGATCCTATTCGGCACAAAATGCGTTGGGGCCTGCCCGTGCTCCAGAATGCTGATGGCCTGTATGTATGAGGGCGCGTCGCTCATCGGATCGATTTGGGAATGGTATACCATGACTGAAGCCGCCACGAGTGCGGCTGTACATGCGAGGCAGGCGATGAAGTAGATGCGCTTCTGGACTCGGCCAAGGCTGCCAAACCATTCCTTGAGGATGAGAGCGATCGTCTGAAAGCCATCGCGATATCTGATCTTCTTGCCGTGAGCGGCGTCGCGCGGTGCATAAGTGATGGGCACTTCCCTGATATCACAACCAGCACGAATGGCACGCAAAGTGAAGATAACTTCCGAGTCGAAGCGGCCCGGACCGAACAAGCCCTTCAACTTACCCGGGAAGAGCTTGTAGCAAGTCCAGATGTCTGTCAGATTGACGCCATAGAGGATGTTGACCATCTTGGTGATGATCCAGACGCCGAGACGCGAGATGATAAAGCCTTTGCGTGTGTGGCCGGTGATGTTGCGGGAGCCATACACGACGGAATCATCGCCAGTGATGGCTGCGACTAGATGAGGAATTTGGTTGGGATGATATTCCAGATCGGCGTCCTGGATGAGGATGAAGTCCCCTTTCGCCGCCGCTAGACCATCTTTGACGGCCGAACCCTTGCCTCCGTTCGTAGTCCGAAGGATGATACTGGCCTTATCCTTGAGCCCAGCGAGGATATCGCGAGTGCCGTCGGTGGAACAATCGTCGACTACCACGACCTCGATCTGCCAGCCCGGGATGGAGACTGCGAAGACTCGCGACAAAAGCTCGCGGATAGTCGCCTGTTCGTTGAAACTCGGGATGATGATGGAGAGAGTTTTCATTTCAGTCTTTTGCGCAAGCGGAATAGGTCGCCGAACATCTTCAGAGAATCACCGAACAGCGAAACCTTGGATTCGTCAGTATCTCGCCAGATGATGTCTATTGATCGGATGGTAAATATTTGTCGGACCGAAACAGCCAAGAGTTCCGTGTCGAAAAGAAATCCGGTCTCTTGCATCCGTGAAGCGATCTTGAGGAATGATTCCTTCTTCATAGCCTTGAAGCCGCACTGATGGTCATCAAATGTGGTGTCAAGAAGAACTCGCACCATGAGATTGTACACCGCCGAAACAGCTTTGCGCGTGAATCTCTTGGAAAAGACCTGTGAACTCTTGCCAAGTCGATTGCCGATGGCCAGATCGGCGCCCTTGACGATTATTTCATCTACAAGCGGTAGAAATGAATTAAGATCCGAGGATAGGTCGGTATCCATGAACGAAAGGACATCTCCAGTGCTCCCGCTCCAAGCCGTCCTGATGGCTAACCCCTTCCCTTTCTGTGTGAGATTCAAAACTCTGACTTGCGGAAAATGTTTGGCCAGATCAGCAGCGACCGCGGCAGACGAGTCAACGCTGGCATTGTTAACCAGTGTGATGACATGCTTATATGGAAATATACTATCCCGCAAAAATCCGACCAGTCGCTCGACCGATGAACGCAAAATCTTCTCTTCGTTGTAGAGCGGGATGACTATATCGATAAGAGGGTGATCGGGCATGTTATATCTTTTGCCTGCGAGCTAAGATCGAATACTTATAGACCTTGGCGATCTCCGTATAGTGATCAAATACGCCGGTTTTATCGGCTTCAAAATAGTTGGTTGGCGCCACTACCTTGTCGACTCTTCCAGCAGCGAGTACCGGCAGATTCTCCGACCCGAGCGAGCGATCGAATAAGATGATGTACTGATAATAATTCCGCCCGTGCATGAATGGCACGACATCAGGAGTATTGTAGAAGAAGACCGACTCGGAACCCTTGATCTCGTTTGTGAAATAAGCTTGCAGTGAAGCCGTTTTGTGGCTCGAATAGGTTTGGGCTACCCAAGAGTTGAAGCCGAGTTGATATACGCCGAGGATGCCGAGCAGAATGATAGCTATCACATACATCCGCTTCGCATGCCAAACTGACACCTTACGTGAGATAGCTTCGGAGATATAGAGCAGTGAATATGGAAAGAAGATGAGGGAGAGAAGCTGTGCTGGCAAAAGATACCGATACAAGCCCGGGGTGCGCAAATAAGCAAAGAAGATGAGGACGGAGAATGCGAAAGCAATGATCTCTTCGGCATGCAGCTTGATCCTGGCCTTGATACGCATGAAGAAAGCTACAGCCCAAACCAAGAGGAGCGATACGGTGTAGAGCGGCCCGACATCCGAAAATAGATGGCGGATATTGTTGAGGATGACCCCCCTTACATCAGTGAGACTGTATGGGTTGGCATAATAATTCAGAGTCTCGGTGAGTGAATCACCGGCACGGAATTGGACAACGAGCCAGATAAGCACGGGGATGAACATACTGGCCGCGCCGATGCCGATCTCCTTCAGTGACAGGGTTCCCCTTCTCCATTCGAGATATGAGGCAATCAGGATACCAGGTACGATCACGATGAAGGTCGGCTTAGTAGCCACAGCAAGGCCAGCCAACAACCCAGAGAGGACGATCCAGAATATCTTGCGGGCGTCATCGGCCCTAACGTTCCACGACGAGATCAGGAACAGAAGCAGATAGAAAAGTCCGGGAACTTCACCCATGACACTCTTGCCATTGCCATAGAGCGGTGGGAAGGTGGCGACCATGGTTAGCACAGCCAAAGCCACAACGGACCCGTACATCTTCTTGGAGAGGAGGTAGCTTGCGGCCACGAAGCCGATCAGGAAGAGAGCCATAAGGAAGCGTGCCTGGAAGATGCCGACTGAGAAGATCTTAAACCAAAGGCCAAGCGGGTATATGAGCGGATATCCGACGGTCAAGAATGTAGTGATGTGATTTATTTGGCCCGGGGCCATCTGTATTCCGTCTATGCCCGTAGTCGCCAGATTGGCCGAGGTCTGGAAATACCAGCCTTCATCGAACATGAATGACGGGCTCTCAGTAAGATGAAAGAACCCGAAGAATATCACCAGAACGAACAAGGCTATGAGACAAATTTTCTGAGTGGTCGACATGGCAGTATTCTGTGATAATATGTTGAAGCAATTGTAGCCGAAATCCCCAGTAAAAACCAGACTTTATGGAAAATCCCGCGGCTTCTATCCTCAAGAAAATAATCTCGCTGGTCCCTAAGAAGGCAGTGCGCTTCAGCTACCTCAAACTCTGCAAACCTAAGCCCCTGAGAGCCCTTGCTGACGGCCTCATCAGGAAGCTCACACCCATCCAGATCGTCCTGCCCGAAGGAACCGTCTTTCTGGACCAGAACGATCCGGCCGTATCGGGTGCGTTGGCCATGGGCGCACATGATCCATACGAGATCGAATGCTTCCGGAACGCGCTCAAAACAGACATGAATGTCGTCGACATCGGCGCGAATATCGGATACTACACCGTGGTCGCCGCCGGGCGAGTCGGGTCGCAAGGAAAGGTGTTCGCTTACGAGCCGGAAAGCCACAACTTTTCCTTGCTCGAGAAGAATATCGAGGCCAACAAGTTCACGTGGACCACACCAATCAAAGCTGGTCTCTCCGACAAGCCCGGCAAGCGCATTCTGTTCGTAGCCGAAGAGCACACCGGCATCCATTCATTTGCGGACAACCGCGGCGCTGGAAGTGGCGTAGAGGTAGAGACGGACACGCTCGACCATTCTCTGGAAAGTTACGGCTCACCCAAGATAGACCTGATCAAGATGGACATCGAAGGAGCAGAGATATTGGCTCTCCAAGGCATGAAGCAGACATTTGCGCGCAATCCGGGACTCATCCTATTTATCGAGCTATATCCCCAGGCTATCGAGAGGTTCGGCCACAGAGCGATCGAACTGCTCGATATCCTCAAGGAATCTGGGTTTACGCTGTCGATCATTGATGAAGACAAAAAAGCCATCACACCTCTGCCAGAAGCTGAGTTCAGATCATTCATAGAGAGCTTCCCCGCCACGGGCGAGGTCGCCAAGAATATATACGCGGTCCGTTCTAGATGACCTTAGAGAGGATATCCACGAGCGACTGCGCGACTTCTGTTGGCCGGTGCTTACACGCTGTATCATAGCCATGTTTGGCCAAAGAATCTCGAAGTGATTTGTCAGCCGCTAGTTTGGTGATACCGTTTACTATCGACTGCGGATCATTCTTGACCAAGAGCATGTCTTCGTCCGTAAATATCTCTCTCACCGCCGGCGTGTCCATAGTGATCATCGGCCGCTCTGTCGCTAAACCCTCATACACTTTATTTGGTATCACTCGCATGGTCTTTGCCCGGTCGCCGAATACGCCGAGGACGATATCGGCTTCGGCTAGATAATTGTTCAGATCGGTCAGGGGGACATTGCGATCGATGAACTCTATATTGTCGAGCTTATATCTATCCGCAAGACTTCTCGCCAGAGGCAGTTCCCTGCCAGCTCCGATCATCCTGAATCTCAAATCTTTTTTGTCTCTGCATAGATTGACTGCCTCGATGATATTGCATGCACCCTGCAGGGGGATGTAGGTGCCGTGGAAATGAACTAGTGTGTAGTCTTTTTTTGTCGCGGGCTTTGGGTAAAATACTTTGTCGTTTATGCCAAGATATACAGTAAATATCTTCTCGGAATTAACTAAGAACCATCTGGCCCAATACTCCTTGTGCTGTTCTGTGTCGGCAACGATCATGTCTGCAAACATGAGGCCAAACCAATCCAATATCAATAACTTGAGCGCCTTGGGTCCGAAACGTGAGTATTTCCGCCGATCATTCACGACCGAATCGAACATGGAGTAGAAGGCGTCCGACACGACCGGCTTCTTCGAGATCATCTTGGCTAGGATAGTCGAGACCGGAGACGGATACGCGGCATAGACGAAGTCATAGTCATCACGGAGCGCGCGCAGGGACTTCTTGAGCTTGGCGTATCTCTTTGGGTCGCGCCAATCTTCGCGGCATTCGACGACGTCGACGCCGGCCTGGCGCAAACCGGCCAGGAGGATGGCATTCCGGCTATAGGCCGGGTCGTATATCCCAAAGAAACATATTTTCAGCGGCTGGCCCATCCGAGTGTTAGTTTGATGCGGTACCAGAGCATCTTGATGAATAAGATCCGGGAAAGATATGACGCCAGTCCTTCCCTCTTCCTTCCCTCGGCCACGCTGAATCCTTCGCGTTCCAAGTGTCTGACGGCCTCGTATAACCATGTATCCTTGCTAATCCCGTGGACATAAGGAAGTGCCGGCAATCCCTTCTTGACTGATAGAAACAGTTCCTTCAGCTTGCAACTCTCCTCACTACCCTCGCTCTCGCACTCGGCCGGAGTCCATTCGGGTTTCAAGAAGAATTCCAGGACTGCCTTCTTCCATATGGCCGCCTGGAATGAAACCGAGTACTTGTCGCTCTTAGCGATGATCCCCAGACTTGCGTCCTCCGGATATGCGATCTTGGGAGGAGGCACCGGACAAAGTCTGATACAGCCGATGCCGTCCCGGCGCAGGAGATCATCCAAGCGCTTGATCCTGGCCGTATCGATCGGCTCCGACAGGAAATAATCCGTATGAAGGACGATGAGGCGTTCGGCCCCGATGCGGGAGATTCCCTCCCTCATCCTGCTCGTCCACTGTTCGAGCCAAGGGCGGCCGGTATCGGCCGGCACCAGAAGCGGCAGGACACGCGGATCGGGAAAGGTTTTTCCCTCGGAAAAAAGGTATATCGGATATGGGCAATCCGGCCAATATCTGAAAAGCAGACCGAAGAAGGCGGGCCATGTGTCTGAATAAGAATCCCTGGCGGCGATGAGGATAGCCGTATCGGATTTCATGCCGCCACTATACCATTTAATATGGGCTTGTTGTATGATGCACGATACCTAATATGACATCGATAGCCATAATCCTGCCTGACAAAAGCAAAGATTATATCGCCAATTCGGTCCTCGACGGGTTCCGCGCCCTGGAACATACCGGAGATTATTTCGTCCGTATCTCGCCGCGGTTCATCCCGATCGCCGACTATGCCGACTGGGAGCTCGAGGAGGGCGCCTTCATAGAATTCGCCAAGAAAGCCGATCTCATCCTCTACATCCACGCCAAATACACCTCACGCGAGCTTGTAGACAAGATCGGCCTGTGGGACAAGACCATAACCATCGACGGTCACGAGGTCGGCAAAGACAACCGGTACGATTTCACCATCCAGAAGGGACTCCTAGACGGGACATTCAAGAGCGGCGGTTCTATCCAGCAAGATCTCCTCGCCAAGTGCCGCCGATACTTCAGACGAGAGAGGCCTTACATCGACGGGATCATCCCCTTCCCATTCGCCATCGAGAAGCGCTTCATGAAATATGTCCCCGGCCAGAAGAAAGACATAGACTTCACCTGCATCTTCGGCCAAGACGAGCACCCGCTGATGCGCCGGTACGCTACGGAGATGCTGGAGAGTTATTGTGCGAAGAACGGATTCACCTGCATGACGGCCAAGACGAACCACATCCTGCTGAACCGCGACTTCCGGAACACCAAGTCGCAAGCCAAATTCCATGACATCCTAGCGAGGACCAAGGTCGGCGTATCAGTCGGTGGGTCCGGCTTCGACACCTTGCGCTTCTGGGAGATCCTGGCCAACAACTGCGTCCTCCTGACGGAATCCATCGACATCTATGATCTCGGCAGTGACGCGCTGAAGTTCAAGCGGATCTTCGAGTTCAAGAATCTTTTCGAATTCAAATACCAACTGGAGGAGCTGGGCAAACTCATCAAGTCCGGCAGGATCGATGACTATCTCGGACAAGGAGAGTATACGGCCATCCTAGACAAACATTTGTCTGGACCGCGAGTGCGCGAACTAGTCAGGATTTCGCTCCAGCCAAAATAACAGAGTTATAGGAACCTCATCTTCCTGGCCGCAAAGACGGTCATTTTGAGCAGGAGCCAGCCGTGCTTCCAGCGGCTGATATTGGTCTCGCCATATACGCGCTCCTTGTAGTGGATCGGCAGATCGACGATCTTGAGATTGAGCTTGGCCGCCCCGAAGAGCAAGTCAAAGTCGCCGAAGGGATCGAAATCACCAAAGAAGCTCCGGCCCCGTTGGATCTTGTCATAATCAGCCCTCCATAGGACCTTGGTGCCGCAGAGCGTATCTTTGAGCGGCTGGCCGAGGATCCAACTGAAAGCCAGACTGAAGAATTTGTTGCCGAAGAAGTTGAGGACGCGCATGGAATCCTTCTCCAGGGGGTATACGAGCCGCGAGCCATTGACGAAGTCGGCCTTGTTCCCCACAAGCGCATCATAGAACTTGCCCAGTTCATCGGCTGGCACAGTCATGTCGGCATCATAGATCGCCAGGATGTCGCCTGTCGCCATATCGAAGCCCTTCCTGACGGCATCGCCCTTGCCGCGGCCTTCCTGTTTGCAGTACTTGATATTATGCGTCTTACCGAGGAGGCCCGACACCCTCACAATCTCATCATAAGTGTTATCGGTCGAATTCCCTTCGACGAAGATGATCTCGGTCGATGAGCCGAGCCGCGGCAGGTCACGGGCGATCTTCTCGATCGTACCGGCTTCATTGCGGGCCGGAACGACGATGGAGATCGATGGACCGCCTTTCTGGGCCTGTGCCGGGAGGCGCGGCACCGGCTTGCGTACGATGAGATAATGGATGAGTCCTAGATGCGTGAACGGCCAGATGTTGGCGATGAAGTGGTTGAAGATAAAGGAGACGATCGGTATATAGACAGGCACGAGCATCTTCGCCCCGGATCTGACTGTCTCCAGCCCGGCCAGATGGGCGAAATTCTTGAGATCATTCCTGGTCAGCCAGTTCTGCTCGATGATCTCGCGACGCAGGCGGAGGTGCGAAGCCAGACGCAAGACCGGCTCCCACAAGACATTGTATTGGGTGATGACGATACGGCCGTCATCGTGGAGCGACTCTTTGGCTTGCAGCAAGAATGACTGGACATCAGCGACATAACCGAGGATATCAGTCGCGACAATATAGTCATATCGTCCGGCAGGAATGGACACCCCCCTATTCTTGACGGCTTCCTGCTGATCGATGATGAGAATCCTGGCATCCTTAGGTACAGTAAAAGCGATGAATCTGACAAGGTAGTCGTAATAATAATTCTTGAGATGGGACATGATGGAATTATAGGCTATATATGGTCTTTTGGTCATGCGGACAATCATACACCCTAGCTGTGACATTCTTGGAATCCGATCCGAAGAGAGTCCGACATTGCGCGAAGAACTTGTGATAGAAGCCGCCGGGGTCGAGCTTGGGTATGTCGACGACCAGATATTGGCCGTCGAAGGCGGCGAATTTGGCACGATATCCCCCTTCAGATTCCGGTGTCGCGTATATTCTACCGGCATACTTGCCCATGATAGACAGCGGCCCGGCGCCGATATCATTGTAAGTGATGACCTGCTTGATATCTTCGGAATTTTTGATAAAGATGACAGCTTCCTGGAGAACTTGTGGCGCATTGCCATTGATCCCGCCATACAGAAACTCCTCGGCGAAGACGCCGTTGTACGCGAGGCCGATGATGACGAGGATGATCAGGGCACAGTCCCGCCACGACTTCTTGAAGAGCCCTATGAGCGCGATCCCCGCCGCAACGAGATACGAAAAGGCGATGAACAGGAATGATATATAGAAGCCCATCGGCCCGGAACCGCCATTGAGCGGTGTGAGGATGTTCCAGTAGCCATGAATGACCCGTGAGAACCACAGGGTCTTGGGGTACAGGGCGACGACTGATTGTGGCAGGAAGTTGAGGGCGATGAGGATGACGGCGATGATGAGGCCGATGATTATAGCCGCGCCCTCTCGGCGACAACAGTACATCCGCTCGCTCGTCCTCCTTGCGTCCTCCTCCTCGCGGAGTACTGTTCTCGCCTGCGGGCACGACCAGGAATCAAAGACCTTGCTCAAGATCATGCCGGTGATCGCCGCGAGCGGCACGATGGCGAACATCAGATATTTGTCGAGTGCCGCGCGGGAAAAGTCGAAGACCACAAAGTAGAATAGGAAGCCGATAGCCAGATAGAGCCAGAATGGCAAAGTCTTCTTGAATATCTCTCTCGAAGAAAATAAGAGCGGCACTAGCATGAGCGGCGAGATATAGTAGATCGCCTTGGCACCCTGCACGATGATCTGCAGCCAATTCCGGCCAGCATCACCTGAATATTGGTTGGCATGATCCAACATCAGACTGATGCTGAAGGCCGGGTACACGGCTTGGATCAGGTAGAGCAGGCCTATATAGACGGCGACAAATACGGCCGCGCCGAGGATACCCGCTCCGGCCCATCGGAAAGAAAGTTGTTTCCTGATTGACCACAGGTAGTCTGCGGCTATCGCCCCGATGCCCAGGATGAAATTCAATTTGATGAGCAAGCCGAGCAGAAGTACGACGATGAGCGCGGCGAGCCAATACCCTCTTTGGGCAGGCTCGGCGCGGTGCCATCTGTCATACGCAAACACGGCCAACAGGAAGAAGAACGGCAATATGGCTCCGTCAACATCCGGCGAAAGAGAGCCAAGGATATTGTAGAAGCAAACGGCGAGAAGTCCGACCGATATGGCTGCCGTCCTGCGGTCAGAACGATCCTTGATCACGAAATACAGGAGGATCGCCGAGCCGATAGAGAACAGCAGCGGAAAAAGCCGGAAATGATCGACGCCGAATACGGCGTGGGCCGCCACGAACATCATCTGCATGAGCGGCGGGTGGGCATAGAATGTCCCGGCTCCGGCCACGGTCTCGGAGGTCGCCACATTCTTCCATTCATCCTGGTGATAAGGGAGATCTACGCCCGGCAGGCGCAGAACCAGGAATAATACGGCGATTCCGGCAATCACTAGTGTAGCTTTGGTACGCGGAGTCATAGTCGATGATGTGGACATACTAGCTCGATCAACCCTGAATGGCCCGGGTCAATTCGTCGGCCAATCTAGTCAAGCTGTGAGTCTGGACCAAACCAGCGATATTGGCCGCCTTCTTGGTGCGTTCGACGTCAGTGAGAGCCAAGAGCTTCGTGATCTTCTCGGCCAGATCGGCTGGGTCGTTGTATCGGAACATCAGGGCATCATCGAGGATGACGCGCAGATCGTCGTTCGAAGCGAAGACAAAACAGCCGCAGGCCATGGCCTCGAAGATGGTCTTGTCATACATGCCGTTCGGCGACAGATTGACGAAGATATGGTGAGCCGAATACACCTTGACCGTCTCTCTGTTCGGGACTCCTTTGTAGAATTTCACCTGGCCGGCAAGCTTGGCCTCGACGACCTGTTTCTTCAGGGATTCGGCGTACATCTCTCCGTCAGCCGGCGGATTGCCGTAGATATCCGCGGTGAACTTCACGCCCTTGGCCTTCAAGAGGGCTAGAGCGCCCACCAGGCAATCCAAGTTCTTGGAGGGGGCGATGCGGCCGAGCGAGAGGATCGAGCTCGGCACCGGCGCTACCGCTGGGTCGGGCCTGAAGGTCGCGGTATCCACACCGACCGGCATAAACATTGTATTGCGATATTTGGCGGTATAAGAGTATCGGGAAGTACAGAACACCTTGGTGCAGAAGATGGCGGCGAGATCGGTGGAGATCCCTCCGGCAAAATGGTTGCGCCACATGTAGATGCGTTTGCCGAGAAGCTTCCACAACCAGCCTGCGGCGAGGACGTATTCCTGATTCATGTGCACGAGCACCGCATCATAGCGGTTGAAATAGCGGATCGAGAAATAAAAGAGCAGGAAGATGTATTTGAGCTTATTCTTCCATTTCTCTTTACCCAACGACAGGACGGACACATTGCCAGGCAAGTCGTAATCCCCCTTTTGCAGGCAGACGATCACCACCGACTTCAGGTGCTTGGAGAACTCCTCCACCCAGCGGTGGACGAAACCGAGGACTGGATCGGCACGATCTATCTTCTGGGTGATGATGAGCAGTCTCATGGTCTTTTGGGCGACGAAGGGGCGAAGATGAACATCCTGTATATGATAAAGCTTTCAATGGCGATGGCAATGCTGGTCAGCACTTGACTAAGCAGGTAATGCAACCCCCCGTAATGCACGAGTATATAGATGAGGCCGGTGTTGATGGCCAGGTTGCCTCCGGTCACGAGGAGGTACAAGAGGGCCTGGCCGTGCACGCCGTCCATGCCATGGTCCTGGAAAGTGAAGAATTTCTGCAGGATGAAGCTCACCACAAAAGCCACCAGGAAAGCGAGGACTGACGACAGGACATACCAGATCCCGAAGACATCCGTAAGGATATACAGAAGGATCAGATCAGTGGCGGCGGCCGTGCCGCCAGAGAAGAGGTAGCGGATGAGCTTGGCGGCGGTCGCTTTCTTCTTGCGGAGAGGTGAAGGTGAGTTCACTAGTCCGGTAGCGGCTTTCTCGACTGCACTCACAGTCGCGCCGATGGAGAATGAACCGGCTTTGGCTATCGCGGCTCCGACTAGTCCCTTGCGGAAGCTTTGGTCGGTGGATATCCGCTTCACGGCGGCGATGAATCCCGTCTCATCGTCTGGAGCGATGAGGATGCCTTCCCGGCCATCGGTGATGATCTCCGGCAGGTCTCCGACCCGAGTAGTGATGACAGGCGTGCCGACGGCCATGGCTTCAACTATCTGGAATGAGAAGCTCTCAAAGCTAGTGTTGAGGGCGAAGATCTCCGCCTGAGAGATCTTCCCGATGAGCTCTCCCCTGTCGATGCGGCCGAGCAGGGCCACGCGGCTCTCGAGACCGAGCTTGGCGATCAGATCGTTGAGTTGGGACATCTCTGGCCCATCGCCGACGATCTCTAGCTTCCAGCCGTCGAGCTTCTTCATGGCGACTATCAGCATAGCAAAGCCCTTCCACGGCACCAGACGGCCAGCTGAAATGATCGTCCTTGGCATGAATGACACAGCGGACTTCAACTTCACGATCTCCGAGAGATCGACGCCATTATATATAGGGATAACCTTGTCCTGGCTCTTTACCCAGCCATTGGCCAGAACGGCAAAATACTTGCTAGGTGCGATCGCGATATCGGAGTGGCCAACGACGAAACGCTGGATGTAGCGCAGACATTCGGTCCTGAAGCCATACTTCTTCTTCTGGAAATCATCTATGGTATCCATGACGCCGAAGCGCTGGACGGATTGCTCCCAGGCATGATCACCGGGGATACGGACCATGAGAGCTTTGCCGAGGACGAAGGCCGACACCAGAGAAGGCAGGCCGACTGATACCGTATCTTGGGCAAAGATGACATCCGCCGCGCGAGCATGCCATAGGAGCTTCAGGGAAAATACTATATGTCTCACAACCTTGGGCAGACGCCGCACCGTGCTGAAGCTAAGCACATCCGTCACGATCCCCCGCTTGGGCAATTCGTCAGAGAGGAGCTTGGAATACGTAGCCGGGCCGCCGATATCCGGCGGGTACATGCCCGTGGCGATCAATATTTTCATGGATTCTACTATACCCGAAGAGCGTCGGTAATACCACGAGCGACGGCGACTGGAGACTGCTCAACTATCATAGCTCCCTGTTCCCCGGCCACCCCTACATCAGTGGAGACGATCCGGCACCCTGCCGCATGGGCCTCAACTAGAGTCATGCCATAACCCTCGAAAAGCGAGGTGTTCAGGAATAGATCGGAGGTCTTATAATAAGAAGCGAGCGTTCCCTGGTCTGCCCATGATTCGAATACGATCGAATGATCCAGTCCGAGGTGCGCAACCAGGGCCTTGAGTTTTCCGGCCTGGGAGCCGGATCCCACGATGATCAGTCCGGCCTTGGGGATATCCTTGATGACTTCAGGCCATGAACGGATGGCCAGCTCGACACCCTTCTCCGGCTCAAGCCGCGAAGCCATGAGGACAACCTTACCGAACTGTGGATACTTCTTGCGCAGGTCTGCCGTGATGGGAGCATTCTTGAGCGCTTCGACATCGACGGCTATCGGCCTGACGAATATCTTGGCCGGACTGATGCCGAGCGTCTCGATCACATACTGGCTGATGCGGTCGGAAACTACTCTGATGCTATCGGCTTTGGGCAGGTGCGACAGGGCCATAGCTTTGCGGAGCTTATTGCCGAGCGAATACGGATAGTTCGGACTGCCGATATCCGTGTGCACCTGGAGCTCGAGCGGCAGACCAGAACCCTTGCGGAGCGAAACCCCGGCCATAGCCGTGAGGAACGGGTCCTGACAAGTGATCTTGGTGATATCGCGACGGGCGATGATAAATCGGCCGAGGCGCATGGCGTCCATGGGATACAGGATCTTCGCCGCCGAGCGCGTCGGATAGACCCAGACGTTCGAGCCTATCGAAGTTTCCCGGAAGCTCCGGTCTGTCGCGACGATGACATGGATCTCGTCCCATTGCTTGCCGTATTCCAGGAAACGCTTGCTGACAGCGCTGTCCGGCTCAAATAACAACCGATCCGTACCGATCGATAGTAGTCTCTTTGGTTTTTGTCCGTCTGTCTGCATGGATATGGATATTCAAGAGATATCGGCCAGGATGTCCTTCATGTTAGCGGCGATGTTCGCCCAACCATACTTCTCCTCGACCAGCTCTCTGGCGCGCCCGACGACATAATCTCGCGACTCCCGATCCTTGGCTAGTTTCTCAGCTTTCTGGGCGATGGACTTAGGGTTGCCGACTTCGCAGAAGAAGCCCGTCTCGCCGTCCGTCAGGAAGTCTGGGATACCACCGACCGGCGTGGCGATGACCGGGATACCGGCCGCCATAGCCTCCAGGAATGAATTGCCGAGGCCCTCGGAGCGCGACGGTCTGACAAAGATGTCAGAAATCTGCAGATATTGCGGCAGATTTTCGTGCGATACGAAGCCCTTGAATACAACTCGGCCATCAAGCTTCAAGTCACGAATCTGGGTCCGCAAAGCTGATTCGTCATGGCCCGTTCCGATATTCAGGAACTTATATGGAGTGTCCAGATGTCTTAGAGATGAGATGATGTCGTCGACGGCGTTCTTGTATACCATGCGGCCGGCCGTCACAAGCACGATGTCTTGGTCGGTGAAGCCGAGCTCCCTGCGCAAGGCCGATTTGCGCTCCGGCGCGAGCGGCGCAGAGAAGTGCTCGTAGTCAACACCGTTCGGGATGACCACAACCGGGCATACTGCTCCCATGTGGCGCGACCAATCAGCCAGATAATTCGAGATCGTCTGGATATGGTTCGCTGCCGCAAAAATCTTCCGAAACCAGGGCGAGAGGACTCCTTCACGGCGTTTGAAATGGTCGCCCTCCTGGATGGTCAGGAATATCGGAACCTTCGGTTGCTTCTTCTTGAAAAGATAGGCGGCATATCCGGCATAGCTCGCCATGATGGCCCAGACCGCATCGTATCTTTCCACACGGTGGAGTCGTCGAGCTTTGGCAGAGGCGACAAATGGAAAAAATAGCTTTTGGAATATGCCGACATCATCGAAGACACGGAAGATCCTCACATTGCCGATCTGTTCTTCCCTCTTACCGCGGCCGTCGCCCAGAGTGATCATATCGAACTGCATCTCGTTTTTTGAGATACGATCAGTGATCTCCTTCACGGCGACTTCCGCCCCGCCGATGAGGAGGGGGTAGTAAGATAATGAGAATATCAGGACTCGGCGTGGCTTCATGCTTTCATACTTCCATACCTTCACTCGACTTTCAACACGTTCTTTAGAACATCTTCGGGGACCTCTTTTAGTGATTCTTTCAGCGACTGGGAGGTGGGCGCCGGTGATTTGATAGGTGGCTGGATAGGCGATGGGGCCGGTCTGGTCACAAGCTCGTCAGACTTCTTGCCGAGTGCAGCGGCGAGAGCGCTCTTCAGCCCTTCGACATTCTTGGGGGTCTGCGCCTTGGGATCGACCTTGGCAACCGGCTTCGGAGCGAGGGTGGTCAAAGGAATCGGCTTCACCGGTTCCGGCTTTGCCTCGGGAACGAGTGGTTGGGGCGGCTTGGATTGGACCGGAGGAACACCCTTCGGGGCAACGACCTGACCCAGGTTGGCAAATGGTTTGTGCGTCGGCTGTGGGACAGGCGGCTTCGGAGGAGCCTGCGTAGAGGGTTTGACGGCAGCCGCGTTCGTAGGCGAGAGCGGTGTCGCGCGAGGAGGAGCCGGAGGCGAAGAGCGAGCGGGAGCACTGCTCTCGCCGAGAGGACGCGGCGGCAGTGCAACCTTCGGCAACGGTACCGATATGGGCTTCGGCGTCGGCTCGTGGAATTTGACGATCTCGGCCTCGACACCAGCGCGCGGCTTAGCGAACTGCTCGCGGGAAGCGGCCAGGATCTCCTGAACATATGATGCATCCGGGTGCGCAAATGGCGGCAATCCTCGGGCCGAGAAGGGCGGCGAGGTCAGGCCGTCGATCATGAGCTTGAGATACATCTGATACTGGCCGAGATTGACTAGATCCTCGACAGTGAACTGGGGCATGAATTCATTCTCAAGGAGCTCGGCATCATTGGCCCCGATCCGGAAGACGATCATGGTCCCCACGTTACCGAAGACGGCCGGACGTACAAATTCATCCATTTGCTCGACATATTGGTGAGCGATGGTCAGATTGAGCTTGTATTTACGGGCTTCGGAGAGGATGTCGGCGAACGAAGCGTTGGCGAAGTTCTGGAATTCGTCGACGAAGAGATAGAAGTTCGGCAGGACCTTCATGATCCGATCCGGGACATCGGCGCGCGACATGGCGGCCAGGTATATCTTGGTGACCAGAAGGCCGCCGAGGAGCTTCATATTCTCGTCGCCGATCTTGCCCTTGGACAAGTTGATGATGATGATCTTGCGCTTGTCCATGGCCTCGCGGAAATCGAAGGACGAATGCGGCTGACCGATCATGTTCCGGATCAGCGGATTGGCGGTGAATTGGCCGACCTTGTTCTGGATGGCTGGCACAGCTTCAGCGGCCATACGCTCCGTGTAGCCGGCGAATTCCTTGACCCAAAAGGCCTTGACCGAGGGGTCTTGGACATGGGAGACAATCTCCTTCCTATATTCCTTGTCGGAAAGCATCCTATTCACGCCCAAGAGAGTCGAGCCGGGCGCTTCGAGGAGAGCCAAGAGCGTGTTAGTCAGGATATATTCCATGCGGGCTGACCAGGCATCTACCCAGATCTTCTTGAAGGTGCTCATGAGGCCGGAGACTACTAGATGCCTCTTCTCGGGAGTGACGCTCTCAAGCACATTGAATGAGATCGGGTACTCGGTATCGAACGGCGCGATGTATATAACATCGCGGATGCGGTCTTTGGGTACGTATTCGAGGAGGAGGTCTACGGTCTTGCCGTGCGGATCGATGAAGCACATGCCTTCCCCGCCCTGGATATCTTGCACTGCCATAATCTCCAAGAGATTGGACTTGCCCATGCCGGTCTTACCGATGACATAGACATGGCGCGTGCGGTCCTTGGCCTTGATGCCGAACTTGACCCGCTTGTTGCGGGCGTCAGTCTCGGCGAAGTATGTGATGCGATTGTCGTCCATAGAAGATGCTATTTCAGGACAATTATATCATAGATAAAAAGAGACCCACCTTGTCCTGTGACTTGGTGGGCCTTGAGCGATATCCTCGATATCGCGTGTGTTGAGTGTTGCGGTGCCTGAGTCACCCACCGACGGCGTGCAGATAGTTGTGCCGGCGGATCGGGCTTGTCGTCACCGTGAGGATGGGGTGACAACTGCGCGGGATGGCAGGACCATCTGCCGGAGCTGAGGCCAAGGCGGCCTCGTATTCACCACGAGTTTGAAACCCCAGACTGGAGATCTCGTCCATGGTGAGCCAACCTTCTCCCGGCGCCCTCTCGACGACGATAGTGGGTCTGCTCGGCGGCCTGTAGGGGGCCACCGTATTGGATTTGTTGCCCACAGCCACCTTTGGGATGACAAACGGGACAACGGTCTTACTGACAACTGCTGCAGGTTGACCGCTAGGGGTAGCGGCCACCGAAACCTTGCTCCCCTTACGGGAGCGAGACTTTGATTTTTTCACGACTTTACTGATTTTGACCAACCTTGCATCTACCATATGTCTGCCAGATTGCACTCCATGTGCAGAGCGACAGGAGTCCATCAGGGGAAACGGACTTCGACCACACCGCTTTTGAGGCGTCCCGATAGATATCGGGAACAGACAAACGTAAACACAAGAGATTACCAATCCGGTTTCATATAGTAACGCTTTTTGGCCAAAAAGCAAGGGGCTGTGGATGGCGCCAGAAAGCCCCTTACGGCTCTATAACCGGCATCAAAGCCTCTTTGTTATAGACATTGGCTGCATTCCAGAGCATCCAGCTAGTCAGACCGGCATCATAGACTCCCTGATACTGCTTCTTAACCATCTCTGGCGTGTACACGGCTCCGAGGTCGAATGCTTGCAACCAGGGGCGGATCTTGTCCGGACTCGAAGAGGCGGCCACTGCTCGCTCTACCGCCCTGATCATAGTATTTTTGACCACTTCATATGGGTACTCGGCCGGGTTTGGATAGCCATCGAAATTGCTTATAAAATGTGAAGGGTAGACCATCGGTGCTACATAATCGAAATACGGCAAGGAATTCTCCAGGATCTGGCCGATGCCCATGTCGTCGGTATTGACCGTGGTCTGGCCGAAGAGATCGGCCGACATGATGATACCCTCTGGCGCGAGCTCCGAGCGAAGATAGGAAAAGAAATCCGTCATGGCCATGGCCTTGGTCGTCGAAGCCGACAGGATGAAACGAGCATCGCTCATGTCCCCGTCGGATGGAAAGCGGATATAATCAAAATTGATCTCATCGAAGCCGATGGCGTATCCTTCCTTAGAGATATCCACGATGTAATCCCAATAGGCCGGGAAGTTAGGATCGATGTAAGCCAATCTATTCTTGTCTGTCCATGGCGTATCAGGGTGAGAGATGCTCTGCACGGCGATCTCCGGATGGGCGGCCGCATACAGAGGGTCCTGGAAGACCGTGACGCGAGCGATGGCGTAGATATTGTCCTTGTGGAGACGCGCGATGAACTCGGGCAGGTCGGCTACGCGACAACCCTTGCCCGACGGGGCCGGTACCTTGCTCGCGGCATACGAGATCGTACCGGTATAGTCCTTGAGGTCGATCACCAGAGCATTGATCTCGGTGTCCTTCATGACTGACAAAACTCGCTCCCGGATGCTCGGGGTGCTGGCCACGCAGGAAGTCATGTATATGCCTTTGACCGCGGCAGGAGTTGCGATGTGAGTGACGACGGGCAACGGTTCTACCGCCTTGACTGATGTGGTCGCAAGGTCCGATAGCCCAGCCAAATCCCCATAGTCGATATGATCACTGGGCAATAGGCCTTCGGGCATGAATAAGAAAATCAAAGCGCCCAGCACGACGATGACGCAAGCGCCAAAGACGATACCGGTGGTTCGTGCCACACCGGCCTCATGACCGCGAATATTCATGGGGTTGCCTGATCGGCTGGATTGGTAACTGCTGGTCCCGAAGAAGTGGAGGGTTGAGCTGATCCTGGAACGGAAACAGGCGGCACCGAAGGAACAGAGGTCTCTGGAGCTTGGGCAGGCCGGCGGCGCTCCATATATGAGATCGAACGGTCTTGCATCGCCTTTGCTTCCGGCCGGATCCTCGAAGCGACAAAGACGATGACCACCCCAGTGATCAAGGCTAGAACCTCTCTGACTCCGGGCGGGAAGCCGAGCTTGAATAAGATCATAACCCAAATACCGAGAAGCATGATGACCTGGCGTTTCGACATGATGAGATTATTATAGCAACAAGCAGAGCATCGCGCACCCTAACGATTGCTCACAATGACGACGAACTCGCCGCGCACCGTATCCGGATGGATTTCAAAATATCGAGCGGTCTCTGCAGCCGTGCCGCTCACCACTTGTTCAAATATTTTAGTCAGCTCGCGACAGACCGTCACACGCTTGCCTGCGACGTCAAGATGCAGAGCAAGAGACTCCAGAGTCTTTTCGATACGATGAGGCGATTCGTAGAAGACCACAGTACGTTCCGCGACGGTGATCTCCTTGAATAGGGTCTCTCTTCCCTTCTTGTGCGGCAGGAAGCCCAGGAATACGAAGTCGGCACAGGGCACGCCGGCGATCGACAGAGCGGCGGTCAGAGCTGACGGGCCGGGCACAGACTCGATCTTCAACCGGCCATCAGCTAGTTCGACTGCCATGTCCTTACGGAGCCGCGAGACCAGCTCGGCCCCGGGGTCGGATATGCCGGGGGTGCCGGCGTCGGAGACCAAAGCGAGATTCTTGCCCTCGCCCAACAATCTGATGATCCCCTCTACTCGGGAGATCTTGCTATGCGCATGGTAGGACAGCGTCGGTGTCTTGATGCTGTGCCGGTCAAGCAACCGCTTGGTCATGCGGGTATCTTCGCAGAGGATCACATCTGCCGCCGCGAGGGTCTTGAGCGCCCGGAGGGTGATGTCCTCGAGATTGCCGATGGGGGTGCCGACGATGGATAAGGTAGACATGTGTTGTTCCAGTATAGTCGTGCCCGCAGGCGAGAACAAGTCCTCCGCGAGGAGGAAGCGAAGCTGAGGATCGAGTGGAGGACTGTTGTCGCCGAGAGGGCGCGTGTATGATAGTGTAAACGCATGACTACCCGGGAAACCGTCATCTATGTGACCAGGGAGATCGAGAGGGCCCTCGGTATGGCCCCGAATGAGCATTATCTCATCGTCACCAACCGCACCGCTTATGGCGTGAAGGTGCGCGATCAATACCCCGACTTCGTGACCCTCATAGCAGATCAGGCCGGCGAGCTCCTCGGGACCGGTGACCTGCTGAAGCATGAACAGACCGAGGAACTCGTAGCCAAGGTCGCCAAAGCCTCCGGAGCAAAACCTTATATCCTGGTCTTCAAGAATACCGCCCGGATCGAACCCTTGGTCCGCGACCACGGCTGGATGCTCCTCAATCCGAGCGCGGCTTCATCCGAGAAGATCGAGAGCAAACTCTCGCAGATCGGGTGGCTCGCCGAGCTCGGCAGATACCTGCCGGCACACCGCATGGCCTCGATGCGCCATGTCCCATTCGAGGGCAAACCCTTCGTCATCCAGTGGGCGCACGGCCATACCGGCACAGGCACGATCCTGATCGAATCGGAAGAGGCCCTCAAGGCCGTCCAAGCCAAATTCCCCGAACGCTGGACGCGCGTCACCGAGTATATTCGAGGGCCGTCATTCACGGTCAATGTGATCATCACCCCGGATCGCGTGGCGGTCGGGAATGTCAGCTACCAGATCACCGGGCTTCCCCCCTTCACGGACAACCGCTTCACCACGATCGGCAACGACTGGGGAGTGGCGCGCACTCTGCTCACAGCCGACGATAAGAGCCGGCTGGACGAGATGGTCCGCGAGATCGGGGCCAAGATGCAAAAAGATTATTGGCGCGGCCTCTTCGGTATAGATGTCATCAAGGATATCGACAGGAACAAGCTCTACCTCATCGAGATCAACGCCCGACAAGCGGCTTCATCGCCTTTTGAGTCATCCTTGCAGGAAGAACAGCGCTCCAAGGGAGCTCAAGGTCTGACCGTCTTCGAAGCCCATATCGCCGCCCTCCTCGGACAGCCGGTGGTCAAGCCGATCATCGAGATCAAGGAGGGCGCCCAGATCGTCCAGCGTGTCACCAAAGATGTCCGTTCCGTACCGGCAGAAGCCGCAGGCGGGCTAGAGCTGGCCGGGTACAATGTCGTGGCTTATGAGAATACCAAGGAAGGATCCGACCTCCTCCGCGTCCAGAGCGCAAAAGACATCATGGCCGCCGACGGCGCCTTCAACGACAAGGGCAAGGAGATATCTGGCATCGTCAGCGGCAGGGGCTTGTAGTAGACTTAAGGGGATGGACACCCAAACCCTCTCACCCGACGCCCTCTCGGTCATCGACCATTACCTACATTTCCATGTCGGCCCGGCCGTCTGCTCTATCCCCTATTTCAACAACAAGACCGTGCGTGCCCGCGGGGCGTTGGGCATTTCCGTGGGCAAAGGCAGCCCCAAGGAGATCACCGACGAGGTCAATATGCTGATCTTCAAACACCACATCGACAGCAACGCCCTGACGAACGATTCCTTGAAGAAATTCCTGGTTGACCGGAACATTGGTATCGATTGTTCCGGCTTCGCGTACCACATCCTGAACTCCGAGAGCCGGGCGCGCAACAAGGACGGGCTCAAGAAGCGCATCGCATTCACCCGGGCGCGCGGTCTAGTCGGCCGGATCATGGCCAAGATGAGTCCCGTCAAGAATACCGATGTCGCCACGCTCGCTGACAACGAGAACAGCCGCATCATCGCGATCGGCGAGGTCATGCCCGGCGATATGATCATCATGATCCAAGAGACCACCGATGACGAGCGCAACCATATCCTCGTCGTGCACGAAGTAGAACGGGTGGACTCCAAACCGACCGTCATCCATTACTCTCACGCCATCGCTTATCCCGAAGACGGCCTCTATGGCAGCGGCATGAAGCAGGGCACGATCGAGATCGCCGATCCGACCGGCTCGCTCTTCCAGCAACTATGGAAAGAAGGTGGAATGATCGAAGGCGCTTCGAATATCTTCACCCGAGCACGAGGTTCTCGCACCGAGCTGCGCCGATTGAAGTGGCTCTATTCCTGATTGAAACGGCGCTCCAGCCGTGATATTCTGGAACGGATGATAACCATCCTCCAGGGCACGGCTGATCTGGCGTACATCTTGGGCTTCACGCTCGTCGGGGCTTTCGCGGCATTCCTCCTAGCGCCGCCTGTCATCCGTTTCCTCAAACATTTCAATGTCGTCAAAGGAGCCAAGGTAGAGCTGACCGCTCTCGGCTCTCACGCCTACAAAGCCACCACCCCGGTCATGGGAGGCTTGTTGGTCATCATCACCATCGCTCTGATCACTTACCTCTTCAACTGGTCTCGAAGCTTCACTTGGGTGCCGATCGGCGTGATGCTCATCGCCGCCATCTTGGGAGCCGTCGACGATATCATGAATGTCTACGGTGCCGAACGCCGCTCTAGGAAACTCGACCACGTCCTCACCCTGATCCGCGTCCACCATGACTGGCGAGTCCGCGTCTGGTACGCTGTGACTCTGCCTTGGACCCTGTTCAAACGCATGTCCGTCTGGTTCGGTTCGCGCCCCGGCAAAGGCGTCTTCGTCCACGAGAAGCTCATCCTGCAATTCATCGCCGGATCGGTCACGGCCTGGTGGATATATGACAAGCTGGGACCGGCCTGGCACTTCGTCTATTTCCCCTTCGGGCTCTACTGGGACGCCGGCTGGCTGATCGTGCCGATCGTCATCCTGACCGTCATGTTCACCGCAAACGCCGTCAATATCGCCGACGGCATGGACGGCCTCTCCGGCGGCATGCTGGTCATCACCTTTAGTGCCTTGACGTTCCTGTCCTGGATCAACGGCTTCGGCGAGATCGCCATCCTGAACGCTACCGCCGTCGGAGCCCTGGCGGCCTACACTTATTTCAATATCAAGCCGGCGCGCTTCATGATGGGCGATGTAGGATCATTGGGCCTCGGCGCACTCCTGGCTGTGAGCGCCATGGCTATCGGTGAGATCGGCTCCCTCTTCTTTCTGGGCTTCATGTTCTACATCGAAGCCCTCTCAGTCATCATCCAGGTCGGCTCACGTTATTTCTTCGGGCGCAAGGTGTTCAAGATGGCACCCTTGCACCACCATTTCGAACTGCTCGGCTGGAGCGAGGAACGGACGGTCATGCGCTTCTGGATCATCCATTTCGTGTTCGTGGTATTCGGGTTCTGGCTGGCACTACACTAAGCCCATGAATAAAAAGCCCGCCCGAGAATATCTGTGCTGGAAGGAAGAGATCATTACCGATTTCTCCGAGGCAAATGTGGCCAAAAAATACAATGAGGGCTTTGTATTTACACGTATAGGAAAAGGCGTGATGCAGCAGACGCGCTCCGTTCGCATTGATATGTCTAGATTTGAACTAACTAGCGAGAACCGCCGCATCCTCAAAAAAACAGAGGGGGTTGAATTGAAGGGTTTTGAATTGCCCTTGAAAGATTATGATTTCAAAGTCGGCAAACTCGCCAAAGATTTCTACGACGAAAAATTCGGGCCAGGCATCATGAGCGCCAACAAGGTCAAGGAGCTAGTGGCGGATCTTACGAAAAGTTCGTTCAATTCTCTCCTCACGTATTCGAATGGTGACTCCCCCCTCGGTTACACCATCTGCTACCAAAACAAAGACCTCCTCCACTACTCTTATCCGTTCTATGATCTGGATGAATCTCCAAAGGACATGGGCCTCGGCATGATGATCCGCGCTGTGCAGTATGCAAAAGAGGCAGGTCTGAAATATATCTATCTCGGCTCCTTGCAAAGGCCGGGTGACATTTACAAATTGCAGTTCGAGGGATTGGAGTGGTTCGATAGGAATGGGTGGCAGACGGGTACAGCAGAACTTAAAGAGATTTTGAAGTAAAAGATAAACCCCCAAGCCGGATTGCTTGGGGGTGGAGTTTGATACGCGTATCTCCTTAGCGTACTTCGGGATTATCGCAATAATACCTGAAGTGACCGACCTGACCGCCGAGCCCGTCGAACTTGGTAAGTGGCTTATCGCCCATCATGAGGGTAATCGGGTCCGCTCTGCCTTGCTCCAGAACCTTCTCTTGAAGGCCTGTGACCTCAACCAGAACGAAGCGATAAGCGCCGAAACCTTTGATACCAAATTCCCAGTCTTGTCCGTGATACACAAAGTATCGGGGGTCAGACGGAGGTTGGCTGGCGGCTCGGCCATTTTCGATGTTCGGGACATGACTCTGCAACTTGCGATGCAGTTCGGCAATCGGTAGACGAGTGGTCTCGCGACTGCACATAGCTCTGTAGGGTAGTCTATACATACTTTACTCACTTTCTTTTGTATGTACCTCCACGGAATGTGAAGGCAACTGTCGCCGGTTTTGAAGCGGGTACAGTACGCAGAGAAGAATAACTCTTCGCTATGTACTGTACCCAACCCTTTCAATGTTCCAATACCCTGCTATTATACACCACAATATCCCCCTTTGTCAAGTATCCCAATCCCTCAAAATGGCCTAGAATTAGGGCCATATATGGCCAAGCCCAACAAAGTCCACTTCATCGGTATCTGCGGCGTCGCCATGTCCGCGGTCGCCACAGCCCTCCACAAGAAAGGCTTCAAGGTCACCGGCTCCGACGCCGGCTTCTTCCCACCCATCTCCACCCACCTGACCAAGCTCGGCATCCCCTACTACGCCGGCTGGCATCCCGAGAAGATGATCGAGGGCGGCAAGCCAGATCTCGTGATCGTCGGCAACGCTATCGGCACGACCAATCCCGAACTCCTCTACGTCAAGGAAAATAAAATGACATTTAAGTCATATCCGGAAGCCATCGGCGAATTCCTCATCGCCAAGAATAGCATCGTCGCGGCCGGCACTTATGGCAAGACCACCTCGAGCGCGTTGCTCACACACATATTGAGACATGCAAAATGGAACCCTTCCTACATGATCGGTGGTCTGACGCAGGATGAGTATCCAGCCGCGGCTATCGACAGCACCGAGTGGAGCGTGGTCGAGGGCGATGAATACACCACAGCCAAGTGGGATCAACGGCCGAAGTTCGCGCACTACAAGCCGACGCATCTGCTTCTCACGGCAGTGAAGTGGGATCATGCCGATATTTATAAAACAGAGGAGAGTTATTTTGATGCGTTCCGCACACTGATTAAGGAACTACCGAAGCCGCAAAGCATCATCGTTTCCTGTTTGGACAGCGAGACAGCGCACAAACTCATAGACCAAGCAATCAGGGGCTTTGTCAGCTACGGTAAGTCTGAATTTGCCAGCTATCGTTATTCGGATGTCGTGCAATCCAAGGACGGTTTGAAATTCAAGATCACGCACGATGATCTCATCCATGAGATAAAGAGTCCCCTACTGGGCGCTTACAATGCCGAAAACATCACCGGCTGTTTTGCTATGGCGTACGAGATCGGCATACCGGCAGATAAGGTAGTCGAAGCGATCTCTTCATTCATGGGCATGAAGCGCCGCATGGAAAAGCGCTTAGATGGAAAAGTAACCGTCATTGACGACATCGCCCATTCACCGGAGAAAGCAAAATCTGTATTGAAAAATCTCCGAGAGATATACTCCGGCAAGATCATCGCCGTCTATGAGCCGAACACCGGCAACCGGACACCGGAATCTATCCCCTCTTACAAAGACGCATTCAGAGACGCCGATGAAGTGATCGTGCCGGCATTGACCAAACTCAAGGTAGATGCCAAGGACACGGACAAGACATTCGATGGGGCAAAATTGGCAGAAGTGATCGGAAAAAACGCTAAATATATCGAGGATGACGACACCTTAGTCACGCACCTTATCCAGGGACGAAAAGCTGGCGATGTCATCGCTTTCCTAGGCTCCCACGGCTTCCGTGGCATGATCGAGGAGACGGTTAAGAAGTTTTAAGGGAAAATAGGAATATGAAAATGGCCCGGCTCCCTTCGGGAATCGGGCCATATCGCTTGGCTAGCTAGGACAAGACTACTATCGTCACGGGGTGTGGAACGAAACAGCCACGACCTTCCGCCCTTTTTCTTCGCGGACGTCAGGACCGAGAGAGAAGACATGTTCAGACCTGATATCTTGCAGCTCACACTGGCGCCTGATGACCGCAAGGAGCGATATCCGGCCATCTTCGAAGGCAGTTTGACCATACTCACTACCTACATGGGCCTGCATCAATTCGGGGTCCTGATCGTAGAAAGAGTACCGATCCGGATCGTCAGAACCGCTGGCGCCGACTCCGAGGATCACGGAGACAAGCACATGTTCACCCATGGTTGGCCTACCTAAGTGATCAAGCATCATGGCAATGATGGCATCATCGGGGCGTCTCGGAGTGCGCCCCCGACAGCGACCGAAGGTGCCTATCAGGGAGTCGAGATCGGCCTTGGCGACCACCATCCGAGTGTGGCCCGGAAGGCATATCACGATCACCGGACATCCTGATGTCTCGATGAAGACAGTCTCCCCTGGAGCTGGTTCGACGCCGAGAGTATGAAGCCCTGTGCGTACCGAGATCCCCTGTACCATATCTTCGGAGTACTTCGCCAAAGATTCGATGTTGCAGTCAGAGCCGTACGGAATGGGGATGAGTACCCGGTGATTCCGAGGAACAAGAGTTTCCGCGAAATGAACGATGCTCTCGATCCTTTCGGCCGGAGAGCGGTACAACCCGAGATGAGGTGGGATCGAAGCGACCCTCACACTGACTGGGTTGGGGACGATGTGCCCGTCGAACAGCTGACAAGAAAAGGTCGGTGTGACCGGATCTTCAACTACAGAACAAGTTGTGATGTGCATGGGTAGAAACCGTAAGAGTGTTACAAAAAATATCTGCCTATAATACAAGCAGAATCGGGCGTAAAATGCAAAGAGTAAGACTACTTCCCTTCGTCGACGATCTCGGTCTTGACGACACCGGCGGCGATTTCCTTGACGAGGAGAGTCATGCCACAATGGTTGCACTCGATGACCATGCCAGGCGTGAGAGAAGGATAGCGCGACAGGTCGATAGTATTCTTGCACTCCGGGCAGACGCACAAACTGTTGGCTGAATCGGATTTCTGTTGGATCATAGTGTATATCGACGCTTACGATGTCTTGCTTTCCATGATATCGGATTTGGGCTAGTATAGCAATAATAACCGACTATGATCACCCCTCTAGAACAATACGCGGAGCTCGGCCAGGCGATCGGCGCCAAGGACCTTTGGTTCAAGCGCGAAGATCTGCATCCTTATGGCTCGCACAAAGGCCGATCCATCTCTCATATGATCGACCACTACGAGCTCGCGGGCGAGCGCAAATTTGCCATCTCTTCATCCGGCAACGCAGCACTGGCGGCGGCCCTGCATGTGAAGAAGCTCAATAAATCCAAGGGAAAAGACGGTTCGACGGACTTGGATATATTCATCGGCCTGCATATCGACCCCAAGAAAGCCGACAAGCTCAAGGCCCTGGCAGACGAGCATATCAGAGTGCTCTCCAAGGAAAGACCCTTGCAAGCCTTGAATGAGGCCACCAAGGCCGGCGACCGCAGTCTGCGCCAGTCGGTAGACGATATCGCCTTGCTCGGGTACGGATCATTAGCGGATGAACTAGGAGCCTACGAGGGCCTTGGAGCCATCTTCATCGGTACATCTTCCGGCACAACGGCACAGGCCCTGGCTCAATATTTCGCCAAGAATAACCTCCCCGTTCAGATCCACATCGTCCAAACCTCAACCTGCCATCCGATGGCCGAAGTCTTCGAGAATTATGATGGCCCCCCGGAAGAGCATTCTCTGGCTGGCGCGATCGTGGACAAGATCGTCATGCGCAAACCGGCGCTCATCCCGCTCATCGAATATTCCGGAGGACGCGGCTGGATCGCCACCAATGAAGATATCCAAGCCGCCTATGAGCTGACTCTGAAATACACCGGCCTAACCCTATCTCCAAACAGCGCCCTGTCTGTCGTCGGAGTCATGAAGGCCGTCGCGGCTGGCCACAAACTACGCGGCGCAGTCGTCTGTATGATTTGCGGGGACTAGAAGCAGAAAAGCATGAGATGAGGGTACTTCCCCCTCATCTCATGTTTATCCACTTGAATAACCCAAATAATCAAAGCGACCGCACCGCGCGGACGAAACGCTCGCCGCGCTCCAAGCGCGAGCCATCCATACCGCCGGCGTCGAAAGCAGGGCTGAATAGCACCCGATCTCCCTTGTTGGCGTGGTCGAGGGCCGAACGGACGGCCTCTTCGATGGTCGGCACCGAGACCACCTCTATCTTGTCGAGACGGCGGAGGGCCTCACGCTCCTTGAGCGTGCCGCTGCCGGGCAAGACTACCAGCGTATGAGCATAGTGGCCGACGGCCGCGTACATCTCGCGATAATCACCGCCCGAGTCCGCGCCGCCGACGATGACCACCAGGTTGCGGTTATTGGAGAGCATGGTCATGCCCGCGACCGTGGCTTGCGGTGAGACCGAGGCGGTATCGTTGATGAACTCGATATTCTTGACCTTCTTGACCGGCTCGAGCCGACCCTTGAGCGGCTTCCACTTGGACAGAGCCGCGATAGCCATATCATCAGAGACCTTGAATATCCGCGCGGCTTGGAGAGCCAGCGCGGCATTCTCGCGATCATAAGGATTGCGGTCTTTGGCATGCCAGCCGTCTGGCACAAGCGAGGATTTGGTGCGGAGCATCTTGGCCTTGGACTGCACGCCCGAAGAACGGATAGCATCGATGATCTGGTCAGTGCCGATGATGTAGTTGTTGTAAGTCTGGTATGACAGAATCTCGAACGGCGACTCACGGAAGGCATTCTTGGGCGGAACGGTCGTGAAGATAGCCACATGAGGGCTCCAGGACAGGGCGTGGATCTCCCCCATCATCTTTTCCACGATGCGCATGACGGCCACATCCCCATTCTTGATCTTGCGGAGGTGCGCCAAGACGCCCTGATCGGACTCCGGGTCGATGGTATAGCACGCGGGGCCTTCTGCCTCCTTGGAGGCCGCCTCGATCATCGGCGCGAGCATCGAGACTACGGTGGCCTTGCCGCAAGCGCCCATGACGGCGACGATGGTGACCGGAGGGGCCAGCTTGAGGAAGAGCGTCTCCGGATATTCGATCTCTATACCCTGCTTGCGAGCCTCGGCCAGGAATGAGGAGTTGCGCGGATATTCATGGGACAAGATGATCAGGTCCATGTCGAGGAGATCTTCAGGCGGCACGGAGCCGCAGAGACAGTCGGCTAGGCCGAGTTCCTTGAGAGAGGCGACATGATCGGAGATCCGCGCTTCAGCTCTCAAGTCATAGACAGAGACTAGCGCGTTCATCTTGATCAGGAACTTGATGTCGGTCAACATCTCGCCGTGGGGACCGATGCCTATGACGGCGATACGCTTGCCGAGGAAGTAGTCACGAGAAGCCATGACCGCAGTATACGACTTTCGGGCCCAAGTTCAAGGTTTGCCATTCACCCCACACCCCCTCATAAGCCTCTTGGTCTTGACCATCTCCTGGAGCATGGCTTGGAGGGTCACGGTATCCGAGTCTAGCGGCTCTGATTCGAGCACGAATCTGGACAGCCGCTTCATGAATACGCCATATAGGTCATAGAAATACTGCTCGAGGAGCTTGTTCTGGTGAGCGGGACGCGAGGCCGTGAGGTCGGCCGCCGGACCATCGAGGGCACGCAGGACTTCGACGGGGCGGCGAATGCCTTCGTACGATAACGACTCATGGGTAAGAACCCCATGCAACGATGGGGACACGACGGAATAGTTACGGATCATGTTAATAGTCTGCTTTGACGCTCTGGAAAGCGTCCTTGGTGATGACCACATGGTCTAGGACAGTGATACCGACGATCTTGCCAGCCTCTACGAGCTGGCGGGTGATCTCGACGTCTTCGGCCGAAGGCGTCGCGTCGCCGGATGGATGATTGTGGGCGAGGATGACTGCGGCAGCGTTGGCTTCGATGCCGGTGCGGAAGACTTCGCGCGGATGGATGATGTTGGCGTTCACAGTGCCGATCGAGATGATCTCATTCCTGATGACGCGGTTGCGGCTGTTCAGGAATAGGCCGCGCAAGCACTCTTTGGGCTGGGTGCGCAGGTCGACGAGATAGTCGTAGACGTCCTTGGCCGTGCGGATGACCGTGAAGCCGGACTCATGCTTGTCATAAGTGCGGCGCCCGAGCTCTCCGATGGCGACGATGGCGCAAGCTTTGAGAAGTGGGATATCCAGGCTTTCGGATAGCTGTTTCGGATCCCGTTCGGCCAGGATATTGTCCTCACCGTAGCCATGAATGATGCGTGAAGACATCTCTAGCACATCCTCCTTGACCGTACCGGTCTGCAGGACGAGCGCGAGCAATTCCGACAGCGACAAAACCTCCGGACCCTGGGCCAGGAGCTTCTCACGCGGCTTCTCTTCCGGCGGCAGATCCCTGAACATGAGCTGGCGCCCATGCAGAGGCCGATCGAGAAATAGCAGAGTGTCGGGAATGACGTATGCGCTCTTCTGCATGCGGGGATTATAACATGAATGGGAAGGTGGTAAGAGTGCAAGCAAGGCAGCGAACATCACCGCTCACGGACGCGATCAAGCCCCTGCAGGGGCTTGTCTATTCTCGGGATTTCTCTGCTGAGAAATCCCTCCGAAGTGTCCGCTCGGAGCGATGTTCTCTGCCTTGCTTGATTTATTACATCGCCTCGATCGCTTTGATGGTCTTGACCATCTCTGGATTCACGGGGTAGCGGGTCGGATCGATGGTCCGCTCGAAACAAGTACGGCCCTCTTTGTGAGCCCAGGAATCATTCATGCCTCCGGGATACGGGTATGAGATGTCTTTGCCGTAGTAAGCATCGCCGCCCATGCCGTATGAGGCTCCCCTGCCCCTGGTATCTTGGGACTCTAGGCTGAAGGTGGCACAAAGCTCGAATGACGGCATGGAGGACATGACCGGCGTCCACTTGGCGGTGTATTCGTAGAAAGCCTCCGTCTCGGGGTCCTTGGGCGGATAGAAGCCGGAGATGTCATCGGAGAGCTCCGTCAGGTTGTTCGGAAGCTTGCCGGTCTGTTGCCAGCGGCTGATCACCTGCCACTGGATATTGGTCAGATCGTTGACACGCTGGTTGTCGAAGCGGAGATCGCGCTGTTTCTGGGGAGAGCCGACGGCCACGAAGCCCATGACGATGGCGGCGAGGACCATGATCAGGCCGAACCAAGTGATCGTCCGGCGAGCCATCTTGGCCCACTTGTGCGTGTCGGCGATATTGAAGAAGTAATACTTGCCGACCGCGCCACCGACGAGCAGGATGACGATGATCTTGTAGATGAAGCGTGCGGTGATCTCGCCATTCAAGTAGACGTTGATGAGAGCGATGAGGTCACCGATGATGAGCACGGCCGCGAGGAAGAGCGTGAGATAGATGCGCCAACGGCGGATCCAGATGTCTTTCTTCTCCGACATCTTGACGATGTCACGGTTGATCAGCCATTCGAGGAGATAGAGGACCGGCACGAGGATGACCAGCATCGAGATCGGCCAGGCGATGGAGTTGGTGTAGTAATACCCAGCTAAGGCGTCAGGGTTGAAATAGTTGATGACGCTGAACGAGAGGTTGATAAGGGCGACTGCGGCCGCATAGAGGGCGACGGTTGCGCCTAAGTGAAGGAAGAAATCCTTCGGGGTGGCTTTGTTGTTCATGAGCCTATTATAACACGGTGCGCGCACTAGGGGTCGAACCTAGGACCTTTCGAGTATCAGTCGAATGCTCTACCAACTGAGCTATGCGCGCGTAAATGCAAATCTACCAAAAAATGACGACAAACGCTACCTGGGTGGGCACGAGAGGAGTCGAACCTCCATGGATTACTCCACACGCTCCTGAAGCGTGCGCGGCTACCAATTACGCCACGTGCCCAATCATCAAACCAAAGCCCGACACACACTATAGAGGAAATACCGAAAAGAGGCAAAACCATAAATGATTCAGGGCGCCGATCTTTCGATGGGCGCCCTGGTAGGGTTGTTGAGTGTCACCAGCGCAGGCTGAGGACAGTCAGGGTTACAATGAACAGACAGAACGGTACACATACACAGATGGTCAACCGTTCTTCAGGAGTAAGCTCCTGATACCCCGCGCAGAGGTTGTTATACCCAGCGTGGACATTGACCGACAAGAACCTCACAAATTTCCGCAAGGTTCCGACGCAGATGACCAGGGCGAACAAGATGTTCTCTCCCCAGATCCTGAGCCAGCTTTCTTTTTCCTCCACGGCTCTGACGGAGGTGGTCGAGCTAGTGTTCATAACTTAAAGGGCTATAGATAGATTATATCAGGTTTAGCACGTTTGTCAATCCCCCACCCCAGGCCACCAAATAGCCGCCTGAAGGGGCGGTTTTTTGTTTATAGGTAATTATGATATGCTGTGAGATATCATGAATTCGACTTATAAACAAAAAGTTTTTAGTTATTTTGCATCCTTTATCGTTCTACAGATTTATATCATTTGGGCGGGGAGGGTTCTGGGACAGAACTTTGCTCATGATTGGAGTCTCAATGAATTTCAAATATTGTTATTCCAATTAGTTTTGTTGTTTATATTCACATTTTTATCGAACAAAGTCCTAAAATACCTTACCATCGCCTTGATTGTTACATTCCCATTTACCATCTTTATTTTAGGAATTGGAAAAATATCAGTAATAATAGCCTCGGTTTTATTGATAGTTGGGTTTAGACACTTGTTTGATCGGTTATCCCCAAACCTTCAAAAGAAACTTCCTTGGGGCGTGATTATTATTGCCGCATTAATTTTTTATCTAACCAACGTTATTAATATTTTCTATTATATTCCAGGATTTCTAAGGTGATCAATACCTTATCATAGGCGAACGGAACAAAATAAAGAGCGCTAAATTACAAAAAACCCCCAGTTACGGCGGTTTTTTGGTGGATCTAATCGTGGTTATTTTATGCAACCAATCGCTTGTAAGTCCTTGTCATATCCATACATCTGTCCTATTTGTCCTTTGATATCAACCTCATAGTTAGACCTGCAGACGTTTTCTAGTGATCCCATACTGCTGTACTGTTTACTACTGTACTGTTCAGGATGCTCAATATAATTAATGATAGATTCGTATGAATTGTAGTAAGATGTGCGGTTCGCGGCATCTTTAGTATTCTCTATCCCACAAGTGAGGACTCTGTAGTATTCCTTGCATATAGGATATTGCTCCATTGTCTTTGGAATCTCCTTAATGATGATTGATGGAAGGGGGCCCCAATTTTTTACATTCAGTACGCATCTGTCTTGAGCAGAGTATCCTAAGGCATCTCTTTTTGTATCAAGACTCGTACACAAACTTGCATCTTTTTTCTGCTCTGCATAACGATATATGCAATCGCTTCTGCCATAAAGACCATTGTTGGCATCACCAAGGACATCACAGTCAGAAACGTTCTTTATATTTTTAAATACACAATCATAGACATCGGCATCGCCTGTCAGAAGAGAGGTACATTTTGATGCATCTCCTGAATTAGTAACCATGCTAGAAACTTGTGCCTTATGAGATTGTGCCATATTGCCCCCCAGGAGATACGAAGAGGATCGTATACAGTCGATTTCCTTTGCGTGTGAGAAGAATTGCGCATTACAATTATTTCTAACTAGATCTTCCAACGAACTGGTGGGAACTGATAACTGCGATACCATCTCAATGTTTTTTGACAGAATACTATCGAGATCTTGTTGACTAAGCGCCGCCATAGCTCCATTGTTCGGATTGCCAATATAAATATGATCAAAAAGATTGAAGACAGAGAATAGAACAAGGGCGGCCAAAGCTAAAATGAGGATTCCTATTCTCAGGAAGGTACTGAGGAAATTTAGGATAAGATGATTGAAGACGAATGAGATTAAAAAAAACGTCCCTATTAAAACAAGACCTTCGATCAAAACCACAAACCCAAGGGCTCCCAAGCCTATACGGTTACCGGCAAAACCTAGCAGGATAAAAATCGTTAGCGCTAGAAGATAGGATGGTCCAATTATGGAGAGCAATACTTTCCTGGAATGTATTAAAGACGCCACCAAGAATAACGCGTGGAGAAGAATAAGAGGCTCCGGAGCAAATATAGAGTACATAAAGCTCGACCCACTCCAAAACACAATGATTTGGAGAACTAAAGCTAAAACTAAAAATATTAAGGGTTTATTCACCAAATTAGAGGGAACCTCCGTATTTGGAACTACAGTAGGCGAGAATGGCTCTGGCAGTATCGTCTGATCCATTTATAACGACATTATAACACACCAAAAAACCGCCCCAGCATATAGCTAGACGGCGGTCATTTGCGGCATTTCTGCCATTAGCGCTCTTTATTTTGTTCCGTTCGCCTATGAGCGATTCAATTGAGATCGCCCATATGGTGTCGGGATTCGTTCCCGACTAAGCGCTCCTGTTTAACGATCAGAGAGCGATCATCATGATCTTGCGATCATATCGACTATAAGTCAGTTCAGGCCGAAGCCTGAAAGACGGTTGATTCTTTGAAATATTCCACGAGCAGCTTCCGCTACCCGTGCCTTGTTACGACTTACCCCCTGTCATCGAATTTGCCGTAGGCCCGCGTAAAGCGAGATTTCGGGCACCTCCGACTCCCTTGGGTTGACGGGCGGTGAGTACAAGACTTGAGAACGTATTCACCGCAGTATAGCTGACCTGCGATTACTAGCGATTCT
>JBAYJB010000004.1:0-67274 GCA_041665325.1 Minisyncoccota bacterium
CCGAAGAAGCTGGTCTCCTGCCCCTTGGAACCCGGACCGATCTGAGCTACGGTAAAGCCCTTCGTGTTGAGGAATACTTGCAGGGCTTTGACATCTGCGCCGGTAGAGCCGAGGGTGAGGTCTCTCGCGAAGCTAGCGGCAACGGCCGGGACTGGTGGCGCAGAAGTATCCGCACAAACGGCGGCACCCGAAGATAACAGGCCGTTGATCTTGATCCTCGTCTTCGGCCCGAAATATCCTTGAGCCGGGAAGATGTTGTTGAAGGCCTGGAAGAGCGAGAGGGCCCTCACGGTCGCTGGGCCGAAATATGAGCTCTCCTGCCCCTTGGAACCCGGACCGATCTGAGCTACGGTAAAGCCCTTCGTGTTGAGGAATACTTGCAGGGCTTTGACATCTGCGCCGGTAGAGCCGAGGGTGAGGTCTCTCGCGAATGAAGAAGGGGCGGTTGAACATGGAGCGGTCGCATTCAACGGCCTTGTCTGCAGAACGGTCGGGATGAACGCGGGGGCAGTGGTAGCAAGCGAGCCTGAAGCGTAAGAGGACGAATTGGTTATGGTCACGATGACAGAACTAGAGGTCGTGATGTTGCCGGCTGCATCTCGTGCCGTGGCAGATAGGATGTGGCGACCGTTCGATGCCAGGGCCGTATTCCAGTTGCCGGAATATGGCGAGTTGATGAGTTCAGCGCCCAGATTCGAGCCGTCGAGCTTGAATTGGACGCCAGCGATGCCGACATTATCAGAGGCTGCAGCCGAGATCAGGATAGAGCCCGATACCGTAGCCCCTGTGGCGGGCGTGGCGATAGAGATGGTAGGGAGTGTGGAATCTGAAATAATCGCGAATGTCGCAGTGATGATAGTATTAGAAGATAAGGTAATGTTGCACGAGCCGGTCCCAGAACAACCGCCACCTGACCATCCAGAAAAGGTGGAGCCGGAAGCCGGAGTGGCTGTAAGAACAACCGCGGTGTTGGTCGAGAGAGCGGAAGAGGTACAAGTAGAGCCGCAGTTGATACTGCCAACCGATGAGGAGACTGTGCCGGAACCATTGCCCTGCTTCGTGATCGAAACAGTATATGTGGACACGCTCGAATAGCAAGCAGATGAGTTGAACACACCCCCAGAGACAAGATTCTCATTCTCGAAACAGAGCTGAGCAGGAATCTTATTCTTGTAACCGGAAACATCGGGGCCGATCGGCGGCCAGGCGACACTGCCGAACCAGCTCGGCTTGCTACCAAGATACAAGGAGTTTGGTATGGCTGTAGAACACGCGGAATTATCTGTTTGATAAGCATCGGCGTAGAGATCGTAGTTACCGCACATGTTCGCTGTCCCCTGCGAGCGGGTGTCGAACTGGGTATTGTCATTCTGATCCAATCCCCAACTGATCGTCTTGTTGCCGTTCACTCCGGGCGTGTTGAATATGTTGCCGACCAGATTGGTATACAGACTATCCTTCTGGATATCGACAGTCCATGGATAATAGATCTGGCCAGGGGGATTGATCCCCAAAGAATGATCCCTAGTCGCCCAATTCCGGAAGAAGGTGTTGTACTTGCTTCCCCCAGTGGCGTTATCACTACCAAGATGGGCGACGATGTTGCCCTCGTAAAGATTCATGTAATTCCCGCCGCCGTGAACGACCGCGTCTATCATCAGATAATCCATCGGTATTGATTCATTCAGGGGATCTTTTGAGTAATTATAACCATAGATATTGCCATTGACGCCGATCTCCATCTCTAGAGCATGCCTGGTGTGATAGAAGATATTATTCTCCACTAGATTATTCCCGGCATTGTTGAACATCGCGATGCCATAGCCGGCATTCCCACCATACTGCCAGCTCTCGTGAAAATAGCTGTCTCGCACAACACAGCCGTATGTTGAATTCAAATTAACATGATAATTGTATGTCTTGTAACTTTCTACCCCGCTGATCCAACAATTCACCGCCTTGCCGATGTTGATGTTGCTGCCAGAGGTGTTATCTGTCTTCTCTACATATAGATCTTCGATACCGGCGTTAGTCGTGTTATTCAATTTGAATATTTCGGGCCCGTACGACTGTTCGTAGGTCACGAACAAGGGGTCGCTCAAGCCGACATCATAGTATCCGCCCAGGTCTGCGCTCTTACTGGTGATCTTCACGATTTGTGATGTTTCGTATGGCAGATAATCATAATTTTCCTTCAAAACCGGGATAGCGTAGTTGTTCCCTGCCGGATAGATGTAATATTTGTCGCCGGCATTCCAGGTCGTGCGACCAGCCGGAGACCAATTGGAGACTGGTGAGACAGTGATCGTGTTTGAGGTGTTGGCTGTGATGGTGCCTATAGCAAACGCGCTATAGTTCTCTATCTTATAGCCGACCCACTGGTTAGCCGTCCATGTGACGGCACCGTCCGTCAGGGTTGTCGCCCCATTTGATCCCGTATGTGTGCCTGAATAAGTACAATTCGCATTCGCGCAATAAGAGAGGTTCTTCTGTCGGACCACGATATAATCTCCGACGCTGAAAGCAGAGCTCTGGACAACGCTGATGGTTTGGGAGTCCTTAGTCCAGTTCGTTGCCCCAGATTTCATCGTGCCCACCACGCCGACATTGGATGGGCCTTGAATAGCGATCGCTGTATTCGCATTGTGCAACATTATCTTTGTCAGAGCCGACCCGCTGCCTCTCAATGTCTTGTTGGATGGAACGGTCACCGCCGAATCTATCCGGTAGGTGCCGGCAGGAAGTTTGATCGTCCTATTTGATGACGCATTATTGAGACATGTTTGGATTTGTGCAGACATGTTTGTTGCTCCGGTATCATCCGATGGTGTACAGGCGACTTCTGTATAGTCTGGTATGACATAGCTTGATCCGGCATTTCTGGACCAGTCGATCTTGGCTTGGTCCGGAATGACTCCTGATGGAATATTTGAACTGAAAGTCGCCGTGACTGTGAGATCGGCTGTCACCGTCACCACACAAGAACCACTGCCCGAACATCCGCCCCCGGACCAACCGGAGAAAGTAGAACCTGAAGAAGGAGTGGCAGTGAGGGTTATCTGTGTACCACTGGTGATATTCGATTGAGTACAAGTGGAGCCACAAGAAATAGAGCCGCCTGATACGGTACCTGATCCAAGCCCGGACTTGGATGTCGATAAGGTGTAACTCGAAGCTACGGGAGAGGTCGTGAAAGTAGTACCGGCTGAAATCGCAAGGTTGCCAGAAGCGTCCCTGGACTTCACTCTATAGTGGTAGATAGTGTTGGAGGAAAGACCTGACAGAGTCCGCGTGTGCATGGTGACAAGAGAAGAATCAAGAGCGGTGATGCTACCATAATCGACAGTCAGCCCATATTCCACTTGAGAGTCGGATGATTCATCGGTAGCCCAGCTTATGATCGCCCCAGTCTGGGTGATCGTGGATGCATCTACCGAGGAGATGCTCGGTGGAGCTGTATCAGATGACGGTGAGGCAACAGAGAAGGATACACCATAATCGGCAGTATTCGCGTTGTTGGCCACATCCTGACACCTCACAAAATAACCATATGAAGCGGCGTCGGCAAGACCAGTGATGACGGATGTGTGTGATGTCCCCCCAGTGGTCGTAAAGGTATCCGATATGGCGGCGTACGCGGTATTAGCGACGGTGCCGTATTTGCATGAAGCTGATTCATTCGTGGTCAACGACAGGGTCGTCTGGGTCGTTCCGGCCGGGAGCACGCCCGTCGGAGATCCGGCCGACAAAACCGGCGGCGTCGTATCGGCCGGCGGCGTATAAGTGTAATTGTAGAGCTCGGTCACTTCGGCCGAAGATAGGGGCCGGTTGTATATGCGCACATCGTCCAGATTACCATCAAAATAGTTTCCTCCTGATGACGCGCCTGCTATGAGATTATGGGAACCATCAGATGTCTTGTTCCCATCCCCGCTAGTCGTGTATGACTTAGTCATCTCCGCTCCGTTGATATAGATGTGTACATTGGACGCGGACGGACCGCCGTCCCATACGATCACGAGATGGCTCCATGTATTGAGGTATGACGAGGGAAAAGCGATCCTAGCACTAAGGTCAGTCGCTCCGTCGTAATCTTTATTGAAATTGAGCGTCGGGCCATATCCATCGAAGACTATCTGGAAATTACCTGACGCGTAGTTAGCTCCCTTGGCAACGATCGCTCCCGCTCTATTCACGCCATAAGAGCGTGGAAAGACCCAAGCGCTGATCGTCATGCCAGAACCGCTGGCGTCTATATTATCTACAGTTGAAGCAGAGCCGATATTGAGCACATCGTCCGCGCCGTCGAAAACCAAGGAGCCGGAACCGATGTGTCCGGCAGTCCAAGATGGTCCATTGCTCAGAGTCCCGGGATTGCTGCCAGAGGAATCTGCCGCCGTGAGCCCGGATCCTTCGTCCAGGGTCCAGTATCCGACGAGACCGGCCGTGATATCAGCTCTGGCGGACTGGTGTACGCCGAAAGAAAGGATGACCGCCAGAAATATCAGATTGGCCTTTTTCAAGATGGATATATTGTATCAAAGGCATTGCTAATTTGACAATCAAGTTCAATAATGTTTTACTAGTAGCAATAGCCGCCGGCGCTCCGAACGCCTACCGGCGGATTTTAATTCATGCAGATACGCAACATCGCAATCATCGCTCACGTCGACCACGGCAAGACCACCCTGACCGACGCCATCATGACCCAGTGTGGCCACGGGGATGACGGCTCCATGGACTCGAACGCGCTCGAACAGGAGCGCGGCATCACCATATACGCCAAGAATACATCCATCGAATACAAGGACACCAAAATCAATATAGTAGACACTCCCGGTCACGCCGACTTCGGTTCCGAGGTGGAGCGCGTCCTGCGCTCGATCGACGCCGTCTTGCTCGTAGTTGATGCTCAAGAGGGCCCGATGCCCCAGACACGCTTTGTCCTCAAGAAATCCCTCGAGCTCGGCCTCCTACCGATCGTGATCATCAACAAGATCGACAAGCCAGCCGCCAATCCGGCGCGCGTCCATGACGAAGTTTTGGAGCTATTCATCGAGCTCGGCGCTCATGATTCCCAGATAGACTTCCCTACTATCTATGCCATCGGGCGCGAGGGTGTGGCCAAGAAGTCGCTCACCGATGAATCAAAAGATATCTTCCCTCTTCTCGACTGCATTCTCGAGCACGTCCCGGCTGCCAATGCGAATAGCGCCGCACCGTTGAAGGCCCAGGTATTTAATTTGGGTTATGACAATTTCCTTGGCCGTCTAGCTGTTGCCCGCATCTATGAGGGCACTATCAAAGATCAACAGAATGTTTTTGTAAAAGATATTAGCGGCAAATCATTCACGGGCAAGATCACCAAGCTCTTCACATTCGAAGGCAAGAAGAAGACGGAGGTGGCCCAAGCCGAGTCAGGCGATATCATCACCATCGCCGGCATTCCTGATATCTATATCGGAGAGACAATCGCTGATAGCGAGAAGACAGAAGCCATGCCGGCTATTAAAGTAGACGAGCCGACCATTTCCCTGCAGTTCCTGGTGAACAATTCCCCGTTCGCCGGTAAGGAAGGCACTTTTGTGACCGGCCGTCAGATCCGCGAGCGCCTAGAGCGCGAGCTTGAGACGAACGTCGGTCTCAAGGTCGACTTTGAATCAAATGAATTCTTCAACGTCTATGGCCGCGGCGAACTCCACATCGGCATTCTATTGGAAAATATGCGCCGTGAGGGTTATGAGCTCCAGGTTTCCCAGCCGAAGGTCATCATCCATGAAAAAGATGGCGTGAAGAGCGAGCCATTCGAGGAAGTGATCATCGATACGCCGCAGGAGACTTCCGGCATCATCATCGAGAAGCTTGGCAAGCGCAAGGGTGTGATGACCAATATGACTACACACGGCAACCAGGTCCGGATGGTCTTCGAAGTTCCGACTCGCGGCCTCCTCGGCTACCGCAACGTATTTATGATCGACACCAAGGGCGAAGGCATCATGTCTTCGCGTATGTTGGAATTCCGCCCATGGGCCGGTGAGATCGAGAAGCGCGAGACCGGTTCGATGACCTCGATGGCCAGCGGCCGCACCTACGGCTTCTCGCTCTGGAACCTCCAGGATCGCGGACGCATCTTCATCATCCCGGCCATCGAAGTCTACGAGGGCATGGTCATCGGCGACACCGCCAAAGGCGACGACCTCGACGTGAATCCCTGCAAAGCCAAGGCTATGTCCAACATGCGATCTTCCGGCAAGGACGAGGCCTTGATGCTCACACCTCCCTATATCCTCTCTATCGAACGCGGTCTCGAACTCATGCGCGACGACGAATACCTCGAGATCACCCCGAAGAATATCAGGCTGCGTAAGAAATTCTTGACGAACCTCGACCGCGCTCGTGCTTCCAGAAAAGATTTGGGGCAATAGGATTTCCATTCGTTGTAATAAAAAACGCGCTCCGTAAGGGGCGCGCTTGTAAAAAAGGTAGGTGAGGCTTAGTTCACGATTACTTAACCAGAAGATCAGAAATTAGGAATGAGTTTGCAAGTTTCGTCTCTTGCTCCCAAGTCATCTTAGATCTAATTGGCATGTGTCCATTCTCAATATCACTCCAAATCATTTCAAGTTCACTCACACACTGAGAAATCTTTCCTGAAGCAATTGCTTTTTCTATAAGCTCAAATTGGTCAATCATGTTATGTTTGCAGTATTTCCTGCAAACATCCCAAACACGATCAGCATTGCTTCCGAGCCGATTCCGAAAATATTTCTCAAAAATTGCCTCGAGATCTGTTCCTGCCTTCGCCCACATAAGGGTTTTTTTATTCCAAGGATGCATAGATAAGTTTCACCGCAATTGTGCGACCCCTCACCCGCGAAACATTCGCGAAACCGTGAGAAAGCGCATCTTGCGGTGAAAATGTATGTCAGAGAACGATGTTTTGGCTGTCATATTCATAACATAATGTAAGTTGACTGTCAATGTGCGGTCAGTATTCATTCTTGATACAATTTAGTCATGATTCAAAACTACCTTACAAGCAATCTCAATAAAGCCACCTATGAACTCATAGACGGCGGTAAACGCTACTACGGAGAGATTAAATCGCTTCGTGGGGTTTGGGCTGTTGGTAAGACATTAGAAGAATGCAGGAGCAATCTGCTTACAACTATTGAGGGATGGTTGATTGTCAGACTCAAAAAAAATCTACCGATACCAAACTTCAAGGTTCCAACCATTCCACTTTCTGCCAGGAAGTATGCCTAAACTCTTTGGTAAAATTCTCAAGCAAGGTGGGATCTCAAGAGATGTGTGGATAAAAAAGTAAGGATCGTGCCAAGGCCAAGAGAACGGATTTGTAAAATAAAAAGGCCCGCTTCTTTCAGCGGGCCGGAATGATTTTGCTTGGGTCAAATTGATCGTGTATTTTATCACCACAACGAAAGAGGATTTTTGTCGTGCGCGGATTGCCATAATCCAGTGCGACCAATTTGTTCTCAGCAATTGCAAAATTAGCTGGATTGGAGAAATGGTGATGGTCGAAGCCTATCCTTGACCACGACACGATTCTGATAAGCTGCACCCAGAAACCTTCGGTATTTGGATCTAGGGGCTCCGCATACTTCTGGATATTGAACAGACCCACAGAGAAGAAAGTCGGCTGAAGGATCTTTAGACGGGTCTTCCTGTAGAATCGGAATTCACACCAATTTTCCATAAGTCCTGCTAACAAGGGCTGCTTAATGGAGCTAGACCAATACCACCATTTAGTCCTGCGCTCGATACGGATATATTCAAGGGTGTCACTTGGGTGACGAAGAATCCTTTTGATGTGCCTGAGAACTGGCCAAAGCCTTATTTTAGCCAACTTGATGACAATTCCCCATTCCTGCAAGACAATGACAATTCGAGTCTTTCCTTTTACGAAGTACATAAGATGTTAATTTGCTATATTGAAATTAACCTGAAAAATAGCACTTGTCAATCTATTTCAAAAGGATCTTCGTCCTCTTGATAGACAGCGCAAACGCCCCTATTCCCGCTTCCTTCCCTATCCTATGTGCCAAAGAACGCATGTAGGTGCCGCTTGAACACTTCACCCTCATCTTCGTGGCATAGAAGCCTGAACCGGGATCGGATAATACCTCATCCCATTTAGCCAATATTTCTTTCTGTCTAAAATCTCCTCTTACAAGAGTGATCTTTGCATTGATATATTTCTTAAGTTCAGGCGCTGGAATCTTGCGGTCATCCAATCTCTCTATTGAATATATTTCCACATCTTTGACCGGCATCTCATCGGGCAACTCTCCAGCGCGAGCTAGCGTGTGAAGCTGGACACCATCAACAGTCTTGGAAGAATACGCCGGATATTCCTGACTGAACTTACCTGTGTATTTATTGAGATTAACCTTCGGTGGTATCACTTCTGCTCGAGCGTTGGTATCTGAATCAACTAAGCCAAGGGCATCATAGGTGTCAGTAGTTATGCCAAACACCATCTCTACTTCATATTCCTTGTCGAGGTTCAAATATTTCTCCTTGTTCTTACATTCATCGCCGATGAGGATGAGGAGGGTGCCTTCGGCCATAGGGTCTAATCTGCCGGCATAAGTCATCGGCAAACCCTTCAATTCCGGCCTGGTAAGGCGGTACCGTTCCAAGGCTTCGAGCGGCGTCTCGCCCGGCTGTTTGGCCACAAAGATGGATTTTTCCTGTTTACGGGCCATGACTAGAGCCTAGCATATCGACATGTTACAATGCCTCTATGTCCGACAAGGCCAAAAAACTCTCTACTGATGCTTACAAGGGCGTACGCGACTTCTTCCCTGCCGATATGGCTACCGAAAAGAAGATTTTTGGTATCTGGCGCAATGTCGTCGAGAAATATGGCTATGAAGAATACGGGGCTTCAGTACTCGAGCCCGCCGAGCTCTACAAGGCCAAGACCGGCGAGGAGATCGTCAATGAGCAGACCTACACATTCATAGATCGCGGAGATCGCGAGGTGACCCTGCGCCCAGAGATGACACCGACCGTCGCCCGCATGGTCGCTGCCAAGCGGCGCGAACTCGTCTTCCCTCTGCGCTGGTATTCCATCCCGAATCTCTTCCGTTACGAACAACCCCAGAGAGGCCGTGTCCGCGAACATTGGCAGCTCAATGTAGACATCTTCGGCATCGACTCGATCGCCGCTGAGATCGAAGTCATCAATATCGCCTATGACATCACACGTGGCTATGGGCTTAAAGACGCCGAATTCGAGATCCGCCTGAACAACCGCAAGATCGTCAATTATGTCACTCGTGAAGTCTTTGGGCTGGACGAGGAAAAGGCTCACAAGATAGCCAAACTGATCGACAAGAAAGACAAGTTGGCCCGGGGCGACTTCGAGGCCGGCGCCCTGGAGCTCCTCGGCAGTAAGGCTGAACAATTTGTGACCCTGCTCAATTCCAAGAATTTCGAGGAGTTTGCGTCGCGCCTGCCGCAGACCAAAGAGGAGCACGTCGGCCTCGCGGAGATCCGCGCCGTCATGACTGGTCTTGAGCGACTAGGCATCACCAACGCACGCTTCGACCAGACGCTCATGCGCGGCTTCGATTATTATACCGGCACCATCTTCGAGATCTTCGATCTCGATCTGTCCAACCGCCGTTCGGTCTTCGGCGGCGGCCGTTATGACGACCTCCTAGCTCTCTTCGGCAACGACAAGGCCTCCGCGGTCGGCTTCGGTGCAGGTGATGTTGTGGCCCAAGACCTCATGGAGACATATGGAACGACGCCCAAGAACGCACCCCCAGCCGATCTGGCCCTCTGTATCGTCGGCGAACAGAACACCCCCTACACGCTCGATCTGGCGCAGTCGCTCCGCACCAAAGGCGTGCGCGTCAGCGTCGACATCTCGGGCAAGAAGGTCGGCGACCAGATCGGCAATGTCGCCAAGCGCGGCATACCATACGTGATCGCGGTCGGAGACGAGGAAGTTAAGAATGGCAAGCTCCGGATCAAGCGGCTGTCTACCGGAGACGAGGTATTGCTGACCGAATCAGACATCGCCCGGCATGTCCTGGCCGCCTAAGTACATGCGCCGCATCACCCTAGACATAGAGACGCAGAACTTCTTCGAGGACGTCGGCTCCAATGATCCGGCTGACCTCGATATATCCGTATTGTGCATCCATGATTCTTCTGATGATTCCTACAGGAGCTTCACGGTCAATGACCTGCGCGGCCTCTGGCCGATCCTCGAGACGGCCGATATCTTGGTGACTTGGAACGGCGACCATTTCGATATACCCCTTTTGAATAAGTATTACCCGGGCGATCTCAAGAAGATCAAGAGCATCGATCTCATGAAGGAGATGCAGCTAGTCCTCGGTCGACGGCTCAAACTAGACACGGTGGCCGGAGCTACGCTTGGCGTGGCAAAATCCGGCAACGGGATGGAGGCCGTAGATTGGTGGCGCAAGGGTGAAGTGGATAAGATCATCAAATACTGTATGGATGACGTGAGGATCACCAAGGAGCTATACGAATACGCCGTCAAGAATAACCATCTCAAATACCGCGATGTCGGCGCGATCGTGAAACTACCGCTTGATACCTCAAAATGGGAGGTGCTGGCCGCTAGCGCTCTGACTTTCACTTTGCCATTTTAAGAGGGCGCTTATACAATATCCCCATGGAATCAGAGAAGAACAATCACGCGACCTTGTCCGGTGCCATCATCATCGCCGCGGCGCTCGTGGCCATAGCCATCATCTGGACCCAGAAGCCGGGAACAGCGCCTGCGAAGACATCGGCGACAGGTGTTGATACCCCTTCCCAGGGATCGAACAGTATCGCGGAGATCACCGCCGCGGATCATATCTTCGGCAATCCGGCCGCACCGATCAAATTCGTGGAGTATTCAGACCCGTCTTGCCCATATTGCAAGATATTCAATCCCGTCATGGAACGGCTCATGGATGATTATGGCGCAAAAGGCCAGGTCGCTTGGGTCTATCGGCATTTCCCGCTTTACAAACCAGACCCCAACGGGAACATCCTGCATCCCAATGCAGGCGTACAGGCTGAAGCCCTAGAATGCTCGGCCGCGCTCGGCGGGAACAGCGCTTTTTGGGCATATGAAAAAGAGTGGTATGCCGCGTTCCCGGAAGATGGCGCCAACCGGTCTGCCGGAGCCGATATGAAACAGATCCTTGATATCGCAAAGAAGGTCGGCCTTGAAGCTGTCTCATTCAACGAGTGTCTAGCCAGCGGACGCTTCAAAGCCAAGATCGATCAGGCGTATATATCCAGCATCAACGCCGGTATAAACGGTACGCCGTATACCGTGATCATCGGCCCTTCGGACTCGAAGATCATCCGGGCCGGGGCAGACACCTATGCCACGCTCAAGACGATCGTGGATACATTGCTTTCGGCACTATAATAAATATATCCTGCGCGCGAGATCAATAATTCCTCAACCGATTGGCCTGGTCGTGCTGGCGGATCTTCTCGTGGGCTTTGGCTTCGATCTGGCGGATGCGCTCGCGGGTGACGCCGAATTCGCGTCCTACTTCCTCAAGGGTATGAGTGATGCCGTCGGATAGGCCATGTCTCATCTCCAGGATCTTACGCTCCTTCTCGGAGAGGTCGTTCAGGATGGTGTTGACTTGGTCGCGGAGGATGCGGCGTGAAGATTCCTGGTCCGGCGAAAGGATCTTATCATCAGGAACGAAATCCTGCAGGGTCGATTTGCTGTCATCACTGTCGTCGCCAACGGGCGATTCCAGAGAGACGACATCCTGCTCGATCTTCTCGATCTGATAGACCTTCTCGACATCCATACCCATCTCCGTGGCGATCTCGTCAGGCAGAGGCTCGCGGCCCAGGTCCTGCATGAGGCGGCGGACCACCTGCTTATACTTGGCGATCGTCTCTACCATGTGGACGGGCACGCGGATGGTACGGGATTGGTCAGCCAGGGCGCGCGTGATAGCCTGGCGGATCCACCAGGTGGCATAAGTCGAGAATTTGTAGCCCTTGGTCCAGTCGAACTTATCGACGGCGCGGAAGAGGCCGAGGTTGCCTTCTTGGATGAGGTCGAGCAGGGTCAAGTCCGGCGAGCGTCCGACGTACTTCTTGGCGATCGAGACCACCAGACGGAGGTTGGCCTTGGCGAGAAGATTCTTGGCTTCGAGGTCTTCTTTCTGGATGCGCTTGGCCAGTTCCTTCTCCATGGCAGCATTGATGAGAGGATATTGGCCGATCTCCTTCAAGTACATCTGGATGGAGTCGTAAGCGGAGTCGGAGCCAGAGCGTGAATAGTGCGGCACAGCCTTCTTGTCCTTCTCCTTGAGCTCCTCGACTTCGAGGAGGCCGCCGCCTTCGAGCACGTCTACGCCGGCTGTCGAAAGCTTGGTATAGAGACTATCGAGGAAGACGATATCGTTCTCGATCTGCGGGAACTCTTTCATGATCTCGTCATAGGTGACGAAACCGCGGTCGCGTCCCTTCTGGATGAGCGTGTTGGCCTTGGCCTCAAAATTCTTCACGTAAGAACCGGAGTCTTTGCGCGCCGGACCCTTTGTTTTGCCCTTTTTGGCCACGGCTTTCTTGGGCTTGCCCTTCTTCGCTGGCTTGGCGCGCTTGATAGACCGACTAGAATGTGCAGCCGGACGAGCTGCTTTTTTGTGTTTAGGCATGAATTGAGAGAGTTGTCTTAGTCCATCATTCTACTCTAGATACAATAAGACGGCAAGTATTTACTTATTCTCCCTCTTTTTGCCTATATCGGCCTTACGGATAGACAGGGCCTGGCATTTCTTGGCTAATTCAGCGACTAGCGCCTGCTCTCCCCCGGTCCTTTCAGCGGCCTTTAGCTCTGTCATGGCCTGGATCAACTCGATATTGACGAGATCCCCCTCGAAGTTGGTGATGAGCTCGCGCATATGGATGTCGAAGCGTTCGGGTTTATCACCATAGAATGCTTCGGCTTCAAAGGAGAAGTCGCTCATGAGCGGCTTGATCTTCTCTATCCGTTGCTCATATGTCGAGTCGGCAATCTTCCTGATCTCTTCGCGGTAGGCGACAGCGCCAGGTAGGGCGGCTTTTTCCATCAGGTCAAGAAGCCCGAACATGCGGCGCTCGACGAGGTCGACTCGGGTGTTAGCGGACAGTGAAGCACCTGCACCGCCTCCTCTCGGGGACAACGGTACACCCCCTCGATCCTCGCCCTTGGCTCCTCCTCGAGGAGTACCGTTCTCCCCTGCGGAGGCGGCTGATTTGGAACTTTTGTCCGTCTCCTCCTTGCTTTTCTTCTCAACCGCACTCAAATCATCTCGCATCGCCTGTTCCGGCAGACCGGTCTTGTCGGCAATCAATTTGATCGCATAAGCCTTGTCGGTTGCACTTTCGATGGCTATTACGAAAGGTAAGACTCTTTCGCGGATCAACTTGGGAGTCTTCCTTGGATCTTTTTCTTCACGTAGCACGTTGTTCAGCTCAAACTCCACCACCGCTGTGGCTTTGCGCAGAACATTCTTCCAGTCTTCAGGATTGCCCAAGACGAGATCAGCCGGATCTTTTCCACCGGTAATATCCGCAACCTTCACATCCATCCCAAGCGAGAGGGCTATGCCGGCCGCGCGCATAGCAGCCTTCCGTCCCGCGGCATCAGAATCAAAGGCGATGATGACATTCTGGGAAAGGCGGCGCAAAAGACCCAGGTTGTTGATGACGCCGTCCTTGTTCGATTCAGCATCCGTCAGGGCTGTCCCAGAAGCCGCCACGACATTCTTGACGCCAGCCTGATATGACATGATGAGGTCCATCTGCCCTTCCACCATGATGGAATAGTCCAACTGGCGGATGAATGATTTTGATTTATCCAAACCATAGAGCACAGACGACTTGTCGAAGAGCGGCGTATCGGGGCTATTCAAGTACTTTGCCGACTTACCGTCGTCCTTCAGGATGCGGCCGGTGAATGCCACGACGCGCCCGCTCGAATCGGTGATCGGGAACATCACGCGCCCGCGGAAACGATCGTAGTAATTACCGGTGTTGTCTTCTGCCCTCTTGGCCAAGCCGGCCTTCTCGATCAGATCATTTGGCCACTTCTTGGCCTGCAAATAAGCATGCAGATTCCTCCAGCCTTCTGGAGCCCAACCTATTCTAAATTCTTTAGCCGTCTTATCAGTGATACCGCGCCTCTTCACATATTCTTTAGCTTCAGTTGACTTACTCAACTGATCCTCAAAATATTTCGCCGTCTCCTCCATGATCTGGAACAATCGGTCTTTCTCACCGTCGGCCTTGGCATCGAAGACCAATGGCACCCCTGCCCTGTCGGCCAACACTTTCAATGCGCCCCGGAAGTCCAACCCCTCGAACTGCTCCACAAATGAGAAGATATCGCCCTTGGCGCCACAGCCGAAACAGTAGTAACCACCGCGCTCCGGTGAGATGAAGAACGAGGCCGTCTTCTCGTGGTGGAAGGGACACTTGGCCTTGAATGACTTGCCGGCCTTCTCGAGTTTGACATACGACGCTATAACCTCCTCGATCGGTAGGCGGCTCTTGATCTCCTCGACAGTACTGCGGTTCATGGGCATAGAAGTATTATAACCCCAAAACGAGTTTGCGCACGTTCACGCGAGCTTCTCAAATGCCTCCAAGATTGGCATCTGATATGGATAGATCTTTTGCTTGGCTTGTTCGATTGTAAAATATTCCCCACGGTCCACCTCAGGAATAGTCATCCTCTTGCCGGAATGTGGCGGCCAGTCGATCTCACAAGTGTTGCTGACCAGATTGGCCGGGTCAAAATCTCCCTGGAATGCCCAGGCATGAACAATTTTATTTGGATATTTGGCAGAACCAAGTGGAAAAAAAGGTTCTGTAGATTTGAAATTTGTTTCTTCCTCAAACTCCCTGACCGCCGTAACAAGTAAACCTTCCCCGTCATGAGTTTCCCCTTTCGGTATGCTCCAATAACCAAAATCTTTATTCTTCCAGAATGGGCCGCCGGGATGCACAAGGAATACCTCCCGTTTACTATCGCGGATACGGTACATGAGCAATCCTGCGGCGATCTTAGGGGGTATCATTATTTGTAGAGATTCTTAATATCTTTGACAAGCTCTGGGAATTTTTCCTGTCGGAAATGACCGCGGTCTTTGAAGATCTTAATCTGTGCCTTAGGTAAAAACGTCACGTATTTTTTGAAGTCAGCAAATTTTACCAGTGGATCATCCTTGCTGTGATATAGGTGTAAACGATCTCCCAAATCATTCAACTTCGTAAGTTTCTTTGGCAGAATGAAATCAGCCATCTTCTCTTTATTTGTATTGCAAAACGGCGCAGCAATCAAAAATATGCCTGCAGACTTTTTGGTATCCTTATTCTCCGAAAAATACTTCGCCAAAAAGATGCCCCCCAACGAGTGGCCGACGAAGACCGCACCCTTATCAACGAAGCGAAGCAGCCTTTCGAACCAGATCTTCCATTCACTGTACTTTCCATTCCAACGTTTGCCCGGCATCTCCGGATAGAATAGCTCAAAATCAGAGCCAAGATCGATGCCTAGATTTTCTTTCCACTTATTTTTATCTTCCGATTTGAAATCCTCTCGATCAACCGGGCATTTTTTCAGGTCAGATATGTATTCCTGATACGTATCATATGCATTGCCTCCATGAATCAAAATGACTTGTTTCCTCATGGGTCGTATTATACACAAAATAAACACAAAAGCCCCCGAAGGGGCGACTGTGTTACCACTAACATTAGGTCCGGTCTACCAGCCGACATTAATCGACTAAATAAGTTTACGCCCAATTGCACGGTTGTCAATTGTAGACACGACGGGAAATGTTTAAGAAGTTATGAATAAAAGTTAAAATAATTATGAAGATTTTTTGGGCAAAAAAATGGCCCCAGGATCAGAAGATCCCGGGGCCCTAACATCTAACTTTTCAGAAGCTTTTGGCTTATGGATGCGCGCGCATCCGAGTGATTGTTCCCAGATAAATGTCTCTGTGGAGTTCCCTGCACTCAGCCGACAGGGAAAGCTTGTCTTTTATTCTATTTCCCAAAACCAGTGTTGACGATATTGCTTTCAGATTCTCGTCTACAAAGGTCTGGTAAGACACATTACTAACGCGATATTACGCCGCCTGCTCGTATGTGACAAGACACAGGGGCATCGCATCAAACATCTAACCGTTTACGAAGAACTAACGAATCTAACTCCCTAACAAGTTGCCAACAGTACCTAGGTACATCAGGATCGTAGCCTCTATCACCACTTCATCCTGACTAGACCAGTATAGCACACTCATTAGTTTTGTCAAGTACAATTAAACTTTGTATGTTTCATGGCTAAAAGAAGCCTAAAATAAGGGTTTTTAGGACATCTGATTTGTGATTACAAAAACAGCCCTTATTCAGGGCCGCTTTTGTGCTTATAAAATACTGATTTTTTTACTCCCCTGACGGCGTGGAACTATTGGTAGTTACAGCATCGATCATGGCCTTCTTGGGCGATCCCGGGAATCCGGAACCAGCCGGCACGAGGCGGCCGATGATGACATTCTCCATGAGACCTGTGAGGTCGTCCTCGGCGCCGCGCACAGAGTTGGCGATGAGGACACGGGTAGTGTGCTGGAATGAAGCGGCTGACAAGAATGACTTGCGGGACAAGGAAGTCTCGGTGATGCCCATGACCAGACGCTCGGCCTTGGCGGGTAGGCCATTCTCTGCCTTGGCAGCGGCATTCTCGTCTGTGAACTGGATGTCGTCGACGACCATGCCCTCGGTGAGGTTGGTATCGCCGGCATCAGTGATGCGGCGGCGGCTAAACATCTGCTTGACGATGAGCTCGATGTGCTTCCTAGAAACAGTCTCACCCTGGAGCTCGTAGATCTTGCCGACTTCGGTGATGACGTACTCCTTGGCGCGCTCCTCGCCGCCGTATTCGAAGACCTCGTCGATATCAGCGGAACCATCGGTGAGCAGTTCGCCCTTCTTGACGTGATCACCAACCTTGATGAGCGTGGTGCGGCGATACGGGAAGGTATATTCGATGACTTCAGTCTCCCCTTTCTTGATGGTCTTGGGCTTGTCCGCGAGGTCCGGAAGGATCTTGATGAGCTTCTCTTTGCCCATATCTTTGACTTCAGTGATCGTACCATCGACGGTCGCGACGACGGCTGGGATCTTGGGACGGCGCTTCTCAAAGACTTCCTCAACGCGAGGCAAGCCGGAAGTGATGTCTCCACCAGCTGACGCGGCTCCACCGGCGTGGAAGGTACGCATGGTGAGCTGTGTGCCCGGTTCGCCGATAGCTTGAGCGGCGATCGTACCGACGGCTTCACCCAAGGCTACGACTTGGTTGCGACCGAGGTCGAGACCATAGCACTTGGCGCAAACGCCACGGATAGTCTTGCAGGAGAGCGGCGAGCGGACATGGACCTTGTCGACACCGGCATCTTCGATGGCTTGAGCATCAGACTTGGTCAGGAGGTGACCCTTCTCGAAGAGTACCTTGCCGTCTGCCTCGATACCATCGGCGATGATGCGGCCGCGGATATTCTTGGAAAGCGGGATGTTGATGCCGGAAGCGGTCTGGCGCTTGATGATGATGGACTCCTTGGTACCACAATCTTCTTCGGAGACTACGACGTCCTGGGCGACCACGAAGAGCTTCCTGGTGAGGTAACCGGCCTTGGCAGTATTGAGAGCCGTGTCGGTGAGACCTTTGCGCGAACCGTGCGTGGTGATGAAGTATTCGATCGGAGTGAGGCCTTCCTTGGCGCAGGACAAGATCGGGAATTCGATGGTCTCGCCGGAAACGGAAGCGATGAGGCCCTTCATGCCGGCCATGGCCGTGATCTGCGACATCGAGCCGCGAGCGCCGGAGGTGATCATGTCGTAGACCGATCCCATCTTGTCGAGCGAGGCCGGGATGGCCTTCTCGACTTCCCCCTTTGCATGCTGCCAGATCTCGATATGCTTCCTGATGCGCTCCTCCTCGGTGAGGAGACCGTCGCTGAACTGGGAGGTGACGGTATTGGCGAGGCCTTTAGCATTGGCGATGATAGCACCCTTGGCTTCGGGGATCATGATGTCGTCGATGCCCCAGGTCGTGCCGGAAGCGGTAGCATAGCTAAAACCGAACCTCTTGATCGAATCGAGGATCGACGCGATATGGTTGGCGCCGCGCAGAGTGATCATGTCATCGATGATGGCAGAGATCTTCTTGCGGCCGACTTCCTCATTGATGAAAGGATAGTCTTCCGGGAGGATATTGTTGAAGAGGATGCGGCCGACGGTCGTCTCGAATAGACCCTCCTTGAAGGCGGCGTATTTGGCATCCTTCGGAGCGAGGACTTTGATCTTGGCGCGAAGATCGATGTGACCGAATGAATGCGTCAAGACGGCAGACTCCGGAGATTCGAAGGTGTCGCGCTCGGCTTCGGACTTCGGGTCGATCTTAGTGACCCAGAAACAGCCGAGGACGATATCGAGCATCTTGGCGGCGACAGTCGGGTCATTGTTGCCCGGCTTGAGGATATTCTTGTCCGAGGCCATGATCTCCTTGGCTTCCATCTGGGCTTCCTCGGAAAGCGGGACGTGGACAGCCATCTGGTCGCCGTCGAAGTCGGCGTTGAAGGCCGTACAGACAAGCGGGTGCACATGGATGGCATTGCCCTCGGTGAGAGTCGGGCGGAAAGCTTGAATACCTAGGCGGTGGAGAGTCGGGGCGCGGTTCAGAAGCACATATTTGCCTTTGATGACCTCTTCGAGGATCTCCCATACTTCCTTGGAGCCATCGTCGATGAGGCGATTGGCGCCGCGGATGTTGTAGGCAAGTTCCCTCTTCAAGAGGCCGGATATGACGAAGGGCCTGAAGAGTTCGAGGGCCATGTGCTTAGGCAGGCCGCACTCGTCGAGCTTGAGCTCGGGGCCGACGACGATCACGGAGCGGCCGCTGTAGTCGACGCGCTTACCAAGAAGGTTCTGACGGAAGAGACCGCGCTTGGACTTGAGACTGTCTGAGAGCGACTTCAAAGCGCGCTTCTCGCGGGCCAGAGCGCCGGCACCGGCTGATGTACTGTGACGGATGGAATTGTCGATGAGGGCATCGACGGCTTCCTGGAGGATACGCTTCTCGTTGCGGAGGATGACTTCCGGGGCGTTGATCTCCTTGAGCTTCAAAAGACGATTGTTGCGGTTGATAACGCGGCGATACAGGTCGTTGACATCGGATGTGGCATAGCGACCACCATCGAGGGCGACCATCGGACGGAGGCCAGGCGGGATGACGGGGATGCGGATGAGGAACATCCATTCCGGACGGATCTTGGCCTTGATCATCTGACGGACTAGGGCCACACGCTTGACGAGCTTCTCGCGCTCGGCAGAGCCGGCATCCTCGAGGGCCTTCTCAAGCTCGATCTTGAGCTTCGGCAGATCCACCTTCTTCAATATTTCATAAATAGCTTCTGCGCCGATCGTGGCTTCGAAGAACGCACCGTACTTCACGGCGTATTTGTGATATGTGACTTCGTCCATGACGAAGCCGGCCTCGATCGAGCCGATCTCATCGTGCGCGGTGACAACCAGGTTCTTGAGGGCTTCCTTGGTCTTGTCATCGTTCGCTGCCTTGACCTTCACCTTGTATTCAGCGTCTAGCTCCTTCAAGAACTTGGTCTTCTCAGCTTCGTTGACCCTAGTCACCATGTAACCGGCGAAGTAGACGACCTTCTCGAGGTCCGATGTCGTCATGCCAAGAATGAGTCCGATGCGCGAAGGAACGGAACGGAGGAACCAGATGTGGGAAACCGGTGAGGCGAGCTCGATGTGGCCCATGCGGTCGCGTCGCACGATCGAACGGGTGATCTCCACTCCGCACTTCTCGCAGACGATACCCTTGTAGCGGATGCCGCGGTATTTGCCGCAGTAACATTCGTAGTCGCGGTCTGGACCAAAGATGCGCTCATCGAAGAGACCGCTCTTCTCAGATCGTTGCGTGCGGTAGTTGATGGTCTCTGGCTTGGTGACTTCACCGTACGACCATTCGAGGATCTTGTCAGGCGAAGCAAGCGCCAAACGTACCGCATCGAACGCTACTGGATCCACTGACTTCTTGGTTGTGATGGTTGGTTGCATGGTAGTTTGGGTCGATTACTCTTCTGAAACGATCTTCGACTTGCTGATAAGTTCCACATTCAAGGCCAAGCCACGCAAAGTTTTCAAGAGGACATTGAAGGAAGCCGGTAGGTTCGGCGCGCGGAGCTTCTCGCCCTTGACGATGGCATCGAAGGTCTGCGAACGGCCGATGATGTCGTCTGACTTGACCGTGAGGATCTCACGCAGAGTGTGTGCGGCACCGTGGCCAAGGAGGGCCCAGACTTCCATCTCTCCGAAGCGCTGGCCTCCGCCCTGGGCCTTGCCACCAAGCGGCTGTTGAGTGATCAGGGAGTAAGGTCCGATGGAACGCATGTGGATCTTGTCTTCCACCATGTGGTGTAGCTTCATGATGTACATATAACCGACAGCGACTGGCTGGTGGAAATGTTCGCCGGTGCGGCCGTCGCGGAGCTTCATCTTGCCGCTGGCATCGAAGCCGGCCTTGACGAGCTCCTGTTTGATCTCGGCATCAGTAGCTCCGGTGAATGGCGGGACGATGGCCTGATAGCCGAGAGCATTCGCGGCCAGACCGAGGTGGAGCTCTAGGATCTGACCGAGGTTCATGCGGCTAGGCACGCCGAGCGGAGTGAGGATCACGTCGATCGGGCGGCCATCTTCCATATACGGCATCTCTTCGACAGGTAGGATCTTGGAGATGACGCCTTTGTTGCCGTGGCGGCCGGCCATCTTGTCGCCGACGGAGATATTCCTGACTTCAGCCACTTCGATATAGATCTTCTTGATGATGCCGGACTCGAGCTTGTCTCCCCTCTCACGAGAGAAGATCTTGACCGAGATGACGCGGCCGCGTTTGCCGTTCTCCATACGTTTCGAAGTGTCTTTGACGTCGCGAGCCTTCTCGCCGAAGATCGAGCGCAGAAGGCGCTCCTCGGGAGTGAGCTGGGTCTCGCCTTTCGGAGAGATCTTGCCGACGAGGATATCGCCGGGACGGACTTCAGCGCCGATCCTGATGATGCCCTCTTCCGTGAGATTCTTGAGCTTGACTTCACCGATGTTCGGGATATCACAGGTCGTGATCTCCGGACCGAGCTTGGTGTCGCGGACATTCACCACGAATTCCTCGATGTGGATGGAGCTCCACTTGGAGTTCTGGACCACGCGCTCGGAAAGGATGATAGCGTCTTCGTAGTTGTTACCGGACCAGGACATGAAGGCGATCAGGGCGTTGTGGCCGAGAGCGATCTGACCCTGGTCAGAGGTAGAAGTATCGGCCAGGATGTCTCCCTTCTTGACCTTGTCACCGACCGAGACGATCGGACGTTGATGGAAAGCCGTGAAACCGTTGGTGCGCTGGAAGAGGACGAGCGGATACTCGTGCTTCTTGCTGCCTTTCTTGTCTCCCTGGAAGATGATCTTCCGAGCATCTACCGAGACGATCTCCCCATCTTCCGGAGCGACGACGACGCGGCCGGTGTCTAGGACGGCCTTGGCCTCGATACCGGTGGCGACGAAGGGGGCCTCCGGTACGAGACATGGCGTGGCTTGTCTCTGCATGTTCGAGCCCATGAGCGCGCGGTTGGCGTCATCATGGTTGAGGAACGGGATGAGCGAAGTGGCGATAGAGAAGGCCTGATCAGTAGCCACGTCGATGAAGTCTACTTCAGTAGTCTTGGCCAAGTCGGGCTTGCCGTTCCGGCGCACTTCGATGTCGTCGCCGATGAGCGTGCCGTCGGCTTGGCGCGGCGTAGCGGCGTGAGCGATGCGATAATTCTCCTCTTCCAGAGCATTCAAGTAGAGGATCTCTTTGGTGATCTTGCCGTCCTTGACCTTGGCATACGGAGTCTCGATCATGCCGAAATCATTGATATGGGCGTAAGTCGTGAGGCGCAGCACGAGGCCGATGTTCGGACCTTCCGGCGTGTGGATCGGACAAAGGCGGCCATAGTGGGACGGGTGCACGTCGCGGACTTCGAAGCCGGCGCGATCGCGCGAGAGGCCGCCGGGTCCGAGGGCCGTCAGGGTGCGGAGATTCTCGACTTCGGCGAGGACGTTCTCCTGGGTCATGAATTGCGAAAGCTGGTTGGTCGTGAAAAATTCCTTGATACGGGCCTGCAGAGGGCGCGGATAGATGAAGGAGACGGGCATGGTGATGTCCGGCTCGATCGTGGACATCTTGTCCTGGATATTCCTCTTCATCTGCGAGAGGCCGAGGCGGATGCGCTGTTCGAGGAGCTCGCCGATATACCTGACACGGCGGGAGCCGAGGTGGTCGATGTCATCGGCCTGCATGTCTGGCGTGGCATTGAGCATGATGATATGAGAAATGGCGGTAGCGATATCGTCGAGAGAGAGCGTGCGGCGCTCGAGAGCCTTCTCGTCCATGGGCTTGGCGAAGCGCTTATTGAAGCGGAAACGTCCGACGCGCGAGATATCATAGCGGTCGTGGTGGAGGATGGCGGTGATGAAGGAACGGGCGTTCTCGGCTGTGGCTAGATCACCATCGCGCAGGCGCTTGTGGATCTCGATGTAAGCTTCCGGAATGGTCTTGGCATGATCCTTGGCGAGCGTGAGCTCGATCGACTTCGTGGCGATATCGTTGCCCTTGAAGAGGTCCAATATGGCTTGATTGGTATCAGCGCCGAGGACGCGGATGAGTGAAGTGACCGGGAATTTGCGCTTGCGATCGATGCGGCAATAGATGGTGCCGTCAGCATCGGTCTCGATCTCCATCCAGACACCGCGAGCCGGGATGATCTTGGCGCCAAAATAGTTGCGGCCCTTGACTTCGGTGGCCGTGAAGAAGATACCGAAGGAGCGAGCGAGTTGCGGCACGATGACACGCTCGACGCCGTTCACGATGAATGTGCCGTGATCAGTCATGAATGGCAAGTCGGCCAGGAAGATCTCCTGCTCCTTGACCACATTGAGAGACTTATTCTTGAGGGTGACCTTGATCTTGATCTGGCCCTCGTAGTTGAGCTTGTTGTCCTTGGCGTAGTGCTCGCCGAACTTGGGCGGGATGACTTCGAGGCCGCCGAGCGAGAGCTCGAACTTCTTCTCGGCATAGTCCTTGATCGGAGAGAATTCCTTGAGGAGGTTCGGCATCCCCTTCTCAATGAGCGAAGTGAAAGAGAGGAGCTGGGACTCGACCAGATGCGGCATCTCCGTGAGCGGTTCCTGATACTTGGAGAAATATTTCTTGGGACGGGCGGCGGTAGTCATTTTTTTTGATAAATTATTAAATGGTAGTGGCTCGGCTCTTGGTCAAGACTAGATCGAAACGCACAAAAACATAAAATCCGCTCTCTTTATTTTGAGGGCGGCCAAAAAGCGCTTTTTATTATGAATGGTTGATCAAGGGTAGGAGTGATCGAGCCGTTGTAATCCTCCGCTAGGGCAGAACTCAATCTGCGAAGTTAGGGAGAGCCTAGCAGAAGGGCTCTATTACGTCAAGTTGACTTATATCAGTAAACATGATAATATATATCTTATATTGGATTTTTGACATACAGCCTGTCACCAAGGCTCCTTAGGGAATTATCCCAAGTGTGAACTAGTCCGTGAGACTGTGGATAATCCACATGAAAAAAACATACCGTGAAAGGGACGAGGGAGTTAACCGCTGGGGCAGGACTCCGACGACCAACACGATGGCTAGATAGATGAAGATCACCGCCACTATCCGATGGATACGCAAACGCTCTTCCTCACCTTCGTAAATTCCTAAGTGATTTCACCTGGGAGTTTGTGTATGGATCTTCAGATGATCAGGCAGTTGAATTGGTTCGGAGGTCAGATTATGTCTGGCTCGCCCAACCAGGCTTAGATGTCAGCATGGGATTGGTTACTGCAGTGCGTAAAAATCTTAGCGGCCAAAAGGCACGTGGAATCGCCTACTTCCCAACCGCCGACATAGGTGAGATCGAGATCTGCTGGCCAGTCGAAGCACTCCGCGGGGGAGGTTGCCGGATATTGGCAGACGACCGGTTCTTGTAACACCTTCAAATGTAACTCGGGGCGCCTAAGCGATTAGGCGCCCTTTTTTGTTGGAGAGATTATTTGCTAGTCAGTTTAGAAACAACCGATGTTAGATTGCCCACCCTACCAATCAAACTTTCCACTTTTCCAGTAAGGAAAACTACTCTGGTTATGATGCTCTCAGTTTTTTCATTGATATCTTCGATTCTATTATAGTCCTTGTATGTCTTAACAGAGCCATGCTCATTGGTGATCACATACTCCAAGGTTTTAACATCCCCGTTCATCTGCCTCAAGATACGCAGAATAGCGTTATGGAACTTCTTTTGGAGCCATTCCTGAGTAAATGAATTAGGAACACCGATGTAAACAATGCCATCTTCCTGACGCAGGATTGAAGTATCTTTGAACCACGTGGAAAAATTGGCTTGTGAGACGGCACTCTCAATCTCTAGCAGGGCTGTTTCCCACATTTTTGCTGTATCAATCATGAGGTGTGGAGTTATCTCTTAATAGCTCTTTCTTAAAATCATCCATGTATTTAGTGAAGTAGTCCTGATCTAGCTTTCTGTCTAGTTTCTTATCTAGTTCTTTTCCAAACGCGATAAAACTATTGTTTACGTACTTTTCCATCGCCTCAAAACCTTCACTAACACGAACGTCCAATTGATCGAAGCGCACTTCTAGATCATTAAAACGTCCGAAAATAAAAGTGAAATTCTGATGAACATTCTTGAAACACTCATCAACGGTCTTAAAATTAGCATCGATAGTCTCAAACCACCCATCCGCGGTTTGAAAGCTTTGTTCTATGCGAGACTCAAACCCTTGAAACTCTTTCTTAGTAACTGGACTGGGATACAGTGGAGATATAGTCATAGTACTCATCAGTAAAATGATTAAAGATTATTAAATTCACACTCACTCCACAGAGATGCGGGACTTCTAAACGTATGTCCCGCCAATTAAGATTTATTGTTAGAGCCATTTTACCAAACAGAAGAAGCAAGCTGCAAGCTCACAAGCATTAAAATTCGTGTCTTAATTATTTCCTGCCCTTCAACTTCCACTCATCTATCTTTTTGTGGTCTCCTGTTAAGAGGATTTTTGGCACTTTGTATTTTTTTCCTTTGTATTCGATGACTTCCGGGCGAGTGTAGACATCTGAGCTGGATATGCGATTTTCCTCAACTGATGAGTCGTGCCCGAGAACCCCTGGAATCCTACGGGTAATAGCATCTATGACGATCATGGCCGGCAGTTCCCCACCAGTTACGACGTAGGGCCCGGTAGAAATATCAACCATTGGGAATACTTTTTTAATCCTGACATCAATACCCTCATAGCGGCCGCAAACCAGAACAATGTCCGTGAATTTCTTGAATGAATCGGCGGTAATATTTGAGAACTCCTTACCAGCCGGACTAAAGAACACGATCTGAACTTTCTTTTTGGATTTAGCTGATTTTAATTTGGCGCCAACGGCTTTCTCAATAGCCTTAATCACTGGAACAGCCTCAATGACCATTCCGGGCCCTCCGCCATATGGACGATTATCAACTCGGCGGTCAGCATATGATGGAGACTTCCCTTTCTTGACCGTCACGAAATCACGCGGATTATAGTACTTAACCGCTATATGCTTCTCCTTTTGCGCACGACCGAGAATAGAAGCGCCAAGATATGACTCTAGGGATTCTGGGAAAAGCGTGATGATATGGAAGGTGATCACAACTTGAGGTCAGCCATAGCTTCATCAACAGACTTGGAAGCCGAAGCGGCCGAGACCGGAACCGGAGGCGCCATGCGCTCGGCTGACTTGAGTCCGCCAATCGGCTCATTGATCTTGAGATTGACGCGGCTATTGTTCTTCATGCCGACGACGCGCAGGAGCGTGCGGATGGACTTGGCGGTATTGCCCTGGCGGCCGATGATCTTGCCCATGTCGGCGGCCGAACATTCGAGGGTGAGCAGGACCCCCATCTCATCTACTGTGCGCACTGTCTTGACTTCATCTGGACTGTCTACTAACGCCTTCACAACATACTCTAGGAATTGCTGATCTGTATTCATATATTCGTATAGACTAACTTTTAATCAGTACTGGCATTCGATACCGTACTATCGGAATTGTAGCGAGACGCGCAGCGGGCGTCAATCTAAGCTGTGACAGGAGCGGCCTCGGCTTTTGCCTCTTCTTTGGCGGCGGGAGCTTCGGTTGGTGCGACGGCAGGAGCAGTCTGGGCGGCGGCGGCCGGAGCGGCGGCTTCTTCCTTCTTGATCGGCTTCTTCTTGGGGAGAGCGTTGAGCTTCTTGCCCGAGATTACCTTGTGATTCACGAGGAAATTGTGAAGAGTGAGGGAGAGCTTGGCGCCCTTGGACATCCAGCCCTTGATCTGCTCGATATCAAGCTGATCGACAGTATTCTTGCGGCGGGTATCGTACCAACCGAGGTTGCTCAAGTACTTGCCGCTCTTGGGGCCGTTCTTGGAATCAGTCAAAACCACACGAAAAGTCGGTTCGTGTTTGCGGCCTGTGCGTTGCAAGCGGATCATTAACATGGGTCAGACTCTACCAGATTGCGGATGAGAACGCAACTTTGCTATACTCTGAGCCATGAAAGTATTGATCGTCGAGGACGACCGGAACATGGCGGAGACCGTCAAGGAGAGCTTGGCAGCCTACTCTCACACTGTGGACATCTCGCCCGACGGTGCTGACGGATCATTCCTTGGCCGAAGCTATGCCTACGACGCGATCGTCCTGGATTATTCCCTGCCCAAGAAAGACGGCCTGGCCGTATGCGACGAGATCAGAAAGTCCGGCAAAGATACGCCAATCCTCTTCATGTCCGTCTCCGGCGACACCGAAACCAAGATCGCCGCCTTCAAGAGCGGGGCCGACGACTATATCACCAAGCCGTTCTCGCTCGATGAGCTCCGGGCCCGGCTCGATGCCGTCACACGTCGCTCCCCCGCCCTCAAGAGCCACACCCTAGCGATCGGAGATCTGATGCTCGACCAGGACACCAATACCGTGAAGCGAGGTGATCGAGCCATCCATCTCACTCGCAAGGAATTCCACATGCTCCAATACTTCATGCAGAATGCCGGGACGGTCCTCTCTCGCGCCCAGCTCATGGAACATATCTGGACAGCCGACGGCAATCCTTTTTCCAATACCGTAGAAGCCCATATCCGCAACTTGCGCAAGAAGATCAATAGTAGCGACGCCCCGAACCTGATCATCAACATCCCCGGGCGCGGATATCTCATCGACACCGCCGAGAAGATAGCCAAATTACAGCAAAGATAGGTTTTTTAGGGATTTTAGTGATTTTTTGGTCTTTCTTCATGAAGATTTGAACTTTTCTTCATGGAAATTTGAAGTTTTCTTGAACGTTCCTTGAACCAGCCATTGATATGATATCCGCGGTTATGAGTCGAAATAACCCTTATCAATCATTTGGTGATGGTCAGTGGGCAAGGATATTTTCTCACCGCCCGGATCTCCGACATCCGGGCGCCCGCGACAAGACAAGATATCGATCTAGGAAACAGTGAGGCGCTACGCCGCTTACCCCTGGCAGGGTGTGAGCGGCGGCGTCTTTTTTGGGGGGCTGCTGGCGAGGATGCGGTTTATTTCTGGACGTCGCGAGCGGCTTTGCGATAGTTGCAATAGTCGCAGGATGCGGATGGCTTCGGTGGTTTCTCGAGCATGAGACATGCATGCATATCCGCGAGAGCCTTCTCGACCCACGCATCGTCGCCATCATATGGGATGAGATCGATATCGAACTCGAGCTTGCCGTCGAAAGACTTCCTATCAGTCTTGCCGTTGCAATAGACGAAGTAGCCGGTCTTCGAAACCTTGAAGCCGTTCTGACGCAGGAGCCACTGATAGACTTCCATCTGGCGCTTGTAGCCGATCTGCCATTCCTTGTCGAGAGAGACCTTCTCTTCTTTGCTCGTCGCCTTGTAGTCGACGATGATGAGCTCACCCTTCTTGTTGATCCAGACATCGTCTACCCCGCCGGTGACCAGGAAGTTGGTCGGCTCATGGACGTATGTCACGCCGCGCTTCATGGCATCGCGCCAGGCATCCATCCGTTCGTCTTGATATGGCACTATGCCCTTGAGGCCGTAAGCATCCATGAGAGGGTGTGAAGATTTGGCAGCACGATGGATGTCGAACTCCTTCTTGAGGAGAGTGTCCACGGCCGAGTTCAAGTTGAATGGGAATCCCGGCGGCCTCCCCACCCCGAGTCGACGGTCGAGATAGAAGCACATCGGACAGTTGAGGAAGAGGTCGATCTTAGAACGGCTTACGCGGAAAGACTCTTTGCTCTCAGGATCAAAGAGGCCTTTGGTGCGGCGGGGATTGTAGAAGTCGGACATGCTGTAATGTTAGCATACGGCAATCCTCCGCGCGCTTCATTCAAGGTGGGTGGCGAGGTGTTCCGCTTTTCCTCAAAAATTTCTAAGTCAAAACTCGAAAAACATGGTCTGGTATAGTCTCTTTTTGCTCCTCCAGCGAAGTGACCACTTTTCGGTCACTTCAAAGAAGTTAAGAGGAGAGCTATCCGGCTGCGCAAGACCAAATCTATTTCGTCGCCACCGTCACCGCCTGCATCGTTACGGCCGTAAGCGGCTTATCATTGCCATCTACTTGCGAAGCCGCGATGGCGTCCACGACATCCATGCCCGAGACTACCCTACCGAAGATCGTATAGCTGTGCGGGAGCGGAGTATCTTTGTGCATGATGAAGAATTGCGAGCCGTTCGTATTCGGGCCGGAATTGGCCATGGCGACCGTGCCGCGAACATAGCCGGCCTTGTAGGAGGGAGTGTTCGAATCGAGCTCGTCGGCAAACTTGTAGCCGGGACCGCCCATACCGGTACCGGTCGGATCGCCGCCCTGGATCATGAAGCCCTCGATCACGCGGTGGAAGATCGTGCCATTGTAGAAGCCCTTATTCGCGAGCGTGATGAAGTTCTCGGCGGTCTTGGGCGCATCGGCGTCGTAAGTCTCGATAACGATCGCTCCCTTGTTGGTGTTGATGGTGACTGTGTGCATAGAATTTTTTGCTGATTGGTTAGTATTTGTAGTCGTGGTTGTAGTTGTAGTTGTTTCTTCGTTGTTTTTTGTGCCGGCACGATTGTCCAAGAAGAACCAGCCGATGACGATGATAACGATGACGACAACGATGCTGATCCATTGCGATTTTGAATTCATAATATATAAATTATTAACTTAGAGATTATACAGTTCTTTGGCCTTGGCGACTACTTTAGTTTTTATTTCCTCCAAAGTACCACTCATAGTCGCACCTGAGGCCGCCTTGTGTCCCCCGCCATTCATCGCCACAGCCAACTTGGATACATCATATCTATCGCCGTCCTTGCTGCGGAAATTCATCTTGATCTTACCCGGTTCGATCTCGGTCAAAATGCCGGAAACGGCCCATGCGGATACGGTCCGTAACTCATATGTGACTGAAGCGGTATTGATCTTGTCCAGAGGGATATTCTTGGCCTTGAGAGCTTCGTTGGATACGACCGCCAAGCCGATCTTGCCTCCACCAAAAACCTCAACCGATTCTAGCGCTAAGGCCTTGAATGACAAGTCGGCAAGAGTATTGGAATTCTCCATATCAGAGATGAGCTTAGGAAAATCCGGGATGTATTGGAGGAGATCTGCGGCGATGGCGAACGACCTCTGTGTCGTCAAGCTATATTTGAAACCGCCGGTATCCGTATAGATCCCGATAAACAGATTGGAGGCGATCTCCGGAGTGATCTTGACTCCCCAGATGCCAAATAGCTCAAATAAGATCTGACAAACAGCCGGGGATGATGCTTCGATCAGATTGATGTCGGCAAAACCGGCATTCGACGCGTGATGATCGATGATGACGCTGCGGATCGGAAATGGGAGATCGATCGGCCGGACGCGCGATATCTGCGTAGGCGATCCGGTGTCGAGGATGATGAACAGGTCGAAATCCTTCAGGTCCATCTCGAAGAAATTATTCTGGACGATCTGGTCGGCGCCGGGAAAATGCATGAACCCGTCCGGAATCTCGGAATCACCTTTGATGACCGTCGCCTTCTTCCCCATCTGTTCGAGTGCGGCCTTCATGGCCAACGTCGAACCGACAGAATCCGGATCAGGCGACGGATGGCAGTGCAGGAGCACTGACTTCGCCTTCTGGATCTCGGCGAGGATGAGGGGGGCTTTCTCTTTGATTATCGGGGAGACTTCCATATTGCCAGTCTACTGGAACACGATGGGAATCTCAACCGCAGCATCATGCACGGGCAAACCGGAGGGGTTGTCTTTCTTCAGGATGAGCGCACCACGGCGGCAGTAGTCGGCGGCGAACGGCGGCTTGGCGAAGACGAGTTCGGCCGTGAATGGTACCTGGCCTTCGGTCATCCAGTCGGATTGCGCTTGGGCATAGCTCTCAGCGATGATCAGGCCGTCCCAATCGACGAGGACGATCGGGAAGCTCGCTTCGAAGTACCACGTCCCCGGTGCCGTACCCGATACGATGAGCGGCGAGGCGATGGCACCACCGGACTGTGGCAAATCGATGATGAGCGGCGAGGTAGAAGCTGATACTGAGGCAGGCGCAGAAGCCGGCCCCGGTATCGGCGCGAACATGCGGGCGGCGGCGAGTGCGAACGCAGCTACAACGACTACCAGGATGAGCAAGATGACCTGGCCGATGGTTTTCATGCCTTAATTATAGCAAATATCACCCGAGGCCACTCCATAATATCTATGTTATAGTTATCGGCATGAAACGCACATATATCAAGGATCTCAAGGACGCGATCGGCCAGGAGGTCTCCATCTCCGGCTGGGTGGACATCCGCCGCGACCACGGCAAGCTCATCTTCATCGACTTACGCGACGTGAGCGGCAAGGTGCAGATGGTGGTCCTGCCGAACCACAAAGAGGCGCACGATGCCGCCAAGGAACTCCGCAGTGAATGGGTTGTGACCGTGACCGGCAAGGTCAATGCCCGTCCGACCAAGATGGTCAAAGAGGGTGAGCTCAATGGAACGCTCGAGCTCGAAGTCCTGTCGATCGCAGTGTTGTCCGCCGCCAAGGAATTGCCGTTCGAGCTCGGAGCCGACGTCAACATGGACACTTATCTGGACAACCTACCACTCACGCTCCGAACATCGCGAGCATGCGCCATATTCACGGTTCAATCCACGATAACCAAGTCATATAGGGATTTCTTCAACAGCAAAGGATTCATCGAATTCCAAGCTCCGAAACTAATCGGCGACGATGCCGAGGGCGGAGCGAACTCGTTCGATGTCACTTATTTCAAACACATCGCACACCTAGCCCAGAGCCCACAGCTCTACAAACAGATCATGGTCGGCATATTCGAGCGGGTATTCGCCATCGGCAATGTATATCGAGCCGAGAAGCATTCGACCACTCGCCATCTCAACGAATACACATCCATGGATATGGAAATGGGATTCATCAAATCATACGAGGATATTATGGATATGGAGACCGAGATGCTCGCTTACGTCACCGGTGAGCTTCGGAAATCGTGCGCGGCGGAGTTTACCTTGCTCAAAGCAGCCATCCCGGAAGTGCCCGCAAAGATCCCGCGTCTGACTTTGCGCGAGGCCCAGAAGCTCATCACGGCCGCGACCGGCAAGGATTGCACCAACGAACCAGACCTCGAGCCGGAGCATGAACGCTGGCTATGCGACTATTCCGCGAAGAATCTCGGCTCCGATTTCATCTTCATCACGAACTTCCCTACCGCCAAGCGGCCTTTCTATACTTACAGGAATGAGAAAGACCCGGCCTACACCATGGGATTCGATCTGCTCTTCCGCGGAGTCGAGATCACAACTGGCGCCCAGCGTATCCACATATATGACGATCTCATTGCTTCGATGAAAGAGAAAGGTCTTGATCCGGAGAAATTCAAGTTCTATCTGCAGGCATTCAAATACGGCATGCCGCCGCATGGTGGCTTCGGCTTCGGGCTTGAGCGCTTCACGGGCAAGCTCCTCGGTATCGACAACGTCAAAGAAGCGACTCTCTTCCCGAGAGATCTGAATAGGATCGATAACCTCCTTTCGCAATAGGCTCTACTATCTATTCAGCCACGTCACCGATAGCTGTAGGACTGTCGCGAACAGTACCCACACCAAGTACGGTATCTGCCAGTAGGCGATCTTCCTCGAATACGGCCAGATCATAGCCATGCCCCAGATGATCGTACCGAGCACGAGCAGGATGTCTACAGCTGCCAGATAATTGTTTTGCAATTGGAATTGTATCGGCGAAAAAGCGAGGTTGAAGATGATATTCAAGGCGAACGGGATGGCAATCTTGGCGGGAATGATCCGCTTGATCGCCAACTGGAAGACCCGGAAATAACTGACGGCAATGATGACATAGAGCACGGACCAGACCGGGCCGAAGAGCCAGGCCGGCGGCGCGAATGACGGTTTGATGAGATGCGCGTACCAATCTTGGGTTTGATTCATCAGTGTTATTTTACCATGAGCGCAGAAAAACGTTTCTCAAGGTGCTCCAGCTTCGGCGCGATCACGATCTGACAGTATGCTTGGTCTGGATGATTCTTGTAATAATCCTTGTGATAATCCTCGGCTGGGTAGAAAACATCAAACGGCCTTATGTCCGTAATAACCGGCTTGTCATAGGCCTTCGAAACGTTCAACTCCTTGATCAAATCCTCTGCAATCTTCTTCTGTTCATTATCTAAATAGAATATCGAAGACTGATATTGGACGCCAACATCATCGCCTTGCCTGTTCCTAGTCGTAGGATCATGCGTATGGAAAAAGACTAATAACAGGTCGTCGAAGGAGATGACACTCGGATCATACTCGATCTTGATCGATTCTACATATCCGGTATTGCCGCCCGAGACTTGTTCGTATGATGGATCCTTGGTCGTACCGCCGGTGTATCCGGGCATGACGGATAAAACCCCCTTCAATGAAGAAAATACCGCTTCCGTACACCAAAAACAGCCTCCACCGAAGACGGCTGTTGATAATTGAGGAGTTCCGTTATTTCCAACCATGCTTAGCGGCCTTCTTCACGCGGCGGGCGTGCTTAGTCGCTAGGCGCTTCTTGGTCTTCCTGGAACGCGAGCCGTGGGCTTGGACTGATGCTCTTTTTGCCATGGGGGCATTATATACTATATGGCAGTGAATGAGAAATCCGCGCCGCGTCTGTGTTAAAATAAAGCTATGAAAACCGTCCTCATCACCGGCGTAGGCCGGGGCATCGGCAAGGCTCTGGCCGAGAGATTCTTGCACGAAGGGTACGCCGTCATCGGCACAGCACAAACAGGTAAGGTTGATTACTCGAATGACAATCTGAAGATACACAAGCTGGACCTGACTTCGCACAAGTCGATCGGGGAATGTGCGACAGAGATCAGAGAGTCCGGGGCGAAGATCGATGTTCACATAAATAACTCTGGCACGCTCGAGGATGAAGAAGAAACCGCGGTCAAGATAGACAAGCTCCGCCAAACACTGGAAGTCAATCTGATCGGTACGATCGACCTGACCGAACATGTCATCCCTCTCATCGTTCGGGGCGGCCACATCGTGAGCATCACTTCCCAGGCCGGCTCGCTCACTGATATGGACAACATCGAGGACTCACATGAGCCATATCACTACCCGGCTTACAAGATCTCCAAGGCCGCGCTCAATATGTACACACGCACTCTGGCTGCACGTCTCAAGCACGAAGGCGCGGACATCATCGTTTCCTCGGTCCACCCCGGTTGGGTCCGTACTAACATGGGCGGCAAGGAAGCTCCGATCACGCCGGAAGAAGCGGCGGGCGACATCTTCAAGCTCGCTACATCACACCCCGAGACCGGGCAATTCTGGTACAAGGGCGAGAAGTTTGTGTGGTAACAAAAAGGCCGTGCTCTACATCTTTAGAGTACAGCCTAAAACTGATTTATAGATCCATTCGCCGAAGGAATTCAGTCACTTCCTGATGACTACGATCGCAATGCGGTGCAAGGAATCCAATGATTCTATTCATGTTCTCTGGAACGATCCGATCTGTCACAAAGGTCGGTCTGGCGATGAGACGCCGTTCAACATCGATATGAACGCCCAATTCGCTTCCCGGGCGGACAAAGTCCTGAACAAAATCGATACAGCCGCGAGAACGGAGCCAGCGACGATACGGATCAGGGTCAGCGGCTTCGACTACTACATCCCTTTTGAGAAAGATAGTGCAGTAGAGAGTCAGGTCGCGGAACGATGGAAGCCAAGTTGGAGGATTGACTAGCTGGTCACGGATGACGATGGTTGGCATTTTTAAAATCCCTCTTGTGGAGCTGGGGTTGCTATGCAGTTTGGAAAATCTGGCCAAGTTGAATAATACTCTATTTGGCACCATCCGCAACTCTCCAGAGATACCACGAAGCGGCCGTGGCGTGCGCGCGCCAATGTTTTGCCAATCTCTCCATGGTTCGGATACTAGGCAATGATTTGAATCCGTAAACTATCTGAAATCCCTTTTGAATGCCCAGATCCCCAGTCGGGAATATGTCCGGCCTATTCAGCGTGAATATGAGGAACATATGCGCCGTCCACTCCCCTATCCCTTTCACTTGGGTGAGATGTTCGATGATCTCTTCATTCGTGAGTTTGTGAATATTTTTGTGCTTGATAGAGCCGTCTGTGAATCTTGAAGCTAGGTCATGGATATAAGAAGCCTTTTGCCCTGACAATCCGGCAGTTCTAAGTTTTTTGATCGGAGTCTTTCGTACTTTTTCCGGACTTGGGAACTTCTTACCTGAACCGAACAGATTAACGAACTTATTATAAATGCTCTGCGCCGCCTTCCCCGATACTTGCTGGTGAATGATTGAGCGCGCCAAGGCCTGGAAATGATCCTTGCCGCGCGTAAGGTCCGGCAGGCCGTACTTCTTGATGAGTGGCTTGAATTTTGGGTCTTTGCGGAGGTGTTCGATCGAGGGGTGGAGGGACATGGGATCATCATATCTGTTTTGAAGGTCGACCACCAATCATTTGACTTCGACCGTTCCTTATCCTAACCTAAAAATCAGATAACCCATCTATACTATGAAAATCAGACTAAGACCCGCCACCGCGGATGATGTCGGAGCCTATGTCCGCATCGCCCGGGGCGTAGCTTCGCCCATCAACCTGACCATCATTGATCCGGCAGAGGTCCTCGCCGAGATCAACAGCGCCTGCGTATTTATGATCAAGCGCGACACTGAGATCGTCGGATATATCTCTTACGAGGAGAGGTCCTCTACCCACACCTATATCTCCGAGCTTGCCATCCATCCAGATTTCCAGGGCAGTGGCATGGGGAGCCAAGCACTCGGCACACTGCTCATGGATCTTGGTCGGGCCGGTTACAACCACATCGAACTCGTCACTCACCCGGACAATCCTGCCAAACGGCTTTACGAGCGACATGGCTTCACGGTGACAGGGCGGATCGAGGATTACGAAGGCAGCCACACTCCCCGGCTCGTCTTGAGCCGCCGTATCTAAGACCGAGAGCCTGAATGTCGCCTCGCATGCATCGCAACCGCCTGAAACATGGCGGTTTTTTGTTGTCTTATCTCAGAATATTGACGATTGCTATCAACGCCACCACGAACCACACGATATTGAGCACGCCCGGCTGGTAGTCTTTCTTGTGGAATGAAACTGTGACGATTCCTAGAGCACCGGTAAGATTGAGAATTTGATAAGAAACAGAGTCTGATGTTACGACTGAAAAACTGACCAATGCATATGCAAGCATGATTGCGCATGTCCCATACCAACCAAAGATTTCGATGAGTTTAGTTTTCATTATTTTTTCCCTATCTCCAAATACTCCTTCACTCCCTTGAGCCACCCACCCTTGAAATAATCCTCCGGCTTGAATGTATTCATGTCGGCCCACAACTCCTCGACATGCTGTGCTGACATCTTAGGTGAGCCTGATATGAGCGTAGCCTGATATCCGACGGCAAATATGCGCGTGAGATTGCCCCCGGCTGCGTCTATCCGCTCATGACGCATGAAGACGATGGGCTTGCCGAGCTCATACACAAGCCCGTCGCCGATCTCCTCTTTCATCTTCCTTCTGATGATCTCTTCGAGGGGCGCGTCGAATTCATGTTTCTTGATCCGACCGCCAGGAATATCCCAGTCGCCGAAGCGATCCTTAAAGACATAGAACTTCCCATCTTTTTCCAAGAAGACCTTGACTGCTACGAAGTACGTGTCTTTCTGTTTTGAGTCTAGGTCAGGCATAAGTTACATTCCGATGTTGGGATTACTTCTAAACTGGCTTTTGAACTGTTGATCTTGTACGGCTCTTTCTGCTTTTGTGTACTCATTAATATCAACACCGAAGCTCACTCTACTCACAGTAGAATTTTTTAACTCAGCAGACCCAGTTGCCCCCAGTTGACCAATGCCCCAAACTTTAATTTCTCCGCCTCCCTTTCCTGAATTAGTTGATTCAACGGTAACCGCAACATCAAATTCAAGGGCTGTTCTTTGTTCCTTAACCCCCTTAAATCTGACATCCCTTCCCGTTTCTTTGTTTGCCTCAGAAACGGCCTGATCAAGGTCGATTATTACTTTTTTCACAAAATCCTTTAGTTCCATTTTTGATATTTTAATTTAAATTCTCTACGACTCCCTCACAATATGCTTGAACGCATACTCCAAGGTCCCGCCGACCTTCTTCCCCGGATTAAATATGCCCTTGGGGTCCCAGATCTTCTTGGTCTCTTCAAACAGCCGATAGACCGCCTCGCCGTACTGCATCTTCACGAACGGGGTGCGGATGATGCCGTCGTTGTGCTCGCCAGTGATGGAGCCGCCGAATTCATGCACGAGCGTATAGACCTTGACCGAGAGCTCCTCGATGATCTTGTGCGCCTTCTCCTGCTTCAGGTCCATGAGCGGGATGATGTGGAAGTTGCCGTCGCCGACGTGCCCCGCGATGGTGTAGGTCAGGTCCTTCTTGTACGGTTCGAGCAAGGCGTAGAGCTTAGGCAGGAATACCGGCAAGTCCTTGGGCATGACCACGAAATCGTCGATAAATGGGGCCGTGCGCACACCATGGATGTGTTTGCGCAACATGTTGAAGCTCTCGCGGCGGATGACCCAATACTTGTGCGAGTCTGCTTCCGTCTTGGTCACGCGGCTCTTCTCGTGGAAGCCCTTGAGCGAATCGTGCGCCTCGGTGGCCATCTTCAAGGCCTCGGCATCCGTGTCCGCCGTGAACTCCGCCATGAGGACAAGCTTCGGCAAGCCGCCAGACTCTAGGACTGCCAACATTTCTGGCATGAATGAGAGGCCGAGCGTGATCAAGTTCCCGCCCATCTGCTTCATGAGTTGTGGCAAGAATTTGATCGCCACCTTGAGCGTCTGATCGTCGTATGATTCAAAACTCTCCGGCTTGTGTTCGAGGATATGCGTCGCTGTTTCACCGAGCAGTTTCAAGTCAGGCAAGAATACTACCAACATGTGCGAGTGCAGTTTCGGCTTCACCAGCCCGAACTCTATCTCCGTGATCATGCCCAACGTTCCCTGTGCACCCACGATCATCTTAGTCAGGTCGAAAGTGTCGGCGGCCTCATCGCGGACATTCCACAAATAATAGCCGCAGGAATTTTTTGATACCTGTGGCTTGGCGTTTTTGATGATCTCCGCATTGTCATCGATCAGGACCGACATCTTGCGATATATCTCCCCCTCAAATGTTTTCAGTGCTTTCTTGGCTTCGAGTTCCGCCGGATTCATGGCCTTAAATTCATACTCATTTCCATCCGCGCAAACCATCTTGAGACGGCGGATGTATCTTTCAGTTTTTCCGTAAGTTAATGTCTTCTCACCCCCAGAGTTATTTGCCGCGATGCCACCAACAGTGCAGAGCTCGCGCGAAGCCGGATATGACGGCATGATTTGCCCGCCAGCCGCCATCGTGGCCTTGTCGAAGTCGCGATAATAGACGCCGGGCTCCGTAACAACGTATCCGGAGATCTCTGTTCCCTTCTGACTTCCCTGCGGCTCTTCCCTGACTTCCTTGATCTTATTGAAATATTTCGTGAATGAGACGACGATCGATTCCGAGAGCGGCCCGCCCGACATGTCTGTTCCCGCCGAGCGCGCGGTCAGATTGACCCCCTCGTGCGCGTTGGCGTATGTGACAAGCTTCTTCAGATCTTCGACATCCTTGGGATCTACTACGACCTGCGGCCGGACTTCAAATAGGCTGGCGTCGTGGCTAGCTGCAGTAAGTGCCTCATCGGAAGTTTCCACGTCGCCGGAGATGAGGGATTTCAATTCTTGTGGGTCGATCATGCCGGGTATTATAACCTGAAAAACCACTGAAATAAGGTTATTCCTATGCATTGACAAGTAGTAGAGTTTAATGCTATAATATAAGCAGATTCTTAATCGTATGGTTAAGTCGTTTCCTGCATCGCAAGATGGGAAATAAGGGGGTATGTGCGTTCCTCATCTAATGCACAGTTCAAAGAAAAAGGTGTTGTATGACACAATACAAAATAGTAAATGGTCCGTCTAAACACGACCTTGACATAGCATTCATCAATCGGATCAATGGGAAGCGCCTGCCCGTTGAGTTTTGGGTCGAGGGGCTATATAGCACAAATCCGAACGAACGAACGAATGTATGTGCCGTCATAAACAGTCTTAGCTGGGAAGATGGTTCCGGCGAAAGCTGGAACTTCGAGGGATATGTCACCTGCCACGACAAGGAGGTTATGTATCCAGGCAAGATTAAGGGTCAATACTGGACGAGCAGTCGTGAGGGGATCATGACCATCAGTCAGGAGGTTGACGGACTCAACACGATAATCGTGAGCAAGAGAAGTGATGATTACCATGCCCAGCTGGCCCACTATTGCGGTGCTTGGGATTGTGGAAAAACGGCTGACGAGGCCATCGGCGCTCTGATCCGAACACACAGCAAAAAGTTTGGCATCAAGCTCGAAAGCAGCTAAGCCCCCTCAAGGAAGTCCACGCGACAACCTTGCGGGGGCTTTCTTTTTTGCATAAAATTTCTAAGTCAAAACTCGAAAAACATGGTCTAGTAATACGCGCTATGCTCGTCTTTCCTATGCGCCGACAGTCTGGGCAAACCGCGCATGCCTCACATTCCTCACGATATCCGATACGAACCAAACCCCAATAGCGACGGCCAGAACGAGAGTAGACTGTACGCCAAGCTCGGTATGAGCAAATGCCCCCAACAGATACTTCGCACACGCGACGAAACCACCGACATGGGACATATTTCCCAAGACATGCGGCACGGAAACCAGAGAGACGAACGAGATGACTGAGACCGCCAAGGCCGCCGCCTTCGCCGTCACCGGACTGAAGACCCGGCGCATCAGATGGACCGCACGCACGCGACGCATGATATCGGTAGTGAGTTGTGCTTCTTTTTGGTTCATTTTATTGATATTGGGGACAAGGACATATTCATGTCTATCTTTTGCATCTCTTTCTTGGCGCGATGGATGCGCTGGCGGATCACTCCGTGCGAGACGCCTTCCCGCTCGGCGATCTCCTTCTGCGGCAACCCATCGATGAAGTGGAGCTCGACGGCGCGCCGCAACAAGACCGGCAATTTCGAGAGCAATCTCATGACATGATCGGCCGTAAGTCTCTGCTCGAGCGCCGCCAGGCCCGCCTGATCCGGGATGATCTCCGCGAACTCCGGTTCGAGATCGAGCGAGACCGTATCGGCGCGCTGTTTCTTGCGATAAGCCGTGTAGCACTGGTTGACTAGGATGGTATAAGCCCAGGAAGAGAACGAGGCCCCTGCCTGCGGGCGGAACTTCCCCGCGGCGATATAGATGCGCACAAAAGTCTCCTGGACGACATCATTGGCGTCATCCTCGTTGCCGAGGATCGAGGTAGCCTTGCGTACAAATGCACGCTGATATCGGCCCACTAGCTCCTCGAAAAAGGCCGGTTTATCTATAGAAAGCTTGAGGATATCGGCGTCCCCCAGCGACTTTGGATCTGCAATATTCATGTTCGGTCATTATAACCTACCCTATACCGGGAATGTTACAACCTGTTATACTCTGCTTATGAAACAACATTCCTCCCTCATTTCCGCTCTGATAATAGTCGTCATCATCGCCTTTGTGGTATTCGATATCTTTGCGCCGAAGAAGATCGGCATCCCGCAGGATAGCGAGCCGACGGCTACATCTTCCACCACCGATAAGTCGGTGACTGGGAGCGTCAGTGCCTCCACCGTCTCAGTCAAGGAATCATCCCCATCCACCCCTACAATAGATGTCGAATTTCCCCAATTCACCGGCTTGCCGGCTGACTTCAACGAAACCATCGGCGCGTCCGTCTCCGGTCGATTGGCCGACTTCCGTGAGATCATAATGGAGAATGATATCGCCAGGAAAACGACCTCCGCGTCAGGCGGAGCGGCGATCCCGCTCTCGGCTTTTTCATTCAATGCCTCATGGAAACCGGGACGAGTGGATGATCGATATGTGAGCATCGTCGTCCGTTATGATTCGTATGCCGGCGGCGCCAACGAGAACCAGGAATTGGAGACTTTCAACTACGATGTCGCGGCCAAGAAGACCCTGGTCCTAAGCGACCTCTTCCCCGGCACCACGGACTATCTCGTGCAGATCTCGACCTTGGCGCGCGCCGACCTCAAAGCCAAGCTCGAACAAGCTTCGAACGGAAGCATCCTGCCGGAGATGTTCGACGCCGGCACGGTGGCCATCGACGAGAACTACCACAACTTCACCTTCACCGACAATACAGTGACGATCTACTTCCCGAAATATTCAGTGGCGCCGGGTGCCTTCGGTGAACAGAAAGTGGTCATCCAGAGGGACGCGGTCAAATAGGCGCCGAGAGTTGAGTGTTAGAGCTTGGTGATATCGCGCGGCGAGATGAGCTCGAAGGACCATTCGGCAGCGATCCTGATGCGCTTGCGCCAAGAAGCGAATTTGAATAAATAGACCGTGCGCCAGAGCCACCAAGTCAGGAGGCCGGCGATATTCATAGAATAGATCTCGCCGATAGCGAACCATTGGCCGATCGAGACCATACTGCCCCGGGAACGATAATGGAAATCCCGCAGCTTGCGTCCGCGGATGGATGCGAGGATGTTGGCGGCGAGATGCCGAGCCTCGGCTTCAGCGACTTGGGCGAGCATCGGCAAGGGGCGGACATTCTTGGTATCGAGGGCGAAGCCGCGCGCATCCACATAGGCCGCGATATCCCCGACCGCGAAGACACGCTCACAGCCGAGCACGCGGAAGAAGCTGTCGACCGACAAACGGCCGCCGGAGACTGTCGGGGAGATATCCTCGAATTTCGGGATGATGGCCTTGACGCCGGCGGTCCAGATGATGGTCGAGGCGGCGACGGTTCGGCCGCCGGAGATAGACAGGCCGGCTTTGGTGACTTCGGTGACGGCGGTATCAGCCATGACAGTCACGCCATTTTTCGTCAATCGGTTGAGGGCGGCACGACGCAGAGACGGCGCGAATTGCTCGAGTAGCTCCTTGCCAGCATGGACGAGCGTGATGGTCGGCTCTCCCGGCTCGCAACGATGCGGGTCGTCAGAACGGCAATGTTCCACGCCATAATATCTCTTGACAATCTTCCGGGTGAATTCGGCTAGCTCGGCTGCCAGCTCCACACCTGTGGCACCGCCGCCCACGACGGCAAAAGACAGGAATGATCGGCGTTCGGCTTCATCAGAGACCAAAACCGCCTTCTCAAATGAATCGATGATCCTATTCCTGACCAGTGCCGCATCGGCAAGCGTCTTGAGGGGTAAGGTCAGTTTGTCGGCGCCTGGGATGCCATAGTAGTTGGTCTCGGCGCCGGTGGCGATGATCAGATAGTCATAGTGGATGCTGTGAGAGCGTCCATCCGCGTCTATCTTGACGACCCGGTCGGATTTGTTGATCGACTGGACGCTCCCCTGCACGATGCAGATATCGGTGCCCCGGAAGACCTCTCGCAGAGGTTCGGCCACGCTCGAGGGCGAGAGGGCGCCGGTGGCTACTTCATGGAGGAGGGGCGTGAATAGGAAATAGTTCGTCCGATTGACGATCGTGATGTCGATCTCACCCTTGCGGACGGCATGCTCGAGGTTCTTGGCGATATAAGTCCCGGCGAACCCGGCGCCGAGGATGACGATGTGAGGGCGGAGCATGATGGAGGTATTTTAACATTCCGCTCTAAATCCCCGCAAACTGTATCGCCACATACAAGACCGCCGCTCCGAGGAGAGTCATGGCGGTCGTCAAGAATTTGGGATGGCTGTGGTGGCTCTCCGGGATGAGGTCGCTCGCGCCGATGTATAGGAAGAAGCCGCAGAAGAGCGCCAGGATGATGCCCAAACTCTGTTGCGGCAGGACGAAGAACATAGTCGAGAACGCGCCTAGAACAGGCGCCACCGCATCCACCATGAGCCAGCGAAAGGCTTGTTTGCGTCCGCCGTCATTCTTGAGGATCATATTGACCGTGTTGATCCCATCAGAGAAATCGTGGGTGAGGACGGCGATCGTCACCACCGCCCCGACGGCTGTCGACACCTGGAAAGCCAGGCCGATGGCCACGCCATCGAGGAAGCTATGGACAGACATACTCCCCGCCCCGAGGATACCTCTTTCTTTCGCGCCATGTGATCCAATTTCCGACGATTCATGATCCTCATCATGCGTGTGCGCATGGAGGAAAATCAGCCGGTCTAGGACTAGATAGACCAGGAAGCCCAACGCCACCACCGAAGCGATCGTCGACACATCGTAATACTCCCCGCCAAGCTCGATAGCTTCCGGCAGAAGATCGAAGAAAGCTACCGCGATGACGGCGCCAGCCGAAAATCCCAGGATCAAGTGGAGTTTGTCCTTGAAACGCAGAGCGAACAACCCTCCGACGAGAGTAGAAAAGAAAGTAGCTATAGCGATGAGGATGATCATAATATATCGGTCAAAATGAATTGGTGCCTTGAATGAGCGTCGGCTTGCCGGTATCAGTCGGTATCACCGGTCCGCTGGCCGAGCTCGGAGGCGGCTCGTCATCACTCGAAGAAGAACCTCCCGTCGATCCCCCGGTGGACCCGCCACCGGTGCCCCCTGTGTCCCCCCCGCTCGGATCGCTCGGGAAGTTGTCGATGATACCTTCCAGCTCATCGACCTCTCCCTGTGCCTTGTCGACGGCATCTTTTTGCTTCTCGATATCCTCGGGCGTCACTACACCGCCCGGGTTGGGATCATTCGTAACTTCATCTACGACCTTCTCGGCATCGGACACAGCCTCCTTGTACTTATCGATCTCGGCTTGCGTCAGGCCGGAATTGGCCGGAGTGATGATGGAGACGATCGCCTTGAGTTCCTCCAGGTAATTATTGATGAGGTTAACGTCGGCTGGTTTGATGGGGCTATTGTCCGCCTTCCATGAAAGGAATAGTTTGTTGATCTCCTGACGCAGAGCTTCGATGCGCCTGGCCGCGGCACTGTCGACTTGCGCTTTGAAGGTCGGATCAGTGGAACGCGGATCATTGAAGAGAGGGTCGCTAGACCAGAGCGCGTTCTCGACACCGGCTTGCTGTTCGATGATGAATCCCCTGTAAGCGGAGAGACTGAAACCCGCCCGCATATAGGAAAGCTTGGCCGCTTCGGCCGCGAGCGCGGCCCTGGCGGCTTGGAGGTCAGCGGCGATCTCTGCCGCGGACTTCTGGCGTTGGTCGATGAGGCCCTGTCTCGAGCGGAGCAAGGCATCAGAGTCATGACCATCATCCCAAGCCTTCTTGGCATACATACTGCCCTTGACCGCGCCGCCGACCACCGCTACCAGGACGACGACCATGACCAAATCTTTGAGGATGGTTCCCATGCCCAATAGTGTAACATGGTTGCAGGTATGAGATAATACCCCCGATGACCCTGCAGACTTTCGACCTGGACCTCATCCATTTCTTCCGCCGGATCAGCATCCCTGTGGCGCGATTTGGCCTATTCGTGGTCTTCTTCTGGTTCGGCGCGCTCAAGGTCATCGGTCAGAGTCCGGCTGGCCCGCTCGTCGAGGATCTTTTCAATCATACCTTCCCGCCGATCATGACTTTCGGCGCTTTCATTGTGCTATTCGGGTTATTTGAGTGCTTGATCGGACTCTTGTTCCTGATCCCGGGCACGGAGCGCGTAGTCATCCCTCTCCTCTTGATCCACATGGTCACTACGGTCATGCCGCTTTTCGCTATTCCAACTGCGACCTGGTCGGGCTTGATGGTCCCGACGCTCGAAGGTCAATACATCATCAAAAATCTCCTTATCATCGCCGCTGCTGTTGGTATAGCCGCGCATCTGCATCCGTTGAGGGTGCGTTGATTGGAGCAAACGTAGTACTAAATATTAAAACTTACCCGATGAAAGTCAGGGCCTTGCCCTTCTTGCTACCGCGGCCGGTGCGGCCAATACGGTGGACATAGTCGTCGTAGGTGCCCGGAAGCTCATAGTTGATGACATGGCTGATGTCGGCGATATCTAGACCGCGCGCGGCTACATCAGTAGCCACCAGGACTTGCACATTGCCCTCCTTGAACAAGCGCAGGGCCTGCTGGCGCTTGCTGTGGTTCTTGTTGCCATGGATAGATTCCGTCTTGAATCCCCTCTCGATCAGGAGCTGTGACAGCCGCTCGACGCCGTGCTTGGTCCGACCGAAGATGAGAACCTTGCTGAATTCTTTCTGGTTGAGAAGCTCACGCAGGACGTCGATCTTATTCTTGCCGTTCGCCACCCTCACGACATCCTGTTCGACATTGCGCGAGGTATCGCCGGTCTTCACGGAAATACGCACCGGCTCCTTGAGAAATTCTCCGATGAGCTTCTCGATCTCCGGCGAAAGCGTAGCCGAGAAGAAGAGCGTGTGGCGGTCCTTGGGCATAGCCGACATCACTAGGCGCATGTCTCCGATGAAGCCCATATCGAGCATGCGGTCAGCCTCGTCGAGCACGATGGTGCGGAAGTTGGCCGGTTTGATCATACCGCGATGGATGAGGTCCTTGAGGCGTCCGGGGGTACCGATCACGAAGTTGTGGGTGAGGCGCAGAGAAGAGATCTGCCTACCGATCGGCATACCGCCGACACAGCAGACCGACCACATCTTCATGCCTTTGCTGAAACCCTTGAATTCCTGATCGATCTGGAGGGCGAGCTCGCGCGTCGGCACGATGATCATGACATGTTCCTTGGGCTGAAGGAGGACCTTATGGATGAGCGGGAGCAAGAAAGCTGCGGTCTTACCGGTACCGGTGTTGGCGATACCCACGAGGTCGGAGCCCTTGAGGATGTGCGGGATGGTCCGGTCTTGGATAGGAGTTGGGACAACATAGCCCTTCGAGATAATCGCCTGCTTGAGGCGATCATCGATGGCAAAGTCGCTGAAGGCGTGCTCCGGCTTGAAGGCGGCCACTTCCTCGGTCATGACGACCTTATTGATGAACCTGGCCGGATTGATGAATTCGCCCAGATTGCCACCCTTCTTACCGCCGCCGCGCGGAGCATGCTTGGGCCGGCCACCGCGAAAAGGCCTGCTTGAGGCCGAAGTATGATGGCGCGGACCAGAAAATGACCTAGCGGGACGCGCAGAGTTACTGTGGTTGTTATACATATACTACGTATTCTGTCTCGAGAGGAGTATTGAGAGCGGATGCGATGCCGTGCCAAAACCAATGAGATTGAATTACCTGTTCAATATAGCCTAGAAGTGTGGTTTTGTCAATCTATGATGCTATACTTGAAGACAATGGAGTGGTATCGAAACAAAACATATATAATCATCGGCGTCATCGTGCTTGTTGCGGCCATCTGGTTCGCTTTCCGCTCACTCGGCACGTCCCAGATCAAGAACTTAGATTCTGACGGATCGACTATCGTGGCCTTCGGCGACAGCTTGGTTCAGGGTGTGGGAGCATCGAAGGGCAATGACTTCGTCTCTCTCCTATCGCAACGCATCGGCCAGCCAATCATCAACCTGGGGGTGAGCGGCGATACCACCGCCGACGCCCTACTCCGTCTGGATGATGTCTTTGTTCAAGACCCCAGGATCGTCATCGTCCTCCTCGGCGGCAATGATTTCCTGCGCAGGATACCGATGGATGAGACCTTCGCCAACCTAGATAAGATCGTGAATGCGATCCAAGCCCACGAATCGGCCATTCTCCTGCTCGGCGTACGCGGTGGCTTGCTCTTCGACAGTTACGACACTAGGTTCGATAAGTTCGCCGGATCTCATGGCGTAGGCTTCGTCCCGAACGTGCTCTCTGGTTTGCTCGGCGACCAGAGATATATGTCAGACACTATCCACCCAAATAATGTCGGATATGTGAAGGTGGCGGACAAGGTGGAGCCGGTGCTGAAGAAGATGTTGGGCGAGTTATGATCAGAAGTTTGAAAGATAAGGCCAGAATACCAGCACCCCTACCACGAGCGCCGTCAGCGCCGCAATCAGGACCGCCGCGGCCGCCACATCCTTGGTATCGCGCGCGTACGGATGGTATTCCGGCGAAGTCAGATTCATGTCTATCTCGATAGCAGTATTGAAGGCCTCTGCCGCTAACACGAACCCAGCGGCTAACACGAGCATGATCCATTCGAGGCGCGTGATCCGGAAATAACAAGCAAGACCGATCACGAGGACAAGAATGACGAGGTGGATCCAGGCATTGTGAGTAGTCTTCAGAAACAACCAAAGCCCCCGACCGGCATGGGCAAAGCTTTTGGCTCTCTTCACGAGCGAGAATTCTTCCTTGGTATCTAGTTTGTTTTCCATGGAGTGATTGTATCAGATGCTTAGCGGCTCTTCGCAGTGATCATGAAGCGATATTCGCCATCGAGGGTCTTGCGCGTCGAGATCGGATATGGGGTGACACTATCGAGCGTAAATGACAAAGTTTCTGTAGTCACATTTTGTCCGAGTCCGATCTCCATACTCGAAGGCCCGAACGGAGAAACAATGTCCAGAACAACGGTCACCTTCCCCGCTTGGATACAAGTCACATCCGATGGACAGCGACTGTCCTGTGTCACGGCAGAGATCTTGATCGTGGTCCCGCCGATCGAAACTGGTTTATTGAGCTCCAGGGTAACTTTGGAGTTGATCGGGGCAACTGGTATGTCAGATTTTAGCTCCTCATAACTTGAAACTTTGATGATGCCTTCCACGGCATACTTCTGCCACTGATCAGTGCTGAGAGCCTCAAGCGACACGAATAATCCCGTCACCGAGAACTTCCGATCCATCGGTAGGTCGAAAGCTGAGGTAGCTGAGTCTCCCCAATCGAGCGCGTAGAAAAGCCCGTCGTCAGCCTTGAGACCGAAGGCGCATTCCAAGGTCTGTGGCCCGCTTGTATCGCGATGTGGCAAGCATGTGAATACACCAACCACAGTCTTGGTCGCCGAGACGGGCGCAGACTCGTTCGGCGTGATATTCACAGGTCCTGAACCGGTCCTAGACCTGAATTCTATCTCGAACCGATACATCCCCATCCCGCACATCCCCTGAAGGGTCGTAGCTAGCTGGCTGCCGAGGTCTATATCCGTTATCCCCGAACTCGGGAGATTTCGGCTTATATTCATGCTGGGGATCCTGACAGACGAGGAACAATCGAATGTTCCGTTGGTGTTGAATCGCAGGATAGTCGGTATGCCAGCTTGCGCGACGCTTTTTCTGGGCTGATAACCGCCCCTCGCCCCGATCTCGATGATCTGTTTCCCGTCGACGATAGTGACATTGTTCGCTCCCGATATCTGTTCGGCGCCGGTCCGAGGACCAGTCAAGACAATGATGCTTCCGATGATGACGGCGGCAATCAATATCGCTATAGCGGTTGCTTTCATATGTCTGATTATACTAGAGATTGAATAGGGGCGGTATGAGACCGATGACCACGAGACTATTTAGGATATTGAGCAGAGCGAACAAGATGACGACGAGCCCGGCGCTCTTGAAGAAGATCCCCTTCTTGCTGCTATCCTTGATGCTAAACGAGCTGAAGCTCACCAGGGCTAAGACCGGAAGAGTTCCTAGAGCGAAAGCCAACATCGTCAAACCGCCCTCAAGGAAATTCCCCGTCGTAAGAGTGTAAAGCTGCATCGACTGTGTGAAGCCGCAGGGCAAGAAGAAGGTGGCGACGCCTACGAAAAGCGGCGTGAAGGTATGATTGAATCTCGATACCCCGTGGGCATACTTGCCTACTGATTGCGGCAGTGAGGGCTGCAATCTCTTGGCCCAGCGGAAGACGTCCAGGAGATTCACACCCAAGATGAGCATCACGATGCCGATGAGGAGGCTTAAGACAAATGTCGCAGAGATGTTGAGCGTAAAGGCTGATCCGAGGAGGCCGATCATACCCCCCAGGATGAAGAATGATACGAGCCTTCCGGCATGGAACATGAGCTGCGGCCTGACTCGATCACCTTCCTTGGCAAAAGTAGCTGACATCGAGAGCACTAGACCTCCGACAACCGCCATGCATGTCGATAGCGACGCCACGATGCCGATGGCAAATGCTGTGCCGTAGGTCACATTGCCGGCGCTGATCAGATCGACGATGCCGAGCTTCTGGAGGAGCACAAAGAGCGCGATGAACCCGAGAGCGATCGGGACCGCTGACTTGAAGTCTGACCACTTGCTAGCGTGCCCCACCTTATCCACTGATACTGTATAGCCATGTGGCTTGAGCAGGGCTGTGAGCTCTGCGGCGACCTGTAACGGCTCCTTGTTGCCGAAGTCACCCGTCACCTCTAGCGTATGATCTTTGAGGTTGGATATGACATGCGTGACATGTGGCAGATCACCGACCTCGCTTTCCGTCATGAGCACACAGGCGTTGCAGTGCATGCCTTGGATATGGAAAATATGCTTTTGTGTTGATGGGGACATATGATTATAGCCTTCTTGCCTTGATCCTGAGCGAGTTAGAGACCACCGATACGCTCGAGAGCGCCATGGCCATGCCGGCAAAGACGGGGCTCAAAAGCCAGCCGAATATAGGGTAGAAGATCCCGGCAGCCAGCGGGATGCCGACGATGTTGTAGATGAAGGCCCAGAAGAGGTTCTGCTTGATGCCGCGCATGGTCATCTTGGAAAGTTTGATGGCCTTGACGAGCTTCGAGATATCTCCGCCGAGAAGCGTGATGCCGGCCGATTCGATAGCCACATCCGTGCCAGTTCCCATGGCGATGCCGACATCGGCTTGAGCCAGAGCGGGAGCGTCGTTCACTCCGTCTCCGGCCATAGCCACGACCCTACCCTGTGATTGGAGTTCCTTGATCTTCTCGAGCTTGTTCTGGGGCAACACATGCGCGACCACGTCATCTATACCGACAAGCGACGCCATGTATCGGGCCGCCTTCTCATCATCGCCAGTGAGCATCACCACCTTGATACCGAGCTTGTGGAGGTCGGCCACGGCTTGCTTCGATGCCACCTTGATCTCGTCGGCCACCATGACAAATCCAAGCACCTTCTCCCTAGTCGAAAGGATGACTGGCGTTTTACCCTGAGCGGTGAACTTTTCTATCGTCGCGACATCGAATGCAACACCGAGATCATTCATGAGCTTCGCATTGCCAACATGGTATTCGGCGCATCCGATCGTTCCCTTCAATCCCTTGCCTTGTATGGCTTCGAAGCCAGAAACATCTTCGATCTTGATGCCCTTCCCTTCAGCATAGCTCACAACAGCATGTGCGATGGGGTGCTCCGACTTCTTCTCCAGAGAGGCCAGAATAGATACAAGGACATCTTCTGCAAGCCCGGAAAGGTTCCGGATATCTACCAGAGTCGGCTTGCCGATAGTGATAGTGCCGGTCTTGTCTACGACCACGGTATCCACCTTGTGGAGCTTCTCGAGCGTGGCGGCATCCTTGATCAGGATGCCTTCCTTGGCCCCCTTGCCTACCCCCACGATGATCGCCGTCGGCGTAGCCAAACCGAGGGCGCAGGGGCAAGCGATGACCAGGATGCCTACAAACGAGACGAGCCCAAGCGACAAGGCTTGCGATAGACCGAGCGCGCTCGTGCCGATGATAAGCCAGGACCCAAGAGTCAGGAAGGCGATGACGAGCACGATCGGCACAAAGACGCCCGAGATCTTGTCTGCCAAGGCCTGGATCGGCGCCTTACTGCCCTGGGCATCTTCGACCATCTTGATGATCTGGGCGAGAAGCGTCTCCGATCCGACCTTGGTCGCCTTAAATATAAATGACCCACTGGTGTTGATGGTACCGGCGACCACACTGTCTCCAACTTTCTTCTTAGCCGGCATCGGTTCGCCGGTAACCATGGATTCGTCGACAAATGACGCGCCGTCTACGATCACCCCGTCGACGGGGATCTTTGCCCCCGGCTTGACGATGATGTGATCGCCGTGCCGCACATCACCAACCGAGATCTCCATCTCCTTACCGTCGCGGACGACTAGGGCGGTCTTGGCCTGAAGATTGAGCAGTTTCTCGATGGCATCGCCGGTCTTCACCTTGGAGCGGGCCTCGAGATATTTGCCGAGCGCGATGAAAGTGATGACGACGATGGTAACGTCATAATAAGTCTGATCGACATTGATGAAGGGTTTGAGGACATCTTCAAATGCGGTCACGGCAAAGCTATAGAGATAGGCGGCTACTGTGCCGATGCCGATGAGCGTGTCCATATTGGCCTTGCCATAGCGGAGAAATCGATAGAAACCAAGCAGGTACGGCTTGCCTACGACGAACAGCGTATATGTAGCCAAGAGGGGCAAGAGATGGTGGAAAAACTCCCCCACTGTATAACTCATCTCTGGCACTGATCCGTATCCCGCCAGGATATCCCAACCCATCACGAAGATGCTAAGTATGGCCAATGGGATCGCCGATATGACTTTGGCTTTCATGGCCTTGATCTCGGCGAGCTTCTCTTTCTTGGACTGACCGATGCCCGTGTGGGCGGCATGCTCATCGGGCGACATGCCCATGCCTTCGGCCGTCTCGGTGACGAGCGAGTAACCGAACTTCGCGATCTTCTGCGAGAGCTGCTGCGGAGTGACCTTCTCTGGGTCGAGAGCTAGCTTCGCCGTCTCGGTACCATAGTTCACTTCGGCAGATTGGACGCCGGCTGTCTTCTTGAATGTCTTTTCGATGATGCCGGCGCAGGAAGCGCAATGCATGCCCCTCACCTTGTATGTTTGCTTGTGCATGGTTTATTTCCTTTTGAGCTTATAGACGCGGAGGATCTCCCCGACGGCCTTGGCGGTCTGTCCCTTGGCGACTTGCTTGGTGACACAACCGCTCAAGTGGTTCTCGAGCAGAAGATCTTCGATATTGGACAATCCCTGTTTCACAGCTGATGTCTGGGTTATGACATCGATGCAGTAAGTATCCTTCTCGATCATCCTCCCAAGGCCACGGACCTGGCCCTCGAGGAGCTTGAGGCGACGGATGACCTTGTGCTTGTTGCTATCTTTCATGTATTTCATGCCAGAAAGTATATACCCCCCTAGGGGTATCGTCAATGGTATATACTGAAACAGTGAAACGCCTATACCTCCTATCCATGGTCATGGTGCCATTGCTACAGATCACGCCGGCCAATATATACCAGGGCGAGCCGGTCATGGTCACTGTCCAGGGCACGACCTCGGTCCCTGTGAAGAGCGTACCTCCCTTATTGTTCTTCATGTATCAGGGCAGACCCACAGCTCTCTATGGGAACGATATAAACAAAACACCGGGCACAACTACGGTCGTCGCCACATTCCGGGACGGCTCGCGGGCATCCGGGTCATACCTCGTTCTGCCCCGATTGCGGCCACAGGAATCCATGCCCGTCCCAGTCGCGATCGGCGGTAATAGCCCGGCCAATCAGACACGGATCCTTTCCATTCTGGCCAAGGAGAATGCCGAGCTCGCCGCGGTCTATTCCCGCAAAGACAAAGCTCTTTGGACCAGCGCCTTCGCCTATCCGGTCGCCGACCCATTTGTGACCGATCCATACGGCTATGACCGCGACAGCGGCCTCAGTGTAATCACTCACAAGGGTTCCGACTTCCGCGCCGCGACTGGCACCCCGATCCACGCCGTCAATCGCGGCGTAGTCAGGGTGGCGAAGACCTTCGTGATGTACGGCAACACCGCCATCGTCTACCACGACCTCGGCCTCCTCTCGATGTATATGCATCTCTCGAAGCTCGCCGTCGTGCCCGGACAGCTGGTCGAGAAGGGTCAGCTCGTGGGCCTCTCCGGCATGACCGGCTACGCCGAAGGCCCGCATCTGCATCTTACTGTGCGCGTGGGCGGCATATCGATCGACCCCATGAAATTCTTCGCTTTGTTCGGAGTGAGATAAGAGCGAGTATCGATATATGAAAGCGCCCAGAATGATCGACATCAAAGTCCCACCTGACCTGCGCAAGGCTCTCGCGGCTGCCCCGCAGGCCCGGAACACGTGGACGGACATCACACCGATCGCGCGCCGGGACTGGATCCTCTGGATCATCACGGCCAAACTAGCGGAGACACGCAAGCGCCGGATCGAGAAAGCCTGCAACATGCTCTCCCGCGGCAAGCGCCGAGCATGCTGCTTCGGCGGCATAAACTGGCTTATGAAGACGGGCCAGTTGCCTGTTCGTAGTAGTCGCAAGGGCTCTTAAACTTTTCCAATCTTGATTTTGTTAGCCGTTTGGAAAGAAGCTGGAAACTTACTTCCAAATCTCCCAAATCATCATAAGCACCACAAACCATAAAACCAAAATCGCATATGCAGGAAATTGTGAAGTGAATCTGTCGAAGAAATCTGATTCATGCTTCTCACCTCTAATTCTCCCAGACAACAGGTACCAAATCGATTGCTTCAAATTAAGGGAAACATCTTTATTGACATTATTTAATGCATTTAGTTCTTTCATTGCTTTTGTATTCAATCCGATAGTTTCTGAATAATAGATCTGAAGAGACAGTATCATCAGAAGCAGTAAAATTGTTGCCAAATACTTTATTGTAATCGTAACAGAAAATAAATCACCCGCACTTCCTAATGCAAGCAAGGCGATCATTAGACCAGACAATATGGGAAGTATTGCAAACTTGTCTCTTGTTGATTGAACAGATAGGTCTAAGAGATACTCTTTAAATTTTTGTTTATTATAATTTTCTTGTGACATCTGGACTGTTTTATTTGCTGGCAGTTTGGTTCGATGTTGGAACTAACTTCACTGATAAATCTCAGGGATCTTCAGTCCAGTAAAATGATCTGTGAGTAGTTTGCCTGTTAGCATCCCGTTAGTAAGTCCGTTTCCTGAATGACCAAATATTTCATAATATCCATTATTATTTTGAATATGTGGGTGATAATCGCTTGTAGAAACCATGAGCCCACTCCATCGATGGGAAATTCTAAGACCCTCTTTCTTGAGCGTTGGGAAGAATGAGAGTAGTTTTGTAATCTGCCAATTTTCGTTATCAATCAACTCTTCTTTGGTTGGATTTATCGGAAGATTCTTACACGCAAATAGCCGGATACCTATTTTTCTACAAGAGATGTATTCCTCGCCAGTCGTCCACAACATGCCTCCGATTTGCCAATCGATCTCATCCCATTTTTCTTTTGATAGTGGCTCAGTTACTACGGCTTGTGAGCGTACTATCTTCACTCCTTGTCCCATATTAGAATTAGCACTTTCGATTGCTACAACAACTCTCTTTGAGCTGATCACCCCTTCTAAAGTAATGACTTTGTGGGCATCGAAATCAAGAGCGGGAGTATGTTCGTATATTCTTAATCCCGATCGTTCGGCCACCTCAGCAAGCCCTCTGATGAATTTTACCGGGTGAAGCAAAAGATCCGACGGGTTGAACAAGGCTGTGCTAAATGGACTTCTCTCTAACTGCCTCCCGTTCTCTATCATTTCGCATACAAAGCCGGACTCCGTTCTCTTTTCTGCCTCCATACGCAATTGTCTGTCATCACTATCGCTACGGCTCACATACAAGCTTCCTGGATTTTCTAGATCGCAATCAATCTTATTATCTTTTATGACCGACTCCACTAGCTTCCTCGCTTCTATAGTATGCTCCCACAAATCTTTCGCTATCTTTAAACCAAACTCCTCTATCGCTTCATTGAAATCCAACTCCATCCCCTCAACTACCATTCCACCATTCCTTCCGGCTGAACCAAAAGCGATGGTATCTTTTTCAATCAAAATGGTTTTAAACCCTGCTTTGACACAATGATAAGCAGTAGAAACACCAGTGATTCCTCCTCCGATAACAACCACGTCCGCATCTGCATCCTCCTTAAGAGCGGTACGAGAGGTGTATGGCATGTCTAACCAATAGGGTAAATCTTTCATACAATTATTATACTCTGATTTACTGACGTGTGGGACGAAGTCGGAACTTCAATGTCATTCTCTCAACAAAATCACTCCGAGTACCAAAATTGCAAAAAATAGGATCTTTTTAAGAAGATGTCCTTTGTGTAGATCTTCTTTGAATAATGATGGGAAGAAACCTCGACCTAACCAAGCAAAGATAAGCAGGTAGAAAGGCGAGATCATAGTTATTCCCTTAACCACGCTAACCGAGGTCAGTGAGATTGCGTATGCTTCGGCTGCTAAACCAAAGAAGGTGAGCATCTCTTCTAGTAAAAACAGAGGCGATAGTCTTATGAATGTCGGCAGTGATGCCTTTATATCATGCCGTACGCGAGGAAAAGCCAGTAGTGATAAAGCTAAGACCAGGGCAATGACCGCCTCGCCGCCTATCGCAGTGCTAACCGATACCCCCTTATCAAATAGCAGCTTGAATAACACTCCTTCAAACGCAAGAATGAATGCCGCAAGCCCTATGTGCCACATGGCTTTGCTGAACCTGAACTTGGCTTTAGTGTGATGCAACCCAAGCGCTATCACGCTCGTAACGATCAGAGCGATTCCGATATACTGGACCAGATCAAGCCTCTCTCCGACGATAAGAAAAGCCAGTACTGGAATAAATAGCCTGCCTATAGCGAAAAACGAAATTGCTATAGAGGTATCATCAGATTGTAACCCTTTGTAGTATGGATAGAGATACCCAATACTGATGAAGCCTAGAATGACAAAGATGGGCAACGTATGAAGGGGTGGGATTTGCGGTGGATCAAATAAGAAAAGAACGGGTATGAAAATAAGATTGAAAAGAGAGGTATAAAATACCAACGTAAGAAGCTTCTTGAATTTTTTGTTCGCTAGAAAGTTGTCAAAAACTTCTGCGATCGAGTACAAGGCCGGTGCCAGAAAAGCAAAGAATAGCCACATGTGCGAATTATATCACAGGTCTAATTAACCAAGAGTGATATCAAATAATCCTTGATTACAAAAACCAATATTACAAAACATGCTGTACCCAGTAGTGACATTTTTGAATAATTGTCTTCATGTGTCTTGCCTCTCGATAGAAGAAAGGTCAGTTCATCTATAAACAACCCTAACCCGATTGCGCATAAAATAATCGAGTTAAAAAGATATCCGATTATTAATATGATGAGACCATACACATAATGATGAACCCTGAATCCAAAAATAGTAGGGCCCGGTGTCGGACAAACAAAAAGAAAAATACGCGCTATGAGAATAGTCGCGAGAAAAATTGTAAAAAACATCTGGCTAGTTTCTAACATGATTTGCTGCGGGACTTGGACTCGAACCAAGATAACGACCTCCAGAGGGTCGCGTCCTACCATTAGACGATCCCGCAAAGTTAAACAACGGACCCTCGGACCATTCATGATCCCGCAAAGTTAAACAACGGACCCTCGGACCATTCATGATCCCGCAAGTACCATACAAAATACGCTAAAAAGACCGAATATTCAAGGGTTAGCCAAAGAGCTTGGAATGACTACCAATGCGCCATAAGATGACACTCGCAGTCGACTGATCTATCCTATATATCACAAGTAGATCGAAACTCAGGTGATATTCGCGATATTCAGACATGTCACCTCCCAGAGCATGGTCTTGATAGATATCATCGAGCCTCACACCCATAGCCAAAGTTCTAATAGTATATGCAAACTTCCCACGGTCAAAAAAACCGGACTTAGCGAGTTTCCGGAATTCTTTTTTGAACCTTCTGCTGTATATGACCGCGTATATCAACTAGGACATCATATCATCCATCATTTCTTCGACGCTAGAGAATCTCTTGCTAAGCTTTTCAGTTCTTACTTGACGTAAGAACTTCTGCTCTTGCGCTACAGTATAACCATTTACAGTCAATCCCTTGATAGGTAGAGACTTGCTCCTTACCACCTGTGTGAGAAAAACCTTGATCGCCGACGAGAGGTCCATACCCAGCTCCTTCAAGATCTTCTGGGCCTTGGCCTTGGTGGATGCGTCGATGCGCAGTTGTAGTGTGGTATCCATGCTCATGGCTCCAGTATAGACGATGTACGTACATTGTCAATACACGCCAGATCTAGGCAAACAACTCTTTCTTGATCGAGATCTTCTTTGAACCGGGTTTCGCGGCTTCTTTGGCATCCGGCTCTGCATGCCTCTTGGATTGGTTGTCCTTGTTCCGCACCTTGGCCGCCTTCATGAAGGCCGTAAATAAGGGGTGCGGCATGAGTGGGCGAGCGAGGAGTTCGGGATGGAACTGGGTACCGAGGAAGAATGGGTGCTTGGAACGCGGTAGCTCGGCGATCTCCATGAGCACGCCATCGGGCGACTTGCCCGAGAAGACCAGACCTCCCTTCTCCAGGCGCTCGACATACTTGGGATTGACCTCGTAGCGGTGGCGATGACGTTCCTTGATGAGCGTGGTCGGCCGCTTGAGCCTCTCTCCATCGAAGATCGAGTAGGCATCCTGCGCGATTGAGCCCTTGGCGAGCTTGGCCGGGTAGAGGCCGAGACGCATCGAACCGCCGTACTTGCCTTCGGCAATGAGCTTCTTCTGGTCCGGCATGATGTCGATGACTGGATGTGGCGACTTTGGGTCGATCTCGGCGGTATGAGCGCCCTGGAGGTGCAGGACATGCCTGGCATACTCGATAGTCATGAGCTGCATGCCATAGCACAGTCCGAAGTACGGGATGTTGTGCTTCCTAGCATATCCGATGACATTGAGCTTGCCCTCTATACCGCTCTCACCGAAGCCCCCCGGTACGATGATGCCGTCCAGATCGTCGAGTGACGCATAGTCTGGGTCCTTACTCTCAAAATCGCGAGAATTGATGCTGTGGATGACCGCCTTGACCCCATTGGCATAAGCCGAGAATTTGATGGCCTCAAGGACCGAGATATAGGAATCGGAGAGGATGAAGTCCCCGGTATTGAAATATTTACCTACTACACCGATCGAAACTTCGTGGCGGGTGTGATTCTTGACGCCGCGAGCCATCTTCTTCCAGTCCAGGAAGAACTTGTTGGTCTTGCGGTCAGAAATATTCAGGAGCTCTAGGATGATCTCGCCCAAGCGATCATGCTCGAAGTTGACCGGCACGTCATATATACTCTCGATGTCCGGCGCCGAGACTACCCGCTTCGGCAGGATATTGCAGGCGGCGGCGATCTTCTCCTTGCGCTTCTGGTCGAGCGGGATCTCCGAACGGCCGATGATGATATCGGTATTGACGCCGTACGAGGCCAGTTGGTTGACGGCATTCTGGGTCGGACGCGTCTTCATCTCCCCCAACTTCGAGGGGATAGGCAGGTACGAGACCATCACGAAGGCCACATCGTGCGGGTGGCGGATCTTGAGAGTGCGGGCGGCCTCGATGAACATGATGTTCTGGTAGTCGCCGATGGTGCCGCCGATCTCGATGATGGAGATATCGGACTTGTTGACTTTGACGGCATGCTCGAACCGGCCGATGATCTCGTCGCGGATATGCGGGATGGCTTCGACACACTTACCGCCATAGCCGAGCGCACGCTCGCGCTCGATGACATGCTTATAGACCATACCGCTTGTGACATAGTCTGCATCGGTCAGGTCGCGACCGAGGAAACGCTCATAGTTACCCATGTCCTGGTCGGTCTCTAGACCGGAATTGAGCACGAATACTTCACCATGCTCGGTCGGATTCATGGTGCCGGCGTCTACATTCAAATACGGGTCGACTTTGACCAGGTTGACGCGGAAACCCTTGGCCGAGAGGAGCGTGCCGATCGAGGAGGTGGCTACGCCCTTCCCCACGCCCGACATCACGCCGCCGAGGACGAAAATATACTTATGGTGAGTTTTACCCTTGGATATCCGCGACTTTCTGGCCGGGCGTTTCATGCCTCTATTGTAATCAAGCCCCAAGCCTCTTGTCTACTTGGACAAGTATCCTGATATGTGTCACTAGGAAAAATAAGTTTATACCCTCAGATACCTCCTCGCCGCTATATAGCTAGAGATACCGCCCAGAATGATGCCAGAGCCCAAAATGATGCCAAATAGCTGGCCGAAATTCCTGGTGAAATAGTCCGAAAAGACATTTACGGCAAAAGCGAAGTTCGCGGCAGTGTCCACCCCGGCAAAACGCAGGATCAGCGCATCGCTCCAGTAGGCCACCGCTGCAATGACTATGAGCGCGATGATGCCAGCGACGATGCCGTACATCATGCCCGAGATCACTAATGGTCCGCGAACATATATATTCGACGCTCCGACGAGCTTCATCACCGAGATCTCGTCGCGCGCCGTGAAAGTGATAAGGCGGATGGTGTTGAAGACGACGACGACGGCTACGATAGCAAAGATGATCGTGATGATGATGCCGGTCTGTTCCACCGCCGGGATGATCCGGCCTAAGCGGTCGATGATCAGCTTGTTCTCCTGATAGTTGATCTTGTCGATGATCGGAGCTCCGGACTCGTCCGTCGGGCTCTTATTCTCCAGATAATTGGCGATGCCGCCATACTGGCCGGGGTCCTTGGCTTTGACATTGAGCGAGGCGGGGAATGGATTGCTGCCAAGTTCCTGGAGGCCCTGCATGATGAGCGTGTTGTTCTGCCATTTGGTCTGGAAATCCGCGAGCGCCTGGTCGCGCGAAACAAAGACAGTCGAGTCTACTTCGGCGAGATCGTCGATCTCCCCTCTCAAGGCCAGGATGCTCTGCTCCGAAGCCGAAAGGGAGAAATAGATGTTGATATCCACCTGGCTCTTCACTTCCTTGAGCATGGCCTGGCCGAAGGCCCCTGCGAAGATGAGCGCCCCGAAGGAGAGGAGCGTGATCGTCAGGATCACGATCGCGGTGAATGACAGGAAGCCGTTGCGCCAGAAGTTGACGAAGCCGGTCTTGAATATTCTCTTGGGAGTGGTGAGGATCATGATCTTCATTATAGCTTACAGGACGTATTTGCCGTGCTTGTCGTCGAGCACGATCTTGCCGTTCTTCATGGTGATGATGCGGCCGCCGACCGTGTCGACTACGCCCTTGTTGTGGGTGGCGAGGAGCACCGTCGTGCCAAGCTCGTTGATCTTCTGCAGGATGCGGATGATCTCGAAAGTGTTGGCCGGGTCGAGGTTGCCGGTCGGCTCGTCGGCAATGATTACATCGGGCTGAGTGACGATAGCCCGGGCGATGGCCACACGCTGGCTCTCGCCGCCGGACAATTCCCTGGGAAAATTCCAGATCTTGTGGCCGATATCGACGAGTTCGAGGACATGCGGCACATCAGCGGCGATCTCGGCATCGGTGCGCCCGGCCGCTTCCATGGCGAAAGCGATATTCTCGTAGACGGTCTTTGTGGGGATGAGGCGGTAATCCTGGAAGACTGTGCCGATACGGCGGCGCAGCCGGTTGGTCTCCTTCTTGTTCAGACGGTGGATGTTCGCGGACTCAAAAAAGACCGCTCCCTCGGTCGGCCGATCTTCGGCGATGAGGAGGCGCATGAGCGTGGTCTTGCCGGCGCCGCTGTGGCCGACAATCGTGACAAATTCTTTGGGCTCCACGCCAAAACTGATATCTTCCAGGGCCTTGGTCTTGTCTTTGAAGACTTTGCTGACTTTGTCGTAATAGATCACTTATGGATTATAACATCTTCTCGGCCTCGATGAACTCTTGGATTTCCCCGTCCAGAACCTTGTCTACTTGGGAAGTCTCGACATCCGTGCGGTGGTCTTTGACCATCTTGTATGGGTGCAAGACATATGAGCGGATCTGATTGCCCCATTCGATCGAGGTCGTCGAGGAGAGCTGCATACCCTTCTCTTTGGCGATGCGCTCGTCCTCTGCCCGCTTCCAGAGCTTGCCGCGCAGGATGTCCATGGCCTTCTCGCGATTCTGTGCTTGCGAGCGCTCGGAAGTGACGTGGATAGAGATGCCTGTCGGCTTGTGGAGGAGGCGCACGGCAGTCTCGCGCTTGTTCACATTCTGGCCGCCGGGGCCGCCAGACTTGGCAATCGAGACTTCGATGTCGGCGTCGGCAATGACGATGTCGCTCGAGGAAGTCTTCTCAAACTTGGGGATGACCTCGACGAGCGAGAATGACGTGTGCCGCTTGGCATTGGAATCGAACGGTGAGACGCGGACCAGACGATGGACGCCAGACTCATTCTTGAGCGTACCATAGACGTCTTTTCCTTTGATCTCGACGGTGAGGTTGCGGTAGCCGCCGTGATCGTTGGTATTCTCATGGATGACTGTCCAGCCCCAGCCGTTGCCATCGGAGTATCGGCGATACATGCGCAGGAGCATGGCCGAGAAGTCCTCGGCATCGTCTCCACCAGCGCCGGAAAGGATCGAGAGCAGGGCGTCGCCCTTGTCGTATTTGCCGATGCCTTCGAGCTCGTTCTTAAGATTCTGGAGCTCCCTGACGGCCGCCTGGGCCTTGCCCTTGTCGGACCAAAAGTCCCCCGAGGCCATCTCGGTCTCCAGTTCGGCGATGCGCTTGGCGATGTTTTCTTTGTTGTCTGCCATAGTGAGTGCTTCTAATTCCTTGGAGCCGAAGGCCGGGATTGAACCGGCGACCCCATCTTTACGAAAGATGTGCTCTACCAACTGAGCTACTTCGGCGGTGACTCCACACTGGAGCCGATGGCCAGAATTGAACTGGCGACCTACTCCTTACCATGGAGTTGCTCTACCAACTGAGCTACATCGGCGGATTGGTACTATAAAATGGGACAAGAAAGGAACTCACAAACGAACCGAGCGCGCCCGATGGGACTCGAACCCACGACCTCTCCCGTGACAGGGGAGCGTTCTAGCCAGCTGAACTACGGGCGCATGGAGAGTAATGTATCAGAAGAACCGCTAAAATCAAAATGTGTCGGCGGCAGGACTTGCACCTGCGACCTAGGGCTTATGAGTCCCTCGCTCTAACTACCTGAGCTACGCCGACGTGGAATGAGCGCTTCGTAACAATAAACGAAAAAACTCATACTTGCAACGACCTCTCCGTTGTGGCACAATGTCTCTCTCACGCCGCGGGGTAGGGTAACGGTAACCCGTCAGGCTCATAACCTGAAAATTGGCGGTTCGATTCCGCCCCCCGCAACCATTATTTAATGTCCGTGAAAGAGCCGTTTGCCAAGACTTCTCTCCAAGTTAATCCGGTGTTTATATTCTGACAAGATGAGTCAAATTTTATCTCGCCCGTAATCCCTTGGTATGCGGGCATCTTTACGAGCGCCTTGGCGATTTTCTGTGGGTCTCCTCCCTCTTCCTGAATAGCCGCCACAAGTATGTTGAGACTATCGTAAGTCAATGCCCCAAGTAATATTGGTACAGCATTATATTTGGTCTGGTAAGATTGCGCATACCTCATCGCATTTGGATTACGATTTAACGCAACTTGAGGAGTATAGATATAATCTACAAATCTTGTCCCATTAGCCACAGTGCGATCTTTCATATTGGGGCTAGTAATAGTCCAGATGTCGCTCAAAATAGGTTTATCCCAACCGAGTTCCGCCAACTGTTTGAACATTGGTTCGGGCGTTATGTTGTTTATCACAACTAAGGCATCAACGTCTTTCTCGTATTGAAGGAGTTTCAGAACGTTTGACCTTAAATCTCCTGATGTCTGATCATACAATTCGACTTTAACAATCTTACCCGTGAACGAACTAACAATAGCATCCCTCATTACTGTCCCATATTCATTATTGGGCACAAATATAGCCAACTTATTATAAGACAGTTCACTGGCATATGCAGATACGCTCGGCCCGAGGATATCTGCAGTCAAGCCAACCCTACAGGTAAGAGGACTGGTATCCGTAAAGACTGGTGTGGTGGCTGACTGAGCGAAAATCATGATTCCATCCTGAACAGCCTTCTCTCTGATTGCAGCAACAACAGGACTTCCATCGGCTATAATGATCCTTGCACCTTTCAACTTAAGAGACTCATAACCGCTCAATGAGGTCTTGGGGTCATATTTAGAATCTTCGTATACGAGTTGGTACATACTTGTATCAATACCCGCAGATCGGAGATCCTCCAGCGCCATAGAGATAGCGTTCTTTTGAACCTCCCCGGCAACAGCAATTGGCCCTGATAATGGAGTAAGTACTCCGATCTTTACCCCTTCCCTATCAGACAGATTCGATTGTTTATTAACACTTATAATAATGACCGCGAGAGCAATAACAATCAATACGGTAATCGAAATGTTTCTTTTCATGATTGAATTTAAACACTCGGAAATTATTTTATCAAGCGCTTATCAACACCCACGTTATATATAATAGAACTCCTCGAACACGCGCTTGTAGCGCTGGATGGCTTCGTTGGCCTCATGGTGAGACATCGGGAAGCTACTACCGTCGTGGGCGATGCGGTTCCGGACCTTGTGAGCCTCCCAAGCGTCATCGATATTCTTGAATTCGCCCGGCTGGACGCGCTTGAGCATCTCCCCAACCCCGTCACCCTGATAACCGAGCCCGCGGAGCACATCCTCGAGCATCGTGTCCGCTTCCAGGATGGCCTGCTTCCAATCATTCTCATTCTGTGAATTGAGGAGGTTGGCGGCCTTGTCCCAGCGGACCGACAGGTCGCGATTGCCTTCACCGGGCACCTTCTCGAAGGCCGGTTCGACCTTGAGGTCGAACTTCTCCACTTCCCGAGCTCGGATGCGCTTGAGGCCTTCGATGCAATAGACGATACCGATGAGACAGAAGAGTGAGAATGGGATCGACAGCACCACGAAGAAGCTCAGGGTGCCCTTACCGAAGCGCTCCAGAGTCGGGAGAAAATGGTTGAGCGAACCGAGCGATGGGGCAAGCAACCGGTCGAGATATGCGTAGATCGAAGGCCAGAGGGCGACCAGGATCACGATGATCACGAATATTCCGACTCCCGGAGCTACGACATTTTCTTTTTTCTTCTTATCTTTATCCATAGTAAAAGTGCGCCCGAGATATCTCTATTGTATCTCACCCAGGAATTCCTTGCCCGCCTCGAAGAGCGTGGCCTCATCGCCATGTCGAGCCGTGAGCTGGAGGCCTAGCGGCAGTTGTTTGCCATCTCTTTCTGCCATGCCGCATGGGACGGATATGGCCGGCATGCCCGTCAGATTGGCCGTCACTGTGAATATATCCTCGAGATACATAGCGACCGGGTCGCTCCCCTTCTCGCCGATCTTGAAGGCTGGCGAAGGAGTCGTCGGAGTAGCGATGAGATCCACGGACTCGAAGGCTTTGTTGAAGTCCTGGGTGATCAGACCTTTCACGGCATTCGCGCGGTTGTAGTACGCATCATAATAGCCGGATGAGAGGACATATGTCCCGAGCAGGATGCGGCGGATCGATTCTTTGCCGAATCCGGCACGGCGCGTCTTGAAATAATCCTCTATGCCGTCTTTGCCATCCATATGGAGACCGTATCTGACTCCGTCGAAACGAGCCAGGTTGGAAGAGACCTCGGCAGGCATGATGACATAATAGACCGGCAGAGCATGGGCAGAATTGGGCAGATCGATCTGCTTGATCTCATAGCCCTTACTCTCGAATGATCTGATCGCCGAAGCAAATGCTTCGCTGACAGAACTATCTAAGCCTCCAAACTCCAGGAAAGCTTTCGGCACACCGATGACTGGTTTCTTCCGACCGATGCGCTCACTTTTGTAAGTAGAACCATCTATCGTCGTGCCGTCTTTGCCATCCTGACCATGGATGGCGTTGTGTACGATCTCACAATCTGCGACTGTCTTGCCGATCGGACCGATCTGGTCGAGCGAAGATCCCATAGCGATGGCTCCGTAGCGAGAGACTCCCCCATATGTCGGCTTGAATCCGACCACCCCGCAAAGGCTGGCAGGTTGTCTGATGGAACCACCGGTGTCCGTACCGAGAGCAAACATGGCTCCATCCATCGCCACAGCCGCGGCTGAACCACCTGAAGAGCCGCCGGCTACACGCGAAAGGTCATGAGGATTCTTCGTCACTCCGTAGGCAGAATTCTCCGTCGAACTTCCCATAGCAAATTCATCCATATTGGTGCGGCCAAGGAAGACGACGCCCTCTTCCTTCAGCTTGGCGATGACTGTCGCATCGTAGGTGGCATGATAATCTGCGAGGATCTTCGAACCTGCACTAGCGATCTTGCCCTGAATGAGCAGGTTGTCCTTGGTCGCGCACGGGATGCCAGTCAGGAGAGTCGCTGTACCGTCCTTGAATCTCTTGTCTGCGGCCTTGGCCTGATCGAGTGCATCATCGAATACTTCCAGATACGCATTTATATCTTTATTCTTCGCCTTGATCACCTCCAAATAAGCTTGGGTAAGTTCGACGGCTGAAAATTCGCCGGCTTTCATGGCGGCGTGAGCTTTACGGATGGTCAGGTTGTGTAGGTCTATTTTCATCAGAGTAGGAATTGACTAATTTTTCGTAAAATATCGGTAGGAATAAAAAGTGTTAGTCCTGCGCAATTATCTTCTTTACTGCAATAAAATCCCCTTCCCTATCCGGTGCTTCATCCAAGAGGCGCTCCCTATCCATATTTGAAATACTCTCCACCACGTCCGGCCGCATGACATTCTTGACCGCACCAACTCGGCCGGCGGCATCCATCGAAACATCAACTTTCTTGAGCTGGTCTACGTAGCCAAGAATAGAGTCGAACTCCTTTACCAACGACTCCTTATCGGCCTCATTGAGGTCGATGCGCGCCAGTTTGGCCAGATGTTCGAGGTCTTTGACGGTGATCATGGAAGCCAGTTTATCATAACATCTTCAGGAATTCTTCTTCGGAAACGATCTCCACGCCGAGCTCGCGCGCCTTGTCCAGCTTCGACCCGGCATCGCCGCCGGCCACCACGAAAGAAGTCTTCCTGGAAACCGAGCTCGAGATGTCGCCGCCTCGGTCACGCACCATTTTCTGGGCCGCTTCCCTCTCGAGTGTCGGCAGAGAGCCCGTGAATACAAATGACTTGCCCTCGAGTTTCTTCGACCCGCCGGCCACCGCCGCATCCTCGACGATCTCGACTTGCTTCAATAGGTTATTGATCAGCGTGCGATTATTCTTGTCCATAAACCATTCAGAGATAGACTGTGCGACTTTTTCACCCACCCCATGTATTGATTCAAAATCTTCTTTTGATGCCCCCTGGATCCTTTCTATGGATTTGAAATGCTTGGCGATATCATATGCCGTCTCTTCCCCGACCTGCGGTATAGAAAGGGATGCGAGCAAACGTGGCAATGTCACTTTCCGGGCTTTCTCGATGGCCTCTACGATGTTGTCAACCGACTTCTCGGCGAAGCGCGGCAAGGCTAGCAGGTCGCCCTTCTTCAGCGTAAATATGTCCTCAAACGAAGATATCAATTGATTGTCCAACAAGACATCGATCACTTTGGGCCCGACACCGTCGATATCGAAGCAATGCTTGGACACGAAGTAGTGGAATCGCCTCTTGATCTGCTCGAATGAATCCTTGGAAACACAGCGCCACGCGACTTCGCCAGGCACACGCTCAATGACGCCATCTCCCCCACAAGCCGCCACGCGCGAAGGCCACTGAAATGGCTTGGAATCCTTGGGGCGCAATTCCTGAACTACAGACACGATGTCCGGAATGACATCGCCGGACTTCTGGAGGATGACTGTGTCGCCAAGACGGACGTCTAAGCGCCTGATCTCATCCTCATTATGCAGAGTGGCGCGCGAGACGGTCGAACCGGCCACGAGGACTGGCTTCATGACGGCGACTGGAGTGATCACACCAGTACGGCCGACCTGGAAGATGATGTTCTCGAGGATGGTCGTGACCTGCTCCGCTGGGAATTTGTAAGCCACACCCCAGCGCGGCGACTTGCCTGTGTAACCGAGCGCGTGCTGGATTCGTTGGGAATCGACTTTTATGACGATCCCATCCAATTGGTAATCAAGATCATGTCTCTTTTGGGTCCAACTCTCATAGAATTCCTGTATTTCGTCGACGCTCTTACAGAGCTTGCGATGAGGGTTAACGGAGAATCCAAGCGATTGGAGCGTATCTAACTCCTCGATCTGAGTTTTGGGATGATATGCACCCATCTGATCTATGTCATACAAAAAAGTGTTCAGATTGCGTGACGCAGTTATTTTGGGGTCAAGTTGGCGCAACGAGCCGGCAGCCAGATTGCGGGTATTGGCGTACAACGCCTCACCCGCCTTCGCGCGCTCGTTATTGACGCGCGTGAGATCTCTAGTGCTCATCCAGATCTCCCCCACTGAGATGATATCGACTGGCTTATTCAAAACGAAGGGGACGGTGCGTATCGTACGGACATTATTGGTGACATCCTCACCGACCACACCATCGCCACGAGTCGCGGCCTGCACGAACTTCCCCTCCTTGTAAGTTAGGATGACCTTGAGGCCGTCGATCTTCAGCTCACAGCAGAAGCATAGGGGTTCGTCCGCGACGCCGGCTTTCTTCATGAAGTTGCGCACGCGCTCCTCCCACTTCCGTAGCTCGGCGAGATCGAAGACGTCGTCAAACGACCACTGCGCCACCTCATGTCTGACTTTCTTGAATCCCTTGAGAGGAGTACCGCCCACGCGGGACGTCGGGCTGTCAGGCGTGCGCAGTTCCGGATGTTTGGCCTCGATCTCTTCGAGCTCACGCATGAGCGAATC
>JBAYJB010000005.1:0-41300 GCA_041665325.1 Minisyncoccota bacterium
CTCTTGAAATTCAAAGCCAGATTGGAGTCCTTGGCCCCGAAGACTGCAGTCGAGCTGCCGATCGAGGAGCTGGCCAAGAGCACCAATGCCCCGTTCTCGCTAAGGTTCGTCTACAATCTGCCATGAAGAAATCATCCCAATTGCATATCCTGATGCTCGTCACGGCCGTGATTGCACTTCTGGCGTCTATGGGATTGTATGGTTACTTGTATAGTCAGACCAGAGTCTTGACTGAGCGTGAGGTCACGGCTCGGGGCGTGATCGAGGCCGAGGTCGCCAGTCAGACGGAAGGTAAGGATCTCTTGGTGCTCTACGATACCACCAGGGAAGCGCGCGCTCTCCTATCCGGGCTGTTCGTCCCGGCCGACAATGCTGTCGCCTTCATTCAATCGATTGAATCGATCAGCTCACAATCCGGCGCGGCAGTCTCGATCCTTTCGATCGTCAATAATTCCACAGCCACAGCTCTGCCCGGCACTATCGGCACGATCACGGCGCGCCTTAGCGTGACCGGCACATGGACCAATGTGATGAGGACGCTCATGCTCTTTGAGACCTTGCCGTACCGGAGCGCCATCAATCACATCACTCTGAATACATCGACCCTGAAGGGTGCCGCCGCTGGCGCGGCTCCGCAGTGGCAATTATCATTTGATATTGCCGCCTCGACCCTGGTCGCCCTACCGCCTCCTCCGTCGCTCTTGACCACAACCACACCATGAATATATTCGGATCAAAAAAATTGCCTCATAAGCCTGCTCAACCCGCTCACATCGAGCGAGCCGACACCATGCATGTGATCGTGAATGATCCGTTCTTGGATTGGATGATCATCATAGTTCTGGCTTTCGTGACGGTGATCGCCCTTGTCGCACTCGGCGCCTACGTGTATGTTGGTACGGCGGCTCGGCTTTCGGCCGCACCACCGACGGTCCCTCGGATCGATATGTCCAGGATCAACACCAAAGCGCTTGGTGATGTGCTGGAAGAGTTTGATGGTCGCGCCGCGGAGCGGGCCCTTCCTGCCAAGGCCTTCATCGCTCCCAAGGATCCCTCCCTCCCGTAGTTCAATGGATAGAACAGCGGACTTCTAAGCCGTTGATGTTGGTTCGATTCCAACCGGGAGGACCACAAGACCAATATAAGCCGTATATCTGGGGATATATACTGTATAACCTGTGCATTACTTGCTCCTTGCCCCCAGAATCTGTTGTATAATAACGAATAGGTTATACAGTAACCTGTTTATTATTTATCAGCGTTAAATCTAATCAACCATTTTTATGGCAAAAACATCTTCTTGGGTATTTGGCGTCATCCTTGTTATCGCCGGCGTCTGGGGCTTCTTTATCCAGCCAGCTGTCGGTTTCATCGCCGCTGATACTATGAGCAGCATCATGCACGTGATCGCCGGCGTTGTCCTTCTGGCCCTAGCCACGAAGTCGTCAGCAGGCATGGCCCTCAAGGTTATCGGAATCATCTATGTGGTCTGGGCGCTCCTCGGGTTCCTTTCATGGAACTTCGTAGCCGCCGATGGCGTGACCAACTGGTTCTACCTCGTCGTCGGTATCGTAGTCGCCGCTCTCGGCTGGTCAGCCAAGGATGGCGGCGCCGCTCCGGCTGCTCCGCAGATGTAGTCTGATTTTGCACCTTACGAAAAGGCCCGCTACGTGCGGGTCTTTTCTTTTGAAGATAGATGAATCGGTGCGCCCTGAGGGATTCGAACCCCCGACCTTCGCTGTGTAAAAGCGCTGCTCTACCAACTGAGCTAAGAGCGCGATTATCGCGCAAACTCGCCACAAGTTGAACTTTAGCGTATATTCAGGGCATGAGCAATGAATTCCCATTCCAGGTAGATGTCCTCTACGAAGACGCCGATTGTGCCGTGATCAACAAGCCGGCCGGCCTCATGGTGCACCCGGATGGCCGTTCGGCAGGGCCGTTCCTCACGGATTGGGTCGCGCAGAAGTATCCGGAAGCCATGAATGTCGGCGAGCCGGCCAAGTCCCTGAAAGGAGAGATCATGAATCGCCCGGGCATCGTCCATCGCCTCGACCGCGATACTTCCGGTGTCATGGTCATCGCCCGCACGGCCGCCGGCCATGCCGACCTCAAGAAGCAATTCCAAGACCGGATCGTCTCGAAGAAGTACCTAGCTTTCGTCTGGGGAGAGCTCAAAGAAGAGTTCGGCACGATCGCCAGGCCGATCGGTCGGAGCGGCTCTGATTTCCGCAGGCAATCGGCGCAGAGGGGCACCCGAGGGGAGACCAGGGAGGCCGAGACGTACTGGACGCGTCTCTGGACAGGGAAGGCACAGGTCACTATGCCTGACGGCACGGAGATCCCCGAGAAATTCACCCTGATCGAAGCTGAACCCAAGACGGGACGCACGCACCAGATCCGCGTGCACTTCCAGGCGTTGCATCATCCGGTGGTCGGCGATGGTCTGTATGCTCCGAAGCGGCCGCTGGCTCTGGGTTTTAAACGTACGGCCCTGCATGCGCAGTCGATCGAGCTCAAATCGCTCAAAGGTGAACAGATAAAGGTTTCAGCCCCATTGCCCGCGGATTTCCAGGCGGCCTACCGGAACCTGGGTATAAAATCCGTATAATATTGAATATCTAGCGTCCATGTGATAAGGTACTCCCACTATGGCTACAGCCACGAAAATCATCACTCCGGCTAACGTCGCTCACCGCGAGAAGCTCGACATCCGTCCAGGCGACACCGTGCGCGTGTGGCAGAAGATCGAGGAAGACAAGGGCAAGTTCCGCCTGCAAGCTTTCGAGGGCCTAGTCCTGGCCAGGAAGCATGGCCGCGAAGCCGGGGCCACATTCACTGTCCGCAAAGTGATCGACGGCATCGGTGTCGAGCGCATCTTCCCGCTATACTCTCCGATGATCGATGAGATCGAGATGGTCCGCCGTTCCAAGGTCCGCCGCGCCAAGCTCTACTTCGTGCGTGAGAAGGCCGCCAAGGAGATCCGCCGCCAGATGCGCCGCACCATGGAAGCCAAGTATGACGAGGAGATCGTTCCGGTCGCCGCTGCCCCTGCAGTTGAGGCCCCGAAAGAAGAGGCCAAGAAATAGTTTTTTTGCTATGATGAGCGTGTTCGATTGAAAACGCGCGGGTGGCGAAATTGGTAGACGCACTACCTTGAGGTGGTAGCGCCCATTAGGGCATGGAGGTTCGAGTCCTCTCCCGCGCACTTTGATACCATGAAGCAGCGGTGTTTGCTCCCATACTCGCTACGCTCGTTGGGTCGCTCGCTCGGAATCAAAGACCGAGCGAGCTCGTTCTTTGTTCCTCGCTTGCTCCCATAGTTTAATGGATAGAACGCAAGCCTCCGAAGCCTGCGGTCCAGGTTCGATTCCTGGTGGGAGCACAACTCTGGCGTAGCATCGGGCTTCGGCGTGGAGTTATAATAGGCACAATCGTATGACCAAGAATCCATTCCTCAATGCGCTCATTGCTCTGGCGTACATCGCGCTGATCTCTTCATTCATGTTCTATGGGCTTAGAGCACTGGGTTCGGAGCCGGATACCGTCATCGCGCCGGTCACGATGCTTAGCTTGTTCGTGCTCTCGGCCGCTTTCATGGGGCTAGACTTCTTCTATTATCCGGTAGCTATGTATCTCGATGGTGACAAGAAGGGATCACTGTCGCTTCTGACCAAGACTGTAATCATCTTCGCGGCCATCACACTACTCCTCATCCTTGTAGTCTTTACGCTTTCTAGGATCTAGATATATGTTGTATACCCGCAAAGGCGATGCCGGCACGACCAAGGACTTTCAATCCGGTCCGGGCGTCCGCAAATCCAAGAGCTCCTGCCAGACGGAGGCGCTCGGGGCTCTCGATGAGCTCAACTCTTTCATCGGTATCGTGAAGATGAGATGCACCGATGTTTCCTGGGACGTGAATGGTAAGCCGCCCTTCGAGATCGTGTTTTGGATCCAGAATTGCCTCTTTTCCATTCAGGCCGAACTGGCCGGCGCTGACAAGCGAGTGGGGGAGGCGAAGATCAGGGAAATGGAGGTGTGGATCGACGCCATGGAAGCGGAGATGCCGCCGATCAAGAGCTTCTTCATCTCCGGCGGCACCGAGCTCGCGGCTCTCTTCGATGTCTCGCGCACGCTGGCGCGCAAGGCTGAAAGGCGAGCGGTCTCTGCCAACGATGCCGGCGAGGTCAAGACCGACCCCGCCACGCTGGCATTCCTCAATCGACTCTCCTCGCTTCTCTACGCGCTCGCTCGACTAACCAACCACAAATCTGGTATAACAGAGGAGCCGCCGACCTACAGCTAGACAGTTCCTTGTCGGTGGAAATATGGTGCCTATGGTGTAACGGTCAACACTGGAGCTTGTGGAGCTCTCAATTCGGGTTCGATTCCCGATAGGCACCCCTGATCTGACGCAATGTGATAAGCTTTGACATATCTATGAGCTACCAAACAAATATCATCAAAGCCTCGGCAGAGAACACGAACTTTCGCCGAGTCTTATTCACTGGCCAGAACAGTCAGTTGGTCGTGATGAGCATCCCGCCGGGCGGTGAGATCGGTACAGAGACGCACAAGTATACCGAGCAAACTCTCTTCTTCTTGTCTGGCACAGGTGAGGGTGAGCTTGATGGCCGATCATTCCCGGTCGGACCAGGCGATGTCGTCGTGGTTGTGCCCGGGATCAAGCACAATTTCCGGAATACTGGCCAAGCTGACCTCAAGGTTTACACAGTCTACGCCCATCCGAACCACATCGACGGCCGCGTGCACGCCACCAAGGCAGATGCGGATGCCGACACAGCTGACGAGGCTGTCGGCGAGACAGCTCCACCACATAACTAAGCGGGGTTATTATTCGATACTCGATCCCAACACAACACTTCTTCACCCCCTTGGTCATATTTGGGTCTGGCAACCGTCTAGATGTGGGGGGGGGGTAGAAGACAATGACCAGAACCAAATCCATTACAATCGTGGTCGTTATCATCGCGCTCATCGGGGCGGGGTGTTTTTTCTTCTTTAGCCGTGATAAGGCCGGGAACACTGCGGCGGCCAACACTTTTGGTTGGGAGTTTCCGATAGTCAAATTCCCGATAACCGGCCCGGGAGATCTATCCTATTCGGATACCCGCGATCCGGTGGGTATCCCGCAGGGTCTTCCTATCCGTTTGCGGATCCCGGTCATCGGCGTCGATTCGGCGATCGAAGATGCGTTCATCACGCCTGACGGAAGGATGGACGTGCCGGATGGTTCTGTGAATGTCTCTTGGTTCGCTCTCGGTCCCCACCCGGGCCAAGTAGGTAGTGCCGTGATCGGGGGGCATTTTGGCATCAAGAATGGAGTGAAGTTCGTTTTCTATGACATAGACAAGCTCAAGGTGGGGGACAAGGTATATATTTTGGATGATAAGGGCGAAACGCTCGCCTTCCAAGTTCGGTCGAGCAGATTATTCGGCAAGAATGCCGATGCTACCACTGTTTTTACCTCGGATGATGGATTGGCCCATCTGAATCTGGTCACCTGTGAAGGTGTTTGGAATCAGGTCAACGGCAGCTATCCGGAGCGCCGTGTGGTGTTCACTGACGCTGTCGCCTTATAGGCTCTTACCACAGATCAGGCGTATAGGACTATGAAGATCGCTATCGCACTTCGCTTTCTGGCCGTTCTTGTCGTATAATTTCGGCAAGGATTCGTTTCATCTATGTCCAAGATCACCGCGCTCACAGCCAGGGAGATATTAGACTCCCGAGGCAACCCGACTATCGAAGTCCGGTTGTCTCTGGGGACCGTCTTCGCCATAGCTTCTGTGCCATCAGGCGCCTCCACCGGCGTCCATGAGGCCTGCGAGCTACGCGACGGCGACTCCGCCCGTTACGGCGGCCTCGGGGTGCTCAAGGCCGTCGGCAATGTCGAAGGTGAGATCGTCAGGGAAGTTTTGAATAAAGAATTGAGCCAGAATGAGTTGGATGCGATGCTGATCAAGCTCGATGGCACTCCGAACAAGGGCCGGCTCGGGGCCAATGCCATCCTCGGTGTTTCATTGGCATTTGCCAGGGCAGTAGCGACGGAGAAGGGGATTGAGTTGTACGAGCACATCGGCAGCTTGGCCGGCATCAGTGACCTCCGCCTACCTCAACCATTTTTCAATATCATCAATGGTGGCAAACACTCCGACAGCGGTCTTGATATTCAAGAGTTCATGCTAGTGCCGGTCGGATTCCCGTCTTTCCACGAGAAAGTGCGGGCCGGAGACGAGATCATCGCCGCGCTCAAGAAGATTCTGGTTGAAAAAGGTTATTCCGTTGGCGTGGGTGATGAAGGAGGTTTCGCCCCGAAGCTCAAAACGAATGAGGAGGCGCTAGATCTGATGTTATCGGCGATCAAGAATGCCGGCTATTCGACGGATAACGTAAAGATCGCTCTAGATGTCGCCGCCTCTACTTTGTTCAAGGGTCAGACCTATAAATTGAAACTTAGTGGTGAAAAGGCCATGAACAGCACAGAGATGATTGGTTGGTACGGGCAATTGATCGAGAAGTACCCGATCATTTCCATCGAGGACGGTTTGAGTGAGGATGACTGGGAGGGCTTCACGGCTATGACAGCCAAGCTCGGCGACAGCCTCTACATCGTCGGCGACGACCTCACCGTCACGAATATCGCTAGAATAAAGACGGCCGTCGAAAAGAAAGCCATCAACTCGGTCCTGATCAAGCTCAACCAGATCGGCACGCTCTCCGAGACTATCGAAGCCGTGATGATGACCAAGCAGGCCGGCTGGATCCCGTTCGTTTCGCACCGCTCCGGCGAGACCACGGACACATTCATTGCTGACTTGGCCGTGGGTTTGTCTTGCGAATGTATCAAATCCGGTTCGCTGGCTAGGGAAGAGCGGGTATGCAAGTATAACCGGCTCATGGAGATCGAAGACACGCTCTCTGCCGGCGTAACCAAAAAATCATGACATCCAAAGCCCAGATCATCGCCACTATCGGACCATCGTCGGCCAGCCGCGAGACGCTATTCGCCATGATCGAGCATCAGGTCGATGTCATCAGGCTCAATTTCTCCTGGGGAGACCATGCCGAGAAGGCCGCACATATCGAGCTCATCCGCCAGGCGGAACAGAAGTTCGGCCGCAGGATCCCGATCGTCCAGGACCTGCCGGGTCCGAGGGTCCAGGAGACTCATGGCCATAAATATGATCCTGCGGTCTTGTCAGCTTTCACTGCGGAAGACAAGGAGCATCTCCGATTTGGCTTGAGGCAAAAGATCGACTACGTCGCCCTTTCATTCGTCGGCTCGGCCGGAGATGTGAAGCTCCTCCGCGAAGCCATCAAGGAATTTGGAGGGCATCAGCCCATCATCGCCAAGATCGAGCGTCGCGCAGCCGTCGAAGCCATCGACGAGATCATCGCCGCGGCTGATGCCGTGATGATCGCGAGGGGAGACCTTGGCAACGAGGTGCCGCTCGAACAGATTCCATTCATTCAGGCGAGCATCATCAAGAAGTGCAAGGCCGCCGGCAAGCCGGTCATCACCGCCACAGGTATGCTCATCTCCATGACTCATAGCACCACTCCCGCGCGAGCAGAGGTGACCGATGTCGCCAATGACATCCTCCAGGGTTCGGATGCTGTGATGCTCTCCGATGAGACCGCTTCGGGTAAACATCCGGTCGCGGCCGTGGCCATGATGGAGAAGATCGTCATCGAAGCCGAACGACACATGGGCAAGGGCACGCATTTCAATACATTCACATGAAGGAAGTCTCTGTAGGTTGGCGCAACTCTGTCATCCATGCTGTCTATTCAAGCGTGCTGAAGCCATGGTTCTTCCGATATGATGCGGAGGATGTCCATGACCGGATGTCGGCCTTCGGAGCGCGCCTGGGCCGGTATCCATTCATGAAGGGTGTGACTCGCGGACTCTTCGGTTATGCAGATTCGCGTCTGGAGCAGACCATCCTTGGCCTCAAGTTCTCCAATCCGATCGGTCTGGCCGCCGGCTTCGACAAGAATGCCGAGCTGACTGACATCCTGCCGAGCGTGGGCTTCGGCTTCGAGGAAGTCGGCTCCATCACCGCGTCACCCTGCGCCGGCAACCCCAAGCCGCGCTTATGGCGCCTGCAGAAGTCGCAGGGCTTGGTCGTCTATTATGGTCTCAAGAATGACGGATCCGAAACGATCGCTGGCCGCCTGGCCGGTCGCAAGTTCGATTTTGTCGTAGGTACGAGCATCGCCATGACCAATTGCAAAGATAACCTAGATCTTGCCACAGCCGTCAAGGATTATGAGAAGGGATTCAAGGCCTTCGTCGAGATCGGCGATTACTTCACGGTCAATATCAGCTGTCCCAATGCCGAAGGCGGTCAGACATTCACGGTGCCGGCCAAGCTCGATATGCTCCTCGATAGTCTGGACAAGATCGAAACCAAGAAGCCGATATTCCTGAAGCTTACCCCAGACCTATCTTTGGACGAAGTAGATGCTCTTCTGGATGTGGCAAAGGGACACAGGGTGCACGGTCTCATCACCGTCAATCTGACCAAGAAGCGCGACAACCCTAAGATCATCGATGCGGATGTCCCGGAGAAGGGCGGCATCAGCGGCAAACCGGTGCAGGCGCTCTCGGATGACTTGCTCTCTCATATCTACAAGAGGGAAGGCAAGAGATTCGTGCTGGTCGGTGTGGGCGGAGTCTTCTCGGCGGAAGATGCCTATGCCAAGATCCGTCATGGTGCCTCGCTCATCCAGCTGATCACCGGCATGATCTTCGAGGGACCGCAGGTCGTGAGCGAGATCAACCGCGGCTTGGTTCGGCTCCTCGATCGCGACGGCTTCAAGGATGTGAGCGAAGCAGTCGGCGTCGACGCGTGATAATATATAGGCATGAATGATCCCGCAACAAAGATGGGTAGATTGGTAGTGGTACGCCACCACGAATCCGAATGGAACAAGCAGGGCTTGTGGACCGGCAGCCGCGATATCCACCTGACTCCGTATGGCTTCGAGAAGTCCATCGAGCTCGGTCTCAAGGTCAAGGATATCTCCTTCGAATATGCCTTCGCCTCCATGCAGGTGCGCTCGATCGAGACCTTGTCGTCGATGCTCGATGCCGATTGCCAATACAACGTCCCGACCGAGCACATCGCGGCCCTGAATGAGCGCGACTATGGTGACTACACTGGCAAGAATAAGTGGGATATGGAGAAGCTCCTCGGCCAGACAGAGTTCGACCGGTTGCGCCGCGAGTGGGACTATCCGGTGCCGCACGGCGAGACCCTCAAGATGGTCTATGCCCGCGTGGTGCCGTTCTTCCTAGAGAAAGTCGTTCCTCTTCTCCGGCAGGGCAAGGACGTCCTGATCGTCTCGCACGGCAACGCCATCCGCGCTCTCATGAAATACATCGAAAGCATCCCCGACGATAAGATTGCCGATGTCGAGATGCTCTTCGGGGGCATTCTCATATATGACTTGGATCAGGATGGGCACATGCTTAATAAAGAAACCCGATCTGTCGAGTCGTCAGTGCACGCCTAACACATCAACATGCCAAAGAAGATATTTATAACAAGAAAGATTCCGGCTATCGCCGAAGAGATGCTCCGCGCCAAGGGGTTCGAGGTGGACGTGTTCGAGAAGGAGTCTATTCCGAAGCAGAAGAAGCTCATAAAGATCATCAAGAAGGGCCAATATGATGGTGTGATCACCATGATCAATGATGAGGTGGATGCCGATATGCTTGACGCCCTGCCGTCAGTTAAGATATTTGCCAACTTTGGGGTTGGCTTCAACAATTTTAAGCCTGGAGAGGCTCAAAAGAGGGGGGTCGTCATGACAAATACCGGAGGCACGTCGTCGATGGCTGTGGCAGAATGCACGATTGCCCTGATCCTGGGGTTGGCTACGAGGATCGTCGAAGGCGATGAATATGTCAGAGCCGGTAAATACAAGGGCTGGCGGCCGATGGACTTCTTCGGTCTAGATCTTGCGGGTAAGACCTTGGGGCTCGTCGGTGTCGGCAATATTGGTAGCAAGGTCGCACACATGGCTCACGGAGGCTTCGACATGAATATTATTTACTATGATCTGAACCGCAATGAACAAATCGAGAAAGATTCCGGTGCGGTCAAAGCCGATAGTTTGGATGACCTATTGAGATCGTCTGACTTCGTGAGCTTACATGTCCCACTCCTTGACTCGACGCATCATCTGATCAACGAGCAACGGTTGAAACTGATGAAACCCGAAGCCTTCCTTATAAATACTTCGCGCGGACCGGTCGTGGATGAGAAAGCTCTGGTGCAGGCACTTAAGGACAAGGTCATACGCGGTGCCGGGTTGGATGTCTTCGAGAACGAGCCGGACCTCGTGCCCGGCCTCATCAAGCTTCCAAATGTCATCCTGACTCCGCATATCGCCTCCGCCCGCGAGAGCGCTCGGATAGAGATGGCCAAGACGGTGGCCCAGAACATCATAGACTTTTTCGACGGTAAGACGCCGGCTAATAAGGTCAACTAGCGATATGGCAGTCGACTATCAGAAAGTGCTGGATTTTATGAAGGATTCCGGCCACCGGCTCAAGGAGAGAAGTGGAAATGTTTCTGACATCGGTGTGACCAAGACCAATGTTACAGATGAGGACTTTGCCATTGAAAGAGGATTCAAGGCGATCATCTTAGGATTTGGTAGTGACCATGTTCTGTATGCAGAAGAGGAAAATGATGTGTTTGTTGATTTTGAAAATGTCTGGGCAGCCGATCCGATTAGCGGGACTCGGTGCTTTATCGCTGGTGAGCCGCACTATTCCATAACAATTGCTCACATCGTGAGTGGTAAGGTGGTCTTTTCAGCTGTGTATGATCCGTCGGTAGATGAACTATATACCGCTTATGTCGGCAAGGGGGCCTTTTTGAATGGTATCGCGATCAAGGTCAGCCAGGGTAATACCAGAATAATATTTCGCCCTTCGAGCAAATGGCATGATCCTGAAGTGATAAGGAGGGCCGAGACCGCTGTTTCACTTTTTGAACTTGAGCGCAATGCCTATTCGATGGCGGTCAATTATTGCTGGGTGGCGGCGGGCCGTTTCGATGGAGTAGTTTCATTCACGAAAGATAGTTTTCCTGAATTTGCCGGCGGCTTTATCCTGCAACAGGCGGAAGGCTGTTTCACCAATGTGCACGGAGATTCAAACATTGCGTCGCACGACAGGATCTTCATAGGAGGGAATAAGTCTACTTACGATGAATTATTCCCAGTAATCGTCTCCGCTACTCACCAATGATCCGCCGTAGCAAAGCCCGCCGGGAACTAGCCAAAGACCTGCTCTTGGTCATTCTCGGTGTTGTCATAACCATCATCCTGGTCAAGAGTGGGGCACTCGACCACATCCTTGCCTTTCTCGGCGGCCATGTATGGGGGAGCTTCCTGTCGGGCATCTTCTTTACATCGGCGTTTACCTTGGCCCCAGCCTCGGTGACACTCGTGCGAATCGCTGAATCTTCGCCAGCTATCGTAGTTTCCATCTTCGGAGCTCTTGGGGCGATGTGTGGAGACCTCATCCTTTTCCTATTTATCCGCGATCGTTTTGCTGCCAATCTCATGGCTTCACTCAGGCCATCTTTTGTGAAGCATTTTGCATCATCTTTCCACTTCGGATTCTTGAAGTGGCTCTTGCCGATCATCGGCGCCTTGATCATCGCCTCGCCTCTGCCGGATGAGCTGGGTCTGGGGCTCATGGGCCTGTCCAAGACGCGCATTGCTGTCCTACTACCCGTCGCATTCGTCATGAATGCTCTGGGAATATATCTCCTGATATGGTTCGCACACTCCATATGATTCATGTATAATCCGAAACTATGAATACCAAAAGAATTATATTTTGGCTATGCTTCGTCGTGTTATTGGGCCTCATCGTATGGGGACTCATTGCGGCCAACAACAAACCAGCGCTTGGCTTGAAACTAGGAGAACCGGCACCTATCAGTGCTACTGATCACGTGCGCGGTCCGGCTGATGCCAAGGTCACCCTTATCGAGTACGCTGATTTCCAGTGCCCGGCCTGCGCCGCTTACAACTCGCTCGTCGAGCGCCTATACCTCGAAGCTTCCACCACTCTCCGGCTCGTTTACCGGCATTTCCCTCTGCCACAACACCAGAACGCTAGGATCACAGCTCAAGCGACCGAAGCCGCCGCGGTGCAAGGTAAATTCTGGGAGATGGCCAGCGTGGTCTATGCCAATCAGTCTGATTGGGCTGAGCTGTCGGATGCCGATGCTCGCAAGATGCTTGCCGGATACGCCGCCGACCTGGGTTTGGACGCTCAGAAGTTTGCCACAGACATCGATGCTGATGCCGGCAAGGAGCGCATCAGCGATCAGCTCGCCGAAGGGCAGTCGCTCGGCGTCAATGGAACCCCGACGTTCTTCGTGAATGGCAAGGCCATCCAGAATCCTCAAGGATATGATCAATTTAAAGCAATCATTGACACAGCCGCTAACTAAGGCCCACAGCGGGTTGGTCGTCTTATTCCTCGTCGTAGCCCTCATCGGTTTTGCCGATGCGGGGTTCCTGGCTGTCGAGCACTACCGCGGCGTCATCCCGCCATGCGAACTAGTGAGCGGTTGCGAAGAGGTCCTGACAAGCTCATATTCCTTCATCCTCGGTGTGCCTGTATCGCTTCTTGGTACCCTCTACTATCTCGCGGTCTCCATCTGCGTCTTGATCTTCCTCGAGTCCAAGCATGTGACCGAAGAAGTCAAAGCTCACCACACAGCCATCCTGAAATGGTCTCTTGTCGCTACGCTCGCCGGCTTGCTCATGTCCGCCTGGTTCGTATATGTCCAAGCATTCATCATCGGATCATACTGTTTGTATTGTCTCGGTTCCGCCCTGACCTCGACCCTCCTTTTCATCATCGCCGCAATCATCTTTCACAAAGACGCCCGTGGGTCAGAAACCCTCTAAACATATGGATACCTCCAAGATATTGATCACCAGGGGAGACGCGGACTACGAACTACTCGACTCCGGCGACGGCGAGAAGCTCGAGCGCTTCGGCAAGGTCGTGATGCGCCGCCCTGACCCGCAATCCCTATGGCCCAAGCTTCTCCCAGAAGGGGAATGGGACAAGGCCGACGCCTATTTCCTGCGCGGCAGCGACAAAGCCGAGTGGTCCTTCAAGCAGAAGCTGCCGGAGCGTTGGGAAGTGGCTTTTGGCAACCTCAAGTTCTGGATCAAGCCTACGGCCTTCAAGCATGTTGGATTATTCCCGGAGCAATTCACCAATTGGGAGTGGCTCAAGGGTGTCGTACAAAGAACCGAAGCACCGGAGATCTTGAATCTGTTCGGCTATACCGGCGCCGCTACGCTTGCTTGTGCCAAGGCCGGAGCCAAGGTCGTGCACATCGACGGTTCCAAGGCGGCCATGAATTGGGCGCGTGAGAACGCCGAGCTCTCTGGTCTCTCCGACAAGCCGATACGCTGGATCGTCGAAGATGCCAGGAAATTTGTGGAGCGGGAATTGAAGCGCGGCAATCTCTATGACGGCATCATCATGGATCCGCCGGCCTTCGGCCATGGTCCGGAGAATGAGCTTTGGAAGATCGAGGAGCACTTTCTCCCATTGATCGAGAATTGTAAGAAGCTCTTGAAACCAAAACCATTATTCTTTTTGATAAACGGCTATTCCGCCGGATACTCCGCCATCGCATATAGGAACAACTTGTTATCTCTCCAGGAAAAGTTTGGTGGACAGATAGAGATAGGGGAGCTCACCATCGAAGAATCCAAGAGTGGTCGCCTCCTGCCGGCCGGTATATTCGCCAGGTGGTCGGGTAGGTAAATCCCTAAACAAGGCCTATAAATAAGGGTATTTAGCCGTTACGAACCATTGACAAATGGTGGTTAGCGTGATAAACTATATCTAGTTTTTAGCCTTGAAAATCCAAGGAATCAGATGCGAATTCTTGGTTATTTAACTACAAAATTGCCAGGGATTCGCATCTGATTGTACGCCTAAACACGCCGACAATATTTCTAGGTTATCGTTTCGCGATAGCTAAGAAACACACGGCATGGTTAGGTACGCATGATGAGCGCTGTATGCCATGAAAAAAGTTGAAGATATCGCCGACACTCTCGGCCAGTACTTCGAGCTAGCGGTCGTAATTGCCCGCAAGCTCATTCCGTTCAATCTCACGGTTGGACAAGTCAAGGATCTCATCGAAACCAAGGAGCATCCGTTCTGGGTTGCGTTCAACGAGGCGATCAAGCTCCTGGTTCCCAAACCGCTTGTCATCCGTGTCCCGCCTATCATCTTGGAAGGCGAGAACCCGACTCTCGAGCATTTCCTCGCCGGCTGGCCAGAGTTTTGCAAGGAGTTCGGTCTTGCCATCGAAGTCGATTTCGAGGCTCTGGGGTCTAATCCACAGATCACTGGTCGTCAGCTCGGGTTTGATTGGCTCGTCTACTGCCCGAAGGGCCTTACGACACGCCAGGCGATCGATCTGTGCAAGCAACAGTTCAAGAAGGTCTATGAAGAGATCCCGGTCGAGGAATACTCACTCGAACGGAGTCTCGACAAGACTGACCTGGTCCTCTGCCGTGCTACGATCGAACCGGACAGGGTATGGCTTGGCAAGTCAGCGGATGATATGTCTGCGACGAAGACGGCCTTCCTCGACGCGCGTGAACGTTACATGCTCGAAGCCTTCTTCTACTGGTTGACCAAACGGTTGTTCGGCAGGGGGAAGCATCTCGATCTCGTCGGTTGGACTCGGTGTCCACGTTCCCGCACTTCGTGCGGCGGGGTTGCGCATGCCGATTGGGGCGGCGGCGGGTTCAAGGCCTACTGGGGCAATGCTGGCTATCGCGATCCGTACGCTGGTGGGCGTGAGGCAGTTCCACTTGGAACTTGAACCTTGTTTACTTCATCGGCGCAGAGCTTGTCTCTGCGCCGATTTTCTATAATCTTTGTTTTGAAAACTTCTCAGTATGCTATGCTAAATCTCATGTCCACTCTCATTATTAGCGGCCGCACAGCCAGGGAAGCCCTGATGCCTGCTTTGATGGCTAGGATCAAGGCGCTCTCATTCGTGCCTCAGGTGGCCATCATCCAAGTGGGAAACCGAGCTGACTCTACGGCTTTCATCAAGGTCAAGAAAGTTTTTGGCGAGAAGATCGGCGTGACAGTCAAAGAAATACATTTAAAAGAGAGTGTTTCCGAATCGGAAGTTATTGAAGCTATCAAGGAATGCAATGCCGACAGAAACATTCGTGGAATAGTCGTTCAATTGCCGTTACCGATCTCGATAGACCGTGATCACGTGATCGAGGCCATCGATCCGAAGAAAGATGTTGACGCATTGACGCCGCTTGCTGCCAAACACTGGCTCGAGGGCCGTGAAGACGCCATCTTCCCGGCTACGGCGCGCGGTGTCAGAGAATTGCTCGAGTACTACAAGATCAGCTTGGCCGGAAAACACGTCGTGGTCGTGGGACGTTCCATGCTCGTCGGGAAACCTATCGCGGTCATAGCCGAGAACGAGAGCGCCACCGTGACCGTCTGTCACAGCAAGACCGCCGACCTCATGTCAGAAACTAGGCAGGCTGACGTCTTGATAGTGGCGGCTGGGAGGCCGAAGCTCATCACTATAGACCATGTCAAAGAAGGAGCGGTAGTCGTCGATGTGGGTATCAACACGGTCAAGGGCGAGAAGCTTGAGGACGAGATCGTCGGGCGCAAGCTAGTGGGGGATGTCGACTTCGAAGCGGTCAGAGATATCACCTCTGCCATCACTCCCGTACCGGGCGGTGTCGGACCTATGACGGTCTTGGCTCTCTTCGAGAATCTTGTCGATCTCTGCCTTAGTCCAAAAAGATGATGATCTGTTGTACCGATGAGGCCGGACAGTCCTGCTGCCATGAGCCCGGGTTCTCCATCTGATGCACGACCAGCAGGCGATGCCCGCTACAGGATGCGGTCAAGCCGCTCCAGCTATTGCTTGATATCCAGGTGGCATTCGGCTGTAGTACGAAAAAATAGTATGGATTGCCATTGCGGATCGGGTCATTTACCGGCTTGATATATGGGCTCATTGCTTGGGCAAAAGCGTTGGTCGGGTCAGTCAATGGCGAAGTGGGGTAATATGTTTCCATATATCCGTTCACAGAATTCAGCGGGACCGGAAATGCGTTGTTGTTGTTTGCACGATACAGCGCGATGGCTGTCGTGAGTGATCGGGCGGTTTGGACTCGTTGGGAGTCGCGAGCCTTGGTCCTTGCCTTACTAACGGCCGTGATGACGATGGATGACAAGAGGGAGATGATCGAGATGACGACTAGAAGTTCTATCAGAGTAAATCCTCCCATCTTCCTGTTATTTTTGTGGCGGAACATCATATGCTATCATTATAATGATTATTTGATTGCGAGTCATTAATAAATATTAAAACACCATCACACACATGAACATACCAAAAAATCTTTGGAGCACAGCAGTAGCGGCGACAGCCCTACTTGTTGTGTTTCTAGCCGCCATCTCGATCAAGACCTTCAAGGAGATCGGTTATGTCGGGGCCAACCCGAACATGGGCAATAGCATCTCAGTGACTGGCAGCGGCGACGCCGTAGCCGTGCCTGATGTGGCCACCTTCTCATTCACCATCTCGGAGACGGCCAAGACCGTAGCCGATGCCCAGACTGCGGCTACGACCAAGATCAATGCCACTCTCAAAGCTGTCCGCGATGCCGGCGTAGCCGACAAGGACATCCAGACCCAGTCGTACAATATCAACCCGCATTATGAATATCAGAACAGCATCTGTCCGGCGGCTTCTTATGGAATGACTGTCTATTGTCCTTCCGGCAAGTCGATCATCACCGGCTATGATGTGAGCCAGTCCATCCAAGTCAAGGTGCGCGATCTCGCCAAGGCCGGCGCGATCTTCACCTCGATCGGCTCTCTCGCCGTGGAGAATGTGAATGGCTTGAATTTCTCAGTCGACGATCCTGATGCAGTCCAGGCCGAAGCTCGTTCTAAGGCTATCACCGATGCCCAGAATAAGGCCAAGATCCTCGCCAAGGAGCTCGGCGTGCGCCTCGTCCGTATCACAAGTTTCTCCGAGAACAACGGCTACTATGATCGCAAGACCTATGGTATGGGAGGTAGCCCGATGATGGCTGAAGTCTCGGCGCCTGCTCCGCAGATCCCGATCGGTGAGACCAAGATCACCAATACAGTCACGATCTCTTACGAGATCAAATAGGGGATAGCATACAGGTATGAAAAAGCCGCCGAGATACTCCTCTCGGCGGCTTGCTATCTGCTGACGGGGTGGTGCAATCTCCGAAGCCTGTCGATGCCGATAGTCAGGAGCAGGATGTGGTGTGCCATATTCATGGCAAGGAACAGACAAGACCACTTGAGGAATACGCTCCGGTGAGTGTTTTCCCAACACCGATTATTGAGCGCCACGATGGTTACTTCTTTTGTGCAGAGCTTGCTCCAGATGAATTGGACTCTCGCCGCATGCCGCCAGTCGCAGATGATCAATATCCTGCGAGCTTCGGGGAACTCAGTGATGAGGTTCTCTGCCTCATCGATGGTGTTCGTGCATACGGTCGACCGAACACCATTCCTGCCCACGAATTCACACTTCTCGGCGTCTATCATTTCCATGGTCTCGCCGAAGTACAGCGAGTTCGCCCAACCGACTTGCCTAGCCGTTCCCGCGGATAGTATGTGCGCGGCCTTCAAGAGGCAATTCCTGGTTATCACTGGGATAATCCCAGTGCCTCTGTCAGTCACGCACCCGTAGTCGATGGGCACGACCAGGTCGTAGACACCGTCTAGCTTGGCTTCCTCGGGCGCGTAGGCCCACCTGATGAGTCTTTCGATGAGGTTCATGACCCCACCTCCTTGTTAGTTGAGGGTTGAAAATCTTACATTGACAATGTTCTCTAGTGCACACGTTATGACATGATTTACCAATTGCTGCAAGGTCTTACACACCCGTGATTTGCGGCCGTTGACTTCGGTGAAAGATGAGTATAATATGCTCAGATATCACCCCGCAGGGGTTTTTTAATACAAGCATCACATCACCATGAACCGCTTCAGCAACTACATCAAAGATACCCGCGCCGAGATGAGCCACGTCAACTGGCCGACTCGCGATGAGACCATCCGCTTCACGGCCGCGGTCATCGCTGTCTCCATTCTGACCGCCGTCCTCCTTAGCGTCTCCGACTTCGTCTTTGCCCGGCTCCTCACTCTCCTCTTCAACTAATATGACCAAGCAACACACCACAGGCGAACGCAACTGGTACGCCATCCATACCTACGCCGGCTATGAGAATGCCGTCGCGCGCAACTTGAAGCAGCGTATCGAGTCCCTTGGCATGGAGAACAAGATCTTTGCCGTAGTCGTCCCGACCGAGAAGAAGATCAAGGTCAAGTCTGGCAAGCGCGTTGAGGAAGAGGAGAAGATCTACCCAGGCTATGTCCTCGTAGACATGGTCGTGACCGATGATAGCTGGTATGTCGTGCGCAATACGCCGCGGGTGACTGGTTTCGTCGGCTCCGGCGTCTACCCGGTACCCCTCGACAAGTCAGAGGTGGACAGCCTCTTCGCTCGCATGCAGAGCGGCGACACTCAACACGCCATAGACCTCGTCATCGGAGACCTGGTCAAGGTGGCCGACGGACCATTCAAGGACTTTGAAGGCAAAGTCGGCGAGGTGGATACCCAGCGCGGCAAGATCAAAGTCCTGGTCTCCATGTTCGGGCGCGAGACCCCCGTCGAGCTCGATTTCTTGCAAGTAAAGAAAGTATAAGGTAACCTGACCACTCAACACCAACATGGCCAAAAAGATAACCAAGACAGTCAAAGTCATCGCCCCGGCAGGGAAGGCTACCCCGGCGCCTCCACTTGGCCCTACTTTGGGTCAGGCTGGCGTCAACATTGGCGATTTCACCAAGAAGTTCAACGAAGCCACCAAGAACATGATGGGCGATATGATCCCGGTCGTCATCACAGTCTACGAGGACCGCACATATGATTTCAAGCTCAAGACTCCGCCGACCTCGAGTCTGATCCTCAAGGCCATCGGCAAGGAGAAGGGCAGCGGTAAGCCCAATACCGCCAAGGTCGGCACCATGACCAAGGCCCAGCTCAAGGAAGTCGCTACCAAGAAGTTGCCCGATCTCAATACTGATGATGTCGAGCAGGCCATGAAGGTCGTCGCTGGCACAGCCAGACAGATGGGAGTGGAGATCAAATAGTCGACCCAATAAACTTTTGTATCAAAAAAGCGCCGGCAGTGATGTCGGCGCTTTGCGTGTCGCTAGTCGTGAAATGAACTACCCCACATGGGTTGGTGGCTCGGGAGTCATCAACACCACGAACCTGTTCAAGAAATCACTTCTCTCTGCAGTCCAGACGACCTGACGGAACCCGGGCAGTTGGTCGGCGATCGTGTCGAGCCGGTCGAGCTGATTGTTGGCGACTTCATGCAGGATGCGCACGATGCCATGTTCGGCGAAGCATTCGTAGGCGTAGTAGAGGTAATCGACTCTCTGCACACCCTCGAAGAACAAGGCTTCATGGCGCCGTGTCCTGGCCAGATCAGCCATGACTTGGCGTGCATCATCTGGGAAACAGGCTGGATTGGTCAGGCAGAATTGGAGCAGGAAGCTCCTCTGCATCTCTTTCCAGACCAAGGGGCCCTGTTGTTCGTATAGGCAGGCAAAGACTAGATATTCCACGAGATCGTCGTTGTCCGTCTTGTGGATGCACGGAGTATCGATCCCGGTGATACCCTCCGGTTCATCGTGGTGATTGATGCACCGAGTCAGGAGGAGCTGATCGAGCTCACAATATTCACTCATCCTGATCATCGCATCCGTGAATAGGAAACAGACGGAGGCGCGATGTTGGTCGCCGTTCTGATGCCGCATCTTGTGCCCAAAAACGTCAAGATATCGGTTGAAACGGGTGATCTTCTCCTGCCCGTGTTGTAGGCGTCGCCAAGTGCGATAGCTCGGGCCGAGCACGCATTTGTCGCCAGTGTCTGAAAAGAGGCCAGTGAGGGCCTCGCTCGTATGGTTTGCCGCTGAAGCCTTCATAAGGAGTCACTCCCTAGGTTGTATTTTGTAGGTTCTGTTAACTGAGCAAAAGCCTATACCACTTATCTATCCAAATCAACCCAAGCGTACCGGAGGCCGGTTTTGTCGTCTACCCGATCCTCCCGCTTCAAGACCTTCTTAAATTCAGCAAAATCAGGGAAGAATACGTCACCTGTGGCATCGCTCTCTACCAGAGTCAGGTAGATCCTGTCAGTTTTTGCGAGGCCCTGCTTGTATATCTCACCCCCGCCGATCAGGAAGACCTCCTTATTCTCATTGGCGTTTTTGAGCTCTATTTCGGAGGCTTTTTCGATGGCATCGTCCAGACTTGAGCAGACGATCGCGTCCGGGGCCTTGAATTCCGGGTTGTGGGTAATCACTAGATTCGTCCGTCCCGGCAGAGCCTTGCCGATCGACTCGAAAGTCTTCCGACCCATGATGATCGGATGCTCCATAGTCAATTGTTTGAAGCGTTTCAAGTCATCAGAGATGTGTACTAGGAGTTCACCATCTTTGCCGATAGAACGGTCTTTGGTGATCGCAACTATGATACTGATTTTGGGTTTTGTCATCATTGGAAAGTGTTGTTGATAAGATTATACTTCATGCATGTACGAAGTGGAAATCAAGAGCCTGCTCGGCTCGAAGGACAATGCGGATAAGCTTAAGTCGGCTCTTCATGCCGCTTACCCGGAAACAAAGCTCATAGGTAAGGGAAAACAACTTAATCATTATTTCAATTTACCACCAGATCTGCTGGTACTCGAGAACAATCTGATCCCGCTCGTCCCTAGCGAAAAGCAAAAAGCCCTGAAGGATGTGCTTGAGCACGGTCGGAAGATATCTCTGCGTACCCGTGACGCAGACGGCAAGGTCATCTTGGTCATGAAGGCTTCGGTCGGCGACGACACCAGCTCCAACGGGGTCAAGCGCGTCGAATTTGAGGTGGTAGTTAGCCATAGTTTGGCACAATTGGACCAAGTCATGCTCGGTGCCGGCTGTACCTATCAGGCCAAATGGTCGCGCGAAAGAGAAGAGTATGGCAATGGTGATGTGCACGTCTGCATCGACCGCAACGCCGGCTATGGGTATCTAGCTGAGTTTGAGAAAGTCACACAAGACGAGGGATCACTCGAAGGCGCAAAGAAGGATTTGCTCACTATGATGGCTCGGCTCGGTGTTGCCGAACTGCCCCAAGACCGCCTTGAGCGCATGTTCGCGCACTACAATACTCACTGGGCCGAGTACTATGGCACGGACAAGACGTTTGATGTAAAATAATAGGCCTATGTATCTTTCCGACGGAGATATCAAGAAGGCCATCAAGGCAGGTGAGATCATCATCAGAGACTTTGACGAGGCGCGCCTCCAACCGGCCAGCTACGACATCCTCCTCGGCAACAAATTCCTGATCACGACCTCCGAGTCCACTATGGCCATCGATCCGGTCAAGAAGATATTCCCGGAGACCAAAGAGATCATCATTCCCGACACCGGACTCTTCGTCCTGCACCCCGGTGTGAGTATCCTCGGTACCTCGGTTGATCATTTCGGTTCTGATAAGTATCTCATACACCTGTCAGGAAAGAGCAGTTTAGCTAGGCTGGGCCTCATCATTCACAATACTGCCGGCATCATCAATCCGGGCCATTTTCTCAACATCACCTTTGAGTTGTGTAATCTCAACAGGCTTCCGATCGTCCTACGGCCACAGATGCGCATCGGCCAGATCCTCTTCTCACAACTCACCAATATTCCCGAGAAAGATTACAAATCAACCGGCCGATATCATGGTCGCGATTGGCAGCACTTCGTCGACCCCAAGGAGGAGGAACTGATCGAGATCCTCAAGCGTAGCAATGGAGGTAACTGATCTCTTTACTCAAGACCATGGAAGCAGAAAATGATAAAAACCGGCACCCGGAGTATCAGTACCTCGACCTACTTCGGGATATCTTAGAGCATGGAGCGGTCAAGCATGATCACAACACCGGGAATGGCTACACCAGCGTGTTTGGCCGGCAGATGAGATTTGACCTTTCCAAGGGATTCCCGCTTCTCACGACCAAGAAGGTCCCCTGGAACAGCATCATGCACGAGCTCTACTGGTTCATGTCCGGTCAGACCAACATCAAGTATCTGGTGGATCACAAGGTTCCGATCTGGAACGATTATCCATACAAGATCTACAAGAAGCGTTCGGACAAGGGAGAGCTACCGGCCATGACTCTCGAAGAATTTGTCGATAAAATCAAGACAGATGATGTCTTCGCCAAGGCGCACGGTGAATTGCCGCATATCTATGGCGAACAATGGCGCGCTTGGCAGGCCGCTGACGGTCGCAAGATCGACCAGCTGGCTTGGGTCGTAGATACTCTCAAGAATTTTCCGGAGCGTAAGCACGCCATCCTCTCGGCTTGGAATCCGCAATATCTCTATGCCATGGCACGGCCCGGGGAGGCCCTATCATTCCCGCTTTGCCACATCCTGTTCCATTTCAATGTTTCGGGGAACAAGCTATCTTGCATGCTCTATCAGCGTTCTTGTGACATGTTCCTCGGTGTGCCGTTCAACATCGCCAGCTATTCCGCCCTCACCATGATCATCGCCAAGATCTGCGGCTACGAGCCGGGAGAGTTCATCCATACTCTCGGTGACGCTCACATCTATCATGATCACCTCGACCAGGTGAAAGAACAGTTGGCTAGGGAACCGAAGGCATTCCCACGGCTTGTCTTGAGCGATGCTGTGAAGGATCTCGAGAGTTTCCGACCGGAGATGGTAACTTTGGAGAATTATGACCCGCATCCGGTCCTGAAGGCCAAGATGACGGTGGCCGGCGGTTTTGATGAGAAGGATAGGAAGGGCTTTGCAAGGAATTGAATCATGCTACAATCGGGCAGTTCGCTGGAGACTTGATCGCCGTGATTCTCCCCTTGACCGGCCCGTCGCGGGGAGGTCGTGACAAAGATACGGGACATGAGTTTCAGTAGGACCGCCTTGTGGCGCGAGGAGGGGAAGTCCAGGTTTCAGAGGTGACCCTGGACACCCCTCCTCTTTCTTTTTTCAAATCCGGCCTATCTTTTTTACCTATGCTAAAATATCTCCATCATGAAAGATATCCAAGTGAAGAAACTCATGGAAGCCGAGCGGAAGCGCCAGAAGAAGGTGATCAATCTGATCGCTTCAGAAAACTATGTTTCTAAGGATGTTTTGGAAGCTCTGGGCTCTGAATTGACCAACAAATATGCCGAAGGGTACCCCGGCCGTCGCTATTATGGCGGCAATGAGATCGTGGACAAGGTAGAGCGGCTGGCCATGGACAGGGCGCTGGCGCTATTCCTATTGAGCCCCAATGCCTGGCACGTCAACGTCCAGCCGCTTTCCGGCTCGCCGGCCAATCTGGCTGTATACGCGGCACTGGTCCCGCCCGGCGGGAAGATTATGGGCATGTCGCTCGACCATGGCGGACACCTCACGCACGGTCACAAGGTATCTTTCACCGGCAAGATCTGGACCCAGGTCCCGTACGGCATCGACCCGGTCACCGAGACCATCAACTACGACCAGATCCTCGAGCAAGCCATCAATGAGAAGCCCAATATCATCGTGGCGGGCTACACAGCCTACCCACGCTTCATCGACTGGCAGAAGCTGCGCGGTATCGCCGATTCGGCCGGGGCCATCCTCATGGTAGACATGTCGCACATCGCTGGCTTGGTTGCCGGCGGCATATACCCGTCCCCGTTCGCCTACGCCGATGTCGTTACTACAACCACGCACAAGACTTTGCGTGGACCGCGCGGCGCTATGATCTTCGTCAAGAAGGATTCGCGCGAATTGGACAAGAAGATCGATAAGGCCGTCTTCCCGGGTCTGCAGGGGGGACCGCACGTCAACCAGATCGCCGCCATCGCTGTAGCCCTCAAGGAGGCCGATACCACGGCATTCAAGAAATATGCTTATCAAGTGGTCAAGAATGCTCGCGCCATGGCCGATGAGCTTAAGGCGCGCGGCTGGCGGCTCATCAGCGGCGGTACGGACAGCCACCTCATCCTTGTCGATACCTGGATGACCAATGTCGTGAATGAGAAGGGTGCCGGCGGTGTTCCCGGCAAGGAAGCCAGCGATCGCCTCGAGAAAGAGGGCATCATCGTCAACAAGAATGCTATCCCGTTTGATAGCCGCCCACCGGCTGACCCGTCCGGTATCCGGCTTGGTTCGGCGGCAGAGACTACGCGCGGCCGGAAGGAGAAGGATTTCCGCAAGATCGCCGCCCGCATCGACCAGATCCTGCGCAAGCACAAGAAATGAAAGAGCAGTTAGTCAAAACTCTGCAAGCCGTTGCGGAAAAGTTTGGAATTGAAGCGGATAAGATCTCACTTGAATATCCGGATGACATCAGTCATGGTGATTTTTCCACGAATATCGCGATGGCTGCCGCGAAGGCACTGAAGATTTCTCCAAAAGCACTAGCCGAAAAGATTGTCGCAGAATTCTCCCAGAACAAACCAGAATTTGTCGAATCAGTTTCCGTCGCCGGTCCAGGCTTTATCAATTTCAAGGTGAAGGATGAGGTTTTGACCAAAGCAGCGATAGATCGCCCAGAGGCGCTTTACCTTAGGAAAGCGCGCTCTCCTAAGGTAAAGCAGGTCATGGTGGAGTACACCGACCCGAACCCATTCAAGGTCTTCCATATCGGCCATCTCATGTCGAACGCAATAGGGGAATCAGTGTCCCGGCTTATCGAATACTCGGGCGCCGAAGTTATCCGCGCCTGCTATCAAGGAGATGTCGGCCTGCATGTGGCCAAGACGATTTGGGCTCTTATTCACGAGGCCGGCGCCCTAGAAAAGCTTAGCGCTTCTGGTTTGGTCACGGATAAGGTCAAGTTGCTTGGCGAGATGTATGTCATAGGAGCATCGCACGATGACGACCCGGCTATTCAGAAAGAGATCGCTGACGTGAACAAAAAGATATTTGATAAGTCTGATCCCAAGATCAATGATATCTACAAGCAGGGAAGACAATACAGTCTTGATTATTTCGATACTATCTATGCGCGCCTTGACACCAAGTTCGATAGGTTCTTTTTTGAGAGCGAAGTGGCCGATGATGGCATTAAGACAGTTAAGGAATTCTTGAAGAAGGGGATTTTTGAAGAAAGCGACGGCGCCATCGTATTTAAGGGCGAAAATCACGGCCTACATACTCGAGTATTTATCACATCAAATAGTTTGCCGACCTATGAGACCAAGGAGCTCGGATTGAATGCCGATAAATTCAAGCAATACCCTGACCTATCCGAATCTGTCATCGTGACGGCCAATGAGATCAATGAATACTTCAAGGTGTTGCTCAAGGTGATGTCATTGACCGATCCTGCCGTAGCGGAAAAAACAAAGCACTTGAGCCATGGAATAATGAGATTTGCTTCGGGCAAGATGTCTTCCAGGAAGGGTAATGTCATATCCGCCGAATCATTGATCGACGACATAAAAGAGATGGTCAAAGAGAAGATGGTCGGCCGTGAATTCAAGGATATAGAAGTTGACGAAGTTTCAGATCAAGTCGCTATCGCCGCCATCAAGTACACTATCCTCCGCCAGGCGATCGGCGGGGACGTCATCTTCGATTCCGCGGCTTCGATCTCTTTCGAGGGGGATTCCGGTCCATACCTGCAATATTCGGCCGTGCGCGCGCAGTCGGTCCTCAACAAGGCGGGAGAAGCTCCTACGGGCACGATGAAGCATCCTGAACAAGCCGGGTTGCTGGAGAGGTTGATAGTTAGATTCCCCGATATTGTGGGACGCGCCCGCGCCGAATACACGCCTCAACACATCGCTGGTTACCTGATCAATCTCGCCGGGGCATTCAACGCCTTCTACGCCAACTCCGTCATCGTCGATGCCAAAGAGCCGCTTTCGCCATACCGCATCGCCCTGACGCGCGCCTTCCTCGCAGCTATGACGGATGGCCTATGGCTTCTCGGCATCAAAGTCCCCAAGAGGATGTAGTCCGTACAAATAAAAAGCCGCCCTCGATATCATCTCGGGCGGCGCAACAAAGCGATTTGGCTCTTAGGCCACGAGTCGGGAAAGAAGACTTCTCAACTTACCCGTTTCGCAGAGCAATCCCGCCACCGGCAGGGCGATGCCATTGTCGAGCAGTAGGGACTCGATCGCTCCCAAGTCTTGGTGGCTTGAGCCGGTGAGCATGACGATGGGAAACTCGAATCCCTCGAATCTGGCCAGCTTGCCGCTAGCCATAGTCATCTCTGCCCGTTCATAGTGCTTGAGGCCGTGATTCCTCAACAGTCTCTCCAACAAAGTATTCCTCACTTCTTCGGGGTGTTCGCCGTGGATCCCAGTCCGGTGTTCCAGGGTTGTCGGGTCTATGACAAACGTGTGATAGCCGGCGGTTTTGGAAAAAGCGTCTTTGAGCTTCTCCCGGCCGTCGACGGTTGAGGCCAATTGCTGGAGTTTCCTAAACTCTTGATTGATTTTCATAAGAAATAGTTCTGTCGTGCATACTACGCTCAAAACCGGTTTAGTCAATCCGCCGGCCGTGAATTCTCAAATGATGAAAAAGTGCTAGAATGGCCATACTTCAATGGCCGAAAAGAGCGCACACGCCGAACGAGAAGAGAAGATATTAGCTTTCTGGAAAGAGAAGGGCATATTCGAGCAGACACTCGCCAAACCTTCACCTAAGGGCGAATTCATTTTCTACGAAGGTCCGCCGACCGCCAACGGCCGCCCCGGTATCCATCACCTCGAGGCTCGCGCCTTCAAGGACGCCATCCCGCGTTACAAGACCATGCGTGGCTTCCATGTGCGCCGCAAGGGCGGCTGGGATACGCACGGCCTGCCGGTAGAGCTCCAAGTGGAGAAGGCCTTGGGCTTCAAGTCCAAGAAAGAGATCGAAGCTTACGGCATAGAGGCCTTCAACGATAAGTGCAAGGAGAGTGTCTGGACATTTGTGCATGAATGGGAGGACTTCACGCGGCGCATGGGGTATTGGGTAGACCTCAAGGATCCCTATATCACTTACAAGCCCGAATACATGGAGTCGGTCTGGAATGTCATCAAAGAAGCCGATAAGAATGGTTTGCTCTACAAAGATTACAAGGTTGTGCCGTGGTGCCCGCGTTGTGGCACCGGCCTCTCTTCGCATGAATTAGCCCAAGGGTATGAGACAGTGAAAGATCTTTCTGTTTACGTGAAGTTCAAGATCAAAGGGAAGGGCAATGAATATTTCTTGGCCTGGACGACGACGCCGTGGACGTTGCCGGGGAATGTGGGACTGGCTGTTGGCGAAAACATTGATTATGTACAGATAAGATCGGGAGCCGATTCACTCATCTTAGCCAAAGCGCGATTGTCGGTAATCAAAGAGCAATATGTTGTTGAGAAAGAATTCAAAGGCAAAGAATTGGTCGGGATGGAGTACGAGCCTCTCTACCCATTCCTGCGCGACAATATCTCCGGGACGGAAAAAGAGAAGCTCAAGAACGCCTACAAAGTCTACGCCGCCGATTTCGTCACTACTGAAGATGGCACCGGCATCGTCCACACGGCCGTCATGTATGGTCAGGACGACTTCGAGCTCGGCACCAAGGTGGGCCTACCCAAATATCACCTAGTCAATGACGATGGTACATTCAAGGAAGAGGCCGGATTCCTGGCAGGAAAGTTCGTCAAGGAGGAGGTGACTGATGTCGAGATCATCAAGGATCTGGCTGGCCGCGGCCTCTTGTTCCACAAGGAGAAGCATGAGCACAGCTACCCATTCTGTTGGCGCTGCAAGACGCCGCTCATCTATTTTGCCCGCGACAGTTGGTACATCAGGATGTCTGGTCTGCGGGACAGGTTGGTCAAAGAGAACCAGAGCATCCACTGGGAGCCGGCGCACATCAAGGATGGCCGCTTCGGCGAATGGCTCCGCGAAGTCAAGGATTGGGCCATCTCCCGCGAACGCTACTGGGGCACGCCGTTGCCGATCTGGGCCTGTGATACATGTAAGGAGAAGAAGGTCATTGGATCAGTCGAGGAATTGAAGCAGAAGTCGAAGAACACTTACTATGTCATGCGGCATGGTGAAGCGCAGAATAACATCCTCGGCATCATCAGCACGACCGATAATGATGGTTGTCACCTCACGGAGCTTGGCAGGGAGCAAGTCAGCAAGAGTGCAGAGTCACTCAAGGGTGCGGGTATTGATCTTATTGTGACCTCGCCGCTCATGAGGACCCGTGAGACCACGGAGATCGTCAGGAGGACATTGGGTCTCGATGAGTCCAGCGTCATCGTCGAAGATCGTGTCCGTGAGATCACGGCCGGAGCATGGGATGGCCGAAAGGTATCTGACTTCGTGAACGAGTTCGTAGTCAAGAATCGGTTCGAACGTATGCCGGATGGGGCGGAGACATACAAGGATATCAAAAAACGCGTGGGCGATGTTTTGTACGGACTTGAAGATAAATATGCTGGCAAGACCATCCTTGTCGTCAGCCACGGCTCTCCTTCAGCGTTGCTCGTCTCTGTGTCTAGTGGGCAAGATCGGTCTGACTCACTTGAATACGAGTTGGAGCATTATTTTTCCAATGCTGAAGTGCGTAAACTAGATTTCTCGCCGATGCCTCACAACCACGAATATGAGCTCGACTTACATCGTCCGTTCATAGACGCAGTCAAACTGAAATGTTCTTGTGGCGGTGAGATGAGGCGCGTCAAGGAAGTCATGGATGTCTGGTTCGACTCCGGCGCCATGCCTTTTGCCCAAGACCATTATCCCTTCGAGAATAAAGGGCTCATTGCTGGCGGATTTCTCCGTAAAGCCACTGGCTATCCGGCCGACTTCATCTCTGAAGCCATCGATCAGACTCGCGGCTGGTTTTACACCCTCCATGCTATCGGTGTTCTGATGGGCAAGGGCAGGGCCTTCAAGAATGTTGTCTGCCTCGGGCATATCCTAGATGCCCAAGGCAAGAAGATGTCCAAGTCACAGGGCAATGTCGTCGACCCGTGGATGCTCATGGACAAATACGGCGCCGACGCCTTGCGCTTTTGGATGTATTCGGTCAACCAGCCGGGCGATTCTAAGAATTTCGATGAGAAGACCGTCGATGAGGTCAACAAGAAGGTCTTCAACCTGGTGGCCAATGTCACATCGTTCTACAAGATGTACGAAGATGAGAAAGTGATCGCCTCGGACGTCTCTTCCAACGTTCTAGACAGGTGGATCATCTCGCGACTCAACCAAGTTGTGGCAAATGTGACCGCAGATCTCGACAAGTACCTATTCCTGGAGCCGACGCGCGAGATCAGGGAGTTCATCGCCGACTTGTCGCAGTGGTACTTGCGTCGTTCGCGCGATCGCTTTAAGGGGGCAGACAGACAGGTCGCTCTCGAGACTACCAAATATGTGTTGCTTACCATCGCCAAAGTTATGGCCCCATTCACACCTTTCTTCGCGGAATATATCTATCAGGAAGTCGGTGGCGACAAAGAGAGCGTGCACCTCGAGGAGTGGCCGGAGGTCACCCGAGGATTTGACGAAAAGTTAGTTAAATCAATGGCGATGGTAAGGGAGATTGTCTCGAGAGGACTCGAAGCCCGTATGGCTGCGAAGATCAATATCCGTCAGCCATTAAGCTCCTTCTCAATCAAGGAAGAGTCATTGTCACCCGAATTGGCCAATCTCGTGAAAGATGAACTCAATGTGAAAGAGATTATTTTCGCTGCCGCTGAAGACAAACTCGACACCACCATGACCCCCGAGCTCAAAGAAGAAGGCGACCTCCGCGAACTTTTGAGGAAGATCCAAGATGCTAGGAAGGAGAAGAATCTGTCCGTAGGGGACAAGGCGGTGGTGGTTGCTACTGATGACATGAAACCCCTGGTTAGCAAATACGAAACCAAGATTAAAGAAGCCACCAATCTCTCGGGTATAGAATATGGCGCCGTTTTCGGACTCAAGTAGTGCCATGCACGCCATCCACAGTACGCCAGGATTCATCATAGACTCGCGCGCTTATGGCGAAGCGGGAAAACTCCTTTCGATCTTCACGCGCGACTTCGGGCTGATCACGGCCGCGGCGCAGGGCATTCGTTTAGAGAAGTCGAAGCTACGGTATTCGACACAAGATTATTCCTTCGGAACTTTCTCGCTCGTTCGGGGCAAGGAATTGTGGAGGCTAACTAGCGCCAGTGATGTGTCGGCTATGTCCCTGAGAGGACGCGACGCTGAATTGATCGCCCGCATCGCGCTATTGCTCCGGCGCCTGCTCCAGGGAGAGGAAGCTCACTCCGAACTATTCTCGCGAGTCGAAAGCTTCCGGTCATTCTTGCGGGACAATCCCGAGCTCGACCAGGAAAAGGCGAACACCATCGAATCGATCTCTGCCTTGCAGATATTGCATGCCTTGGGATACATCGGCGGTGGCGACGACCTGGCCGAATTCTTGGAACCGGCCTGTCTGGAAGACTCGACGACGCTCGAGCGTGCCGAGACAAAGAGGGCATCTATCAACCGGCATATCAATAAGGCCTTAAAGGAGAGCCATCTCTAACAAGCTGTCTCCCGTCCTCACTTGTTGCTATAATTGAGCGATGCCGCAGGATGACAGCAACCGCTTAGAAGACCTCAAACGCTCGCTCTACTCGAGGAATGCACCGGATGTGCGTACGCGCCGCAAATTGAGATTTTCCGATCAGACATCAGAGATGAAGACCGATTGGGAGCATCCCCAAGAAGCCCAAGCGGACTCGACTGGTTACGGGACACAAACAGGACACCATTCAATGTCATTTTCTACCAAGCTACTCATCGTTTCCGCGGTATTCTGCGTCATCGCTGTCGGCGCCGGGGCATATGTCTTTTGGAACGGCGGCAATCTGATATCTGCCAACAATATCAGCATAGACATAAGCGGCCCGGTCTCGATCCCCGGCGGCGCACCGATCTCGCTATCATTGGTGATCACGAACAAGAATAGCGTCACCCTGAAAGCGACTGATCTCAAGGTCAGCTTCCCGGCCGGCACGACTGACCCCGACGACACTTCGAAATCCATGGATTATTACGAGCAATCGCTCGGCGACCTCAAGCCCGGGGAATCGGCCACCAGAGTGGTACGCGCGATCATCTTCGGGGAAGAGAATACCCATAAGGAGCTCAAGGCGACGGTCACTTACGGCATCGCTGACTCTTCTTCCGTGTTCACCAAAGAGCAGAGCTATGATGTTCTGGTCAATTCTTCTCCGGTCGTCTTATCGGTCTCCTCTTATAAGGAAGTCATTTCAGGAGCCCCTTTCGATATCACCGTAAATATCAAATCGAACTCAGAGAATCCTCTCAAGAATGTCCTGCTCAAAGCTGTTTATCCGTTCGGCTACACCTTCCGGTCGGCTTCCATCAAACCGGCTTCCTCTGACAGCTCGGTCTGGTCTATCGGCGACATGCCCCCGGGGTCTAGCCGCACGATCGTCATCCAAGGAGTCTTGTCCGGAGAGGACAGCGATTTGAGGGCATTCCATTTCAATATCGGGGCGCAGAATCCGAACAACCCCGTGGCTATCGGCACGTCTTTCATGAGCGCGGAGCAGGATATCACCATAGAGAAGCCTTTCATCTCGCTCGGGATCGCCGCCGATAACAATACTTCTTTGACCGATTATGCCGGCCGCTTCGGTCGTTCGATCAATGTGACCATCAACTGGTCGAATAATCTGCCGGAATCAGTATCCAATATGGTTTTGACCGCCCATCTCTCCGGTTCCGCCTATGACAAGAATCAAGTGACCGCTCTCGGCGGCTATTTCCGCTCGGCTACCGACGACATCATCTGGAACCAACAGACCAACTCGGAGCTTGCTTCGGCAGCGGCTGGGGCGCGGGGGAGCGTCTCTTTCATTATCCTGCCCGTAGACCAGAGCTCGGCCTCGCGTCCGGTGGTCAACCCCCTCATCACTGTAGAGGCCAGTGCCTCCGGCGATCGCATGACCTCGAATGTGCCGGAGAACACGACCAAGATCAGCCGAGACCTCAAGATCTCCTCGAATGTCTCGTTGTCCGGCCGGATCATCCGGACCGGCGGCGCCTTCCTCAACACCGGACTCATCCCGCCTAAGGCTGAACAAAAGACGACTTACACCGTAGTTTGGACGGTGGACAACACTTCGAGCGCTATCAATAATGCCGTCGTTTCGGCTACCCTGCCCCCGTATGTCACCTGGCTGAACCAGGTCAGCCCGGCGGCGGAGAATGTCACCTATGATACCAACAGTGGCACCGTCACTTGGAATATCGGATCGCTCAACGCCTATACCTACGGGACATCCGGTCGCCGTGAAGCGCAATTCCAGGTCTCTCTCTTGCCGAGCGTCGACCAGATCGGCCAGGTCCCTATCCTCGTGAACAGGGCCATCTTGTCCGCGGTAGACAACTTCACCAAGACCAATCTCCAGGGTACCCAGGATTACCTCACGACGAGCTTCAGCACGGACTCGTCATTTGTGAAGGGTAACGAGATCGTGACGGAGTGATGCGATTGCGTCCGGTAGCCGCTTTGTATAGAATGCCCATATGTCCAAAAAAGAAGAACTCATGGAATCGCTTATAGGCCTCGCCAAGCGCCGCGGCTTCATCTTCCAGGGATCGGAGATCTATGGGGGGTTGCCGGGTACTTATGATTATGGTCACTACGGCCTTCTTCTGAAAGATAATATCCGTAATGCCTGGCTTCGCGACATGATCCAACTACGAGATGATGTTTACGGTCTAGACAGCGCGATATTCATGCATCCCAAGACTTGGGTAGCTTCTGGTCATGTCGGAAATTTTGATGACCCCCAAGTCGATTGTAAGAATTGTAAGAACAGGATGCGAGCTGATCACTTGCTCGAATCGTTTGGCATAAGTGCGGACAAGGCGACGATTGAGTTCATAAATATCGAGCTCGATAAGCTCCGCGCCGCCAAGAAGTTGAAGTGTACAAATTGCGGTTCTTCTGACCTTACCCCTGCGCGCAAGTTCTCGCTGATGGTCAAATCTAACCTCGGCTCGCCGGTCGACACCCTGAGTGAAGACAATGTCGTCTACTTGAGACCTGAGACGTGTGGAGGAATATATCTCGAGTACAAGAACACTGTAGATTCGCTTCATCCCCAGATGCCTTTTGGCATAGCACAGGTGGGAAAGGCTTTCCGCAATGAGATTGCGGCTAGGCAATTTATTTTCCGAACGCGTGAATTCGAGCAAATGGAGATGCAATATTTCCATAAGAAGGAAGACACCGCTCGCCTCTATGAAGAATGGAAGAAGGTGCGATGGGATTGGTATCTCAAGATGGGCATCGACCAGTCTCGTCTTCGCTGGTACAAACATGAAAAGTTGGCTCATTATGCCTCCGAAGCATACGATATTGAATTCGATTTTCGATCCCTAGGTGGATTCAAGGAAGTGGAGGGTATCCATGCCAGGGGAGATTGGGATCTCTCTCAACATTCCAAATTTTCAGGCGTAGATTTGAGTTATTTTGATGAAGAGACAAAGGAAAGATTCATACCTCACATAGTCGAGACTTCGGCAGGACTGAATCGTGCCGTTCTCATGTTCCTCGATCAAGCGTACACGGAAGATGAACTGGGCGGAGAGAAGAGGATCTTCCTCAAGCTTCCTTCCAAGATAGCTCCGATAAAGGTGGCCGTTTTCCCACTACTCAAGAATAAACCAATCCTGGTGTCTAAGGCCCGCGAGATATATGAGTCTCTCCGTGAACATTTTTCGGCTGAATTCGACGACAATGGCAACATCGGCAAGCGCTATCGCCGCCAAGACGAGATCGGCACTCCGTTTTGCATCACCGTGGACTTCGATACTCTGGAGAAGGACGAGGGCGTGACCGTGCGTGACCGCGATACCGGCAAGCAGGAGAGGGTGGGGGAGAAGGACTTGGTTGATTTTCTGAAGAATAAGCTTAAATAGAGCCGTATTAGATGTTTTCCACAGGTTATCAAACCATCGTCTTGAGTTAGGCCGTCAGTAACACCGCCCGCCAGTTTCTTCGGAGACTGAGCGGGTGTTTTGTTTCTGCTATAGTCGCTTTGCTCCTTTAGCAACGGCGCTCGGACTTTGAGCCAGCAAGCTGTCTCATGTCCTTGCTTGTTGCTATAATCCGCTTATGCATATCAAGAAACTCAAACACTGTTGCATGGTCATCGATGTCGGCAAGACTAGGATCATCACCGACCCAGGTTTCTATTCGATCGAGGAGCATGACAAGGTCAAGCATACCGACATCGTCCTCATCACCCACGAGCATACCGATCATTTCCATATCGAGTCTTTGAAGGCCATGCTCAAGCACACCCCGGACATCTCGATCATTGCGAACGATGCCGTAGGAGAGATCCTCGCCAAGGACGGTATCAAGCACCACATCATGAAGCATGGCGATGTCATAGATATGAAGGGCGTGCATATCGAGGCGTACGGAGAGAAGCATGCCATCATGCATAGCTCGATCCCGCCCGTTTCCAATATCGGATTCTTTCTCGAAAACAAATTGTTCTTCCCTGGTGATGCTTTGACTGACCCACACAGATCAGTAGATGTTCTGGCCTTACCTGTCGCTGGCCCGTGGCTCAAACTGTCTGAGAGCATTGATTATGCTCTGAAGCTCCGGCCGCGACTAGCATTTCCCGTCCATGATGGGTTGAGAGGAGCTACCCAACATCTGTTACCCGAAAAAGTCCTCGGCCAGAACGGCATTGAATTCATCAAACTCGAAGAGGGCGGGGAACTAGAGATTAAGTAGGGAACCTGCTACATTTAATCCATGAAATTCCAAAAGACGATCCTGCCGAATGGCCTGCGCCTCATCACTATCCCTATGGCCGACAACCCGTCCGTGACCGTGCTCGTCATGGTCGAAGCAGGCTCCAAATATGAGTCAAAGGAGACTAGTGGTATATCCCACTTCCTCGAGCATATGGTCTTCAAGGGCACACCGCGGAGGCCCAAGGCCAGCGACATCTCCCGCGAGCTCGACGGGCTCGGCGCGCATTACAACGCCTTCACCTCGCAGGAATATACCGGCTATTATGCCAAAGCGGCCGCCCAACATCTCGATACCCTCATTGACGTCATTTCCGACATGTATCAGAACCCGCTTTTCGACGAAGCTGAGATCAAGAAGGAGAAGGGTGTGATCATCGAGGAGCTGCGTATGTACAAAGACTTGCCTCAGAGGCATGTTCACAATGTTCTGACCCATCTCATGCATGGCGACCAGCCAGCTGGCTGGGACGTCATTGGCACGGAGGCGACGATCAACTCTTTTGATCAGAAAGATTTCCTCAAATATCGCGCTGACCACTATGTGAGCAAGGCCACAACCGTCTTGGTCGCTGGATCATTCGATGAGTCGGCCATCTCTGCCAAGATTAGCCAGGCCTTCGCCAAGATCCCGACTTCTGCCAAGAAGGGCAAGGTGCCGGTCCGTGAGGGGCAGAACCATCCTCAAGTTGCTACAGAATCCAAGGAGACAGACCAGACTCACCTAGTCATTGCTCTGCGTACATTTTCCATTCATGACAGCCGCATCCCGACTATGCATGTCATGTCCACAATATTGGGCCGTGGTATGAGCTCGCGCCTTTTCAGTAAGATGAGAGACGAGCTCGGTATTTGCTACTACATCAGGACATCGGACTACTCATTCACTGATCATGGCGAATTGACAATCTCCGCTGGGGTCGATAACTCCAGAGTTGAGATTGCCGTCAAGGAGATCCTCGCAGAATGTTCCAAGCTCAAGGATGAGCTGGTGGGAGAGCCCGAGCTCAAGAAGGCCAAGGATAATATCGCCGGGACGACCCTGCTCGAGCTCGAAACCTCGGAAGCCCGGGCGGAGTTCGCCGGCTTCGAAGAGACCATCAAAGGGGAGATCGAGTCGCCCCAAGAGTTCATCACCAAGGTCAATGCCGTGACGGCAACCGATATCCAGAAGTTGGCACGTCAAATATTCGTCAACGAAGGCCTCAATCTCGCCCTGATCGGCAGGACTAAGGCAGAGACGCTAGTTCCGATTGTCAAATTCACCTAAAAGGTTACAATGGCTCTATGTCGGAACCCTCTCATAACCCGTTGAGCGCGATCACTACGGGGACGATCATCAGATTCTTCCTGATCGGCCTCCTCCTTGCGGCCCTCTATTATGTTTTCGATGTCGTCATTGCCGTCGTCGCAGCTGTCATCCTGGCCTCGGCCATCGAACCGGTGGTGAGGAGACTCAAGCGTTTGCGTATCCATCGGATAGTGGCGGTGATCTTCATCTATCTAGCCATCGTGTTGGTCGTCGGAGTCCTGCTCATATTCTTCTTCCCGATCGCCCTCAATGACCTCATCTCTTTCTTGGCTAACGTGCCGCGCACGATCTCTCTAGAATCGATTTGGGCACCATTCCAGTCCATCGGTATCGATTTTGGCTCAACGCCGATATCGGCAGGGAGTATATCATTGTCAGACTTCGTCAACGGCTTGCAATCATTCATCGTCGGCAGCTCGACTGGGGCTCTCCAGACGGCTAGCGTCATCTTCGGCGGTCTGCTCTCCTTGGCGCTCATCGTCGTCCTGTCCTTCTATCTCGCCGTGCAAGAAGAGGGTGTGGATCAATTCCTGCGCATCGTGGCCCCGGTCAAGCACCATGATTACATCATCGACCTCTGGAAGCGCTCCCAGCGCAAGATCGGCTACTGGCTGCAGGGCCAGATCCTCCTCGGCGTGATCATGGGTGTCCTCGTCTATCTGACCCTCATGATCATTGGCATCCCGCACGCTCTCCTCCTCGGCATACTCGCGGCGGTCCTCGAGATCATCCCGGTCTTCGGCCCGATCATGGCGGCAGTGCCGGCCGTCTTGCTGGCCTTCGTCGACGCCGGCCCCGGCAAGGGCCTCTTGGTCATCGGCCTCTACGTCATCCTCCAGCAGTTCGAGAACCAGCTCTTCTATCCGCTGGTGGTCAAGAAGATCGTCGGCATCTCGCCGATCGTGGTCATCCTGGCCTTGGTCATCGGCGCGAAATTCGCTGGTCTCCTCGGCGCGCTCATCGCAGTACCGCTCTCGGCGGCGCTCATGGAATATGTCAACGACATCGACCGATACAAGAAGGCCGAGATCGCCGAGCGGGCGATGGCCGGCAAGTCATGAACAAACCTTTCTATATCACTACGACTCTGCCGTATGTCAACGCGGAGCCGCACATAGGATTTGCGATGGAGCTCATCCGGGCCGACATCATCGCCCGCACCCGCGTCATCGCCGGGCAGGAAGTCTTCTTCAATACCGGCACCGACGAGCACGGCCTCAAGATCTATCAGAAGGCCAGAGAACATGGCCTCGACCCCCAGACCTATTGTGACCAGATTTCGGCCAAGTTCAGGGAGCTCCTACCGACGCTTGGGGTCATGCCGGAAGCCAATTTCATCCGCACGACCGATCCACATCACATCGCGGCTGCGCAAGCATTCTGGGAGATAGTTGATAATAACGGGTTCATCTACAAGAAGAACTATTCGATCAAATATTGTGTTGGCTGCGAGCTGGAGAAGACTGATTCGGAGCTTGTAGATGGCCGCTGTCCTCTGCATCCATTGCAACAGGTCGAGGTCATCCAAGAAGAGAATTATTTCTTCAAGTTCAGTGCTTTTCAGCAGAAGCTTCTCGATCTGTATGCATCGCGCCCGGACTTCGTGGTGCCCGATTTCCGCTTCAATGAGATCAAGGCCTTTGTCAGTAGGGGACTGGAAGATTTCAGCATCTCTCGGCTCAAGGAAAAGATGCCATGGGGTGTTGCGGTGCCCGGCGACGAGTCCCAAGTCATGTATGTCTGGTTCGACGCTCTGGTCAATTATATTTCCGCCATCGGCTGGCCGGCTCGTCCGGCAGATTTCAAGAAGTGGCACGTTGAGACCGGTGGTATGATCCAATATTGTGGCAAGGACAATATCCGTCAGCAATCAGCCATGTGGCAAGCCATGCTCATGGCGGCTGGCCTCCCGCCATCCAAGACCATCGTCATCAATGGCTTCATCACCGGTGAGGGGGGCGTGAAGATGTCCAAGTCGCTCGGCAACACTGTCAATCCGCTGGAGATCGTCAAGGAATATGGCACCGATGCGTTACGCTACTACGTCGCTCGTGAGATCCACCCCTTCGAAGACAGCCCATTCACCATGGACATGTTCAAACAGGCCTACAACGCGCATCTGGCAAATGGCGTGGGCAATCTGGTGAGCAGGGTCATGAAGATGGCCACGGATAATCTGGATTCGCCCGTTAAGGTTTCTAATGGTGAACTTCCTGAAGATTTTAGAAATGCTTTGGATTTATACAACATTCAGGCCGCCTCTAACTTGATCTGGAAGCAAGTTGCGGAAGCAGATCAAATAATTCAATCAAAAGAACCATTTAAACTAATTAAAACGGACAAGAAAGCTGCGCAGGAGATAATTATTGATTTGTGTGTTCGATTGGATCTAATCGGTCGTATGTTGGCACCCATAATGCCCGAGACCTCTAAAATTATTGGGAATCTGGTGGGGGGAAACAAGATGCCAGAAAAGCCTCTATTTATTAGGAAGTAAGCCTTTAATTAGCCATAAAAAGCCATATTATTTAGTGCTATTGACTTTTGATTCAAAAATGGTGTATAATTTTAGCAGCAAATAAGGCTCCCTTACAGAGCAGTTGCAGGATTCGCCATGGCATTTAAGGGCTTTAAGATAGGCCCTTGGATGCTGTGGCGAACTCCAGTACCCACACATCAACAACAAACAGAAAAGGAAACTGACCATGAATCCCATGCTCAGCAAAGCGCTCCGCGAATTCACAACCGGACCGCTCAATCAACTCATTGTGAACCTCGGCGGCCAGGATGGCAGCCAGTGGGAAGACGAGCTCAACAAGTTCCTCCGCAAGGAGTCATGTTGGGTCAATGGCCAAGCCGCGCAGGCGACTCAACCGAAACCCAAGTCGACAAACATCCTCCGGTCGATCTCGGCCGGCAAGGACATCTCACTCGATGCTTCGGACGGCACGGAATTTCTGGCCGACCAGGCCAAGCTCTTCCCGGGCTGGCTCGATCAGGACTTCGTGAACTACCGGACGAATGTCTCGGAGTCCCCGGTTTCCGCGGTCAAAGTCGAGGTCCATGAGATGGTCCGGAGCGGCGACTTCAGCAAGATCTTCGGGAGTTTCAACGTGGATCTGGATAAGCTGCGCCTTTCACAAGGCCAGATCATCCAGTTCGTGAAGAAACATCCGGAATGGCTCCACCCTGACGGGTATGCCACACTCTTCCTGTTCAAGGTCGGTGACGAGTTCTTCGTGGTTCTCGTCGGCCGGAGCGTTGGCAGGCTCTGGGCCCGCGTGCTCCGCTTCTCGTACGTCGGCGTCTGGCTTGCCGACGGCCGCTCTCGTGTGGTCGTCCCGCAACTGACGCTCGAATCCTAGGCCCTGAACCTCTGACTCTCAATACCTCTGACCCTTGTCAATTTATTTTGGCAAGACGGAGGTATTTTTGTATACTGAGTAGGCAATTCATACTGTGTGTCGCGGTTATGGCTTCGACACTATGATTGTGTGAACACACGATCGAGGATCCTGTCGGGCTATTGGGTCATGGGAATGCTAATCAGCTAAGAGAAAAGATAGAGTCACTTTAGAAATTCATCAAAATTTGAACAAAAATTCATCAGGATTTGAACCTTTTTTGAACGTTCCTTGAACCGGCCTGTGGTACTCTGACCAGGCCTCTTTGATGCATTCTTGCGCAAAGGAACGGGGCGTGATACTCTCGAATGGTATTAACAAATTAATCGCAGCCAGTCCCGCGCGGCTCTAATAAAGGCCAGACGGGTTCCCAAGCTCGCTCTATGCGTGAATAGGGACCACTGACTGCAAAACAATGGACGAAAACATTCGAGACGAGCAGAAGTCTGTCTATGAGATCGGATATCTCTTGGCAGGCGTGCCGGAGGAGCAGGTTTCAGCGCAAGCCGAGGCCATCCGAGCGGTCGTGGAGAAGGGTGGGGCAGAGGTCATTGCCGACGGAGCGCCGCGGCATGAGAAGTTGGCCTATACTATCCGCAAGAAGACCGTCGCCGGTTCGTATGATAAGTTCGATGCCGCTTATTTCGGTTGGATCAAGCTCGAAGTCGGAACGGGCAAGATCGAGGAACTGAAGAAGGCTATCGAAGTCATGCCATCGGTTCTCCGTATGCTGGTTATCACCACTATCCGCGAGAATACCTATCTCGGCAAGCATGCCCCGGCTGTTGCTGAAGCCATAGCCAAGAGGCCATTCTTGTCCTCCTCCATCGATGCCCCGGCCGTGGTCGTCAGGAAGGAAACTCCGGTTATCCCGGCTGTTCCGGCATCAGTAGAAGACATGGACAAGAGCATTGATGATATGGTCAAAGAGGCTTAATATTATCTATATACCATGTATATCAACAAAGCATTCATCATCGGAAATCTGACCAGGGACCCGGAGCTCAAGGCACTGCCTTCCGGCACCAAGGTCGTCAATTTTAGCGTAGCTACCAACCGTGTCTACAAGGACAAGGACGGCAAGCGCGTGGAGAACACCGACTATCACAATATCGTCGTCTTTGCTCGCTTAGGAGAGCTCTGCGCACAATATCTCAAGAAAGGATCTCAAGCCTACGTGGAAGGTAGGATGCAGACCCGCTCATGGGACGATGCCGCCGGCGGCAAGAAGTATCGCACCGAGATCATCGCTGACAACGTCCAGTTCGGATCCAAAGGCTCCGGTTCGGCCGGCAGCTCGGCAGCCGGAGCGAAGGGCGATGCCCCAGCCGAGGAAGCCCCAGGCGGTGATACGATCGAGTATCCGAAGGAAGAGATCAATCCTGACGACATACCATTCTAAACAATCTATCCAACCAACATGAAAAAACAGTGTTATTTCAGCCAGCATAATATCAGGCAGATCGATTACAAGGATACCGAGATCCTGCGCCGGTTCATCAACCCGCACGGCCGTCTCATAGCCAGGAAGCGCTCCGGCATCTCTGCTAAGTACCAGCGCCAGCTGGCCACCGCGGTCAAACGCGCCCGCTTCATGGGTCTC
>JBAYJB010000006.1:0-32613 GCA_041665325.1 Minisyncoccota bacterium
AGCGACGGCGGAGTTCGGCACCTCGATGTCGGCTCACCACATCCTGGGGGTGGAGAAGCTCCCAAAGGTTTGGCTGTTCGCCAATTAAAGTGGTACGCGAGCTGGGTTCAGACCGTTCAGGTCACGAAGCGATTCGTGCGCTGGACAGTCTGAACCACTTCGAGAATTTGAGATCTAAGTATGTCTACAAAATAGAAAGGAAGTAGAACCAATCAACCACGGCGGTCGCGCATAGCAATATGCGATGATCAAGTCGATTAGTATCGGTGGAACCCCTTTTCAAAGAAAGGGCTATACCGAGGGAAGGGCCGGTCGCAAGATCAGCCCGCCCGTAGAGACTAAACATCGGCACTCCACATTCAGGGCAACTTGAATAGGGAACAAGCTATAGTCCATTGCACGGAGTAATCCGTGAGAACAAGCGTGAGACAGGTTGGTCTCCTATCTTCTGCAGGCGTCGATGCTTGAGGGGAATTGACTCTAGTACGAGAGGACCGAGTTGAACAGACCGCTGGTCTACCTGCTGTCGTGCCAACGGCACCGCAGGGCAGCTATGTCTGGATCGGATAAGCGCTGAAAGCATATAAGCGCGAAGCCGGCCCCAAGATAAGGCATCTATGAGACCCGTAAGAGATGATTACGTTGATAGGCTTTAGGTGTACGCGCCGCAAGGCGTTGAGCCGCGAAGTACTAATCCGTCGATCCTATCGGGAACTCTGAATGTCGCTAGTCTGATCTTCCGTAGAAGGGAAGTGCACCTACATTGCTTATTGCTTACTTGTAAATATATTGAATCTTGCGTTCTGGTGATTTGGCGCTGTGGCACCACCCGTTCTCATTCCGAACACGGCAGTGAAACGCAGTTGCGGCGATGATAGTCCTAATGGGCGAAAGTAGCTTGTCGCCAGAACCTAGGATTCAATATATAATAAGGCGTCGCCCTATTAAACGCTATTTTATATTATTATGGATACCAAAGATCAATCAGTTCCCGCCGCGGCCCCGCTTCAGGGAGGCGTTCTAGCCGGCCCCGTGGAGCTACTTTCCGTGGCATGGAAGCTCTTCAGAGAGAATTGGAAGACCCTCATGCCGATAGTGATGGTGCCTCTCCTTGCCACAGCCATCGGCCGCATCCTGTCTGTCGCCGATGTATCGGTCCTTCCGGTCGTCGGGGGTTTTTTGGTATTCATTGCCGGAGTGTTCACTATCTTCATGCAGATCGCGCTCACGGACTCTGTGAGGCAGATCTCTAACGGCTCGGCTGTGGCGCTCTCGACCAAGGCGCAATACAAGGTAGGCTTCAGGCTATTCTGGCCATTCGTGTGGCTTGTCATCCTGCAAGTGTTGGTGTTCCTCGGTTCCTCGATCTTATTCATCATCCCGGCCATCGTGATGGGAGTCTATACCTCCATGTATTCCTTATCTCTCATCATCGACGGCAAGAGAGGGTGGAGCGCCTTCACGGAGAGCTACACGCTCGTGCGGGGCCGTTGGTGGGGGACTCTGGGCCGTCTTGTCTCTATCGGACTAGTTTCGGCCGCTTGTTATCTCGTCGGAGTGGGATTGAGCTTCCTCTTGGAGCTCCTCTTCGGCCTTCCCCTCAAATCATCCGGCGCTGGCGCGTTGTCGGCTGTGGTAGGCGACCTCATCGGCATATTCGTCTGGCCGCTAGCCGCTATCTATACATACAAGCTGTATGAGTCGCTCAAGGCTAGCCGCTTGCCGAATATCGAGACCAAGACCTTCAGGCGCTGGCTCATCACCTTCCTAGTGATCGGCATCCTCACACCGTTCCTCGTGCTTGGGATCGGGTTGCCTATCTTGCTGTCGAACATGAATACTACTGGCTCGACCTATGAGTTTTCCACGATGACTGTGCAACCATAGCTATGTCTTCCTGGTCCAGTAACAGAAGGTTGTCATACGCATCTAGCATCGTCGCGGTCGTGGTCATCGCGATCGGTCTCTTGATCTTTTTCTTCTTCTACGAAGCGCCGACATGCTCTGACGGCGTGAAGAATGGCAGCGAGCTCGGCGTAGATTGCGGCGGCGCGTGCGTCAAGCTGTGCCAGGATGCCTTCCTGCCACCGACCATCTCCTGGACGCGCATGCGCGAGATCGCTCCCCACCTCTACAATATCGCCGCTTATGTGGTCAATCCGAATGCCGGCGTCGGGGCAGCACGCGTGCCGTATCGCATCGGCCTTTTCGACGCTACGGGGAAGCCTTTGGCGGATATCCATGACACCATGATCATCCCGCCGGGGCGCAATACCATGGTCTTTGCCGGTTCGGTCAGTTCTGGTACGACCACACCCCTTCGGGCCTTCTTCGAGTTCACCGGCGTTCCGAGCTGGTCTCTCAAGTCAGACCCCGCCGGCGTGCTCGCCATCGATAACAAGGAATACAACGAGGGGCCGATGGGCTCGTCTCTCCTGGTGACGGTCTCGAACAACGGCGCCCGACCGGTCAGGAATGTCGAGGTCAATGCGATCCTGAAAGACAAGGATGGCACAGTCATCGATTTCTCGAAGACGGTCATCGACGAAGTCTCCGGATTGGGGACAGCGGTGGCGCCCTTCACCTGGCCCTGGAGCCACGACGGCACGGCGGTCACCATCGAAGTCCTGCCTGTGGCGGAGTAAGAGCCGTGTTATCTGCGTGCTAGAATAAAGCGATGAAATCGCAATCTAACGTCGATTGGTGGCTAGTTGGGGCCATCGTGCCGATCCTCGTGGCGGGGCTCGTCACGATGTACTCGTTCACCGGCGATAATTCCTTTGCGGCACACCAGCTGGTCTGGATCGGTCTGTCTTTGGCGGTTTTTTTCATCATAGGGTTGATCGATGTGAGATTCTTGCGGACGACTTGGGTATCGGTGGCCTTGTTCGTGGCCTCAGTTCTCCTCTTGGGGTCACTTTTCCTCATGGGCAAGATCTCTCACGGGGCCGAGAGCTGGCTCTCCTTCGGCCTATTCTCTTTCCAGCCGTCGGATTTCGCCAAGGCGTCGCTCGTGATCATCTTGGCCAAATATTTCTCCCGCCGGCACATCGAGATCGCCAACGTGCGGCACATCGTCGTCTCCGGCGCATACGCCTTCATCTTCTTCATCCTCACCCTGGTGCACCCGGACTTCGGTTCGGCGCTCACCATCCTCCTGGTCTGGCTTGGTATGATCATCGTATCCGGAGTGTCCAAGAAGCACCTCTTCGGTATGATCGCCATCGGAGCTTTCTGCTTTGCCCTGCTTTGGAATTTCGGCTTCCAGGAATATCAGAAGAACCGTATCCGTACCTTCATCGATCCGCTGGCCAATATCCACACGACCGGTTACAACGCCTATCAGTCGACGGTGGCGGTCGGCTCTGGTGGCCTCGTCGGCAAGGGCCTCGGCTATGGCACCCAATCCCGCCTCAAGTTCCTGCCGGAATATCAGACCGATTTCATCTTCGCGGCTTATGCCGAAGAATGGGGATTTGTCGGGGTGTTCATCCTGCTCGCGCTCTACGGGGTCATCATCTGGCGCATCGTCAAGGCGGCGCTCCGCGGCGGCACCAACTTCGAGATCCTCTACGGCGCCGGGGTGGCGATCTACTTCATCGTGCATATCGGCATCAATGTCGGCATGAATATGCAGCTTCTGCCGGTGACTGGCACACCGCTCCCGTTCATGAGCTATGGCGGCACACACCTCATGAGCGAGTTCGTCTTGCTCGGGCTTTTGATGGCGATGTACCGCTACGCCCGGCCGACACACAAGGATGCGGTCAAGAATGAGTTCTTAGGGCCGAGTTAAGGCGCGAGCATCGCTAGCTCTTCAGAAACAGAAAAGTCCCTGCAGGGACTTTTCTTCGGCTTCGGAGATTTCCTGCTGGAAATCTCCTGCAGATGTTCCTCAGAGTTAACGATGCTCGCGCCCCGCTGGCTCAAATGGATTTTATATATTTAAAAAATTACCGACATTGACTTTAGACACTTAGTGTGCCATTATCTATTTTAGACGTTGTTGCAATCCGTAATGACGCTACAGAACCATTGAATAACCAGTTTATGCCATCGTTAAACATGTCAGTTCCTCACAGTCTTCCGCAGGGCGAAGCCCTGCTTCGTATCAAGAAACTCCTCGGTGAAGTCAAAACGCAGTTCGCTGACAAGATCAGCGACCTGCAAGAACAGTGGACCGGGAACACCGGCACGTTTAGCTTCTCTGCGATGGGCTTCTCGATCTCCGGCAACCTCACGGTTGGCCAAGATCAGGTCAAACTCGATGGCAAACTTCCGTTTGCTGCCATGTTCTTCAAGGGGAAGATCGAGCAGACCGTCCGGGAGCGGGCGGAATCACTTCTCGCCTGAATCTCATTTGTTTTCTGGGGCGCAACTTTCCATAGTTGCGCCCCTTAATCGTTTCTGGTCGGATTATTTTCCCAAATAAACCCTCTTCACTCCATCCATCATCTTCTCTAATGAGAAGTCGCGCGAAACTTTCTCCTTCAGGGCTGTGCCGTACTTGTGACGCTCTTCCGGGTGTTCGATCATGAAGAGGAGGGCATGTGTGAGGTCGCGGTGATTCTTGGGTTGGACGAGGACACCGGAGACGCCGTCACTGACGACTTCCGGGATGCCGCCGACGGCGCTGGCGACGACAGCTACAGACGATGCGCCGGCTTCGAGCAGGGTGTATGACAGTGCCTCCGACAGGGAAGCCAGCAAACAGATATCGAAAGCTTTGACATATTGAGCGGCACCAGTCACATGGCCCATCAGGAATACTTTTCCTTCGAGATGGAGGTTCCTGATCAAAGTCTCCAGGCGCTCGCGTTCCTCGCCGTCGCCCATGATGGTATAGACGACCTGCTTCTTCGGGTCGCTGGACTTCAAGGATTCTAGACAGCTGGCTACGGCGCGCAGAGCATATTCATGGCCTTTCACATGATGGAGCTCGGCGATGGTGCCGATCCAGACGAGCTGGCTCTCGGGGACCCCGTCCACGGCCTTCTTGAGGGCCGGATTGAGGCGGACTAGCTCCAGACGGGCATTGGTGCGCGAGAAGCCGGTCTCCTTGTCGATGCCGTTGTGCACGACGGTGATCTTGTCCTGGATCCACGGCCAATTCTTGATCTGCCTGCGTGCGGCTTCTGACACTACCATCACTCGATGCGATAGAACCATGGTGATCCAATACAAGAAAGCGATGGCGCCCTTCTGGGCAATAGGCCTGTTCTCATTGAAAGCCCAACCATGGACGGTAAAGATGATATTGCCGACGCCGGCCATCCTCCCGGCGAAAGCTCCGACCCCGCCAATCTTGGAACTATTGAGATGTAGGACATCCGGGCGGTCTTTGCGGAGCAGAGAAGCCAGTCTGAAGGCCGCCCGCACGTCTCTGAAGAAGCTAACATCCCGGCCGATCTCGAGGTTACCATTGGCAGCGATACCGGCGGCGTGGAGCTTGTCGAGGAGCGGTCCTTCACTGCCGGTCATGATCTCGACGGCGAACTGCTCTTTGGGGAGCTTGGTGGCTACGTCGAATACATATCGCTGGGCGCCGCCCCAGTTGGATTTGGTGATGAGAATAAGGACCTTGAGGGGCTTCATATAATGGGAAATACGTGGTATAGTCTCATCCGCTTCTATATGCGTTCGAATCATACAATACCTACCTTCAATAGGAAAGAACCCTTTATTATAGGCCTTGGAGACCTCATCCTCATGGCCTTTTCTCTGTGGGCGACTTTGGTCCTGCGCTACGGGGCCATCCCTCCGACCGATCTCATCCAAGCCCACCTATTCCCGTTTGCCATCGTCTTCATCCTGTCCATCGTAGCCTTATATACTTCCGGCCTTTATAGCCGTACCATCCACGCTTCGCGTTCCTCGGTACCGGGCACGGTCCTGCGCGCCCAGATCGCCAACGGCCTGATCGCCGTCATCCTCTTCTACTTCATCCCGAGCTTCACTGTGACACCGAAGATCAATCTTTTCATATATCTCGCCCTATCCTCGGCCTTCATCATCCTCTGGCGCATCCACGTCTTCAAGGTCTTCTCCCTGCGCCGCAAATATCCGGCCCTGGTCATCGGCTCTGGCACCGAAGCCGACGAGCTGGTCAGCGAGATGTCACACAACCCCCGCGTCGGCCTCTCTTGCCGCGAACGAATCGCTCCCGAGGATCTGCCGGGCAAGCTCATCGAGATCATGGAAGGGAACAAAGAGAGCTTCCAGTATGTCGTGGCTGACTTGAATGATCCGCGCGTGGAAGCCGTCCTGCCCGAGCTCTACCGGCGCTTCTTCGCCAGGGCTTCGATCACCGATCTCCACGAGCTGTACGAAGAAGTCTTCGATCGCATCCCGCTGTCCTCGATGGACCATGCCTGGCTCATGAACCAAGTGAGTTCGCTCTCGCCCAAGGCCTACGATATCGGCAAGCGCGGCTTTGATATCTTCTTCGGCCTGGTCGTCGGCCTAGTCGCCTGCGTCCTGTATCCCTTCGTAGCTCTGGCGATCAAGCTCGAGGACGGCGGGCCGGTCACGATCGCCCAGGACCGCATCGGCCTCAAGGACAAGTCGATCCGCATATACAAGTTCCGCAGTATGCAGAGGAATGAGAACGGCAAATGGGTCGGCGAGAGCACGAACCAAGTGACGCGCGTTGGCAACTTCATCAGGAAGACGCGCATCGACGAATTGCCCCAGGCTCTCTCGATCTTGCGTGGCGACATGTCGCTCATCGGCCCGCGCGCCGACATCGCCGGTCTGGCCGAGCGCCTGGAGAAGGAGATCCCGTACTATTCGGTGCGCACCATCATCGCCCCCGGCCTGACCGGTTGGGCGCAAATCAACCAAGAGAAGCCACCGCAATCGGTCAAAGAGACCGAAGTACGGCTGTCCTACGACCTTTACTACATCACGCACCGATCCCTTAGCCTCGATCTGCGCATCGCTCTGCGCACTCTCAAGACCCTTTTGTCCCGCGTCGGCATGTAATATGAAACAACCCAGATCCAAAACCATTCCTGTCTCGTCCGTGCCCAAGCGCCGCATCTTCATCACCGGCGCGGCCGGCTATGTCGGGGCCATGCTCATCGACCTCTTCTCGCGCCGCGAAGATATCGAACGCATCATCGGCCTCGACAAGGAGCCCCTGCCCGAATGGATCAAGGATGCCCCCAAGCTCCGCTACATCGTGGCCAATACCGAAGACAGCTCCTGGCAGAGGATAGTAGCCGAGGAGAACCCCGACACCGTCATCCACTGCGCCTGGCAGATCAGAGAGATGTATGGCCAACAGAAACTGCAATGGCGCTGGAATGTGGAGGGTTCTGACAAGGTTTTCGATTTCGCCTTCAACACACCTTCGGTCAAGAAGCTCATCCATTTCTCGACAGTCGCCTCATACTCGGCGCTCCCGACAAATACCATCGAGCACCGTTTCTCGGAAGTAGAACCGTTCCGCCGGAGCGACTATCTCTATGCCGAAGAGAAGCGCGTTGTCGAGGATCACCTAAAGTCGAAGTATGAGATCTCGCGCAGAAACGGCTCCAAGGTCCAGGTCGCGGTCATCCGTCCAGCCGCTATCACTGGCCCGCGTGGCCGCTACATGCGCATCCGCTTCGGTCTGCAGTCCACGCTCTCCGGCCAGCTCAAGGAGACTCCGATCCATCGCCTGATCACAGCCATGGTCTCATTCGTGCCCATCACCGACCGCTGGTGCCGCCAGTTCATCCACGAAGATGACATCGCCGATATTGTGACCATGCTCGCCATCGATCCGCTCAAGAATGACTACGACGCCTTCAATGCCTGTCCGCCGGGCGATGTGGTCACCGGCAAGGACATGGCCGATGCGGTGGGGAAGAAGACCGTCAAGATCCCGCCAACCCTCATCCGCCTAGTCTTTGCGATCATGTGGCACGCCAGCCGCGGCCGTGTGCCGACCTCGAAGGGCGGCTGGAAGTCGTATTCCTATCCGATCGCTGTTGATGGATCGAAACTGACTAAGATGTATGCTTACGAGTATCGCTGGCAGCCCAAGGAGGCTTTCATCAAGAAAGAGGGCAGATACATGAAGTATGTTAAGTAGAGCCGGCGCATGTTTGCATAAAACGCCAAAATCCCTATAATACGCCAATATGTTGAAGCACCGGGCCAAGGCCTTCTATATCGTCGTCATAGCCGCTCTCATCGGTTATTTTGTTTATACGAGCAATGTACCGGGTGCCCGATTCCCATTCAGGCTAGGACTGGACCTCTCCGGCGGTACCCACCTCGTCTACAAGGCTGATGTCTCCAAGCTGGACTCTGCCAGCATCGCTGACTCCATGGCTGCCCTACGAGACAACGTCGAACGCCGCGTCAATATCTTCGGCGTCTCCGAACCCCTGGTCCAGACCCAGCAGAACGCCACTCTAAGCTCCTCGGAGGCGGCCTACAAGCTCGTTGTGGAGCTTCCGGGTGTCACCAACGTAGATGATGCCGTCAAAGCCATCGGCGCCACGCCATCCCTCGAATTCCGCTTGATCACCGCCAAGGACGCGGCCGACTTCCAGGAGTCAGCAGCGACCGACACGGATACTCCGCAGGCCGTGAAGGAGCTCGCTTATATCGAACTCTTCACCACCACTGGCCTCACTGGCGCCGCAGTCAGCAAGGCCACTCTGCAGTTCAACTCCACCACCAATGAGCCGGTGGTCGGACTGACTTTCAATCCCGAGGGCAAGGCGCTCTTCTCCAAGATTACCAAGGAGCACAAGGGCGACTCGCTCGGTATCTTCCTGGATGGTTCCCCGATCTCGGTGCCGGTCATCCGCGAAGAGATCCCCAACGGCCAGGCCGAGATCAGCGGCGGATTCCAACTTCCCGAGGCACAGGAGCTTGTCCGCAACCTCAACTTCGGCGCTCTGCCGATCCCGATCTCGCTCATCTCGACGCAGACCATCGGCCCGACCCTGGGCCAAGAAGCGGTCCGCGGCGGCATCCTCTCCGGCGTCATCTCGTATCTCATCATCGCTCTCTTCTTGATCATCTGGTACCGCTTGCCCGGTCTAGTGGCCGCTGTCGCCCTCGCTATATACGCGGCCCTCATGCTGGCTCTCTTCAAGCTCATCCCCGTCACGCTCACGGCGGCCGGCATCGCCGGATTTATCATCACCGTCGGCATGGCCGTGGACGCCAATATCCTGATCTTCGAGCGCATGAAGGAGGAGCTGGCCCGCGGCCGCGGCATCTGGGATGCCATGCATGAAGGCTTCGCCCGTGCCTGGCCGTCCATCCGTGATTCCAATATCTCATCGATCATCACCGGCATCATTCTTTACAAGTTCGGCTCGACTTCGGTGATCACCGGCTTTGCCTTGGTCTTCGTGATCGGCGTCTTGGTGTCGATGTTCACGGCCATCACGGTCTCGCGCTTGTTCCTCTACGCCGTGGCTCCGACCACGACCAGTAACTTCTCGCGCTTCCTGGTCGGTAACGGCCTACGTCGCGCCAAGTCGACAGGCCAATAACAGCCATTTCATACCAATACCATGTGGATCATCAATAACCGCAAAATCTTCTATACCATCTCCGGCGCTCTCGTGATCGCTTCGTTGGCATTCATGTTCACATGGAAGCTCCTGCCCGGCCTCGACTTCACTGGTGGCACGCTTATCGAAGTGACCTATCCGGCCGAGAGCCGTCCGGTCCAGGCCGATGTGGCCGCCGCTCTCTCGCCGATTGACCCGGCCGTCTCTGTCCGTCCTTCTGGTGAGACAGGATATATCATCCGCATGAAGGCCGTCGATCAGGAGGAGAAGGCCGCGGTCCTCACGGCGGTCGGCGTCGGTTCCGCTGGCGTCGGGGGTAGTGCCTCGACTACGCTCGCAGCTTTCGACTCGGTCGGCCCGATCCTCGGCTCCGAAGCGCTCCGCAAGGCCTACGTCTCCATCCTCCTGGTCATCCTCGGCATTGTCCTCTATATCACCCTGGCTTTCCGCAAGGTTTCGGAGCCGGTCTCTTCCTGGAAGTATGGTCTAATCGCTGTGGTCTCGCTGGTCCACGACGTGATCATCCCGATCGGCGCTTTCTCTGTGCTCGGGCATCTCTATGGCTATGAAGTAGACACCCTCTTCGTCACGGCCCTCCTCGTGGTCATCGGCTTCTCGGTCCACAATATCATCGTGGTCTTCGACCGCGTGCGCGAGAACCTGCACCTCTCCGGCGGCAAGGGCGGCTCCGACGCGTTCGCCGAAACGGTGGGGAAGAGCGTCAGCCAGACATTCACCCGCTCCATGAATACGTCCGCTACCGTGGTCATCGCCCTGATCGTGCTCTATGTCTTGGGCGGCGCCGCGACGCATCACTTCATCCTGGCGCTGATCATCGGCATCGTAGCCGGTACGTTCTCTTCTGTTTTCATCGCTTCGCCGCTTCTGGTCACGATCGAAAAGTGGGGGAGGAAGGGAAAGGGCGGGAAATAATTCTCATATTCAGATAAGGTATGTTTTATCGACGGCCCGATTTTTGTGCATGGGGCATCCGCGGGTTAGCGGGGAAGAACATCTTTCCCACTCAAAAAAACTGAAGGCCTGTTTTTGTGTCGTATAATATTTTGAGTTCCAAACGAGCCATATGCCATCTATGTTACTAGACCATACTTTTGCGATTTTGACTTAGAAATTTTGTGAAGAAAAAGAGATCCCAGCCGCGCTGGCCGGCTTCCTCACAGCTGACTTACTCGTCGCCCGCCAAAATGCTAAGATACACCCATGAAATTTACATCATTTTCCTTTGTCGCTTATGCCATCACCGACGTGGCCAAGTCGCGCGCTTTCTATGAGGGTGTGCTCGGTCTCAAGGCCGGTTCCGTCTGGGAGGGGGAGGGTATGGCCTTCATCGAGTATGCTGTAGGGCAGGATACGCTAGTCATCGGTAAGGGAGCACCGCAATTCACGCCGGGCAAGACTGGAGCGACCGCGACCCTGGAGACTGACGACTTCGATGGTGCCGTCAGCGAGCTCCGTGCGAGCGGTGTGAAGTTACTCATGGAGCCACATGAGACGCCAGTCTGTCATATGGCTCTCATCGAAGACCCTGACGGCAATCAGATCATGATCCATCGCCGCAAAGCCCCGGCAAAATAAAACCCCGCCACAAGGACGGGGTGAGAACAGGGAGCTCGCGTATTCAAATATTCGCGTTCGCAAGCAGGACTTCCAAGCTGCGGATGACTCGGTCGACAGACATGATCACTTTGCCTTCGCAACTGAAGTCGGCGACCGGCTCCGGGACCGCTTCACGGCAACAGGGGACATGCAGGAAGATCCATGGGATATTCGCGAACCTCCGGTCCTTGAGCTGGGCGTGATGGAGCTGCCACATCAGGTGGTTGCAACAGAAGCCCCCGGCGTCCGTAGATGTCTCGACCTGGACCAATATTTCCCTAGCGGCCTTGACGAAGCCGGGGATATTCCACAGCCGCATGTCCAGTGGGACTCGAGCGGCATAGAGCTGGCTCGCATCGATGCGGACCTTGCCCAGTCCCGGGCAATATTTATCACTATCGATCAAGTTGGCCGTGACGGTCTCGACGCATGGCCCCATCTTGGTGGAGGACATGCCGAGCGCGATGATAGCGCTCGCTCCATACCCCAGGACTTCTTCGAAGAGCGCGACACCGCGGTCATCGGGAGGAATGGTGGCGGGGAAGACCTTGGTTTTGATATCAGATCCCGCCAGGACCTTTCCATCGATTGCTTGTGCGACTAACTCTGTGGTGTTGGCCGGGTAAGGGCCGTATACAGAGAATGCAGACAAAAATATTCTTTTCATTGTAAGGGTTTCTAACCCCTACGCTACTCCTTTTGTGGCAAAGCACAAGCGCCTATCACGGTGCTATACCCGCGGTGTCTTCCCGATGTACCAGAGCGCAACGCCGAAGACGAGAGGCATGATGGCCATGTAGGCAGGGTTATTCATCAGAGTGACGACGACGCCTCCGATCATGATGACGATGAGGCCGTACGATGCCCACCGCGTGAGTTTGGGGATCCAGAGGCCGATACCTCCGAGGATCTCAGCCGTGCCGATGAAGTACATGAACCAGATGGCTAGGTTGGCATCGACAAATCCTTGCACCGACATCGGGTTGCCGGTGACTTTCATGAATCCGGACCAGACGAACATGACGCTGACGATCACAAGCAAGACATAATATGCAATCTTTTGTTTTTTGGTCATAATGGGAAATTATACGGGAACGCCATCATTCCCGCCAGATGTTGATAAATGAAAAGCCCCGGCCGCTTGCGCGACACGGGGCCGAGATGCATCGGGGATGCTCTCAATGTTTGTGACCGGCCGCCGGTTCGATACAGCGTTCGACGCAGCTGGTAAAATGCCTGGCGATCGCCTGGTCGTAGGCCGCCGTCATCTCGAAGGCTTTGGTGGCCAAGCGGAGACGGGTCTGCGGATCGATCGGCTTGCCATCTTCGAGGAAGTCAGCCACGAGGTCATAGTCGTGCGGATCGGTGACCACGATCACCGAGCGGTAGTTCTTGGCCGCCGCCCGGATGAGGGAAGGGCCGCCGACGTCGATCTGCTCGATCGAGGGCTCCGCGGCGAAGAGGTAGAGATTGACGACCACCATATCGAAGATCTGGATGTTGTGCGCCGCCAGCGTCTCCATGTGTTCCGGATCGCTCTGGTCGGCGATGATGCCACCGAAGATGTTGGGATGGAGCGTGCGGACCCGCCCATTGAGCATCTCCGGGAAGCCGGTGACATGCTCGACGAGGGTTCGTTCCAGACCGGCGTCCCGGAGAGCTTTGGCGGTCCCACTGGTGGACACCAAGGTGCCGCCGATATGGGTGAGCCGTGTGGCGAAGGGTACGAGACCGGTCTTGTTGGTGACCGAGAGGAGGACTCTGAATGGCTTTTTCATCGATACGATGGTAGGGGTTGGTTTCAAAGAGGCCGCAGGGTGCGGTCTGCCTACAACACTACTCATTTATCTAAAGTTGGCAAGGGTTCATTGATTGATTGTCATTTTTTCGCCGAGGCATATAATATCCCCGTCGGATAAACGCCCTTCTGCCACAGGGCTTAGGGGGCGTTTTTTGATTGGGGGTCTTTAACAACTAATCACAATTAAAGTACATGAATAAAACAAGGCAAAATCAGATTATCAATCCTTCGGAGAATAAAGTCATCCTCTATACAGATAAGCGCGGCAATGTCGAACTGCGTGCGGATGTCGAGAAGGATACGTTGTGGGCGACACAGGATCAAATCGCTTATATATTTGATACTACAAAACAAACCATTAGTTGGCATATCTTGAATATATTTAAACAGAGGGAATTGAACAGAAAAACAACTGTCAAAGAATCTTTGACAGTTCTCAAAAATGGCAGACAGTACCTCACTAAATTCTACAATCTGGATGTCGCAATTGCCGTTGGTTACCGAGTCAATTCCAAGAAAGCCACGAAGTTTCGCATCTGGGCAACCAGGACTCTCCGTGAATATCTGATCAATGGATTTACTCTAGATCAAAAGAAACTTGTTAAGTCAGAACAGAACTTCAACAATCTTCAAGCGGCATTGAAATACATGAAATTTGAGTCGAAAGGCGGACCAGTGAAGGCCAGAATGAACATCAGAGTGTTTAAGGATTTGGAAGTAGAGTAAAAGCTTTCATTTTGGTGTCACCCGAATAAAAACCGGCTACGCTTGCGCGCAACCGGTGATTTCTTATGACGACTTTTGGAACTTAACTGCGGACCGCAGGAGAAGCGGTCTCAGCAACCACGGCCGTCGAACTTGCCGTCTCAGGCGGCACGAACGGCGCAACCATCGCGGCCAGCTTGGCCGGATCCATCTTGAGCAGTGTATACAGGGGAGTCATATCGACGCCCAGTAACTTTGCTTTCGCGAAGAAGCTCGCGACAATGTTGGGCATGATGTCGCCGATAGCGGCAACGCCATCCTTGGCGGTATTGCCGCCGCCCAGGTCGGTGATGGTGATGGGCCCAATCTTCTCGAGGGATTTGCCCAAGTTGCCGAAGATCGCAGCTGCGATCTTCTCACCAGCATCGCCGCCGGCCGTGAGAAGGCCAGGGAGACGATCGAGAATGAGGATGAGCTGCGCTTGGTTGTTCATCTTCTTCAGCGCTTCAGCCATCTTGTCGGTGCCTTCGGCTTCAGCGAGCAGGAACTTGAGTTTTCCCTCGGCCTCAGCGAGCCTCGCTGCCTTGCTGCCCTCAGCTTGAGCGAGGAGGGACGCTTGTTCGCCACTGGCCTTCGCCAGGAGCAGCGCCTTCTCGCCCTCGGCCTCAGCCAGCTTGGTCTTCTGCGTCGCGATGGCTTGCGCCTCGGCGACGGTTTGGAGCTTGCTGGCCTCGCCTTGACCTTCGAGCACCAGGGCATTTTTCTTGCCCTCGGCATCCTGTTTGGCCGTCTCGGCGTTGAGGGTCGCGACATTCTTGCGATTCTCGGCTTCGATCTGGTCAGCATTGCGCTTGCCCGTGGCACGGATCGAGAGCGCCTTGGCGTCAGCCTCGGCAGTCACGATCACGGTGGCCTGGAGTTCTTTTTCCTTGCGCTGCCCTTCGAGCAGCATGACTTTGGCTTGTGCCTCGGCCGCCGCGCTATCGCGACCGGCTTGCAGAACGACGAGTTTCTGTTCCTGTGAGGTTTTGGCGATCTCGCCGGCCATGTCAGCCTCGGCTTGTTTGCCGGCTGTTTCGAGTTTGAACGTCGCCACTTGGATGTCACGGTTCTTCTCGGCCTCCTTGATCTTGGCGTCATTCTGGGCCGTGACCTCGGCGGCGGTGCGCTTGGCATCGCTCGTTTTCACGGCGGTCTCGCGTTCGGCCTCGGCAGTGGCGATTTGCGCGTCGCGTTTGGCGCCGGCGACTGCCTGCTTGCCGAGAGCCTCGATATAGCCCTCCTTGTCCTTGACGTCCTGGATGACCAGGTTCAGGATCCGGATGCCCATGCGAGCCAGCTCGGGAGAGCACTCCTTGACGACCAGCTCGTTGAACTTCGAGCGCTGACGTAGCAATTCCTCGACCTCGAGAGCCCCCACGATTGAACGTAGGTGGCCGCGGAGGATCTCGCCGGTCATTTCCTTGATTGTCTCGAGGGGTTTGCCCAAGAAGTTCTGGACTGCGTTCATCTGCTCTTCGGGCACGGGTGAGATGCGGCAGGTAGCCACACCGGAAACCGTGACACCGACGTTCTTCATGGAGGGGATGTTGTCCTCGCTGATCTGGATCTGGAAGACTTCCGTGGACATCTCCCGGTATTCTTCGAAGACCGGCATGATGAACACAGAGCCGCCCGAGACCAGTTTGAAGCCGATTTCTGACCTTTCTCCGTTTGGACCGGTCACGACCGAACGGCCCTTGCCGTAGATCACGCCGATAACGTTTGGGGGGATGCGCTTGTAGCGCTTGGTCATTGCCCACACGATGAAGAGTAGGCCGACGAAGAACCCGACGATGAGAACCGGCACGAGGACCCCACTAAGGGACATTTCGGCCAGCACCATATTTGGCATTTTCATGATGTATCCTTTTTCTGCTTTTTTGGTTTACGGTTGACGGTTACGTTCTTGCAGGCACTAGAGGTGCCGACAGTCTTGAGACGACGACCTTGTCGCCGAGGTCTTGGATGACACGGATCTGAATGCCCGCGGCAATCTGGTCCGCGCCTTCTTCGACGATGGCGGTATACGGAAGTATTTGCCCGTTGACTTTGATGTTCACTTCTCCCAGGCCTCCAGCCGGGATACGAGTCACGACGGTGCCATGAGCACCGAGGACCTGTCCGGGACGGAGGCTGGAGTTGATCTGCTGCTTGAACATGACATAAGCCATGAGCCAGGCGACAAAAGCCATGATGAAACCGGGGATAAAGCCGATGCCAGTTGCGGCGGCGGCGCGTGCTCCGTAGATCGTGGCGATGGACCCGGCTACGCCGAATCCGGTCAGGAACGCAAAGAATACGCGGGGAGAGAGGAAGGAGGGCGCATCACCCTCACCTCCGTGATCCCCACTGTGGTCCATATCGCCGTCGTGATGGCCGCCGAAGACGGCGGCGAACCCGAGACAGAGGAGGCCGCTAGCGGCAAGGGATAGGAACACCATGAGTTGAGTGAACGAGAACGAGCTGCCGTCTATGGCAGCAAGTAGCAATAGCGTTTTCATTTGAGCTGAGTTTTTTGAGGGTGGATTTGGTTTTGTTCCAAAATGTCAAAGAACATATGGAACTGTGAGCTGTCAAGTATTCTGCATGTTTTAACTATTTTGTCAAGCATACATAAGGGCAAAAATGCCGTATCCTATACCACTCCTATGGCCAAAGGCTCCAAATCACACCAAAGCGACTTTTCTGGCGATACCATCGTCCGTTTTGAGGATGTCTCCTATGAATGGGGGCACAACAAGCCCATCCTGGATGAGGTGACATTTAACGTGCGCCGCGGCACCAAGGTCACCATCATGGGCCAGAATGGGGCCGGCAAGACGACCATCTTCGGCCTGATCCTCGGCGACTATAAGCCAGAAGCAGGGGAGATCCACCTCGCCAACGGCGCCACCATCGCTACCGCCCGCCAAGTGATCCCGCGCGCCGACCTCGAGCTGACTGTCCGTGAATTCTTCGCAAAATGTTTCAAAGACAAACAGTACGATATCGACCCGCGCATAGACGAGGTCCTCGAGGTAGTCAACCTGCACGTCCCGAAGAAAACCGCCAAACATCATATCGACCTCAAGGACCGCCACATCAAGACATTCTCCGGCGGTCAGCAAGCGCGCCTCCTTCTCGCTTCCGCGCTCATTCAAGACCCTGACATCCTGCTCCTCGACGAGCCGACCAACAACCTCGACAAGGCCGGCATCGAGCACCTGACCGCATTCCTGGTCAACTATGACAAGACCTGCCTCGTCATCTCCCACGATGCCGAGTTCCTGAACGCATTTACTCACGGCGTCCTCTATCTTGACGTCTACACCCGTAAAGTCGAGCAATACGTCGGCGACTATAAGGACGTGGTCGACCAGATCGCCCAGAGGATCGAGAAGGAGAACATGGCCAATGCCCGCCGCGCCAAGGAGATCCAAGCCAACAAGGACCAGGCCGGCATCTTCGCCATGAAGGGCGGCCAGATGCGCCTCGTGGCCAAGCGCATGCGCGAGAAGGCCGAGGAGCTCGAGAGCGAGATGGTGGATGTGAGGAAGGAGGACAAGACCATCAAGCAGTTCCATATCCCGGCTCAGCCGGACCTCACCGGCGCGGTCATGAATATCTCTTCGTATACGATCGTCGATCCGGCCACTCACAAGTCTGTGAAGCGCACGTGCGCCATATCGCTCCGTAAGAAGACGCATCTCCTCCTTTCAGGCCCAAATGGTATCGGCAAGTCGACCCTCCTCGAGAAGATCGTCAACGGTGTGGAAGGAGCCGACATCTCTCCCGGCGTGCGCGTCGGCTACTATCGCCAGGATTTCTCCATGATGGATTTCAATGACACCGTGTACCAGTCGCTGGAGAAGATCATCCGCGCCACTCAAGGCCGCCTCATCGAGACGGAGCTGCGCGCCGTCGCGGCCTCATTCCTCATCGGCGCTGACGCTATCCATACCCGCATCGCCTCGCTCTCGGAAGGGCAGAAGGGGCTGGTGGCATTTGCCCGCCTGGTCCTCCAGCGCCCCGGCCTCCTCATCCTCGATGAGCCCACCAACCATATCAATTTCCGCCACCTGCCGATCATCGCCAAGGCCCTGGATGCCTATGAGGGAGCCATGATCCTCGTCTCCCACGTGCCAGAATTTGTGAAGCAGATAAGGATAGATGAGGTGCTGGAGATGGGGAAGTAGAGGTATACTTGTATCAAGTTTATGGCAAGAGAAGCATCAGTCAAAAATCTTACAAATGCGAAACGGGCAAAAAACGATGAGTTTTATACCCAGTATATTGATATTCAGAAAGAGATTGAAAAATATCTTGATTTTAATCCTGATACTTACAGAAACAAAGTAGTATATTGCAATTGTGACGATCCGTTTGAGAGTAATTTCTTTCGTTATTTTGTACTGAATTTTAACAAACTCGGATTGAAACAGCTTGTTTCTACAAGCTATAAACCATCGCCTGTGGCCAATACACAACTAGGATTGTTCGGTGATGACAAAACCCTTGCAAAATCAAAAGGCCGTCCAAAAATAACCGCTAACAAATTTATTATCAATGAAGTGAAAGATATAGACGGTGATGGAGAGTTCAATCTAAAAGATGTTGCCAAACAATTAAAAGCAAACAAAAACAACGAATGGACACCGCTAGAAGGCGAAGGTGATTTTCGTAGTGATGAATGTATCGATCTGCTTAAAAAATCTGACATCGTGGTCACCAATCCGCCGTTTAGCTTGTTTCATGAGTATGTAAAACAACTCTTTGATTACAACAAAAAGTTTTTAATTATTGGAAATATTAATTGCATAACTTATAAAGAAATATTTAAAAAAATTGAAGCTAACCAAATATGGCTTGGTAATGGGATGGGTAGATGGATTTCTGGGTTCATTGTTCCTGAGTCCTATGAGTTGCATGGAACAGAAGCACGAATAGACGAAAGCGGAGATAGAATTGTTGCCACCAATAATTGTCTATGGCTTACAAATCTTGACCATGGACGGCGCCATCAACCGTTGCCACTTATGACAATGGAAGAAAATTTAAAATACAGTAAACACAAAGAAATCAAAGGCAAAAAAACCTACGACAAATATGACAATTATGATGCAATAGATGTGCCATTTACCGACGCTATTCCAAGTGACCATAGGGGCGTAATGGGTGTACCGATTACGTTTCTAGACAAATATAACCCCGATCAATTCGAGGTTGTTGGGGCAAGTGATAACGGAGCTGTTGATGAAAAATATAAGCTGAAGCACTTCAAGAAACATAATGAACCATATATAGATGGGAAGAAGCAATACAAACGTATCTTTATTAAACACAGGAAAAAATAATATGAAAACAACATTAAAAACCAGTATTACTGTAAAAGAAATCTGCGACGGGTTCGTCTATAACGAACTTGAAGGTAAGGGTTTGTTTGGCTTGTCCGGTAAGCTGACCATTCAGCCGGAATATCAACGCAATTATATTTACGCCTCCGATGGTGGCAAGAGAGAAATTGCGGTTATTGAATCGGTATTAAAAGGTTATCCAATTGGCTTGATTTATTTTAATAAAGTTTCAGAAAAGGATCTGGAAGTTTTGGATGGTCAGCAGCGTATCACCAGCGTTGGACGTTTTGTGACTGGTAAATTTGCAATCAAAGATGAGAACGGCAACGAGCAGTACTTTAGTGGTATGGCAAAGGATAAGCAATCCAAGCTTTTAGAAACAAAACTACTTATTTATGAATGCGAGGGGACAGAGAGTCAGATAAAAGAGTGGTTTAAGACGATTAATATCGCCGGAATCCCTCTCAGCGATCAAGAGCTACTCAACGCTGTATATTCAGGCCCATTTGTAACACTCGCAAAAGAAGAATTCAGTAATAGCCAGAACTCCAATATTCAAAAATGGAGCGCATACATATCGGGTAGTGCCAATCGTCAGGATTTTATGGAACGAGCGTTGGGCTGGATAAGTAAGGGAAGTATTGGTGATTATATGAGTAGTCACCGTAAAGATAAAAATATTAATGAGTTAAAAAAGTATTTCAATAGCGTGATTAATTGGGTGTCTAGCGTGTTTACTGATGTAGAAGGAGAAATGCGTGGGCTAGAGTGGGGACGATTGTACGAGACGTACCATAAAAAATCATACAATCCTAAAAAAGTTTCAGAACAAGTACTGAAATTGTATGGTGACCTATATGTCAAAAACCGTAAGGGTATCTTTGAGTATATTCTTGGTGGCTCAGAGGATACAAAATTGCTTGAAGTTAGAGTTTTTGATGATGTAGATAAAAAGACAGTTTATGTTTTGCAGACTGCGGCCGCCAAAGCTAAAAAAGAGTCAAACTGTCCACATTGTGCTATTGGGCATAGTGCCAATAAGGAAAAAATTTGGAAACTGGATGAAATGGATGCTGATCACGTGGCAGCATGGAGTAAGGGTGGTAAGACCTCAATCAAAAACTGTCAAATGCTGTGCAAAACTCATAATCGAGTAAAGGGTAATCGGTAGGATCGATGAGGTGCTGAAGATGGGGAAATAGCGCTATAATTAATTCAAAATACAATGGCCTTATTTCTGGATACAGCCGAAAGAATTCTGAGAGAATCTGGTAAGCATTTACACTGTAAAGATATTACCAATATTGCTATTGAAAAGGGCTACCTAGTTAGTTCAGGAAAGACGCCGTATCAAACTATGGCAGCGCGCATTTCGGATGATATAAAAATTAAAGGTGAACTGTCCGTATTTAAGAAGTTTGGACCAAATATATTTGGTATAAACGATAAAAAGGTTGAACTCGGGGAGGAGTCAAGGATCGACCAAATTCTCGAAGAGCTAAGTGTTGAGGAACAAAAAGAGGTTGAAGGTGGTTATGTTGGGAAAGCTGGTGAGCACGCAGTGCTCTCCGAATTACTTTTTCGTGGATATAATGCTGCCCTGATGTCGGTCGATACGGGTATAGATATATTGGCCATTAAAAACGAAGGACAATTTGGTATTCAAGTTAAAACAAGAAATATAAGCAAAACAGGTAATACGTTTGATTTTAACCTAAGGGTTGCTTCATTTGAGAGACATAATAGGGGTGGAGTCTTTTATATATTTTTACTTCGCGAAACTCCAAAAATTGAATATTTAATTTTACCCTTTCACGTTATTGAGCGATCGATTGATGAAGAGTTTATTCATGAGGTTGGTAAGGGTAAACTTTATAGAATAACGATTCGTAAAAAAGGTTCAAAAGTTTATCTTGGTAGAAAAGAAAATGACGTTACTTATTTCCTAAATAGGTGGGATAGTATTAAATAGACTGGGGATAACTTTTAAAAAATAAGGTACAATGTAAGAATGGAATCAACTGCTGTTTTTTTGAAATGGGCTGGTGGGAAGAGACGAATTCTTCCTCTCATGGCAAATTTTTTTCCCATCAAATTTGGTAATTATTTTGAACCCTTTTTAGGTGCTGGTTCTGTGTTTTTTTATGTTAAACAAAAATATAACCCTTCTCACTGTACAATATCTGATACAAACTCAGATTTGATTAATACATATATCCACGTTCGCGATAATCCGAAACAGCTAATAAAACTCCTCGAATATTTTAAGTCTCAACATTCAAAAAAGTTTTACTATGAAGTCAGGGAAAAATTTAATAAAAAAATATATATAGGCATTAAAAGGGCTGCTGCCTTTATTTATTTAAATAAAACTTGTTTCAACGGTTTATATCGTGTGAATAGCAAAAATGAATTTAATGTTCCTTTTGGGCAGCACAAGATCCTGAGTGTTTATTCAAGCGAGGTTATTTATAGGGCAAGTGAGTTGCTTAACGATCGGGTTACCATAAAACATCAAGACTATAAGGAGATTATCGCTAATGTTAAGAAGGGTGATTTTGTCTATCTTGATCCTTGTTACGATCCTATCAAAAAAACGAGTTTTGCAAGTTATACTCCGGAAAGGTTCTCATTAGATGATCGGACCAAACTTTTTGTATTTATTGAAGAACTAAAGAAAAAAAATACTCACATTGTATTGAGTAATAATGATTTACCTGAAATTCGTAAATTGTACTCTGGCTATAATGTTCATGAAATTTTAGCACCCAGAATTATTGGTTCACGAATTTCTTATCGTGCTGACCTGATTGAGTTGCTTATTACGACTAAAAAGAGTATTAATTATCTTAATGACTGAAATTCATCCAGATAAAATAAAACTAGTATCAATTCTCGGAGAAGAGGGAAAGGTCTATAAAATTCCTCCTTTTCAACGAAGTTATACATGGGATTTGGACATCCTTCAAGAACTTTGGAATGATATTCTTGAAAATGTTGTTAATCCAGAAGGTGCTAGGGAACATTTTACAGGAGTATTTATCTTTGCCAATGAAGATGATCCTACAACATCTTCAGAACTAGTTATTGACGGTCAACAACGTTTAACAAGTTTTACTATTTTGCTTCGCGCGATGTATGATCACCTAAGCGACAGAGAGGGGCATTTGGGCAGTGATATTTATGAGACAATTATGGAAGGTGAAGTAGGAAAGAAGTCATATCCGAGATTGGTTTTGGGTGATGATGTTCGAGAATTCTTTTTCAAATACATTCAGGTGAAGGATACGACCGTCTATAGAAAGGCAAAAAAAGGAAAGAAAAAAGTAGAGAAACGTATAGTAGCCGCCTATAAGTTTTTTGAAGATAAGATTTCAAAAGAAGCTGAATCTCGCCAGATGACAAGTGAAAAATTTGTTGATTTGCTTTTCAATAGGCTCGAAAAGAGAATAGTGGCGGTAAAGATAAAAGTTAGTTCTGATACAGATGCATATACGGTCTTTGAGACAATCAATTCTAAAAAGGTGGAACTTTCGGTTTCGGAGTTGCTGAAAAATTATCTTTTTCAGCAAAGTGACAGGATTGGAGATTCTGAATTGGAAAAAACAAAAAAGAAATGGGAGGAAATTATTGATAACTTAGAGTCTGAAGAAACTGAGCCATCACAATATATTCGCCATTTTTGGCTTTCCAACTTTGTAAGTGTTACTGATAAAAAGCTTTATTTGGTGATAAAGACATACTGTAAGGGACAAGACAAAAAACTTAAGGATTTAATCCGGGATCTTGCAACACAGTCTTCACAGTATGGAAAGCTTGTTAGTGCAACCAGAGAGGATGATGATCGGGTCATTGATCTTGATGCAGTGATTCTCCTTTCACAAATTAAAGCCTTAAGGATTAAACAGTGTTATCCACTTTTATTGTCAGCCCTGTCCACAGATATGACAGCGGGTGAGTTTAAGGCGTTGCTTAGGGGTGTAATTAAAGTTTCCTTGACAAGATCTTTGATAGATAAGAATCCCAATGAATTAGAAAAAATATACGAAAAGAATGCCCTGCTGTTGAGAAAAAATGGCAAGACCCATCTAGAGCAAACTCTAAAGGAAATAGATGCCGCAGCGCCTAGTCTTGATGATCTTGTTAATGATTTGCTATTACCTGATTCATCCGTAAGTGAATTATTGGCAAAATTCTTGCTTATACAGATAGAACTAAAGGAAAGAACTGATGAAACCACCTTGAATAGAGTCTCTCTTGAGCATCTTCTTCCAAAAAATCCAGATGACATCACGGAATGGGGAATGTCAAAAGATGAACATGAAAAGTATGTAGGTAAATTAGGTAACTTGGCACTTGTCGGGGGTAAAATTAACTCAAAAGCTTCTAATAAAGCTTTCGCTGAAAAGAAAAAAATCCTAGTCAAGTCGGATCTGAAGACCACCGTTGCTTTGGTGAAGAGTAAGAAGAAGTGGACTATGGCAGACATAGAATTCAGAACAAAAGAATTAGCTAAGTTTGCGATGTCAAACTGGAAATAGCGATGGATCTATTCATGCCCACCACCCCTTGCTCCAAAATCGTCGTCTATGTCCCTCTCGATCACGCCGAAGCGGTGCGCCAAGCGATCGGCGCGGCGGGCGGTGGGAGGCTGGGCAAGTATTCATATTGCAGTTTCTCGGTGCGGGGTGTCGGCCGGTTCATGCCGGAAGCAGGGGCGAAGCCGCATATCGGCGTGGTAGGGCAGCTCGAAGCCGTCGAGGAAGAGCGAATCGAAGTGACGTGCGATGACACGGTGGTCGGAGATGTGATCGCGGCGGTGAAGGCAGTGCATCCGTATGAGGAGATGGCAATGGATGTGTATAGCCTCACTTCCTAATTCATGGTACAGTATGAGTGTTATGAAAAACCTAATTGCCATCGTCTTGTTTCTTACGGCATCTTTCGGTTTTGTCTCTAGCGCCTATGCTTACACGAGTGTGAAGGGTTACTACCGTAGCAATGGTACTTATGTTCAGCCTTATGTAAGGTCTAGCCCGAACGCTTTGAAATACGACAACTACAGCTATTCTGGAGGAAGCCTCTACAACAAAAGTTATTACTCTTCTTCAAAGAGTTATTCTTCTAGCTGGTACACTCCGACTTACTATACAGACAAGTCTTACTATCAGGGCAAATCTCTCTACGATTCTGGTTACTAGATAGTAACCATTCATGCCCCCTCGCTCCAAAATCATCGTCTACTCCGTCGAAAACTCTCGCTAAAAATGCTGTAGTACATATGTAGTTCGTTGAGAGTTATCAAAAGGGTAGTCCGTGCCATCAATTCGGACCGTTTACATCTTCCGCCATCCGTCAGCTGACGAAGGCGGATAGGCAACTTGGGAAATCTGCGAGGAGCCACACGATCTAGACGACTGACCAAAAAGCGGTTGGGAGATTTCATACAGCTTGTCGAAGCTGGATCAAATCTCTTAGTCGCTTTTTTGTTTGTCTAGTCCACAACGGAGGTGCTGGGAGGATGGTGGCGTTGGATGTGTATAAACTGGGGTGAATAAGTAATACGTTGCTACCCCAATCGTCATGATGTAGTATAAGGTTAATAACCTCAATATGACTACAAAAACACTCAACAAAGCCCTTGTTCAGCGTCTTAGTGCTGCAGTTACGGTTGCACGCAATGCTTTTGCGCATGTCCCGGAAAAAGATAAGACCAAACTGGAAGATGTTTGGGATGTTGAGCATGCTTACTACTCGAGCGCTCTCGAGGGTAGCAAGATAGATCGCAAGGAGTTCGAAAATTTGGCCAAGAAAACTAAATAGTGATACGATTCGGCCATGGTAGATCGGCCAAAAAATGAAGAAGAGTTGCAACGACTGGAAGCAATCGGGGTCATCCGTGCATCCCGTTTCGTTCGTAAGCATGCTCATTCACACAAGAAGGCCGATATGGATACAGTTTTTGAGATCCACAGAGAGATTTTCAAAGATGCATGGCCTGAGATAGCCGGCAAGATGCGGACAGTACCACTTACTATTACAGACTCAGATCATTTGCCGCCACATCACACACAAGTACCAGGATTGGTCAAAGAAGCTCGTGAAGAACTGGATAGACTTTTGGTCGGTTTGAACTCCACAGAACCTTTCTGGATTGAAGGAAAGGATTTGACCGACGAGCAGATGAACATGATTGATCGGGTAGTGGAGATTGCCGCGTGGCTTCACCACAGGATCACATTCATTCATCCCTTCCAGGATGGCAACGGCAGGACTGCTCGTCTCGCAGCAAATCTCATTCTGGAATGTTTTGGACTTGTGGGTATCTCGATCAAAATTGAACGCGAGAATAAGAACAGGTATCGTCAGGCATTGGCCCAAGTCGATAAGATGAATGATCTAGAACCGTTGAAGACTCTCATCTACGAAGGTCTCCTCGATCGTCTCAATGGTGTGCCGATGTTCTTCAACAAGAACTGAGATCCATTCATGCCCAATACCCCTCGCTCCAAAATCGTCGTCTATGTCCCTCTCGATCACGCCGAAGCGGTGCGCCAGGCGATCGGCGCGGCGGGCGGTGGGTGGCTGGGCAAGTATTCATATTGCAGTTTCTCGATGCGGGGTGTCGGCCGGTTCATGCCGGAGGTAGGGGCGAAGCCGCACATCGGCACGGTTGGGCGGCTCGAAGCCGTCGAGGAAGAGCGGATCGAAGTGACGTGCGATGACGCGGTGGTCGGAGATGTGATCGCGGCTATCAAGGCAGTGCATCCGTATGAGGAGGTGGCTTTGGATGTGTATAAGGTGGAGTGATATAATCCACCCACCAGAAACCTGCCATCTGCGTCCGTTTAGCAATAAAGTATCCCGAGAGGGGTTGATTCAGCAGAATCACCCACTGGGGCTTTTTTAATACAAGAAATAATCATGAATATAAAGCAAATCGTTCCAGTAGAAGTGATAAGTCAGAAAATATTTATTATTAGAGGTCGAAAGGTTATGTTAGGCCAGCACCTCGCTGAACTTTATGAGACTCCAGTAAAAATATTGATCCAAGCTGTTAAGCGTAATATCGAACGTTTCCCAGAAGATTTCATGTTCCAGCTTACTCAGGAGGAATTTGTGAACTTGAAGTCACAATTTGTGACTTCAAGTTGGGGAGGTATACGTAGAGCCTTGCCATATGCATTTACGGAGCATGGAGTGACTATGCTGTCTTCGGTTTTGAGGAGTCCCCAAGCTATTCAGATGAACATCTTCATCGTACGTGCCTTTGTCAGGATCCGTGAACTATTGGCTTCAAATAAAGAACTAGGTTACAAGATCGAAGAGATCGAAAGGGAACAGAAGACCCAGAACAGGCACATCAATGCTATCTATCGCATCTTGGACAAGCTGGTTGCTGAGCCAATCAAGCCAAAAGAGAGTATGGGCTTCAGGAAAGATTGAGCTATAATCCATTCATGCCCATCACCACTCTCCCCACCACCCTCAAATGAAGATCACCGTCTACGACCGCATGCAGACCGGCTATGCTTATACTCCCACCGAGCCGGAGGGGCAGAATTTCGCGCCTGAATTCAAGCCGGACCTGACACCGCCGGAGATGCTTGCGCTCGGCGTCTTCGGCGGCATCTATATGCGCGACTGCCGGGAAGAATTCCCAGTCGAGTGGTTCAGAGAGGCCAAGCTCGCGCCCGAGGGGACCCATGAGCGTGTGGCCGCACTCAACTATTTTGGCGTGAATGCCAGCCAGCCCCTGTCAGTCTGGCGTGCCAAGGGATGGATCCATCCCGACGACCCGCGCGGCTGGTTCCAATGGTATTGCCGCTACTACCTCGGTCGTCGGCATCCGGACGACGCCCGGCAGATCAAACGCTGGCGGATGATGGCGCGCCACGCCGCCCAAGTGCGCGCGCATTGCCGGCCGCGTGACTACACATGCCGTGCTGGGCAGCGCCAGGCGCTCCTCCATTGGGCGTATGATGCGAGGAAGATGTAGGGGGGAGGTGGTTGTCAAAGATATGGTTACTGTTCCTACCCAGTGAACCTCCGTTCACCTATAATGTGTCCATGGACCCTCGCGCGCAAAGCCAAGATTTCCCTCGAGCCATACTGCATGTTGATGGCGATGCATTCTTCGTGTCATGCGAGCTCGCGCGCCGGCCGGACTTGCGAGGGAAGGCGGCCGTGACCGGGGAGGAGCGGGGCATCGCTACCGCCCTGAATCCCGCCGCCAAGGCTCTCGGTGTCATCCGCGGTATGCGCACCCGCGATATCCGCCGTCTGCACCCCGAGGTCGTGATCATGCCCTCGGACTACCACATGTACACCCTCTATACCCGCCGCATGTACGAGATCGTCAGGCGTTATGCCGACTCCGTAGAGGAATATTCGATCGACGAATGCTTCGCCGACCTGACGCCCTACGCCGCCGGACATGGGCCGTATGCCACACTCTCGTACGAGGAGCTGGCCCGCCTCATCCAAGCCGATCTGCACGCTTCGCTCGGCATCACATTCTCGGTGGGCTTGGGCGTGAATAAGGTCACAGCCAAGATCGCCTCCAAGTGGCGCAAACCAGCCGGTGTGACTGTCATCGCGCGGCCGGCTATTCATGCCTTTTTGAAGGATCTGCCCATCGGCAAAGTTTGGGGCATCGGTTCGGCTACTACTGTGTATCTGCGTAAGCTTGGCATCGTCACTGCCGGCGACTTGGCAGGGAAGGATCGCGCGTGGGTGGCTGAACATTGTGACCGGCCGGTGGCCGAGATATACGAGGAGTTCCAGGGCAACTTTGTGAAGGAGTTCGGTGTCGGCAGCATGACGGGCACTGCGAGCGCCGCGCCCGGCTCCGTCCAGCATACCCGCACTTTCCATCCGCCCACCCGCGAGCGAGCCTTCCTCTGGTCGCAGATCTCGCACCATGTCGAGGAGGCGTGCGTGCGTCTGCGTGCTCGCGGGCTCGTGGCCGCCCGCGCTACCTGCTTCGTCAAGACGCGCGACTTCGACTATATCCGCGGCGAAGCCGAGCTCCCCGAGCCATCGTCTGCGCCCGAGGCCATCCTGCGCGCTCTCAAACCCGTCTTCGAAGCGCGCTATCGCGGCGACCTCATGTATCGCGCCGCCGGCATCTCCCTTAGCGGTCTGCGCGCCCCCGAAGCCGGCACCCAAGGTCTATTTGCCGTGCCTGCGATATCCAAGGCTTCCCAAACCATTCATGCCGTGATCGACCGGCTCTCCCGCAAGTTCGGCCGGCGTGCCGCCTTCCTCGGCTCGAGCCACAAAGCCCTCAAGGCCGAAGGTGACGATCACGAAGCCGATTTCCGCAAGCTCGATGTCATCTATATGGGGGAGGTGGGGTAGGTATCACTTTTGATGATTTGGTGATACACTGCATCTTCGTAAAAAGGTCGAATTTTGTCAGCCTAATCCTCTTGAAAATACTATGATAAACGAAACAGTTCCTCCAGTCCCGGCTCCGACAACTCCTCCGCAGCCGCCGACTCCTCAGGCTTAGTGGCCTAGACGGAATATCCGTCGGATGACACCCCGCATGCGCGGGGTGTTTTCTTTTCAACATCATCTTTCTGGGGAAAGAGGGGTAAAACCTGTTACGACACAAAGTTTATTTCTTGCCTAGTTGTGCGGTCTATCCCGTTTGTTAAAATTGTCTCATCAGATGGTAAGTATTTTTCGGATCTCAAGACAAGCCCCTACAACTAAATAATTTGATGGTACTTGGAACCATCGCAGTTCGCGGATTCATTTGGGAGCGATTATTAAAAGTCGTAAGTATTTTTGATATGAAAAAAGAAAACAAAGATAACATAGTGATATATGAGGGGAAGGATGGGAAGATTGAGTTGAGGGCAGATATTGAGAAGGATACCATTTGGGCTACGCAAGAGCAGATAGGTGACTTGTTTGATACGGAGAGGAGTGTGGTAACAAAGCATCTAAGAAATGTCTTTAAAGACAAGGAATTACAACAAAATTCAGTATGTGCAAATTTTGCACATACTGCCGCGGATGGTAAGGAATACCAAGTCAAGTATTACAACCTCGATGCCGTTATAGCTGTCGGCTACCGTATCAACTCAAAAAGAGCGACGCAGTTCCGGATCTGGTCTACTCAAATTCTGCATGATTATCTTACAAACGGGTATGCACTCAATCGATATAGGCTTGGGGCAGCTCCGCAAGGCTTGGAAGACCTCCACAAGGCTATCGAATTTATCGAGTCAAATGAACATCGCAGCCCCCTGAAAGGCAAAGTCACTATAAGCCTCACGAGAAAGCTGACGCCTTAATAAACATTAATTCTTATCAACATGAAAAAAGACTTTGATTTTTTAGATGAGCTTAACAAGATGGCTCAACCAAGGGAGATGACTAACTTAGAAAAAGCTCTGGAACTTGCGGAGCAGTTAAAATCTAAAATTGATGATATGCTTCTGGTGCAAGATTCTCGCTAATCAGAGATTCAACTTGTTCCAGAATGGAACAAGTTGGAGTAGCGCGCTATAGTTAGTTGCCATGTTCCACACCTACATCCTCCGTTGTGCCGACGACACTCTCTATGTCGGCTGTACCAATGATCTGGCGAAGCGCTTGCATCAGCATAATCATGCTCGAGGCGGGGCGAAGTATACGAGCGGCCGCCGGCCGGTCATTCTTGTATATAAAAAGTCTTTTCGTACTTATACCAAAGCACGAGCTACTGAAGGAGAGTGGAAGAGGTTGAGCAGGGCAGAGAAGTTGGCTCTCATCGGGGCTTGACTTTTGTCCAAATTCACGTATACTACCAGTGTAAGTTTAGTTCTTTGTGAGCAATCTGACAGGACACGATGTGATCTGTGTCGGCTTTATGGGATTCTCAATCTTTTAGTTATCTCAGTAGCCTTTGCTCCCGACACATTCATCACCTCTCCTCCTTCACTCTTGCTCTCCAGCTCTTTTCACCCACTTTCCGTTCCCATAACTCAGTTCATTTTGAACTGGGTTTTTTCTTTTTGTATAGGAAACTTGTTATCATGCCATAGTGAATCCCTTCTCGTATCTCCGTCTCCCCATATTCCGCACCAGGAGCCGTAAGCTCTATCTTGCGCACAAGGAAGCCGTGCGGACACTCATCACCGAACGGGTGAAGCATTTGAACCAGCACTACGCCCTGCCCATCGGCAAGATCGCCATCCGGAACCAGAAGAGCCGTTGGGGCAGTTGTTCCAAGCGGGGCAATCTCAATTTCAATTACAAGCTCGGCTTCTTATCGCCGGAGCTCCGTGACTATGTCATCGTCCACGAGATCTGTCATATCAGAGAATTCAATCACGGTATGGGATTCTGGAATCTGGTAGGGGAATCCACGCCGAACTATCGCGAATTGAGGAAGCAGCTAAGGGATGTGAAATGACACGGCCAGTTGGCCGTCATATAGATGCCCGCGCCTTATCCGTCTTCACCTAACTCAAAATAACATGCTCATGACCCTCGCAGTTATCCTGCTATTCTTGTGGTTCTTCGGCCTCATCACTTCCTACACGGTCGGGGGATTCATCCACATCCTCTTGGTTGTGGCCGTGGTCGTCTTCCTCATCCGCATCATCCAGGGCCGCAATCCGATATCTTAGATAGTCGATACGCTATTGCCGGCTACCCAGCCGGTAGTCCAGCAGAGCTGCAAGCTATAGCCGCCTGATGGGCGGTCGATATCCAGCATATCTCCTACGATATATAGATTGTCGATGAGGCGCGATTGCATGGTGCGCCAGTCGATCTCTTCCGGTGCCGCGCCGCCCGAGGTGATGATGGCTTTGTCAGTGCCGAGCAGTTTCGTTGGGCGAATGCGCATATCCTTGAGCACCTTCACTAGGTGCAGGCGCGCGTCACGGCTCACACCGTTGCAAGAAGTATTACCGTCTATGCCGGACTTTTCCAATACAGCATCCACCAAGGTCGACGGAACCAATTTGTCTAAGGCATTTTTCAACTTCTTCTTATCATCTTTCTTGAAAAGGTTCTGTAGGGCCTCATTGAGCGTCGCATAGTCGTGCTTCGGCAGGAGATCGAGCGAGATGATCACTTCGCCGTATTTCATGAGCTCATCTACCTCTCCGCTCATATTGAGGATCGCCGGTCCAGATAGGCCGAAATGCGTGAATAGCACCTTGCCTTTCTTCACGGCCTGCTTCACGTCGTTCTGGAATAGTGTGACCTTGGCTTCCGGCAGAGAAAATCCCGAAAGTTTCTTGACCCAAGCATCAGAAACTTCGATCGGGACTAAAGATGCCTTCGGTTCAGCGATCTTGTGGCCAACTTTCTTCAACCAAATGAAGCCATCACCGGTTGAGCCGGTTTCCGGGTGACTTTTGCCGCCGGTAGCCAGAATGAAATGTTTGGCGGCGATATTCGTCCCATCTTTGAGCGTGATCGCGTCGATGTGGCCGGATTTATTCTGTGTGAACCCTTTTACCTCCGCATCCGAGCGTACTTCCACCTTGCCGTCATTCATGTACTTCACCAGGACTTCCCAGACGGACTTGGCGCTATCGGAAACAGGGAAGACACGCTTCTCATTCTCGACTTTGGTATCCATGTGGCGTGAATGGAAAAACTTCAGCGACTCTTCGACACTGTGCTTGGCAAAAGCCGAGAAGAGGAACTTGCCGCTATCCTTGAACTTGGCCAGAAGCGCGCGATCATCGAACTCGGCGTTGGTCACATTGCACCGTCCGCCGCCGGTGATGAGCAGTTTCTTGCCTAGGCCGGGATTTTTTTCCAGCAAGACTACCCTGAGCCCGCGTTCGGCTGCCCGCCCAGCCGCCATCATACCGGCGGGGCCACCGCCTATGACGGCGACATCAAAACCTTGATTTTGCTTGGTTTCCGAGCTTTTCATAAGGGCATACTAGCATACTAGACCACAAAACCCCCCTTATTATTAGCCCCCTGCCTGCCGGCAGGCAAGGCCTTGACTTCTTTTCGCATTCAAGTAAACTAGCTCTTACCTTCTAAACATCGCATAACCGCCTTGTGAGGAGGGCGGGTCTTTGAAAATTTGAAATAAATTGAGAATGTATAGTGTATTTGTTTGTGCAAATACCAAGTTATTCCCAAATATGATTTTAGAAGAGCCTGTAGATTTAACAGGCTCGAAGCTTCGATCAAACTTCGCGAAAATATAACTTAGCAGGCTTTAGCGCTTTCTATTTTGTTCCGTTCGCTTTTAGTTAAGAGTTTGATCCTAGCTCAGGATGAACGCTGGCGGCGTGGATAAGGCATGCAAGTCAAGGGGGCCCGCAAGGGCAACCGGCAGACGAGGTAGTAATAATTAAGTACGCACCCTGGGGTCGGGCATAGCCATCCGAAAGGATGGGTAATTCCCGATAGTCTCGAAAGAGTAAAGTTTTTCGCCCCGGGAGCGGCTTCTTCGGTATCAGCTAGTTGGTAAGGTAACGGCTTACCAAGGCTATGACGCCTAGGGGACCTGAGAGGGTGACCCCCACCGATGGGACTGAGATACGGCCCATACACCTACGGGTGGCTGCAGTCGAGAATCTTCCGCAATGGACGAAAGTCTGACGGAGCGACG
>JBAYJB010000007.1:0-27616 GCA_041665325.1 Minisyncoccota bacterium
ATCGTAGTCGGCGGCCTCTACTGGTACTTCCTCATGGGCCCGAATGTGGCGGCACCGGGAGATCAGACTAACCCAGGAGGCTTCAATCCCTTTGGCGGCAGTCGTCCGGGACCGGGCGGTCAGAACGCCACTACCACGGGCCCGGGAGGTCAGAATACGGAGCCGGGCACTAGCACCCAGACACCTGGAGCCCTGCCGACACTGCGCCTCTTGAGCAGCAGCCCTGTCGGAGGGTACGGCACGATGGCCAGCACCACGACCACAGTAGTCCGCTGGGCTGACCGGGGAAGAGGAAATATCTATGAAGCCGATTACAAGTCTCCGGTCATCACCACCCTATCCAATACTGTGGTCCCAAGGCTCTACGAGAGCTCCTGGAACAAGGATGTCACCGCCTTCATCGGTTCTCTCTTCCAGGAGAGCGAACCAGCCCCTACGACCGTGTACGCCGAACTCATCCGGAGGTCTGTTTCGACGGCTACTACCTCTTCCGATGGTACATCCCTCACCCCATACTCCCTGCGCGGCAAGAATGTCTCTGGCGATCTCATCGCCTACGCTTCATCTCCGGACAAGAGCAGACTATTCATGCTGATCAATGAAAACGGCAATGGAGTCGGTTATGTGTCTTCGTTCAGCGGTCAGAATACAGTCAAAATATTCACTACCCCGCTCACACAGATCAATGCTGAGTGGCCGGCGGACAATATCATCGCTATCACTACCAAAGGTTCCGCTTCATATCCAGGATATCTCTATTTCGTCAGCCCCAAGACAGGTGTATGGACCAAGATGCTGGGGCCGCTTGGGGGATTGAGCGCCAAAGTCAGCCGCGATGGTAAACACATCCTGGCCTCGGCCAACACCAAAGGAGCTGTAGCAACACGGATATACACAGTCACTCCTTTCTCCTCCGAGGACGCGGTGATTCGCACTCTGGCAGACAAGTGCGCTTGGGGTAATCTCTATAAGGACATGGTCTACTGCGGCGTCCCAACCGAGATCGTTTCCGGCACATACCCGGATGGGTGGTATATGGGCAAGACCGGCTTCGTCGACAAGGTCTGGCAGGTCAATGCCATCACCCAGGAAGTCCATCTCGTGTCATCGTTGATCGACCAGGCCAACCGCGTGATCGATGTATTCAATTTGAGCTTGGATCCGAAGGACGATTATCTCTTCTTCATGAATAAGAACGATCTGTCACTTTGGTCGCTCGATTTAGCGAAGTAAAACTAATATAAGGGGCAGTGGGTGTGAGGGTGAAGAGAACTTGCGAGCGCGACTGGCGCGAGCACGAGGAATTTCCCAGCAAGCGATCCGCAGGATCGTGCAAAGCTAAATATCCGTGTCTCTGAACCCTCACACCCACTGCCCCTACTAAATAGCCTTTTTCACATACCTCTTCCGTATCACCAATTCTTGCAAGAATGTCATGAGTGAGCTCGTCATCCAGTAGACGGCGATGATCGAAGAGACCTCTGGGAATTTGGCCGGAATGATCCAGTATATCGATACGAAGGCCAGGATCGGCACCAGATACTTCATCTGGTTGGTCATGGAAGCCATCATGACTACGGTCTGATTTTGCGATGAGTCCTTCGAGATAGCCGTCTGCTGTGAAGCTAGTGAATATTTGAGTTGGAGGTACTGGATAAGGCCGGTAGCGATGGCTAGATATATGTTCGGATGGGTCAGGTCTATGAGGCCTAGGAACATCGTCTTGACTACCGGAACTGAGATGAAGTTGTATAGGTCGGCCTTAACGATCTCCGGGATGATCTTGTAAAAAACAGAGATGAGGGCCAGGAGGATGGGGAGCTGGATGAACAGGAGCAGTATGCCGGAAAATGGCTTGATCCCGCGGCCCTTGTAGAGCTCCATGGTCTTGAGCGCCTGGGCTTGGCGGTCATTCGCATACTGATTCTTGATCTTATTGACCTCCGGCTCGATCTCCTTCATGCGCAGCTGGGTCAGGAGGGCCGATTTGGAGAGGGGGAATAGGACGATCTTGACGATCGCAGTGAATATAATCACGGCGACGCCTAGGTCCGCCCAAGGCAGGATATCCATGAGCCCGATCAGGCCATTGTAGAGGGGGCGGAATATGAATTCGTGATACATGTCAGGTAATACTAGCGCAGAATGCCGGCTTTCACAAAAATAGCTCGCAAATCTTTGTTCATCTCCGTTACGCCGGCATTGATGGCTGTAGATTTGGCGAATAGTCCGATGATTGCCAGCTTGCTTGGATCTTTGATGAGAGGGCTAACAGCCTCATATATCTTGCGCTTCATATAGTTGCGAGATGCGGCCGTCTTGAATATCTTTTGCGGGGCCACGGCGGCGACCGATAACCTCTTGCTATCTTGAGGAAAATATATACGAGCCAAAAAGAAATCTGAGTGGAAAATCTTCCCTTTCTCCATGATCACATCTAGTTGTTGCGCGGATACTCTATTTGATCGGCTGATCATAATAGGGGAGAACGATGCCTAGACCGCGATGCGCTTGCGGCCTCTGGAGCGGCGGCGGTTGATTGCCTTGCGACCTCCTGGGGTCTTCATGCGCACACGGAAGCCGTGGCTTTTTGCGCGCTTACGCTTCTTTGGTTTATAGGTGATGGACATAGTCCCTGCATCTTACATGATTCAGAATAAAATTCAAATCAAAAAAACTATCCACATCTTATCAACATGTTTTTCCCACCTCCACAAGTTTGCATATTTATAAACAGGTATATACTTACCCGCACCATACACGCCATGAATGACTATCCGAAAATGTGGCAGACGGCCCTCATAGAGATCGAATCTGCGGTGTCGCAGGCTAACTTCTCCACTTGGTTCAAGGAAACTGCCATATTACGCGAGGAGGATGGGACTATATATCTAGGCGTACCGAACTCATTTACCCAAGAATGGCTCCAGAAGAAGTTCCATAACGCTATTTTGCGTATTTTGAGGCAGATGAATGACCGTGTGCGTGCCCTCGAATACGTCATCACCAAAGAGGAGGCTGCAGCAGCCGGATCGAGGAAGCAGTCCGCTCCGCTTCCGACGATGTCCATCCCGTTGCAGGATTTCTATATCAATCGGGACGACAATCTGAACCCACGTTATACATTTGAGACATTCGTGGTCGGCCCATACAACGAACTCGCCCACGCTGCCTCTCAAACCATCATCAAGAACCCGGGGCAGACTTACAACCCGTTGTTCGTGTACGGTGAGACAGGTCGCGGCAAGACTCATTTGATCCAGGCTGTCGGTAACAAGATCAAATCAATGTATCCGAATAAGAAAGTCTTCTATCTGACCTCGGAAAGATTCGGTAACGAGCTTCTGACCGCCCTCCAAGAGGGCAAGGCCCAGCAATTCAAGGATAAATATCGCAAGTATGACGTCCTGATCATGGACGATATCCAGTTCTTCTCCCGAAAGGAGAAATTCCAGGAGGAATTCTTCCATTTGTTCAATCTTTTCATGGATAGCGGCCGACAATTGGTATTTTCATCCGACAAACACCCCAACGTCATCCCTGGATTGGAGGATCGTCTGCGTGGACGTCTCAATGCCGGCATGGTCCTGGACATTCCCGAGCCAGATCATGAGTCCAGAATGTATATAGTTAGAGCCAAATGTGGCGTTTACAGCATCACTTTGTCGCCGGAGATCGTCGAGCACATCGCCGCCACAATCAAGGACAATATCCGCGAGATCGAGGGGGTGATCAATATCATCGCCTGTCAGACCCAATTCAAAAATAGGGAATTGAGTATCAATGAGATCCGTAACATCCTGAAGAATAACACCAAACCTAAGAAACTTTTGTCTGTCAAAGACCTCGTCAGGACGGTGTCAGAGTTCTATAACCTCACTGAGGACACTATATACAACAAAACTCGCCGCAAAGAGGTCGTGAAGCCCCGCCAGGTGGTCATGTACCTCCTCCGTGAGGACTTCAATATCTCTTTCCCGTCGATCGGCGAGAAGTTGGGTGGCCGGGATCATACCACCGTCATCCATTCATATAACAAGATGAAGGAGGAGTTGAAAACAGACACAGTCCTTTCACAGGAGATCAGTCAGCTTCGCTCGATGTTATAAGTTGTGGATAGTTTGTGGAGTAGTTGGTATTTTGGTTGGGGATAGTAATGGCAGTTCTGGGGATAAAAATATTAGTTTTTAAAAACCCAGTGATCAGTGAGAATATTATGAACATGTTCCAAAAAAATTACACTCGAAATATACAAGTGGTGAATGGTTCTTTTGGGATATCCACTTACCCACACCCCTAATAGTGATAATAATTTTATATATAACAAACAATCCCCATGAAGAGTGAAGTCCAATTCGGAAAACTAAAACATGCGATCTCTTTGGTAGAGAAAGTTGCCGGTAAGCACGCAACTCTACCGGTTTTGTCATGCATCCTGATAGATATCAACAAAGGGAACATGGTTCTGCGGGCGACAAACCTCGATGTTGGGGTCGAGGTGGACATTCCCGCCAAATCTGATAGCACCGGAATCTTTGCTGTCCCGGCGCGCACCCTGTCTTCCTTTTTTGCCCAAATAGAAGGCAAGGAGCAGATCGTAAGACTGGAGTCGGTGTCAGGCAACCTTCATATTTCTCTAGCTAAATCAAAAGGAGTGCTGAAAACGGTCCCGGCAGAGGACTTCCCGGCTATCCCGGGGGTGTCTGAAGGTAAAACTAGCACCATCCCATCATCAAACCTGATCAAAGGATTCAAGTCGGTGTGGTATAGCGCGTCCACATCCAATATCAAGCCGGAGCTTGCCAGTATATTCATATACAAAGACGCAGATGCGGCTGTGTTTGTGGCCACAGACTCATTCCGCCTGGCGGAAAAGAGAGTTTTGTTACCTAAGGCGGCCGGGATCGAGGATATGCTCATCCCATTCAAGAATAGTTTGGAGATCACTAGGGCGCTAGAGGCTATGGGTCCGTCCGTTGTTATGAAATCAAATAAAAACCTCGTATCATTCGAGGCTGATGGTATCCGCGTCACCTCGCGCATCATAGACGGGGTATTTCCAGACTACAAACAGATTATCCCCAAGGGGTATACCACGGAAGCTATCGTCCTCAAACAAGACCTCATCAATACCCTCAAAGTCTCGACTGTATTTTCCGACACATTCAATCAGATACACTTGATCATCGATCCCAAAAAGAAGCTCTTTGAAGCCGAAACCAGGAATAGCGATATTGGTGAGAACAAGTCAGAGATAGATGCCGCTATCACAGGCGAGCCGATAGAGGTCAACTTCAATTGTAAATACATCGCTGACTGTTTCCAGTCGATAGAGGCCGACAGCCTATCCTTGCAGTTCAACGGCAAGAACAAACCCTTGGTCATACGCCCGATCTCTGGCGACCAAACCTTCCTCTATTTGGTCATGCCGATGAATAGGTAGCCATCGCCACCCACCAATCCATGAAGAGCATCGCCGAATTTTTCTCCAAGATCCAGAGCAAGCAGGCCCAAAAGATCCTCATCTACACAATAGCTAAGGAAGCAATCTTTAGCATATCCAAGATAGATATCCCGATAGGATCCATCACATTTTCCGGCAAGAATATCATATTGAGCGGCCTGGATCAGACATCCAAGTCAGTTATTTTTATAAAGAAAACAGCGATCATCGGCGAAATGAACAAAAAACTGCCGAATATGGCAGTGGTGGATATCAGGGCTTGAAGGAAATCATTGAGCGGCCAGATGGCTTACTGCACAATAGAAAATGTCGTAGTCGCTTGAGTCTTATTGAAAACACTATCGTATAGGGTGATGGATAGGGAGTTTGATGTGCCGACATTCCCTGTGTCAGAAGGTACGAATGAGAACGAGAGCGGGTTGTTTCGGGCGGTCATGACATAACGCCCATTCATATAGACATCAGTCTTTTGCGGCGGGTATGTGCTATTTGAGCGGAGCTCCACACGCAAGAGACTGTCGGGAGATACCGGAGTGTTGATCGTGGGTGACAAAAAGCTTACTTTGGGGAATTTGGCCGGGACATGAACATCGTCGTATGTTGACGGGATGACCTTGTCGACACTATCCTGGAATTCTGGATGAGCCATGCGCCAGGTCTTGAGCCATTCCTGCACGGCGTATTCCCAATAAGGATATTGAGAGTCTTTGGTGGGGTCGGCCGGGACTGGTCCGCGTGGGTCATCTTTGTCTACCCACTGAAGGATCGAATGGACATCATTGAACACAACCTCCTTCTTTGTTTCGAGCGGTGTGTACTGGGTCGCGACCTTGCCCGAAACAGAGTCGATCCAATAAGAAACTCCTCCTTGCCACACTCCGCGCAGAACAGGCTTGTTGTCAGTCGTGGGCGCCACCGCTGGACCAAATGGTTCTGGGGGGAAATTCTTGGCTACCTGCGACATGAATGCGCCCCACAAGGGAGAGATGATAAGCCCAGCCACATTCTTCTGCATAGGCTCATTGTCGTTGTTCCCAGCCCAGAATCCGACGACCAGGCCGGGGGTGTAACCTACAGTCCAGACATCCCGATAATCATTGGTCGTACCTGTCTTGATGGCTACAGGACGGCCCACACTCTCTCCAATCTGTCTCAAACTGCTCATACGCACGGATGTGTCGGAAAGGATATCAGAGATCTGTCTGGCGCTATCTGGCGAGAGGGCGGTAGTTTGGTTGAGAGAAGCCCTCTCTAGGACACTACCATTCCCATCATCTACCTCCAGGACTGATCGTGAAGGATTACGTACCCCATCATTGGCAAATACTCCGTAAGCACTAGTTATATCGAGGAGGCTCACCTCACACCCGCCCAACACCAAAGACAAACCACAACGGTCAGGGTTGCTGATATTGATACCCATACCTTCGGCTGTCCGCAATGAGTTCGTTATGCCGGCAAGATACAGAGCTTGGACAGCCGGAACATTCCTAGATCGGGCCAAGGCCTGCCTCATTGTGATGGGCCCTTCGAAGATATCGTCGTATTCTCCCGGGGAATAGCAGGGGCTAGTGGTCGTTCCCGAGACTGATGGATCCTCGGCCGCGATCTTGGCGGCCAAGGCCGGGTCCTTCGGTGAGCTATCGGGGTTACAGGCGGTGGAGAACTCCGTCTTGATGTCCCACAGGATCGTCTCCGGGGTATAACCCTTGGCGAAAGCGGAGGCATAGACGAATGGCTTGAATGTGGATCCGGGCTGGCGCCTGGCCAGAGCGACATTGTAATTGCCGTCGATGGTGCTATCGAAATAATCCTTCGATCCGATCATCGCTAGGACATCTCCCGTTTTTGGATCTAGTGCCACCATCGCCTGGTTACTGGCGTTGAAATCCACAGAGAGCGTCGGCGAGAATTTGTCTATGACGGCCTCGGCCTTCTGTTGCATATCGTAGTCTAGGGTAGTGATGACGCGTAGTCCGCCGCTCAAGACAGCTTCCTCGCCGTACTTACTCACCAGATATTCCCTTACGAACATCACGAAGTGTGGTGCGCGCAGGCCGGAAGAATTCCTGGATAGAAAGGAAACTTTTTCCATCAACGCTGACTGGTATTCGGTTTCAGTGATGACCTTGAGCTCTTTCATGCGCTGGAGGACGACTCTCTGTCGCCTAGCAAGTTCCTCGGTATGCGTTCCGTATGGTGAATAATAAGTAGGGGCTTGTGGAATGGCTGCTAGATAGGCGGCTTCAGCTAAGGTCACATCCTTGGCCGGGTGCCCGAAGAATTCCTGGCTGGCCTCCTCCACTCCGAATACTGTGCCGCCATAGGAAGTCTCATTGAGGTAGGCATTCAGGATCTGATCCTTGGTCATTGTCCTGGTCAGTTTGACAGCCAAGACCCATTCCTTGACCTTACGCGAGACAGTCTTGTCTCTGGTGAGCAGGCTGTTCTTGACTACCTGCTGTGTGATGGTCGATCCCCCCTGATCATAACCGCGGGAGATCAGGTTCACGAGGATCGCTCGGATGAATGACAACGGCTCGATGCCGATATTGGTATAGAAGCGCGAGTCCTCGATGGCCACGGCCGCCATGGGGATGTACAAGCTCATATCGGAGAGTGGGATGACCGTCCTCTTGGCATTGGCACCCGTATCGAACAGAAGGATCGTTCCGGTCCGATCGTAGATCTTGGTGGACTCGATCACTTGGCGACTACCGAATGAACCGATGTCCGGAGTCTGGAGCGTGGCTACCCACAAGGAGAAGAATCCGATACAAATCAAAACAGCCGATACCCCGAGGGTTACAACGGCCTTGATGTGGCGATAGTGCCGGTGCCTCCTTATATGGCGCATCCGTTTCATGGACGATAAGGCCGATTATACCACGAGGTCATTCTTCCCACTTATCTTTGAATGGGTCCAAGTCGGCATCATCCAACTCTCCGTCCTCACCGGATTGTTCCGGGTCGATCTCTCCTTCGGCTAATGGGTCGGTGACGTCGGCGGCCTTGTCTGTCGGGGCCACGATCTCGTCATCCTCTAGCTCAAGTTCCTTGTTAATTTTAGTCATCATGTCGTTTGTTGGTATTTTGTAACAAAGGACGACACTTTTTGCAATATTCCAGACTTGTGGATAATTCAACGAGCCGTAGCAGCGTGAGTCAGAGCCACCGCCACCGCATCATATTCGTCATCCAGAGCTTTCTCGGGTGGCATTTTGATGAGAAGCTTGACCATCTTGGTCATTCTAGTCTTGTCACTAGTCCCATCTCCGGTTATAGCCATCTTTACGCTCATCGGACTGTATTCATGAATAGGAACGCCCCTCTTTATCCCTTCAATGATGATTATTCCTCTGGCCTCGGCCACTCTCATGCCGCTTTTTTTGTTGCTATCGATGAAGAGCGTCTCAAGCGCCATGACGTCAGGTTTATATTCATCCAGGATCCGGCCAATTTCAATTGAAATTAATTCAAATCTCTCATAAATCGTACTCTTGGCCGAAGTTCTAAAACAATCGGAGTACAGTAATAATTCTTTCCCCTTAACAGGCTTTTCTATGACTGCGATGCCGAGACGATCGTAGCCGGGGTCGATACCGAGGATGATCATGGCAGGTTATTCAGCGTTGGTGTAGACATCCTGAACCTCATCGTTTGCCTCTAGGTCTTCGACGAGTTTCGTCAGCTTCTCGACATCGGTATCTTCGAGGGGGAGTACCATGGTCGGGATCCATGCCATACCACCAGTCTCCTTTTTGAAAGCCCATGAAGCGCTGCCTTGAGCGGCCAGTTCCAATTCATGCAAAGCCAAGATATGTTTGATCTCCTGCGCCGCCTTGTTCTTGTTGTCTGTCAGAACTTCTATGAGGATGGCTACGCCGCCGGGACCATAAGCTTCGTACATGTGCGGTTCCATCGCGGCGCTATTGTCGGTGATAGCCTTCTTGATGGCGCGGTCGATGGTGTCGTTCGGCATATTCTCTTTGCGGGCCTTCTCGATAGCGGCGACAAGTCCAGGCGAGCTCAAGTTGCCAGCGGACTTCTTGGCTTCGACGGTGATGAGGCGCACGTATTTGCCAAAATTCTTGCTCTTCTGGGCGTCATTGGCGGCCTTGAGGTGTTTGATCTTGGAGAATTTGTTGTGTCCGGACATGTTGAAAGTGTATCATAGGGTCCGATATGGAGAAAATCAAGCTTAGCGATAAGATTGTCGATGCCTTGGGTTTGACCGTGAATGAACGGGCGGTCTTCGATGTCCTGCTTGCTACTCAAATGGCGATTACTGCGGCGCGTCTGGCGAACAAATCGGGAGTTCCGCGGACCACGGTCGTCAGGGTCCTAAGGAAGTTAGATGAAAGGAGGTTGGTAGTATGGGTGAAGCATGGAGCAAGAATATATTGGAGATACAAGAAGGGGTTGGAGTTCTATGAGCGGGTCAGCATCAATGAAATGATAGAGAGGAAAAAGAAGGTTCGTTCAGATGAGGAAATAGAGGGGCCAAATAAGGACTTATTTTTAGTGTGACGTGCGAGAGGACAACATACACCTCACACTACTTCCACCAAATGACCGAAAAGTGGTCACTTCAGAGAAGTAGTCACCAGGACATACCTTTCCAATCCCTGGTTAATCTTTCAGTTTCTCCGCCCCCTTCTTGCCCAAGTGCGCATAAGCCTTGTCTGTCACTGACCGGCCGCGCGGGGTGCGCTCGAGGAAGCCGAGCTGGATCAGGTATGGCTCGTAGACCTCTTCGATAGTGGCCTGTTCCTCGGAGAGGGCGGCAGCGATGGTATTGAGGCCCACCGGTCCGCCATTGAACTTGTCGATGATAGTACGGATTATGTCTCGGTCGGCGCCGGTGAGCCCCAGCTTGTCTACTCCCAGCATATCCAGGGCCTTCTCGACGATCTCCTTCGAAAGGGTGGTCTTGCTGATCTGGGCATAATCACGGCAACGCTTGAGATGATAGTTGGCCGTGCGCGGCGTGAAGCGTGAGCGGCCAGCGATCTCATCTACGGCGGCATCGTCTATATCGACTCCCAAGATCTTGGCCGAACGCCTGACGATCTCAGCGATCTCCTTATTGGAATAGAATTCGAGCTTGAATACTCCGCCGGAGAAGCGCGAGCGCAATGGGGAAGAGAGCATGGCGATCCGGGTCGTGGCGGCGATCAAGGTGAACTGCGGGAGGTCGAGCTGGATGGTCCTGGCCGATGGCCCCTTGCCGATGATGATGTCTAGCTTGCCGGACTCCATGGCCGGGTAGAGGATCTCTTCGATAGCCTTGTTCAGACGATGGATCTCGTCGATGAATAGGATATCACCAGGAGATAAGTTTGTAAGGATGGATGCCAAGTCACCAACTTTTAATACAGCCGGTCCGGAGGTGGCCTTCATCTGCGCGCCGGTCTCTCTAGCGATCAAATGGGCGAGAGTGGTCTTGCCGAGGCCCGGCGGTCCATAGAAAAGGATGTGCTCCGGAGGGTGGGAACGCTCTTTGGCGGCCGAAAGAAGGATATTGAGGTTATCCTTGATGTTCTTCTGGCCGATGTATTCGTCCCAGCGCTTGGGTCGGAGGGTCTGGTCTAGAAACCCAACGTCTTGGCCCTCTTTTTCCGGTGTAGTTGGCTTTCTTGACATGTGCATTTATTTATGCTAGCATACTGGTATACAAGCTTTTACATTTTTGGTCATAGATTTAGCGTCGTTTTCGAGCTCATGAACCTCTAAGCAATGGCCTTCCGAGGTTTGGGCGTAGTGCTAAGGACATGTTGGTTGCAACGCTTCGGTGTTGCGTACTGAAATTATCCTCGGGACTCCGCCTCGCTACAGGCATCACGCCTGGAGATATTGCTTAGAGATTCTTGTGTTCGAGCCTAAATCCTATCCTACTCACCATACCCAAAAAAGCAATTGAATGGGTTGGGGATAATGCTAATCAGCGATCGAGATCACCCTCTCTAGTTCATCTAGCGAGGTTATTCCGGCTAACACCTTGAGCACCCCGTCTTGTTTCATGGTGAGCAGGCCCTGTTTCTTGGCGGCTTCGCGGATCTCTCGGTCGCTTGCACTGGTTTGCACGACAGTCTCGATCTCCCGGTCCATAAGGATGGCTTCATATATGCCGATACGGCCCTTGTAGCCGGTTTTGTTGCATTTCTCACAGCCGACGGAAAGCCACATCTTGCTATGTTCTGCCGGCAAAAGACTCTTATCCTCGATACCTTCGAGTGTCCTTTCGATCTCCTGCACTGCCGCCCCTTCGATGGCGACCTCCTTCTTGCAGTCAGGGCAGAGCTTCCTGACTAGGCGCTGGGCCATGGATACGCGGAGAGCCGACGGGATGATGCTCGGATTGACGCCGAGGTCGATAAGGCGCGGGAAAGTGCCGGCGGAGTCATTGGTGTGGAGAGTTGAGAAGACCAAGTGGCCGGTCAGGGCGCTATTGATGGCGATATCAGCGGTCTCATGATCGCGGATTTCACCGATCATGATGATGTCCGGGTCCTGACGCACAGTGGCTCGGAGTCCCTCAACAAAGGTGTAGCCCTTTTCGTTGACCTGGGTCTGGACGATGCCAGGCAGGTGGTATTCGATCGGGTCTTCGATGGTGATGATCTTCACGCTCGGGTTGTGAACCTTCTTGATGAAGGCGTAGAGCGTGGTGGTCTTGCCGGAACCGGTCGGTCCGGTGGTGAGGATCATACCGTCCGGGCGATTCATCTCCTTCATGAGGATGTCCAGGAGCTTGGCAGGGATGCCGAGACTTTCAAGCGGTACGCCGATCGACTTGGGGTTGAGGACGCGCATCACTACTGATTCGTTGTAAGCGCCGGGGAGGATGGAGACGCGGACCTCGACATCGTCCTCGGCTAACCTGATGCTGAAGCGGCCGTCCTGCGAGTCTTTCTTGACGTTGAGCTTCATGCCGGAAATGAGCTTGATGCGTGAGAGGAGGAGGCCGTATGTCTCGTTGTCGAAGCGTGTGACATCCTGCAAGACGCCGTCGAGGCGATAGCGCAGCCGCACATAGCCCTCTTCCGGCTCGAAATGGACATCGGAAGCATCGATAGCGAGCGCCCCGGCCACGGTGGTCTCGAGGATATGCGAGACGCGATAGCTCTTCTTGGCGGAGATGGTGTTCTCGAGGATCGAGATGATGGTCGGCAGGCTCTTGGCCTCCTTGATGATAGCTGTGATCTCTTCGCTTGAGATCTGGAGCGAGCCGGCGCGGCTCTCGTAGGCGAACGACAGGCTTTTATATTCTTGCCAGGCCTTCTCCAAGCTCATGAGTGAAGCGATCGAGACCTCCGGCTGGTAGCTCTTGGCGATGAGAGCATCGATAACAGCCTTGGTCTTGGGGTCGTCCGGATTGCGTACGGCGACCTTGATCTTCTTGCCGATCAGGGCGAAAGCGGCGGTCTTGCTGGCACGAGCGGTGGCTTCGTCGATGAGGCGCAGGGCATCGGTGTTGATGCCGATGACGAGGAGGTTCACGTAGTCTACGCCGTATTTGGCAGACAGGATCTGTACGAGGTCCTCTTCCTCACGATGGAGGAGGTCCTTGTATTTCTGCTTCTGTTTGTCTTCGTCAAACTCGATAGTCATGGATATAGGGCAAATTATAGCAGAAATGAGGCCATATAATGGCCATAGGGAGGGGTATTGACTTTTTACCACCTATTGTGTTATAATGGTCAGGTAGTGATATAAGGGTCATTGAAATGTGGTGAGCCAGTTGGGGGTTGGATTATTGCGCAGCAGCGGCTTATTCCAAGCTCTTGATGCCAAGAATCAACTCCAAACTATAACTCATCATGAAAAACATCATCATCAGTATCATCGCGGGGCTCATCGCTCTGCTGTTCGGTTCTGGGTGCGCCTCCATCAAGGAGACCACGAAGGTGACGCAGTCCCCCGATGGGACATACGTCAACGAGACCAACCACCAGTCGAGGACGGTCTCGCCGTTCGTGTTTGTCTCGGTTCATACGCCCCGGCCGGCCCAGCCGATCAGCCGCAGCTATGTCAGGCAGGTGCAGCCTGCCCAGCAGACGCGCCAGACGATGGCGGTCCAGGACGACCAAGGTCGCACCTGGCGCTAGTAGCTTGTTTTGTTCACCTCGTCGGCCACCTTTTCTCTTCACGGAGGACTGGTGGCCTTCTTTTTTATATACGCTATGATGCAGACATGAAGTCATACGAGTCTAAATCGTTGGAAGAAACGGAAAAGATCGCTATACAATGGTTGGCGGACATTTCCAATAAATATGCGAATCGGGATGAAGCTCTGGTCGTCGGTCTATCCGGCCACCTAGGTGCGGGTAAGACGGCATTTGTAAAAACTGTGGCGAAGGTTTTGGGCGTCACCGAAACCGTGACCAGCCCGACGTTCGTGCTCATGAAGATATATGAGACGAAGAACCAGACATTCCCGAGATTGGTCCACATCGACGCGTATCGTCTGGAACGGCGTGAAGACCTGGAAGCGCTCAAGTGGGAGGCGCTGGTAGCCGACAAGAACAATCTGATCATCATCGAATGGCCGGAGAATGTGGGGTTAGATGATTTTGTGGGTGGAGCAGATCTGAAGTTCGAGATCCGAGATAATATTCACCAGATTCGGGTACAATGACCATATGCCAAAGACTGCCACGAAACGCCTCGTACTCCTCGACGCACACGCCATCCTCCATCGGGCGTACCACGCCCTGCCGGACTTCGCGACAGCCAAGGGCGAGCCCACGGGCGCTCTGTACGGCCTAGCCGCGATGCTCATCAGTATCGTGGAGAATCTCAAGCCCGACTACATCGTGGCCTGTTATGACCTGCCGGGCAAGACGCATCGGCACGAAGCCTTCGAGGATTATAAGGCGCAGAGGAAGGAACTGGACAATGATCTGGCCATACAGATAGAGAAGTCCCTAGATACTTTTGCGGCCATGGGTATTCCGGTCTATAGCAAATCCGGCTTCGAGGCAGACGACATCCTGGGTACGATCGTGAAGCAGCTTTCCGGTAAGGCTGGCCAGGACATCGAGATCATCATCGCTTCCGGCGACATGGACACTCTCCAGCTCGTCCACGGCAAGCGAGTCATGGCATACACGCTCAAGAAGGGGATCAAGGATACGATCATGTACGATGAGGACGCGGTCATGAAGCGCTTCGGCTTCGGGCCGGAGAGGATCCCTGACTACAAAGGGCTCTCTGGTGACCCATCTGACAACATTCCCGGCGTGAAGGGCATCGGCGACAAGACGGCCACGACTCTCATAACGACCTTCGGAGCGATAGAGGATATTTATAAAGAGTTGGAAGCCGGTCATGAAGACAAGTTCGCGGCAGCCGGCGTGAAGCCGCGCATCATCCAGCTCTTGAAGGATAATAAGGAGGAGGCAGAGTTCAGCAAGATGTTGGCCACTATCCGCCGCGACGCGCCGATCGAGTTCGTCTTGCCGGGGAAGACATTCAAGGATGGATTGGATATAGCCAAGGTCAACGCATATTGGGTGAGTTTGGAATTTAGGATCCTTGGGCAAAGATTGAAGCAGGTCGTTGAAGGGAAGGTTACGGTGATGCCCGCGCAGTCCCGGATCTCTCCGAAGGAATCCTCGAAACCTGATCATGTTCCGGCCCCAACTAAGACGAACCATCAATCCCTTTTCGGCGACAAGGAACCGGATCCGGAATTAGAGAAAACCGCGGTTGCTCTATGGTTGGTGAACTCCAATATAAATGATCCCCAAGTGCAGGACATCCTAGACTTCGCCAATACAGAGGATTTTGCGGAGGCCAAGAAAAGGGTTTTTGAGGAGCTAGACGCGAGGAAGGTCAGGAAGGTCTACGAAGACATCGAACTACCGCTCATCCCAATCCTCCACAAGATGGAGAAGCGCGGCATCAAGATCGACCGGGCTGTATTGAACAGGCTATCCAAGGATTATCACGCTAAGTCCGACGAGCTCGAGAAGCAGATATTCAAGTTGGCTGGGATGGAATTCAACGTCAGCTCACCGAAACAGCTCGGCGAAGTTCTGTTCGACAAGCTGAAATTGACGGCCAAGAATATGAAGAAAACGGCCGGTGGCGCGCGCTCGACTAAAGAGTCGGAGCTGGAAAAACTCCGTGATTTGCACCCGATCGTGCCGTTCATCTTCGAATACCGCGAACTACAGAAGCTCCTTGGCACATATATAGACGCCATCCCGCCACTCCTCGACTCTAACGACCGCTTGCACACTCGCTTCATCCAGAGCGGTTCGGCGACCGGCCGCATGGCCTCGGAGAATCCGAATGTTCAGAATATCCCGATTCATTCTGCACTCGGCCGGGCTATTCGTGACGCGTTTATCGCCGATGAAGGATACTCGCTCGTAGCCATCGACTATTCACAGATGGAGTTGCGCATTGCAGCCTTCATGTCCGGTGACCAAAAGTTGATCGATATTTTTACCCAAGGCAAGGACGTGCACAGCTCGGTCGCTAGCTACGTATTCAAGGTGCCGGAAGACAAGGTGGACTCGGAGATGCGCCGCCAAGCCAAGGCCATCAACTTCGGGATCATTTACGGCATGGGTGTTCTGGCATTGAAGCAGAGTATTGGCAGGACCCGTGAAGAAGCACAGAAATTCTACAATGATTATTTCAAGGAATTTTCTACGCTGGCTAAGTATTTAGATGATGTTAAGGCCGAGACGGCCAATAGGGGCTACACAGAGACATTCTTCGGAAGGCGTCGCTACTTCGAGGGTATCAAGTCCAAGATCCCTTACATCCGGGCCTCGGCCGAGCGCATGGCTATCAACGCGCCTATTCAGGGCACGGAAGCGGATGTCGTGAAGCTGGCCATGATCAAGGTGGATGAATATTTAAAGCGAGAGAAGCTCGAGAATGATGTGTTTCCGCTGCTTCAGGTGCACGACGAGCTGGTTTTCGAGATGAAGAAGGATAAGGCGGAGAAGGTCATGAAGGATATCGAAAAGATCATGGAGTCAGTGGTTGATCCCAAGGAGATCAAGGGGGTTGTGCTCAAGGCCAAGGGACACATCGGCAAGAATTGGGGGGAGTTGAAGTAAGTTATAATCAATTCATGCTATACGTCTTTCACGGATCAGAGATAAGGGAGTCGGGCGAGAAGGCTCGGGCACTAGTGAATTCGTTGCGCACCAAGAAACCTGATGCCGCCTACGAAAAGATCGATGCTGATTCATGGAATCCCTCGATGATCGAAGGCCATCTCGGTGGACAGGGATTGTTCTCAAACAAATATATTGTGTTTGTCGATCGCGTGACCGAGAATGCGGAGGCCAAGGAGAAACTGCCCGACCTCATTCCGGCCATGCAGGAGTCGGACAACATCTTCATTGTCCTGGAAGGGAAGCTCAATGCGGAGCTGAAGAAGGCTGTGACCAAGAGCGCCGAGAAAGCCGTGGAGTCGGAGCCGAAAGTGAAAAATAATTTCTTTGCGGATAGTGGGCCGAATGTTTTTGCCTTGGCAGATGCGTTAGGCAACCGTGATGCATTCAAGGCTTGGTCCGTCTATCGTCAGGTCATCGACGGAGGAACCGAACCGGAGAATATCTTGGGTACCTTATTCTGGCAGGCCAAGTCGATGGTCTTGGCAACCGATGCGAAGAGCGCCGCGGAGGCGGGGGTGAGCCCCTTCGTATTCACCAAAGCCAAGAAGGGTAGTGCGAACTATTCCAAAGATGAGTTGAATAGGCTGACTTCTGATCTGGTCACGCTCTATCACGACGGACATCGCGGCAAACGGGATTTGGAATTGGCGACCGAAAGACTGCTCCTAAATTGCGGAAAGCCAGTTTTGTGATAACCTGTCAAGCGAGGATCTTTTTGATTATCACAGCGCGCCCTTAGCTCAGCTGGTAGAGCAACTCCCTTTTAAGGAGTGGGTCGTTGGTTCGACTCCAACAGGGCGCACAAACTGGAGACTGTTATATTTGAACGCCGTTTGCCTGCTTTTGGGGTAGACCTAAATTAGAGTCGAACTTTCTAGTAGAAAAAGTTGTAAGGATAATGTGTACTTTGGACTCCTCCATCCCAGAATCTTCTCATGTCTGGAAAAGGCCTTGTCTCGACTGTGTCACCATTGTCGCATTTGATTATTGGTGTTGGCAAACTAGATTTAGTTTGGCCGATCTGAACGCAGTGTTTGGCCTCCCAAGAGACTATGTAATTTGAAATTTGTGTACTTAGTAATGGGGGAATCATTGGCACGAGTGAGGCACAGGTCATTATGATTATTAACACTAGTTTTGACCCGGGTCTCTTGAGTATCTCAGTGCCCCGGATGGTTAATCCCATTAGGACAAATCCGATGACACTAATAGCGAACCATAGAACAAAAGCACCCCACATCATTTGAGGCGTATGAGTTGCTCCCATACTAAAAACTGACCCAACCGTTATTGAGAATAGATTCGAAATGCTCAACAAGCCCCATATGGTAGCGAACACCTTATAAGTTTTCTGATACGGTTGTGTGCCCATGTACGTCTGATTGTAACACCTCAACCTATAAGGGTTGTCCACTTAGCGCTTTTATGAACAACAGCCTCTCATACAGCCCCTGCATATAGTCCCTATCGGAGAATATAGTTATAATATTATCTTGTTCGGGGCACAAACTGGAGACTGTTATATTTGAACGCCGTTTGCCTGCTTTTAGGGTAGACCCAGATTAGAGTAGAACCTCCACTAATCTCGCAGGCTATGGATTGTTAATTTTCCTATTTAGTTGAAAGAGGCAATTATTCTTCTCACTCCCCGCAGACAGACAAATTTTCGGATTATTTGTCTTGAATGCAATTGTTTGGACACACATATCTATTAGATGACTCCTCTGGCATTGTTCAATAGTTTGGGCATTGTCTTGATAGCAAGTCTTTCGCCCATCGTTATACGGCGAGTCCGGCAATTTCTCACACAAAGGAATAATTGACTGATCTTCAGAGGTTGACGGTGTACTATTCTTTGCCAATTCTTCCTTTATATACATCGGGCGATCTAAAATAACTATGTGTTCTATAATTTCTCTCGACATTACCGAATTGCACTCGGCACTTCTAACAGGTGAAAAATATGTCCCCTTGCATATGTCTATAACCAGCGGCTGCAAGAGGTTTTCCTGGCCGTGACTTAGCGAAAGAAACTCGTCTAAATTGTTTTGTCTCAAATTATCTATAATAGGCTTAAGGCCCGTATCCTCGATAGAAGATAAGGAGAGGGTCTTCGCAGCATCTGCAAAATTTATCACCATAAATAAGGTACTGATTACTATAAAGACAGCCAAAAGACTTTTCTGAGGTAACATCATCTTTCCATCGAGGAAGGTAAAGAGTTTGTAAAATAACACAAGAGCAAGCCCAAGTATCACTGATTGTATATAGGGGAATAATGGCAAATTAGGCCCAGCGCCGGGCATTCTCAGTAAATAATATGTAGAAAAAATTAACGGGATGCAGGTTAACCAAAAACCAATTCGTTTCTTGTCCTGACAGTAAAATATCATTGCCACGGCCAATAGCACACCCATTTCCATATCCGTCACAATATCTTGAAGGAAAATTGATTGAAGAAATGAATTAAGTTGAACAAGGGTGAATAAAAGGAAGAACAAAATAAAGCAGCTTAGTATACGGGAATATTTTGATGGTGTAACTAGGGCGGTAGTAAGGCTCTCCATGTTTGTAAGATGATTATATCACCTACAATATTATAGCCCACTGCTCATATCTCTGATAAAAAGCAGTTTGTTATACAACCCCTGCATATAATCCCTATCCGAGAATATCGTTATAATATTCTCTTGTTCGGGGCACAAAATATTCAGTGTCTACTGAGCCCCATCTTCTGGATCTCCGTCTGTAGCTCACGGAACTCGCGCTCGCTCTGGGCCAGGCCGTCTTTGAGTTCCTGGATATGTTCACGTGAATGGGTGGCTTCCGCCTCCTTCCTGACCAAATCCTGCTTCTCTCTAGCAATCTCCTGCTCGAGCCTCTTTAGCTTCGGATCCTCTAGACGGATAGCGTTCTGGTCCTTGAGGATCTGCTGTTTCAAGTCTTGAATCAAACGGGCCGATTCTGATGTGCTGTGTGAATTGATCATATAGTTGGTGATTATTAGCTTATACCGCGATATCGAAGGCGAATATTCCTGCCCCTGTCAGCATGAGAGAGATCGCGATCGCCAGGAGGAGCAGATAGTAGTTGATGCCGTCGGTGAGGAATGCCTTGTGGCGGATCTTGAAGCCGATCTTGATGAGCAGGATGACGGCGTTCAACATGGCCGCGACTTGGGTCCATAGGCCGATCACCAGGAATATGGCTATCAACAATTCGACCCAGCCGTAGATCTTGCTGTTGCTACCGGAGCTCGAGCCGTCCCCACGGATCTTCTGGTAACCGAAATAGGCGAGCGTGACGCCGAGGACGACGCGCAAGATGAGCGGCGCGACTTGTTCGTATGCGAGCAAGAATGGGAACACGGATGGTATATTCATGTTGATGTATTGATTAAGATTGATTAAGGTTAAGGGTATGGTAGCAAAAAGCCGCGATGTTCGCCTCCTCCTCGACAATATCCGCAGCGTGCACAATGTCGGCTCGATCTTCAGGACGGCCGAAACTATAGGTATTTCGCGCATCTATTGTCTGGGTACGACGCCGGTGCCTGTCGACCGGTTTGGCCGGAAGCGCGGCGATTTTGCCAAGGTGGCGCTCGGCGCCGAGGATATCGTGCCGTGGGAGCACACCCGGGTCAGTACTGCCCTAATCCGTAGGCTCAAAGAAGATGATTTTGAAATTGTGGCTTTGGAGCAGACTGCCAGTTCTGTGGACTATAAGCGGGTACGTCGCCATCGAAAGATGCTGATTGTGGTCGGAAATGAAGTGGATGGGGTCTCGAAGAACCTGCTCGAAGTGTCGGATGTCGTCGCAGAGATCCCCATGAGCGGCAAGAAGGAATCATTGAATGTGTCGGTGGCTACGGGAATATTTCTATTTCGACTGATGGATGTTGACTTGTAAGAGCAGATTAGTAAAAACAATTTAAACTTGATTAAAAAATGGTTTTTTGGGTTATTTGAATGCGTCGAGGGGTGTTATTTCCTAGAAATTTTTCTGGTGAAAAGAGATACTTACCCTCCCGCCAACTTCTGATGCCTGTCACAATAGTGCGTGCCGCGCGCGCCGAGAGTGATCCTCACGATTTTACCTCCACGGCCGCGCCGATCGCACTTCTCGCCTGTGCGTCGATAGGCATGGTGCTCCCCCTGTGATTCACCCATCTCGCCGTGGATGTTCCGATAGTCGGAAGTAGACGCGCCGCCCAGAGTGACGCCGCTCTTGAGGACCATTTTGATGGCCTTGAATAATTCATGCAATTTCTTTTCTGGAATCTCCCTTACCTGTTGTCTCGGATGGATACCGGCGTACCATAGCGATTCATCGGCGTATATATTCCCGACGCCGGCCACGATCGACTGGTCCATGATGATCTGTTTGACCTTGCCGTTTGGACGCAGATTGACGCGCTCCTGGAAGCGCTCGAAAGTGAAGGCCTTATCTAGCGGTTCTGGCCCGATCCCGCTCAAATGTTCAGAGCTGTGCATATCGATCGTGGACAGGGCTGTGACCTTGGCGAATTTGCGCATATCAGACAGGGCCAAATATTTTCCGTTGCTCAACATGAAAATCAAACGTATATGTCTATTGAAAGGATCCTTCAAGCCGATCGGGGCCAGCCCTTGCCACGGGTCCTTGATATTTTTCTTGTCAAAGACAAATTTTCCATACAGGAGATGCCCGGTCATTTTGAGATGCACTAGGATAGTGACGCCACCGGAAAGATTGATCAGAATATTCTTGGCGCGCCGCTCGGCGGAAATTATTTTTTTGCCAATAACCAAATTCCTGAACTTCTTGAAGTATGCCAAGTCCTTGATCGTCCCTGATCCCTTGAAGTACGGGCTGTTGTAACTAGACCAAACGTCCTTGATTATTAAACCAAGCACGGTCTTCTTCAAACCGTTCACGGTCGTCTGTACTTCCGGCAATTCAGGCATGGAGTTTCGCTATCTCTTCCCGTGCTACTGCACTATCACTCCACGAGGTCTTCGTGCCATTCGGGCCCATGATATACGGATCGGTGCCTTTGCCGGTGATGAGGATGATGTCACCTTTCTTAGCCAGCCGTAGAGCCGTACTTATGGCGGCGCGGCGGTCCATAATCACGCTTGGCAGTTTGGAGGTCACGCCTGTCGCCACATCAGCCACGATCTTATTTGGGTCTTCATCATACGGATCTTCGTCAGTCAGGATAACTTCATCGCAATATCTGTCTGCCAGAGCGCCCATGATCGCGCGCTTGCTGGTGTCGCGCCCGCCACCGGTGCCGCCCAAAACCCCGATCATGCGGTATTCCCCGGATCGGGAGTCGTCCGGATCTGGCCGGAACACCTTGTAGAGTTTCTCTAGAGAATCAGCGGTGTGAGCATAGTCGACGATCACCGTGAAGTCCTGGCCGGCCTCGACTTTCTCCACACGCCCCGGGATATCACCGAATCTCTCCAGTGCAGCGGCGATCTTGTCGATGGATACCCCTTCGCTCTCCGCGCAGGTCACGGCGGCGACGATGTTGTACAAGTTGAATAGGCCTGAAAGGGGAGAGCGCATCTGTCTGTTGGCTAGACGGAATTCTAATCCCTCCTTCTTGACCGCATAAGGTTCGACGTCATGGACGCTGTAAGTGATCTTGCGATCGGCTTGGCAGGCCATGAATCGCTCGCCTTCCTTGTCATCGGCGTTCACTATCAAAGTCTTGTTCGGCTTGCTCGAATCGGCTAGGGCGGCGGCGATGGAGAGCTTGGATGCGACGTAGTTCTCATATGATCCGTGCGCTTCGATATGCTCCGGCGACAGGTTGGTGAAGATGAGCGTGTCGATGTCGATATGTTTGTGGCGGAAGAACAGCGCGCCCTGTGAAGTCATCTCGATCACGATGTATTGGCAGCCGGCGAGGACTGCTCTCTGGATGAATCGTTGCATGAAGAAGCGTCCCGGCATGCTCATCTTGTGGAGGTTTGGCTCGGAACGGTCGCCGATCTTGAAGCGGATGGTGTTCGACAGGGCGGTCTGGTAGCCGGCCTCTTCCAGGATGGCGTTGACGATCTCGACAGTCGAGCTCTTGCCCTTGGTGCCGGTCACAGCGACGACCTTGATGTCTTTGGATGGGAAGCCGTAGAGGATGGCGGCCGAGAGCGACAGTGCCAGATGATACGGACGCTGGAGCGAGGAGAATAATCTCGCGGGGATGATGCGGCGGATATGATTGAGCGTTGAGTCGAGCATGTTGGTCAGGATCATCGGGAGAGGATCTTGAGTGCGGCCTTGACCTTGGCTCCCGTGTCCACGATCTGCTTGTCGATCTTCTTGAGGGCTTCGCGGGACTCGTCGGACTCGTAACCGAGAGCCTTGAGGGCTTCGATGACATCCAAGTCGCTCGACATGTCGGCCGTCATGCTCATGCTTTCGCCGGTGACGGTGCCGAGCTTGTCTTTGAGCTCGAGTAGGATCTTCTCCGCTGTCTTCTTGCCGATGCCGGAGACCTTGACCAAGTGCGCGGTTTGACCGGTGCGGATGGCTCCGGAGAGCGTCTCGGCCGACACCAGAGACAGGATATTGAGAGCCGACTTGGGTCCGATACCGGAAACAGTGAGCAGGAGCTCGAAGAAGTCGCGATCGCCCTTGGTCATGAAGCCGTAGAGGTCGAGGGCATCTTCCCGGACGGCGTTGTGTATCCAAAGCTTGTTTTCTGTCTCTAGCCGCAGGTGGGTGAGAGAGTCTGCAGTCATGAAAACCTTGTATCCCACGCCGCCGGCATCGATGACGGCGTGATTGCCGCCGACTTCTGCAACCTTGCCGCGGAGCATCGAAATCATGCGCTCATCATAGCATTTTCGACCAAAAAAGCAGACTGGCTTTACTTCTTTGGGCTGGTATGTTACTTTTTCTTTACCTAGAACCGATATGCCGATCACCTCTTCAGCCAAGAAAGCCCTCCGCGCCTCCAAGCGCAAGCGTGTTTATAATATCCGCCGCAAGGCCGTCGCCGAGAGGGAACTCAAGTCCTTCCGCAAGCTTGTGGCCGCCAAGGACCATTCCGGCGCCACGAAGGCACTCTCGACCCTCCACCAGGCTCTCGACAAGGCCGTGAAGACCGACTACATCAAGCCGAACACCGCGGCCCGCCTCAAGTCTCGTGCGGCCGCGGCTCTCAAGAAGATTGCGTAAGCGCAGCACCTGACACACAAGGATTCGGAGACACGGATATTTCCCTGCTGGGAAATTCCTCGTGCTCGCGCCAGTCGCGCTCGCAAGTTCTCCTCATCCTTGTGTGTCAGGTGCTGCTAAGTTATATTGTCACTACGCCCTCGTCGTTCAATGGATAGGACGCAGGATTGCGGATCCTGCAATGTAGGTTCGATTCCTACCGGGGGCACAAACGAAAAAGACCGGTCTCGCCGGTCTTTTTAGAATCCCAACCTTTCGAGCAAGTGTTTCAGGAATGGCTCGCGATGTTCGGTCTCGGCGATGTATTTGAGCAGGACTTCACGGATCTGTTCCGGATCCACCTCATCTATATAGACGACGATAAGCGGCATGAAGAGCTTGCGCGACTTGAGGAGGAGTTTCGGAGGCATCTCGTCGTGAGGGATCCAGAATGATTCGAGGGTGAGGAAGGGATAGAGCTCGCTACCGAAGACGATACCCCGGTCATTGATCTCATAATGCACGGCTTGCGACGGATGGGAGGAATGGAGCACGAGAGCTACGGCCGCCACGATGATGAAGATCCCGGTGATGGGTTGCCCGAATAAGAAAGCCACCACTGACAGAGCCAGAGTGATGATGCCGACGGCCCAGTACCAGTCTGACTTCTTCTCTACATGTAGATGTGTCGGTGCGTTCCAGGAGATGAGAGCTTCGGTAGCCATGGGCGAATTATAGCACCTTGAGAAGCGCTATCCGTGTGAATAAGGTGCGGACGGGGTGAGATTCGAACTCACGGCCCCCTTGCGAGGGCGACGGTTTTCAAGACCGTTGCCTTAGACCGCTCAGCCACCCGTCCGTGTGGCCATCATAAGGCATAAATTATGGCTTCGCAATGATAATGTGATATCGTAGTCGTATGAGGATGATCGGCATCGACTACGGTTCGAAGCGCGTGGGCGTGGCGGTTTCCGACGAATCCGGCAAGTTCGCTCTGCCTTTCGTGGTCATCCCCAACTCCGCGGACCTCCTCACCGAGATAGAGGAGATCGCCGTCGAGAATGACGTCAAAGAGATCGTGATGGGCGATTCCCGCAACTACGATATGACCGCCAACAAGATCCAGCCGGCGATCCTCGAGTTCAAGAGTCAGCTCGAAGCGAAGGAGTTCACCGTGTACCTAGAACCCGAATTCATGACATCTGTGCAAGCGGAGAGATTGCAGGGCAAGAATGACAAGAGCGACGCCTCGGCGGCGGCTCTGATCCTCCAGAGCTTTCTCGATAAGCAAGATAGCGATAACAAATAACCCATGATCACTTACGAAGAATTCAAGAAGGTAGAGATCCGCGCTGGCAAGATCCTCACGGCCGAGAAGATCCCTGATACCGATAAGCTCTTGCGCCTCACGGTCGATTTCGCCGAAAAGAAAGAGGTCGTGAATGAGGTCGGTGAGAAGTCGCTCGTCTCCGCGCCGCGCCAGATAGTCTCCGGGATCGCCGCTTATTTCCCGGACCCCGCCGCGCTCGTAGGGAAGACTTGTATGTTCGTGACCAATCTCGAACCCCGGATGATCCGCGGCTTCGAGTCGAACGGCATGCTCTTCGCTATCTCCGATGAGGCGGGCAATTTCTCGATACTGGAGCCGAACAGCTCCATCCCCGCGGGAGCGCTGGCCAAATGATATGACTCACCTCCTTTCCATCCTGGATCCAAAATTTCTCATCACCGCCTTCGGCACATTCGGAGTTCTGGCAATCATCTTCATGGAGACTGGTCTGTTCTTCGGATTCTTTCTCCCGGGCGATTCACTCCTTTTTACCGCCGGCTTCTTCGCTTCTCAAGGATATCTACCCATCGCGATTCTCCTCGTCGGAGCGTTCATAGCCGCCGTCGCTGGCGATAGCGTCGGGTACGCTTTCGGCAAGAGGGTCGGCCCGTCACTCTTCACCAGGGAGAATTCGCTTTTCTTCGACAAGAAGCATATCGCTCGGGCTCAGCATTTCTACGAGAAGCACGGGGCCAAGACCATCGTTCTGGCCAGATTCATTCCGATCGTCAGGACTTTTGCCCCGATCGTGGCAGGCATAGGCAACATGAAGTATCGGACATTCGCCACCTGGAATATCTTGGGTGGCTTCCTCTGGACCTGGCTCATGCTCGGTCTTGGTTATACGCTGGGCGCAGTAGTCCCTAACCCCGACCGTTATGTCCTGCCGGCCGTGATTGTGATCATCGCCACTTCAGCTCTGCCGGCTCTGCGGGAGATCTTCAGGAAGAGGGTAGATATGGGGAACTAGAATAGTAGTTAGGAGAACTTGCGAGCGCGACTGGCGCGAGCACGAGGAATTTCCTAGCAAGGAAATATCCGTGTCTCCTAACTACTATTCTAGTTCCCAAATTCTCCATTTTATGTACTTTTGTAGTACAATAACCCAATCATGCGCGCTACCCTGGGGTTCTTCAAACTCTTTCCGCCGCCGATCTTCATGCTTATGCCGCACGCCGGCCTCGATGTGTCCGATGATGCCATCAGATGTGTTGCCTATTCGGGCGTTGGAGACAACCGCAAGCTGGCATCCTACGCCAGTGCCGATCTGCCGGTCGGTCTAGTCGACGGGGGAGATGTGAAAGATGAGAAAGAGTTCATTGCGCGCCTTGCTGACTTCGGCCGCGAACACGGCCTGTCTTACGTCAAGATATCGGTGCCGGAAGAGAAGGCCTATCTATTCCAGACCGAGGTTCCGGCCACCGACCAGCGGGACGTGGAACGGAACATTGAATTCAAGCTCGAGGAGAATGTCCCTCTATCTGCGCAGGACGCGGTCTTCTATTTCGATCTCCTGCCGCCCGCCACGAATGGTGCGACCCTGCGTGCCAGCGTGTCCGTGGTACCACGCACCTATGTCGAGCACTACATGGCCCTTTTGGGAAAAGCCGGCCTCACCACAGTCGCCTTCGAGGTGGTGCCCAAGGCGATCGCCAGAGTAGTGGTCAGTCCCAACACTATGGATGCCAAACTAGTCGTCCACATCATGAATCAAAAGACCGGCATATACATCATCTCCGGCGGCACGGTCAATTTTGCCTCGACCTCCACCTGGGGCGGTGCCGAGAAGGGGAGCAGCCAATCCGAGATCATCGCGGCTCTCTCCAAGGAAGTCACCCGCGTTCATTCATACTGGTTATCTCACGGCAACGGCCGTCCACTCGATGAGCTCATCCTGGTGGGACGTAATGCTGCTGCTTTCGAATCCGCTTGCCGTAATATCGATGTCGGTTCGCCTCTCGCGGTCCGGGTGGCCGACGTCTGGACGAACGCCTTCGACATCAATCGACATTTGCCGCCGATCACGAACGCCGAATCTCTTGAGTATGCCGTGGCAGCCGGGTTGGCACTCGACACCACTTACGACGACTAATCACATGAGACACACCCTTATACCGCTCAAAGAACGCACCCTGCTCCGCCGCGAGTACCACACCCGCGCTATGACGGTATTCCTCTGCGTCTTGGCGATCGCGGTCTTGGCGGGATCCGCGGCTCTCTTCCCGTCTTATCTTCGCGCCTGGTCTGCCAGCCGAGTCGCGCTGGCCACGATCACATCCATCAAGAATGATCCCGACGGGAACAATCTGTCTCAAGTCCAGAGGGTTTTGGCTAGTGATGACGCGCTCCTCTCGGCGCTCGGTGCCGGGGACAAGTCTCCCAGACTGTCGGAGGTGATCCGCGCCATCTCCGCCGTCCATTCACCGGTATCCGTCCGATCGCTGGCCCTCAACCGCGTGTCGACGAGCAGTGTGACCGTCATCCTCAATGGGGTAGCGCCGACCAGGAATGACCTCTTGAAAT
>JBAYJB010000008.1:0-17896 GCA_041665325.1 Minisyncoccota bacterium
ACAGCCAAACCTTTGGGAGCTTCTCCACCCCCAGGATGTGGTGAGCCGACATCGAGGTGCCGAACTCCGCCGTCGCTATGAACGCTTAGGCGGAACTAGCCTGTTATCCCTAGAGTAGCTTTTATCCGATAATCTTCCGCCGCGTCTAAAGCGGACGGTCGGTTCACTTGGCTCTGCTTTCGCATCTGCTCGACACGTACGTCTCGCAGTCAAGCCAGCTTGTGCCCATACACTATCGCCATGGTTTCCATTCACGGCTAGCTGACCTTAATAGGCTCCTCCGTTACTCTTTAGGAGGATAGCGCCCCACTAAAACTGTCCACCAGATACTGTCTCCCGTAGTTTTTTCCTTCGGGGTTAGAACATACATTCTTAAAGAACGGTGTTTCATCGTCGGATCAATGCCACCCGAAAGCAGCACATCAAATCCTACCGTCTACGCTACGCATCAAGAACGTATGGTCAATATCAAGTTACAGTAAAGCTTCTAGGGTCTTTTCGTCTAACTGCAGGTAACCGGCATCTTCACCGGTATTGTATTTTCACCGAGCTGGTCTCCGAGACAGTTCTCCAGTCATTGCACTATTCAACGCGTCGGAACTTACCCGACAAGGAATTGCGCTACCTTAGGATCGTTATAGTTACGACCGACATTCACCAGGGCTTATAACAGTCAGCTTGATATGATCGCACCGCCGTTATTTGACCTTCTGGCATTGGTCAAGTGTCACCCCCTATACATCCTCTTTCGAGTTCGCAGGGAGCTGTGTTTTTGTTAAACAGTTGCCAGAGATACTTTAGCTGCGGCCCCTTTAATTAAAAAAGGGCAAGCCTTATTCCGAAGTTACGGCTGCTTTTTTGCCGAGTTCCTTGGAGACCACTCACTCGTTCGTCTTGGGCTACTCGCCCTGATCACCTGTGTCGGTTTGCGGTACGGTTCTCACATAGATAATCTTAGAAGTTTTTCTTGAAAGCGTGCTTTGCTGCGTCTGCTCTTGCGAGCATTCTCACTTCGCTTGGGAGCGGCATCGAAGCCAGGATCCGGATTTGCCAGGACCCGCCCTCACGACATGAACGTTAAATCCAATGATACGCGCAGCATACTACCCTTCGTCACTCCATCGATCTACATGAAAGTCATGGAATATTAACCATGTGACCATCGGGTTCGGCGTTCGCCATCCCCTTAGGACCGACTAACCCTTGGCTGATATACATTGCCAAGGAAACCTTGATCTTTCGACGTGCGGGATTCTCGCCCGCATTGCGGTTACTTGTGCCAACATTCTTACTTCGCAACGCTCCAGTGTGGCTCACGCCTTCACCTTCATGGCGATGCGAATACTCTCCTACCGCTTATGAACTTCACAGAGAAGGCGAGAATGATCTCTCGCCGCGATTTTACCTGAAAATCGCAAAAAGGATTGGTGACCGGGGTGGTGGATCTCACCCACGTCCTCCCCCTCGTTTCATGGCCTCTGTGAGAAGAGGTCGGCCGATAACGAAGTTGGATCACTCCGGGAGTGCACGAATCTACGCCACACCCCGGTCACCAAAATTCTATAAAGATCTAATGAAAATTGTTTGTTCAAAACGAATTTTCTCTGTGAAGCTCACAAGCCCTCAGTTTCGGTACGATGTTTTAGCCCCGATTATCTGCGGCGCGAAATCTCTCGATGAGTAAGCTGTTACGCTATTTTTGAATGATGGCTGCTTCTAAGCCTACATCCTCATTGTCAAAGAAATATCACCACCTTAAGCGCACTGAACATCGATTTAGGGACCTTAAATTGAGATCATGGGCTGTTTCCCTTTTGTCCTGTGGAGCTTAGCCCCCACGGACTAACTGCCGCGTAGTTACCTTGCGTATTCGGAGTTTGATAGGTCGTGTGAGCTTTCGCCCGTTCACGATCTTCCAGTGCTCTACCCCGCAAGGGTAAACGCGACGCGAACCCAAAAGTTCTTTCGGAGAGAACCAGCTATTACCGAATTCGATTAGCTTATCACTCCTTACCACACGTCATCCGAGAGTTTTGCACGGCTCACCGGTTCGGGCCTCCATGGGCCTTTCGGCCCACTTCACCCTGCGCATGGCAAGCTCATCCGGCTTCGGGTCTTAAGCAAACTACAAGCGCCCTGTTCAGACTCGGTTTCCCTGTGACTCCGGCCTCGCGGCCTTAGTCGAGCAGCTTGCTTAAACTCGTTGGCTCATTCTTCAATAGGCACGCCGTGACGATCTTGCGACCGCTCCGACTCCTTGTAGGCATATGGTTTCAGGTCTATTTCACCGCCCTTACCGGGCTGCTTTTCACCTTTCCCTCACGGTACTTGTTCACTATCGGTCTTCTGGAATATTTAGACTTGCCGGTTAGTTCCGGCAGATTCCCCCGAGCTTTTCGTGTCCCGGGGTACTTGAGAACAGAGACAAAAGAGTCTTTGGATTTTCGTCTACGGGGCTGTCACCCGCTGGGGCCGACCTTTCCAGGTCATTCGACTAACACAAAGATTTGTAACTCTCCTGCTATAAATAGCACGTCTCTGCCTCGCAACCCTCAACCTAAATCGCATCGCGTTTCCGCGCCGACCTCTCGGCCAGGACGGATACCGCCCTGCGATTTAGGTTAAGTTTAGTCTCCTCCGCGTTCGCTCGCCGCTACTGACGGAATGCATATTTTGTTTTTATTCCTCCTGGTACTGAAATGTTTTACTTCCCAGGGTACGCTCCTAACATCGAGTGTTAGGTCATTGTGGTTCACACAATGGGGTTTCCCCATTCGGAAATCTTCGGATCAAAGGTTGTTCGGCACCTCCCCGAAGCGTATCGCTGCCACACCGCGTCCTTCATCGCTTCCATGAAGCCAAGGCATCCACCATACGCCCTTTAAAATTCCCACCGGGAACTCTAAAAACCGCTATTTCTAATCTTCCATCGAATATGGAAGTTACACCTACATTGCTTATTACTTACTTGCCATCCCGCCTCCTCTAGTTCTAGGAAGCGGGACGTTATGAAGTTTTCAAGCTGCTGTCTTTCTGAAAAAAGAAAAAACCGCTTCATTGAGCGGCCGCGAGTCACGCCTCTTATTCAGGGGTGTGCCTATGGCCGACAGTATTCGCGATAGTTTCTGGTAACCATTCTGGGGTAAGAGTAAGTATACTTATGGCTGTATCTAAGTCAATACCTAGCCAGAATTGGGCAAAATGGGGATAAGGTGGGGAAAGCAAAACAGCCCTTGCGGGCTGTTTTGTGCGAAAGATAAAGATGCTAACTAGTCCTTCTGCAAAACTGCATTCGAAGTCCTCTCGATGATCCTCTGAGCAGTCTCCTTGCCACCAAGGCCGAAGGCGAGACCGAACGCGAGAGCACCGCCGGCAAAGACAGCTGTGAGAACAGTCTGGATCATGCCCGGAGCGACACCGAGGTTATAGAGAGCTGTGAGGATAGCAAAGATCCAGATAGACCACTTGGTGACGCGTCCACCGAGGTCAGCGACATGCAAGTGACCGGCTTTGGCCGAAGCCACGACCAGCTTCTGCATAGCATTCGCGACTACGGCTGCCACCATCAGGATCAAGACCGAGACGATGACCTGCGGCAAGTAGCTCACGATCTGGCGGAGGAATTCGTTGACCTGAGCCAGGCCCAAGACATCGAACGAGGCCATCAGGAAGACCACGATGACGAACCAGCGGCAGAGAACCCCCAGGAAGACCCCGGAGTTCAAGTTGTGGCCGGCGCGCTTGACGACCTCTTCGAGGCCTGCCGAGCGAAGTGCAGCATCGATCTTGAGAGCTTTGATGATGCTCTCGACCAGTCTCTCGACGAGAGAGGCCAGGACCCAGCCGATGGCGAAAATGATAAGGGCGATGACCAGGCTAGGCACGAAATTGGCCACGCCGTACCACACGCCTTGGAGCGATTGGGTGAAAACATCACCCCAGTTTTGGATTAACATCATGTTTTATGATTCTTAATTAATAATTATGGCTTATAACAGAGTTTTAATTATAGCATCTGGCAAGCAGGCTTATCTTACATGGGTTGTGGATAGGCGGAGTGCTATTGTGGCTCAATCCCTAGACGATCCAGGAGCGTGGTATGTGGGCCGTCGACGATATCCCTGACCAGACGATCGTGGATACCCATGCGATACTCGAAATCCTGCGTCTCAAATGACGAGTATGATATCTCCTTACCTATCTCTGCTTCGAGACCCCTGATCACATGCTCGACTTTGTGGAGATTCAAACCCTCCCCAACAAGCAGCAGGTCGACGCGAGAATCCCAGTTCTGGATGAAGACCCCGGCCACGATCATCAGTTTGAGCTTGCCGACATGGCTGAAGCGCTTGACCAGGGACTCGTCGGCGGAGATGCTCGAGACCGTCAGGAGATTCTTGAGGGGCTCAAGATGTGGGAACTTCATATTCAGGAAATAACCAGAGCCGCGGGCCTTCTTCACAGAAAGCTTGTCGCGGCTCTTGGTTTCTACTCTCTTCAGCACCACGCGCTTCCGGAGGATATCGGCGGAAACGAGATGTATGAGCTCTTTTTTGACTGCAGATGACGGGACTTGTGTGCGATACGCGATCTCGGACAATAGGAAGGGAGTCTCCGGGTTGAATAGGAACAATCGGAGAATCTTAACCTTGGTCAAACTGCCAAATATCGCGTTGAGCGTGTCCATCGGTTACTTGAACTCTACTTTGCCGCCGGCGGTCTCGATCGCTTTCTTGAGGGCTTCGGCATCTTCTTTCTTCATGCCATCCTTGAGGAGAGCGGGAGCTCCATCGACGAGGTCCTTAGCTTCCTTGAGGCCGAGAGCGAGGGCTTCTTTGACGACTTTGATGACGGCGATCTTAGTAGCGCCGGCTTCCTTGAGGTGGACGGCGACCGTGCTCTTCTCATCACCGGCAGCGGCTGCTGCGGCCGGAGCGGCTGTGGCGACAGCTTGAGCGGAAACCCCGAATTTCTTTTCGAGGACTTTGACGAGCTCGGAGAGGTCGAGGACCGAGAGCTTCTCGATCGATTCGACGAGAGACTTGAACTTCGCTGGGACTTCTACTGGGGTGTTTGTGTTTTCCATGATAATGATATTAATGAGGGATAATCTAAGCGACTGGAGCGGCGCCCTGCTTCTTGCTCATCTGATCCAGTGCCATGACGAGGCCTTGGATCGGGGAATTGATGAGGTTGACGAACATGCCGTGGAGCGTGGCGAGTGGCGGGATGGCGGCGATGACCGTCATCTCTTCCTGCGACAAGTACTTCCCTTCGAAGACACCGCCCGTGATGACGACGCGGTCCTTGAATTTGTTCTGGAATTCGTACACGCCGCGGGCCGGAGCGATGAGATCGGTGCTGTAAGCCAGGGCAAACTCGCCGGCGAGATCCGGCATCGTGCCGGCATACTTGTTGGCGTCGAGCGCGCGGGCCGTAAGTGACTTTTTGGCCACAAAGAGACCGACCTTGTCGGATTTGAGCTTGCGGCGCATGACCGTAGCATCCGAGACTTTGAGGCCGTGGATATTGACGAAGACGAGGGACTGGGCGTCCTTCATGATCGTCTGGAGCTTCTCGATGATCTCCTTCTTTTGTTCTTTGGTACGTGCCATATAATATAATATTATGCTGTTTTTTCGACCTTTGAAGGCCAAACAAAGGAGAGTTACCTCGGAAGGTCTTATTCCATCGGAATGATGGGTGCCTTCTGTCTTTGGCCTTATGAGCACAAATTAGCACGAACTATCGGCCGGCGCAACCTGCCTATCGCCAAGCAGATCTATCTGAATCTCTTCAGGATATTCTTGGCCTCATCGAATATCTTCTTCCGGTCACCATCTCTCATATTCTTTGCTCTCAAGCGTTTTAAGCAATCCTTGAATAGGCTCCACGGCGAACGGCCATCCTTGTCTTTGATATCGAGCACGGACCCGGGACTGCTGATGGCATCCGTCGTGCCGTTGCCATTGATATCGATGGTAAGGGGGCTGCTCGAAGATGTCAGCTGTGTCCTAGACACCGCGAAGCTTGGATAGCCCATGAATGTAGTCGTAGCTCGTGTCTGCGCCGTGACCGGCACATCCCGCCACTCTATCCTCTCGATCGTCGAAGTGCCGCGGACCCTCTCGATGTCTAACGTGAATGTGCCCGTCCCTACTCCATCAACCACCGCCGTATATCTCTCCCCATTGTCGGGAAGCGTGATCTGCGTATCACAATCTCCGATCTCTTCATCTTCACAACCTAGAACATCGTACGTACTGCCGGGGACTCTCTCTTCCTTCATGGTATAGAGGCCCGGCTCGACTTGGGCGGCCACTTCCGCCGGCAGCGGTATCTCTCCGGTATGATTGCCGCTACTATCATAGACATGAAGCTTCACCGGGGAATGAGTGCTGACGCGGATCTCATTCCTGTTGGCATTGTAAGCGGCATCCATAGCATTCCAATCAAGCTGTCCAACTGTCACGCCTGGCAGTTTGGATACTTCATCTATGACCTCTGTATTGTGCGCGGCCGGATTATCACCTAGATCGGGATCGCCGGCATTGGATTGGCTCGTGAGGATCGCACCGATCGCCGCCTTAGTGGTGGAAGATTCCAGGATATTCACGTGGCTGATATCATGTCGATCAATGTTTGTCTGCTCCTTTAGATTTAGAGAAAATGTTTGTCCACTCTCATGTCCAGCACTTTGGGCCTTCACGGTGCCATCGCCAGAAAGATCTCGAAGGACAGTATGACCCTTATCCGAATACAAAATACCCTCCGTAGTCGTGCTATTCCACCCGACGATGGCCCACCGCGCGATCGTAGACGGCCAGACGAACGGATCAAGGATGCCATGAAGCGCATCGGCTGCCTTCATAAGTAATTGATTGCCTCTGATAGGCGAGAGTGTCTTTGCTTGGTTCGGTGATGGCCTCGCCTTTGCGGTATCGGCAATGAAGGCATACTGGCCATCGAACGAATCGATGGACTCCGGGTATGCCCCTTCATTCAGGTTTTGGATATTTGTAGACGCAAAAGCGATCGTCGGGCTGAACGCCTTCGAGAAGAATCCTCTCGACGGCAACAGTGAATACGCGCTGGCCATATTGGAACCTAAGGTACGCGCATTGGTCCGGCTCATGATCAGTCCGCCGAGGAGCGCCTGACCGTCGCCGTGGAGCAATGCCGGGATAGCTTCCGGCGTTCCTAGATATGGAACGGCCACGGATATGACCGAATCGATCAGCTCGGACTTACCCATGTCAGATAAGACCTTGACCAGATATTTGGTCACCAGTCCCCCGTTCGAATGCGCCACGATACTGACCTGGCCGGTTTTGGAACCATTGGCCAGATCCTCCACGACCTTGATGAGATTCTCCGTGGTACTTGCCTTCTTCTCACGCCCCGCAACCACTTCAGCTATGGGCTTGCGCCAATCATAGCCGAAGGCACGCCATTCATTCATGCTCCCCTGCCGAACCAAGCCATCCATGAAGCCCATGAATCCGCCATAGATATCCACGAGCCCGAGCGCCTTGTCTATCGGCCCGCCGGAGTATATAGATGAGTCGGAGCTTGACCCTGATGGATTCAAATAAAGCTTTTTGACATCGGCATTGCGGTTGGGTTCCCACAGCTGGTTGACCGACATCCCCAATCCTAACGGCCGCTGTTCCGACCGGTACAGCCGCGACCCTTCTATGCCGGGAATGAAGAGCACGCTCGAACAGCACGGCTGCGGATCTATATCAGTAGCCGAAAGGTCGGGCTCGCTCATGAGCCACGGCATGTATTCGACGGATCCCTGAATGGAATTGGGGGGCATAACATCAGGGCCAGCCGGACTCCCCCACCAATCATGCTGGGCCGCTACTGTGAACTCTGCCATATTCCTGATTGCCCGGTCAGTATTGCCGGAGATGATGGAGCCGGAGATGTCCAACGACGAGGAGGCAGACAGGTTAGGCGCATCCGCCAAGGCGTTGCCGATACCGCCCGTGCCGAATCGATCGTCCGCGATGCTAAGCTGGAAGATATTGTGCGGCGCGATATCTATCCCCACTTCATTGCCTGATATCCGGCTACCCCGGATGTATATGATACTGTCCCTGGAGGAAATCCCTATATAAGCTCCGGTGACGCTCGAACTCGCGATGGTCCCGCGCGCATTCTCGAAGGACAGCCGCGAACCACCGGAAAGATCAGCATAGGCAACGCTCGCCGATCCATTGTTCATCGATCCACCGGAAACATAGATACCTCCTATACCCTCGACTGCAACTCGCTCGGCATCGTCGCCGGCGATGTCCAGACGGCCGCCGCTCACATATATAGAGGGATCATAACCCGGATCTTCCTGATCGACTTCGGGAGCGACCCTTATCACGACGCCCGGACCGACCGTGAGCGTCACATCATCTGGTATCGTCACATCAGAATCCAATAAATACGGGCTATCGGGCACGGACCAGACAGTGTCATGCGAAATAATCCCACCGACATAGGTATCAGCCCAGACCGGCACCGGGGCAGAACCGAAGACAAAAGCTACTGGAATCAAGCCAAGCAAGAACGTGAGAAAGACCTTTTTCATATGAATGAACAGCGCGCAAAAAGCGCATTAACTATTAATGCGCCTAGTGTATAAAAGAGGGGTTCAAGAACCTTTAAAGAAAAGTTCAAATCCTGATGAATTTTTGTTCAAATTTTAATGAAGATGCTTGCCGATGTAGTAGAGCACCACGAAACTGGCGAGTAAAATGACGGCAAAACCGATGATGAACTTGAAGAAGGTGCGATCGAAGGGATTGATCATGACGGTGTGACGATGAAATCGATAGCGTTGCTCGGCGAACTGGTCGCGTTTGATTCATATGTATTATTTACCCGGACGGAACGGATGGATGGGTATATGCCACGCGGCACGGTGAAAACCAGAACCCGGCCATCCGCGGAGATATAGAGCGGCGCGGTAGCATAGCCGTCCGAATAGCCATCGAAACGGATGCGTGAAGATGCGTCGAACCCGGAACCGTAGATGACTACCGCCGTCTTGTCATCATTCGGGGCGGATGAAGGGGTGATCGAGCTTATGACTATTGGCTTGGGCAAGAGGGTGAAGAGCACACTCCTTTCGTCCGTCGGCAGGGCCCCCTTGTTCACATCCTGGGCGCGGAAGCTGTACCGGCCAGGCGTCAGGATGGTATTTGAACGTGTGCGAGCAGAATATATCTCCCCCACCGTCCATTCATAGCGACCGCCCGATACATTCGTAGCAACATACCCCGCTCCGATACCATACTGATCGTCCAAGGTGAGATTGTATATGGTGCCCGTCCGTGGGTGCCAGGTGATCGTATACTTATTGCCCACCATCATCTCGGAAGCCACCGGGATCGTCACATTCTGTACGACCGGCGTCAAGACCGTCTGGGAAGTTTGGCTGGACGGCGTGACAGCGGTCGTCCGACAACTCAAGCTCTTGATAGCCGCGCGAGTCTGCGGACCGACTCGGCCGGTCGTGGATATGCCGTTCGCCCTCTGCAATGATTTGACAGCTGCAAGCGTGGCCGGCCCGAAATATCCGTTCGGCGTGGCCGCGAGATAGCCGGAACCAGCCAGATATCTCTGGAGAAGGAGGACGCTGTTATCGTCGCCCCTGTCAGCTAGGCCGGAATATAAATCGTAAGACAGATCGGAACAGGCCGTCGTTTGCGCTGATGCTGAACGGACGGCAAAAACAGAGGATATAGATATGAGCGAGACGAAGAATATGAATGAGATGACTATACGAGCATGAGACCTATTCATGCCCATATTATATATGAGCGAAGCGAATATATCACGAGCAAAACAAAAACCGCCCGAAGGCGGTTTTTGTTTGGTTCAAGAGAACCGAGAACTACACTTGCAGACTAAGGAGTCTGAGTGCCGAGCAGCACGCCCTTTGCAAGGTTGCTGTTGAGGCCTTCGAGTCCGTAGTTGATGGTGTACTTCTGAGCGCTGGCAACATCATCCGTGAAGTAGACAGCTGTGACGCCGAGTGACTTCGTGGTGGCTGTGCCATTGGTGTTGTTGATCGAACCACCAATGCTGAACGAACGGGCTGATCCCGGAGCGACGTAGAAGAACGTTGAAGTATCTCCTGACTGTGCGCCGTTATTAGCTGCGAACGTGCTCATGGTCGAGGAAGCGACCGCTACAGAGCTGCCAGACGAAGTGGCAAAGGCTGTGCTCGGGGTCTTGCTGATGTAGAGACCGGTGTTACCAGCAGAGAGCGAGAACGAACCAGTGTACAGAGTCGTCGGGAGGCGGCCTGTGCTGTTGGAACCAGGATCGCTGATAGCGAAGGCTGTGTTCGAGACATTACCAGCGGAAGCGCTGAATGTCTGGTCGTTACCTGTGAGGGTAGCGGCCGTGACAACAACAGAGTTGTAGGTCGAGTCTTCGATGACTACGTTAGCGGCGTTAGCCTTAACGGACGAAGATGCGATCTTGCCGTCAAGCGCGCCAGTCGTAGCCGGCTTTGCGACGTCCACGAGGACCGTGAACGACACATACTGATCCTTCGGCAGGCTGATGTTCAGGTCTGTGAAGGTGGCAGTGGAAGAAGCTGTGGTGTTACCAAGTGTCGACACATTGACGGTGTTGGCAACATAAGTCGTACCGCCTACACGCAGCTTGATGCGGCTGAAGAGAGTGTTCACGCTCGTGCCCTCAGTGTTGACATAAACGCTGAGAGTGCGGAGCAAGGCATCCCTATTCTGCGACTTGAGGTCAAAGACGTTGAGGACAACATCATTGGTCTCAGAAGAGTTAGAGATCTGAACAAGCTTCTGGAGCGGAGAGCTGGAGTTCACAGTAGAGACAACATCGCCAGTGTTCGTGCCTGTGTAGGAGAACGTGCGATCTGAGCTGTCGCTATCCGTGCTCGTCACTCCTGTACCATCAACAGAGCGGAATTGCGCGTTGGTGAGGGTAAGGGTGGCTGAAGTGCGATCCGTGACCGGGAGCATCGAGACGCTGACGGTCAAGAAACGAGTCTGTGTGCGGGCAACAACATAGCCAGCCGGGAGCTGCAAGCGGTAGCTTGAGCCAACAGTGAGCTCTGTGAAGTCGCTCGAGTTGAGACCGTTCTTGGAAGCAACGACTGCACCGCTGTCATCCCTGATCGTGATCGATCCGGCATAGAGCCAGAGACGATTGTCAAAATCGAGAGAGATGCTGGTGAGCTGTTGATCCGAAGCGCTAGCCTGGAGTTTGTAGCGGGCGATATCCTCGACTTCACCCTTGTCCAAAGAAGCTCCTGAAGGAGAACCCTGGAGAGTGACGGCGAGAGAGCCAGCGATACCAGGTGTGCCGATCGTACCAACCGAGACCGGAACCGTGCCGGCGACCGGAGTACATACGTATCCAGCCGGGCATGACATGACCGGGCCCGTGGCGACTGCACCACCATTCAAGGCGGCGCGGGTCAAAGGACCTACGAAGCCAGTGTTAGGAACACCGTGAGATGCTTGGTAAAGCTTCACAGCGGCCTGAGTCTGCGAACCAAAGTAACCCTTGGCAGCAGCACCAGAAGCGATAGAAGGAATGTTGAAACCGGCAGACATAAGAGCTGTCTGCAAAGTGACGACATCGGCACCCGTCGATCCAACCGTAAGGTTAGAGTTGAACGAGTAACCCTGAGCTCCGACAACTGCGGCGAGGGCCAAGAAGGCGACGCCCGTTGAGAAGAGAACTTTTTTCATATTTATGGGTTTTATAATTAACGATACCTTCCCGGTCTTACTTAATAATATTTCGGGAAAGTCTCGCCTAGTAAGACTAATAATTCCACATTCCTCCGCTCGTACTATCGACGTCCAAACGGAAGATTTTAGTGGGCTAATCCAAAACAAACTTGTGACAAGTTATTCGGTTGTCAAAGAGTCTGTTTCCCCATCGCAGATGCTCTGGGACGAACACCCAATCGATACGACGCTGATTGAGCGCTCGTTGCAAAGCATTATAGCTTGAAATCAAACTATGGCGCAAATGCGTGGTAATGGGGATAACTCTAAGGTATTAGGCCATAAAAGTCAAGGATGTGGCGTAATATGGCCCCACAAGCAAGGCTGTGGGATTTTTGGCCTTATTTCAGGGAATATCTGCTCCAGCGACGCTCCCCCTCCCGCTTGATGACCCCTTTATCTACCAGCTCTAACAACTCGCGTTGGATAGTCTTTTGACTGCAATCCCTGATCACTCTTGAGAAGTCCTTTATGGTCAGATTGGACTGGTTCCTCAAAATATTGACGATGCTCTCCTGTCTTTGATTCTTTTTGTCGGCTACATTCGAATGTCCGATAAGATTGCTTGTAGAATCTACACTTTCAGACTTGTGGCTTGGGTGTCCTTTAGACTCATTGGTGCCGCGGGCAGCCGGCCCGGACTTGAACCCCGACGTAAACAAGCTTGGTGTCTTAAAGAATGCCTCCGACAAGATGTAACCGGCATTTTCCGCGTTCTGGGCCAGACGATCGCGAAGCAAGCTGATGATACTATCTATCTCTCTGACGAGAAGGGTGTGATTCATCTCCGAAACAAGGTTAGAAATCCTAGCTACATTGAGAAGCGAGATAGTTTCCAGAGCTGAAGTGAAAAGTGACTGGATCACCACGTTTTTGTCCCCAGGAACAGCGCTCGAGGCGGTAAAGGACGAGGATATCAGATTCATGCCTCGGTCGCGTAGCTCCCATTTGAGCGGCTCATCGTCCTTGAGAAGGCCGGAAACGAGATACAGAGCGGCCGTGATCTTCTCGGTCTTCTTGAATATATACAACAGATAGTCCTCGGCAGAGAAAAAACCAAGGGATTTCCAGTTTATTGGGTCATTGAATTGGGATAGGCCGGGGTTGTCTTTGTTATCCATATGATGTCTTTTATGTGGATAAAAGCTGTCTTTTAGAAAATATCGATCTTAGATATGAGACATAGTGATTATATATAAGTCAGTAAAGATAATGCAAGTGCCTAATAAGGGATTATTACGCGTTGGCTGCTCCTTTTGTGTTATTATTACCTCATGGCAAAGAAGAAGCATATCGATCAGAGCGAAAAGAAGCGCCTTTGGAAGAACATCAAAGATGACACCGTCCACACTATTCTGGCTATTTTCTCCTTTCTCGTTGCAGTCCTATCATTATTAGCTTCGTTCAGGCTGGCTGACCCTGTCGGCAGTTATTTCTTTGATTTTTTCACCACGGCTTTCGGAGTCGGATATTTCCTCATACCGGTAGTCTTCGTCATGCTGGGCATATCATTCCTGCGCGGCGATGAACGCAGCTTTGACACGGCCAAATGGATCGGGGCTATCGTATTCCTCCTGGCCGGCTTGGGGCTCATATACATACTTCCCGGACATCTAGGCGGGATCGTCGGCCAATGGGTAGCAATGCCTTTTGTGAGGATCATGAGCGTATGGGCGACCGCTCTCCTGCTCTCGGCCCTGTTCATCGTGTCGCTCATCGTGCTGTTCGAATGGAGGATACAGTGGGCCGACCTAGCTTTCTGGAACAAGAAGGACGAGAAAGAGGCCAAGACGGATGATGAGGGAATGGATGAGAGAGAAGAGGCCGCCGTCGAAGAGGCGGTAGCAGCGGCCAAGGCTGACGAGACACCGGTGGAAGAATCAAACGACAAGAAGGTCAAGCTAGCCGAGACTAAACCAGCCGCCAGGAGCAACACTCTCGACTTCAGCGATGAAGAAGAGCGCGGTTTTGCTTCTTCGGTGGTTGTGCCTCACTTCAAGCCATTTACTCCCCCACCCCTCTCGCTCCTCGAGAGAGACCGCGGCCGACCGGAAACCGGCGACATCAAGGCGAACGCCAATATCATCAAGCGGACCCTGCAGAACTTCGGCATCACGGTGGAGATGGACGAGATCTCTATCGGCCCGTCCGTGACCCGCTACGCCCTCAAGCCAGCTGAAGGCGTGAAGCTCTCGCGTATCGTGGCACTCAACAACGACCTGTCCCTGGCTTTGGCGGCTCATCCGATACGCATCGAGGCCCCTATCCCAGGCAAATCACTGGTGGGAATCGAAGTGCCAAATACGGCCAAGACTACAGTCGGATTGGCTACCCTCCTTGGTTCGGCCGATTATCAAGAGTCGGAGAAGCCCCTCTTGGTGTCGCTCGGCAAGGATATCGCCGGACGGGCTCATTTCTCCAATCTGGCCAAGGCCCCTCACATCCTCGTGGCCGGCGCTACCGGATCCGGCAAGTCTGTGACTATTCATGCCCTGATCACTTCCCTGCTGTACCGCAACGCTCCGGAAAACCTGAAGTTCATCATGATAGACCCCAAGCGCGTGGAGCTCACGATGTACAACAAGATCCCCCATCTCCTAACTCCAGTCATCACCGACCCCAAGAAGGCCGTCCTAGCCCTCAAGTGGGCGGCCAAAGAGATGAGCCGGCGCTATGACACACTGGAGCAGAAAGCTTCGCGCGACATCGAGTCGTACCACAAGAATATCCTCGGCCCGGCTATGGAGAGGGCGAGCAAGCGCGAGAAGAAGGGCGCCGAGCCGGAAACCCTTCCGGAGACCATGCCATACATCGTGATCGTCATCGACGAGTTGGCTGATATCATGCAGACCTATCCGCGAGAGCTCGAATCAGCCATCGTCCGCCTGGCTCAAATGAGCCGCGCCGTAGGCATCCATCTGGTCATCTCAACCCAACGGCCGAGCGTCAATGTCATCACCGGCCTCATCAAGGCCAACATTCCGTCACGTGTGGCGCTCCAGGTAGCTTCGCAGATAGATTCCAGGACTATTCTCGACCAGGCGGGTGCAGAGAAACTGCTCGGCGCCGGCGATATGCTCTATCTGGGAGGCGAGATGTCCAAGCCGGTCCGTCTACAGTCGGCATATATCACCGAATCAGAGGTCAAAGATGTGGTCAAATTCCTGGCCGCTGAATACAAGGACGAGATCATGAACGAGATCAGTCTGACTATCCCAGAAGCTGGCTCGAGCGCAGCTTTCGACTCTATGTCCGGTATCGGGAACATGATGGACAGTGACTCGCTCGATGACGATGACGATATGTATGAGCCGGCGCGCGACGCCGTAGTCTCTGCGGGCAAAGCTTCGACATCCTATATCCAACGCAAGCTTGGTGTCGGCTACAGCCGTGCGGCCAAGCTCATGGACATGCTCGAGGAGCGCGGCGTCATCGGCCCAGCCAACGGCTCCAAGCCCCGCGATGTGATCGGAGCGGCCCCCGGGGCCGCCGGCACAGAAGAAACGGCACCTATCGGCTTGCCGGAGTAGCAATATCCTGCCCATCTGCTAGATTGGGGCTATGGTTCTCACCCGTACAAGATTCTTGCGCGTACTCAAGATATTCATCTTCTTGATGATTGTGGTTACTATCGTCGGATACGCAACCTGGCGTTCGCTGTCATACGCTCGCGGTCCGAGCATCAGAGTATTCCAGCCTCTCCCCGGTATCTCACTCAATACAAAGACTATCGAGATCATCGGCCGCGCCGAGCGCATCAATTCCCTAACCCTGAACGGCAATCCGATATCGATCGACGAGCAGGGCAACTTCAAAGAGACCGTCGCGGTGTTCGCCGGCGTGAATATCATCACCCTCGGAGCCACGGACCAGTTCGGCCGGGCCAGATCGGAGACGATCGAGATATTCGGGCTTTGACTATTTGCCTACGCGCTCGCGGTACTCGCCTGTCTCGGTATTGATCCTGATGACATCGCCCTCGTTCACGAATAGAGGCGCGTTGATCTCGGCGCCCGTCTCGAGAGTGATGACCTTGCTGCCGCCGGTAGCAGTATCGCCCTTGATGCCCGGAGGAGCATCGATGACCTTGAGATCCACGATGAGCGGCAATTTGAAGGACATGGGGGTATCCCTGAAGAGGAGCTGGGTCACGACGGTATTGGGCTTGAGGAACTTGCCCTGCGGTCCGATCTGCTCGTCAGTGACAAAGAAGCGCTTGGCTGGGTCCTCGGCTTCACAGAACCACCACTCCCCTTTTTTGTTATAGATGTATTTGACCTCGCGCTCGTCGATCTCGGCCTCGGGGATCTTGTCGGAGACATGGAATGAATACTCTGTGACCTTGCCGGTGATGAGATTTTTGAGCTTGGTGGCATTGACCGGCTTGCGCTGCTGTTTGCGGAAGACGTGTGCAGATATGACCTCGTATGGCGCACCATCGAGCACGATGTACTTCTTCTCTGTGATCTCGCTGTATTCAAGTAGGGCCATGGATGATTGGGATAATTGTATAAACCTAGAATTGGCCTAGTATATAGGTTTTTGAACAAAAAAGCGAACCTGGTGGGGTTCGCTGCATTAACATCGAAGGTTGATACGCATATGATCTATAGGGTAGATTACAATCCCAACCTTTTGAACAGTACCTCTTGAGACATGACTCGACCGTGCGCAATGTCGTCTAAGGCCTCGGCGGTGTCACGATCCACAATACGGACTTGTATGTCACCATCGACATATGCACGCCCTGCAAAATTTAGGACATCACTCAATGTCAATCCTTCTTTTTTTGCTTTTTTCATAGCCGCATTTTTTATCTTTGTGTTCATGTTGAATATTGTTTTGCTGTTCATAATAACAATAGTATATACAACGTATATACGCTGTCAAGATGCCAGAAAGCCCCACCCTTACAACATTCGGGCAAAGCTTCCTGGTATCTTATGGATTATTGCTCGTTCAACTTCACGCGAATCTCCTTGAGGATGGCGCTACGCACCTTCTCGTTCTCTTTCAGGAATTGGCGGGTGGCGTCATAGCCGCGGCCGAGCTTCTCTTCGCCATAGGCGTAGGAGGAACCTGTCTTCGTGAGGATACCGTACTTCTCGCCGAGCGCGATGATCTCCCCTTCCTGGCTGATGCCCTCGTTGTACATGAGGTCAAACTCAGTCTGCTTGAATGGCGCGGCCACCTTATTCTTGACCACCTTGACGCGCACACGGCCGCCCATGATCTCCTCGCCCTTCTTGATCTGCGCGATGCGGCGGATGTCGAGACGGACGGAAGTGTAGAATTTGAGAGCCTTGCCGCCGGGAGTCGTCTCCGGGTTGCCGAACATCATGCCGATCTGCATGCGGATCTGGTTGATGAAGATGACGACGGTCTTGGACTTTGCGACGATGGCCGTGAGCTTGCGCAAGGCCTGGGACATGAGACGAGCCTGGGTGCCCATGTGATGAGCGCCCATATCGCCTTCGATCTCGGCCTTCGGCGTCAGCGCGGCAACAGAGTCGATGACTATCACTGACATATTATTCGTGCGGATCAAACTTTCTACTATCTCGAGGGCCTGTTCGCCAGTGTCAGGTTGAGAAATCAAAAGATCCTCGACCTTCACTCCTAATCGTTTTGCATATTCTGGGTCCATGGCGTGTTCGGCGTCGATATAGGCGCACATACCTCCCTTCTTCTGGGCTTCAGCTACAACATGGAGGGCGAGCGTGGTCTTGCCGGATGATTCCGGGCCGAAGATCTCTACGATACGGCCACAAGGCAGACCGCCGATGCCGAGAGCCCAGTCGAGGCCGAGCGAGCCGGTCGGGATGGCGCCAATATTGACCTTGGGCTTCTCGCCTAGGCGCATGATGGACTCTTCGCCAAATTTGACGCGGATGGCGTCGAGGGCGCCCTGGACGCTCTCCATGGAGCGGCCCTTGGAGACCGCTGCGCGTGGTGCGAGGACAACTGCAGGAATTACCTCTGCCGGCTCTTCTGTCTTGGCGGCAGTTTTCGTCTTTTTGTTAGACATATGACTGGATGTTGGATTATCTGGCTACGTAAGGGAGGAGACCCATGAAGCGGGCGCGTTTGACCGCGGTGGCCAGCTG
>JBAYJB010000009.1:0-13690 GCA_041665325.1 Minisyncoccota bacterium
CGCGGCGCGCAGAAGTATATCTACCTCACCACGCCATACTTCGTGCCGACTCACCGGCTCGCCAAGGTGATCAAGCTAGCCGCCCAACGCGGCATCGATGTGCGCCTCCTCATCCCCGAGAAGACCGACCAATATCCGGCGCTCGATCTCGGCGCGCGATCCTTCTTCAAGCCCATGCTCGAATCGGGCGTGCGCATCTTCCTCTATGAGCACCGCGCCGGAGAGGCCCTGCACGGCAAGACCACGGTCATCGATGGCAGATGGGCGACCGTCGGCTCGCTCAACCTAGACAATGTCAGCTTGCTCTACAATTTCGAGGCCAATATCATCTCCAGCAATCCCCGCTTTGCCGAAGAGCTCACCGAGCACTTCATGCGCGATGTCGAATCATCTCGCGAGGTAAACATCGACGAGTGGCATGGGCGGTTCTTCCTCGAAAAGCTCCCTGAGATCGCCATCAAACTAGTCAGAAGGTTCTTGTGACCATTGGATAATAAAAAAGACCGCACAACTAGGTGCGGCCTTGCGAGAATGTGCAAAAACCTGCTTGATCAAGCGGCGACGCTCGCCTCTGCGACGGGTGTTGCCCTGATCTTGCGAATGCCGAAGAACTTACCCCTGCCTCGACGATCGACTTCATGCCCTTCCATGTTGGCGAGGACGGATATGATCTTGCCGGATTTATTCAGCCCCCAGACGAGCTCGTCGTGACGCTCGTGTTTCGAGGGGTCATGCTCGCCGAGGGCAGCATGGATATCTCCGTGGCTGATGATCTCGTACCCGAGATGCTGGAAGACCCCCAACATCATCAGGTGATCTGCTCTCGCATAGTAGCCCGTCGTCTCAACGACAAAATCAAACTCTGGGTGATTGGGATCACCAGAGATTGATCGGCTCTTGATGGTGATCACCTGGCACACATCAGATAGACGGCCGGGATGGCGATGCCGGTAATCGAATATAATGACCACAAAAATGGTCAGTAGAACCAGAAGCGGAAACCAAGTTGTCAAAAAGCTCATAGGAACTATGGATGATGCCCTAAGATCGAGATGGCGTCAAGCCAGATAAGCTTGCGCGCCAAGCAAAGCCATGCTATAAATAAGCTTCGTAACCATAATCGTCCGCAAATTCGTTGGCTATACGCGTCAAAATCAACCATCAGATCAAGGCTCCCGAACTACGGGTCATTACCGCAGATGGAGAGAACCTTGGGGTGATCACGACGGGCAAGGCCCTCGAGGAAGCCAGGGCCAGGGGGTTCGACCTCATCGAGATCTCACCGACAGCCGTGCCGCCTGTTGCGAAGATCATGGATTACGGGAAGTACCTTTACGACGAGAAGAAGAAGACCAGGGATGCCAAGGGCAAGACCAAGACCACCGAAGTCAAAAGCGTCCAGGTCAAGATCGGCACCGGCGAACACGATCTCACCCTCAAGGCCAAACGGGTATCCGAATGGCTCGGCGAGGGCAACCGCGTCAAGATCGAGCTCTTCCTGGTCGGCCGCTCCAAATACATGGACTTCAAATTCCTGAAAGAGCGCCTCGAGAGGATCCTCAAGCTCATCACCGTCGAATACAAGATCGCCCAAGATGTCGTCAAAGGCCCGAAGGGACTGACGATATATGTAGAGAAGAAATAGCTAGCCACCGCAAAAACAAAATTTTATGTCAATGAAAACCAACAAATCATACGCCAAGCGCTTCAAAGTCACCCGCACCGGGAAGATCACTTCGCGCAGGCCGGGCCAGAACCATTTCAATGCCAAGGAACGCAGCCGCACCTCGATGAACAAGCGCCGTACGGTCAGCGTCCATATGGACAATAAGTCGAAGAGCCGTTTCCTCGTTAATCAATAATCCTACCTAAACCACCATGACCCGCGTCAAGAAAGGAGTAAATGCTCTCAAGAACCGCCGCAAGGTGCTCCGCCAAGCCAAGGGCTTCCGTTTCCGCCGCTCGACCAACGAGGCCGCCGCCAACGAAGCGCTCGCCCATGCCGGTGCTTATGCCTTCGCCCACCGCCGCGACAAGAAGGGTGAATTCCGCCGCCTGTGGAACGTCAAGATCAATGCCGCCCTGCGCACCATCGACGCCAAGTATTCATACAGCAAGTTCATCGGTGCCGCCAAGAAGAAGGGCGTGGCGCTCGACCGCAAAGCCCTTGCTCACCTGGCCGAATTCAAGCCGGATGCCTTCAAGAAGGTTGTGGCACTCGTACAATAGGCCCGGGTCGTTCTTCCCTCCTCATCAGTTATGCACAGAGGCCCCTTCCCGGGGCTTTTGTTTTGGTAGAATTATGTCAGTGATAGTTCCGTCGAATGACGGATCGGAGGTGTGTGAATAGGTAGTCCCCGGCGCGATGGGAGCGATGGTTTGCAAGCCACTAAGCTCCTGCCGCCGGGGCTATTTTTTGGATATTTGATACCAACTCTTCTTTTTTACGCCACTCGGCCTTGAGTTGAGATAACCTATCGACGCCCTTGCTAGTGAGACAATAGCACTTCACTGATGACCCTGTATCTGTCTCGCCAAGAATATTTTTTATAAGGCCCTCTTTTCTCATTTTTCTAAGCAAGGGGTATATCGTTCCTTCCGGGATGTCTATACCTAATTTTTTCAGGGCATCCAATAGTAATATGCCATTGTACGTTCCGGTGGTTATCATCATAAGAATGATCATTTCGTTAAAGTTTTTGCTCATATAGTTTATATATTAGTTTTTAATTGATGGGGGGGATAAATCATTGTTTCCAAAAGGAATGTTTTCAAAATCTTGCTTCTGCAAGGTTCACAATTTAATACCCTTACTCTAGGCCGTTATAAAAAATCAACCTTGCAATTGCAAGATTTTTAAATGGCTCATTCCAGAAAGATGTTGCTACCCCCCCCCGTCGCTCGCCATTATAACTGATATTCCTTCGCTCGTTCTGGCACTATCGCATTCACAGCTAATTCATCGTTGACCCTCTGCGCCAGATGCATCGAAGCGCCCGGCTCGCCCATAGCGACAAAGACCTTCTTGAGTCGGTCACTAGCGGTCGAGACGAACTCGACGAGGTGATCGCTGTCCTTATGGGCCGAATAGCCATACAAGACCTCGATATGCGCCTTGACCTTCACATCGCGCCCGTGAATATGCACTTTCTTAGCACCATCGGAGAGAGCGCGGCCGAGCGAGCCTGTGGACTGATAGCCCACCAGGAGGACGGTGTTCTTCGGATCCGGCAAGAAATGCTCTTCATGCGCGACTACGCGGCCGCCGACTGACATGCCCGAACCGGCCAGGATGATCTTGGCGCCATGCGTCTGGTCGATGCCCCGCGAAGCTTCCTGTGAAGAAGTGTACTGGAGTCGCGGAAACTTGAATATATCATCGCCACCACGAATCTGCGCCTTGATGTGGTCATTGAATAGGTCGGTACTCGAACGATATATATCAGTAGCCCTGATCCCCATGGGCGAATCTACGAAGATCGGCACCGATGGGATCCTATGCTCCTCGACCATATTGTTGAGCTCGTAGAGTAAGACCTGGGTGCGGTCGAGCGAGAAGGCCGGGATGATCAGCGTGCCACCGCGGGCGATCGAGGCCTTGACGATGTCCTCGAGCTTTTGGCGGCGCTCTTCGCGTGACTCATGATTGCGATCACCGTATACGCTCTCCATGACCATGAAATCGACATCGCCAACCGGCTCGGTATCACGCAGTAGCGGCGCCGGCGAGTTGCCCAGGTCACCGGTAAACAGAACTTTCGTGTCCCCTGTCGTAACTTCGACCATCGAAGACCCGAGGATGTGGCCGGCATCCTTGAACAAGGCCTCGATGCCGTCGATAACCTTGAATGATTGGTGATATGGAAATGTCTGCCACAACGGAAATACTCTCTGGACGTCTTCCGGACTATATATGGGTTCCTTCCCTTCTTGCCGCGCCTCATTGGTGAGGATGCCAACTGCGTCGTTCAGGACCAGCTCGGCTAGTGCCCTGGTCTCGGGAGTCGAAAAGATCTGGCCGGAATACCCTTCCCTGACTAGCTTCGGGATGCGGCCGACGTGGTCTAGGTGGGCATGGGTGATGATCAGCGCCTTGATCGAAGAGATATCGTAGCAGAATGGTTCGCGATTTTCTTCTTGGGCGACTCGTTCCCCCTGGACTAGCCCGCAATCGATGAGGATGCGGTTGCCGGCCGGTGATTCGAACAGGAAATTGGCGCCGGTCACCGATCCGACTCCGCTCGCAAATATTATTTTTGGATTTGAGGACATTGGACCTATTATAGCAGTCCTTTCCCAAACAAAAACACCGCCCGTCGGGCGATGTTCTTGATTGGTTGCGGAAGTACAATCCTGTTTGCACAGGTGGGAGATCTCACAACTAACGCCAAAGCGCAGTCGAATTTGATTTCCCGTAAAAAAGTTTTTGTAGATTTATACCCACGCAACCTGAGTACATTTTAGCCCCGGGATAAATGCGCGCAATGGGGACAACGAGTTGCGACATTCATTTGCCAGCATGGCAAAAGTCTATCCTAAAGAGAGAGGTGTGCTATTCCAGGATGCCGTCGAGGTTGACGTCATATAATATCGCGTCTTGGACGAGTTTGTAGTCTATGAGCTCCTCTTTCTTGAACCAATGAGCGATCTCGTCGTCGGCTTCCTTGGGTGAACCCGAGGCGTGGACGAGATTGCGCACAGAACGCGTGTCTTTATCGCTCATACTATAGGAATCAATGACAAAATCGCCACGAATCGTGCCGACATCGGAGGTCAGCGGTTCTGTGCCGCCGGTGATCTTGCGCACGATACCCACGGCATGCGCCCCCTGCCAAACCATGGCCAATACCGGGCCGCTGGTCATGTATTTCACGAGATTCTTGAGGATAACCTGAGTGATCTTAAGTGGATCGGTACTCGGCGGCGTCAGACCCTTGTCTGTATAGCCTTTAATAGTCTTAAGACCGGTCTTCATGAACCATTCAGGGTCCAGGGTGTAGTGTTTCTCCACTAGATCGGCAGTCGGTACCATCATCTTGACGCCGATGAGTTTGAGACCGGCACGCTCGTAGCGCTTGATAATCTCGCCGATGAGAGTGCGCTGAATACCGTCAGGCTTGATGATCACTAGCGTGCGCTCGTGCTTCGGGTGGCTCGGTTTTGTTTTGGTCATAAGAAAGATATCTTACAGGAAATCAGGCCCTAGGTCAAAATCTCGGCGTCGCTCTTGGTGATCAAGACAGTGTGCTCGAAGTGCGCGCTCGGCTGTCCATCAGCCGTGACGTAGGTATACCCGTCCCTTTCGAGCTGGATCTCCTTGGTGCCGATATTGAACATCGGCTCGATGGCGATGACCATGCCCGGCTTGAGGAATTCACCTCGTCCAGCTGCGCCATAATTCGGAACATAAGGGTCCTCATGGACATGATAGCCGACGCCATGGCCGGAGAGCTCCTCGACGATGCCATACTTCCCTGCTACACCGACACGTTCGATGGCGGCCGAGATATCACCGACGCGTTTACCGCCCTTGGCGGCCTTGATACCGGCCATGAGCGCCTTCTTAGTGATTTCCATGAGCTTCTCCAGCTCTGGAGCGATCGAACCGACTGCCACGGTGATAGCTGTGTCGGTGATCATGCCCTTGTGGATGAGACCGAGGTCTAGGGAGACGATATCGCCTTCCTGGAGGATCTTGTCGCCTTCGTTCGGGATGCCGTGGACGATCTCTTCATTGACGGATACGCAGAGCGAGGCCGGATAGGGCCGACGGGCTCCTTCCGGCTGGTAGTTGAGGAAGGCCGAAGCGTCGCCTTCCTTGGCGATCAGCTCCTCGGCGAGGATGTTGAGCTCCGCGGCGGAGACACCGGGGCGGACGGCCTTGGCTAGCTCACGCATGATGGCAGCATGGCGGTGCCCGCCTTCTCGCAGGATAGCTATGTCCTTCTTGGTCTTGATCGTGATCATCACTCTACCTTACGCCAAACCGACGCGCTTCACAATATCAGTGTGGATCTCCTCGATAGGGCGTTCGCCATCGATGTCGAGGAAGTTGACGTTGGGGTTGGTGCGATACCAGGCGACGATCGGAGCGACATTCTTCTCGTACTCCTTACGCCGATTCTCCATGCCTTCGGGAGTGTCGTCCTTGCGGCCTTGGACGGCCCGAAGAGTCAGCCTTTGAATGGATTCATCATGGTCGATGTCCAAATATATCACCCAGGGCTTCCCCAGGTTATAGAAGGGAAATAATGATTCCAAGACATTAGCTTCCATGGGTTTCCTCGGGGTCCCGTCTAATATCAGGTTTTCTTTGCCGGAATATTTCTCGACGAGCAATTTGCCCCATATATATATCGGCATGAACTCAGGCATGTATATGCCGCGATCAATCGTAGATTTGCTCAAACTAGCGGTATAGCTGGGGCCCTCATTGAATTTTCTGAATTCCGCTCCGGTCTCCACATATATCACGGGATGGCCGGGGTCTTTATTCTCGATGAAGAGTTTCAGGAGCTTGGCTTGCGTGCCCTTGCCGGCACCAGCCCGCCCGACAAATACGAATGCTTGCGGTGACATAAGGTAATTATAGCACGGCGCAATCAGGCATTCGAAAGTCCTCAAACTGTTTGAGCGAACATGTAACCGTTAGACCCGAGGGAAGTAATTCTGCGTAAGCAGAAGCGACCGAGGGTCTTACGGATACAGTGAAGCGAGTTTTTGAGGATTTGAGGATGCCTGATTGCGCCGTGCGGACTAGTATTCCCTCATCGCCACCTGCGCGTCTATCTTCTTCAGGAGATCCAAGACCACCGAAACAACGATCAAGAGCGCTGTGCCGCCGACTGCGAAGGACTGCGTACTGTCTGGTGAGAAAGCTTGGATGATGAGCGGCAAGATGGCTACGATGCCAAGGAAGATAGCGCCGACGAGAGTGATGCGGGTCACGATATTGCCAAGGTGGTCGCGTGTATGCTCACCGGGACGGACGCCAGGAATGAAGGCGCCGGAACGCTGGAGATTCTCGGAGATGAGCTTGGGATCGAAGGTCACAGCCGTATAGAAATAGGTGAACAAGACCACCATGACGAAATAGAGGATGCCATAAGTCCACGAAGGCGGTGTGAGCAGGACCGAGAGGCTCTGGGCCCCAGAAGCGATGAGTGGATAGGCGCCCCACTTGGCGAGCGCGTTGAGGATGATCTGCGGGAAGAGCAATATGGAAAGGGCGAAGATGATCGGGATGACGCCGCTCTGGTTGAGGCGTAACGGCAGATAAGTAGAAGCACCGCCGTAAACCTTGTTGCCGCGGACCTGTTTGGCATAAGTGACCGGCACGGAGCGCTCTGCCTCGGTGACATAGATGACGCCCGCCGTGGCGAGAACAGCTACGGCCAGGATGCCGATATAGAAAGGTAGATTGGCGTAGCCGGAAGCGATGAGCTTCTGAATATTCTGAACAAATGACATCGGCAGACCGGAAACGATACCCGCGAAGATGATGAGCGAGACGCCGTTCCCGATACCGAATTCGGAGATGAGCTCGCCGATCCAAGTGAGGAGCACTGACCCGGCGGCCACTACGATCACGCTCGTGGCGAAAGCAAATGGTGAGAGCTGAGGCAAGACATTCTGGGACTGGAAGAGGATGATATAGCCGATGCCCTGCAAGACCGCGAGGATCGGGGCCATCAGGCGGGAATATTGCGAGAGCTTGAGGCGGCCGGCTTCTCCTTCTTCGTGCATGAGCGCCTTCCAGCGTGGGACGATCATAGTGAGGACCTGGATGATGATCGAAGCCGTGATGAACGGACCGACGCCCAACATGACGATGGAGAGGTTGGACAAGCCGCCGCCGGAGAAGATGTTGAGGAAGCCGAAGAATTGGCTGGAGCTCAAGAGGGTCGAAAGCGTGGCCGGATTGACTCCGGGAATCGGGATGGTCGCCAAAACGCGGAAGAGCACCAACATGCCTATGGTAAAGGCGATCCTGCGGCGCAGGATGGGATCCTTGAAGGCGATGGTGATTTTGGCGAGGAAATTCTGCATATGGTCGATTGTACCCTACTGAAAGCTATTTGGCCTTTGGTTTTACGGATTTCTCTTTCTTTTCTGACTTGTCCTTCTTTTCGGCCTTATCTTTTTTGCCGGGCTTCTCCTTCTTTTCTTCCTTTTTTTCAATCTTCGCCGGTTCGGCCTTGGCCTTGCTCATGTCGCGGACGACGATCTCCTGAGTGATCTCGTGCTTGAATGGGACGATCGTGCCCCCGGCTTTTTCTATGGCCGCCTTGGCTGATTCGGAAACGAAACATCCGGTGACCTTCAGGGCCTTCTTCAGCTCGCCACTGCCGAGGATCTTGATACGAGGAATGCGGCCCGACTCGGTGACGACGACTCCTTTCTCGGCCAGGGTAACCGGGGTCACCATAGCGCCGGAATCAAAGACTGCTTCAAGCGTGAAAAGGTTGATGACAAAATGGCTCTCCTGGATAGACTTGTGTTGGTTGACGCCGCGGCCGCGGAGTTTCGGGAGCTTCTTGATGATGTCGCGCCACTCCGGGCGGCGCTTGTTACCAGCGCGGGCGCTCTGGCCTTTGCCACCGCGGCCGCTAGTCTTGCCACGCTTACCGCCGCGCGCCACAGTGATGCGCTTCATGTTGGGATGGGTCCTTTTGAGTAGGTGGGTTTGCATATTATTTGGGGGCTTGTTTCTTGCCTTTTAGCTCGGCGCGCGGCATGGCGATCAATTTCTTGAGTGCAGCCACGACGACGCGAGCGTTATTCAAGCTATTCTTGCTGCCTGACAGATACTTGGCGCAGATATCCTTGATACCGGCCATCTCGATGACGGCGCGAGCCGAGGAACCAGCCACGATACCCGAGCCGCGGGCCGGGAAGATCATGATCTTGGAGCTACCAACCTTGGCCTCGACGGCGTGCGGGATAGTCATCTGGGCGGAGAGCGGAACGCGGATGAGGTGCTTCTTGGCTTCGCGGGTGGCCTTCTCCACAGCCGAAGCCGTGTCATTGCCCTTGCCGAGACCGACGCCGACGCGACCCTTCTTGTCTCCGGCCACGACAGCTACGCTAAAATTCATGCGGCGGCCGCCGGCGGTCACGCGAGTGACGCGGCGGATATCAATGATCTTGGAATCGAACTCCGGCTTGACGCGTTCGCGGTTGTCTCCCCCGCGGCCGCTACCGGAGCGGCGGCGGTCGCCGCCGCGATTGCCGGCGCTACTCGGAGCGCCTTGGCCGCCACGACGAGCTACGTCGCGTGTGCGGCGACCCATAGTGACTTTGCCCCCAGGACGATTTGAGGAATCGCCAGCCGGAGCGGCAGGTGCAGCTGCAGGCGTGACCGCGGCCGCCGGCGCCGACACTGCCGTCTCTGCGATCGGCTTTGATTCTGTATTAACCTTTAGTTCTTTGTCTTTCATGTTGGATATTAAAATTTGAGCCCTCCCTCGCGAGCCATATCGGCCACCATCTTGATCTTGCCGGCATACGTGTAGCCGCTACGGTCGAAGACGACGGCGTCTATCTTGGCGGCCTTGGCCCTCTTGGCGATCTCCGTGCCGACTTCCTTGGCACGCTCTACAGGAGTCTTGCCCTTGATCTCCCTGGAGTCAGCCGAGACCAGAGTGTGTCCCTTGGTGTCATCGATGATCTGGGCATAGAGATACTTGTGCGACTTGAAGACTGTGAGGCGCGGGCGCTCGGCCGTGCCGAAAATCTTGGCACGGATGCGGGCCTTGCGGCGGGCGAATATCTGGTCTTGTTTGGTGAGGGTGCTCATGGTTTTTATTTAGGCGGCTTTCTTACCCTGCTTGCGACGGATGACTTCATCGCTATAACGGATGCCTTTGCCGAGGTACGGCTCTGGCTTCTTCTTGGCGCGGATATCAGCGGCGAACTGCCCGACTTTCTCGCAATCGATGCCGGAAATAGTGAGGGTATTCTTCTCGGAAGTGACCTTGAGGTCGGTTGGGATCGGCATGACGACCTGGTGAGAGAAGCCAACAGCCATGACCAGATCCTTCCCTTTGATATCGGCCTTGAAGCCGATACCTTCGATGATGAGCTTCTTCTCATAGGCTTTGTTGACGCCCTCGAGCATGTTGCGCAGGTGTGAGGCGTACGTACCGATGAGCGCCTTGGTCTCGAGCGCATTGTTGACCGGGGTCATCGTGACCGCGCCGTTCTCGACGACTACCTTGACCAGCGGGCGGAAGGTCTTGGCGATGGTGCCGAGCGGCCCCTTGACGGTCATGACGCCAGCGGCAAAGGAGGCCTCTGTCTTCGGCGGGATCGTTATTGGTTTCTTTGCGAGGCGTGACATAGTATTGAAATTATTACCAGATCTTGAAGAGGAACTCGCCGCCGACACGCGACTTCTTGCACTCCTCGTCGGTCAAGACACCCTTGGGAGTGGAATAGAAAGCATTGCCGAAGCCGCTGCGGTAGGTGCGGATGTCGGTGGCCTTCTGATAGACGCGACGGGAAGGCTTGGAGACGCGCTCGACGCCGTGGATGCGAGCGCCGGCGGACGGGAAATAAAGCAAGGTGACTTCGAGAGTGCGGTCGATGAGCTTGCCCTTCTTCTCGATAGCATCGACATAACCGGCCTTCTTGAGAGCATGGGCGATATTGTCGGCGAACTTGGAGTACGGCAATTCGACTGTCGGCTTCTTGGCGTCCGAGCCGTTCTTGAGGCGGATGATGAAATCTCCTACTGGGTCGGTTACCATGATGATTTCTTAATGCCCGGGATCATGCCTTCATTGGCGAACTCGCGGAAGCAGATGCGGCAGAGATCGAAGTCCCTCATGTAGCCGCGCTTCCTGCCACAGCGGAAACAGCGCCTGACGACGCGCGACTTGAATTTCGGCGTCTTTTTCGACCTGACGATGACTGATGTCTTGGCCATGAATGAGTATCCCGTCTTGATCCCCGGAAAAACAAAGGGGATTGGTCAGCTCTGCCCTTGCGGGGGTCGCTTCCAATCGCTTTTGCCTCGTAATACCGGGTACCTAGAGGTAATGGAGATACTAGCAGAATGAATGGTGGTGGTCAAGACCTATATTTCGGACAAGACTCGACCCCGGCTGCTCATGCAACCGGGGTCTTTAACCAACTGACTGATGCCTCTTGAACACCACAACTGATTGCCGATTCTGAGGGAGTCAGAGATCTTTGGCACATTAGTTCTGAGGCATTGGCATCTGCGTTGCCAAGCGTTAGATGTGATGGGACGAACCTGTCATTCCTTTTTGAGAGGAACTAAGGTTTTCGGGGGGTTCCTTGGATTGAGGTTGGAGCTGACGACACTCCCCATGGAATGTCGCGTTAAATGAACAAACTGGTATGGAAAATATGATACCTCTCGGGCATCAGAGCGTCAATATCAAATCTGTACCCTATTCGTCACCTTTGAAGATATTCAATAACCAATAAACGATCGAGAAGATGATACTGAAGATGAGCGCTGTCCAGAAATTAGCGATGAAGAATCCGGAGACAAAATGGGCGACCAAGAGGATCAGTGCGGCATTGAGAACGAAGGTGAACAGGCCGAGAGTCAGGATATTGATAGGCAGAGTAAGGATGACAAGGAGTGGCCGCAGGAATGTATTGACCACCCCAAGCACGACCGCCACGATGAGGGCCGTGACGAAGCTGTCGACGTGCACGCCTTGCAAGAAATATGAAGTCAAGAATATCGCGACGGCGTAGACGAGCCAGTTGAAGAGGAGTTTCATGTGGATATTATAGCGAACATAACACCTGAATAAAAACAACCCGGAATGATTTCCGGGTTGGCTAGGCAGACTTGGGCGCCGCCTTCTTGCCACGAGGCAGTGACTTGATGGACCCCACCTTGGGCACATGAGGCTTCCTGAGTGGGACGATCTCCATGCCTTCGTCCAGGATGTAGAGCTTGTATGGCAGCTCTTGGCCAAGGAGTGCTTGGAGGACTGCCGACATCGCCTTGTTGTCGGGGACGATCCAGAGATTCCTTGGGACACCGTCGCCACAGAGCCGCTGGTAACAGGCATTGCCCTCCCCTAGGATATCGCGGAGCAAATGAAACGTCCGCGGATCCTTGAGGTGGTCAATGAACCTGAAGCCTTCTTGATTGCTCATGATGTACCCCCTTCTTCGGCTGATCCTTGGCATGGTGGCCGAACGACCATAGACGGATCTTCGCACGACCCTTCCGGACAAAGACCTTGTGTGGAAGCCGATTGTGATTGGCGGTCCTCACGAATCTGTCCACGAACTCGTAGTTCGGGCAACACCAGAGCCCTCTCTTGACGCCATCTTCGCATTCCTGCTCGGTATAGGCGTTCTCATCCCCGAGCATTTTGCCCAACAATTCGTTGGAACGATCGTCGCCGGCGTAGATGAGCCAGATCCATTTGATAAGTTTGGTGGCCATAAGGCCTCCTATGGGTTGAATGTTGAATTAAATGTGCTGACGTTAAGTTAAAACCATAACACAAGAGGGAGTTTTAATCAACCCCCCCTGCTCGTAACCTGTATTGAAAGCCTATTTCTTCGCGGACTCCTCCCTCTTGAGCGGTAGTCCTAGATATTCCAGGAAAGCCAAGGTGTGCTTCTTGTCGCTAGAAGTCGTGACGATGGTTATAGACATGCCAAAGACATCCTTGAGATCCTCATCGGAAGTCTCGGCGAAGATCGTGTGCTCCTTGATACCGATCGTATAGTTGCCCATGGCGTCGACTGATGTCCTCGGCAGGCCGCGGAAGTCCTTGGTGCGCGGCAGAGCGATATTGATGAAGCGTTCGAGGAAGTCGGCCATGCGCGGTCCGCGAAGCGTCACCTGATAGCCGATCGGGTCGCCGACGCGGGTCTTGAATGTGGCGATGGCCTTCTTGGTCACGCGCACGGCCGGCTTGGCGCCGGTGATGCGGGCCAGACGGTCGGCGATGAGCTCGATCTTCTTCTTGTCCTTGACTGAGCCGAAGCCGGTCGAGATCACGACCTTAGAGAGGCGCGGCGCCTGCATCGGATTCTTGAGACCGAGAGCGGCGTGCAAGGCCTTGTATGATTCCTTGTTCTTCTCGTATATAGATTTGTGGGCGGTGGTAGTCATGGTAGCGGTTATTTCTTGGCTTCGTCGATCCGGACGAGATTCGATACGCTCATCGGCATCGGACGCTTGACGGTCTGACCTTTCTGGCCCTGCTTCTTGGCACGCTCGTGCTTATTGACGACATTGACGCCCTCGACGACGACCTTGTTCCTCTTGGGGAACGACTGCAGGACCTTGCCGGTCTGTCCCCGGTCATCTCCTGAAATCACTTTGACTGTATCTCCTTTCTTGATATGCATATATTTATACGATTTCGGCCGCCTTGGAAGCGATGGTCTTGAATCCGGCCTCGGCGACTTCGCGCGGGATCGGTCCGAAGATACGTCCGGCGATCGGCTCCTTCTTGCCCTTCTCGATGATCACCACGGCATTTTCGTCAAAACGGACATACGAACCGTCTTTGCGGCGGGTGGCTTTGACTTGGCGGACGACCACGGCATGGAGGACATCCTTCTTCTTGACGGCCTTGCGCGGTTCGGCCTTCTGGACTGATAGGACCACGACTTCGCCGATCTCGGCATAGCGCTTCTTGGAGGCGCCGAGCACCTTGAAGATGCGCCCGATCTTGGC
>JBAYJB010000010.1:0-13651 GCA_041665325.1 Minisyncoccota bacterium
AAGCGCATGAATCTTCAGGGGTCCTACAGCCCGGGAGAAGGGCCTTGCAGTGAGGGAGTCGATAACACCATTTGCTGGTGCGCTTGCAAATATATGGATTATCTAGCCTTTTGCCATCGAATAGCAGGGTGCGCGAGCCGGAGGATTTGGCGTCGGCGCCACATCCGGCGGCGTATGTGAGCTCGATCGAGCCCGCGAGCGCTCGATCGGCGACGTGATAGTCGGCGCTCACTGTGGCCACGGTCTGCAGCGATTTGCAGTAGCGATTGTCGAGCACCTCGGCATCCATGGCCGTGGTGTACAGCTGGCACCCCCCTGAGGCATACTGATCATCGGGGATCGTGCGGGCCTGGGTGAGAGCCGCATCGATCGGCTCATAGGCCAGGGAATAGGCTATCCGGCCCAGATGGATCGATAGCTGGCCGTAGCCGTCTGATTCCAGTGCGGAGAGGATGGGCTCCTGGTAGGATCTGCGGCCGTCGGGGTCGCAGGACTCGGCCGTGTTGTGCAGCCAGAGCGGATAGGAGCCGCTGAGGATATCGGCATAGGAGTTTGCCTGTACTGGATCGGGCGGCGTCTCCTGGGGGCTCTCAGGGGCTCCGCACGAGGCCAGGAGGTAGAGCGCCAGGAGCGTGAGCACGATCGAGGCGAGGGCCAGAGAATAATGCGCGATATAGAGTGCGAGCTCAGACTGTTTTTTCATTTTCTCCCTCCTTCTTTTCTGTTGCATTTTTCAAAAATCGGGCGGTGGACGCCGCGAGCATCGACTTCTGCGAGTACAGCCCAGTGAATGCCCTGAAAAGATCGAAACTCATCTCGACATCGGTCGCCGCTCTGTGCGACTGCCCAACAGGCTCGATCCCCACGTGCTTGGCAAGCGACTCAAGCTTAAAATCGATCGGCCACGATTGCGTGGCCACACAGTGCGCAATCGCCATCGGCAGGGTATCGATCGCCCGATAACTCAGCGGGCAAAATGCTGAGATCTGTTTGTACGCGCTACGAAGAAAGGGGAGATCAAAACTGATCACGTTGTGTCCGGCGGCAAACATTGATTCGCCGTAGGGGCATTGGGCCGATAGGATCTTGAGAGCGCTCCTCAGATCGAGGGCACTCGCCCACTCGATAGGCGTGTAGCCGTTCACTTCGAGCGCTTGCTTGCTTGCTTTCTCCAGGTGCTCAGGCTTCACTTTGTGCGCTTGGCGGTTGAGGATATTCAATTTGAGATCAGTGATAATCCACGCGATCTCGATGATCTCATGCGTGGCAGGGTCTAGGCCGGTGGTCTCGAGATCGAAAAAGCAGATTTTGGTTTCTTTCATTTACTGGCCTCGTTGTTTTTGATTTGATCGAGTTCTTCCTGCTTCAGGATCTCCATGTAATCAAGGAACGGCTGCATTTTGCGAATTTTTCTCATTTTTTCAGACAAGGTGAGCATTTTTAGCGGAGTGAAAAATTCAAGATCAAACATGCCATCGGTCTCGAGTAGATGGTGTTTTGAAATCACTTCAAGATCGTTATCAATGTGATGCTGAGTGACTCTGCCCTTCCTAAGCCGGCTCATTTGGCTGGTGTCCCACCCCCTCGGCATCGTGCAAAACCACTTCTGGCCCTTCCTCGCATATCCAATATAGTACGCGCGATACGCATCATAGGGCCCATCTTGCCGCAGCCTGACGTCGAGCCACTTGGCCATGGTGTCGGCATCGTGAAGCGCACGCCTTAACCGTGGATCGTTTATTTTTTTAGCGCGCAATTCGAGCTCTTGCTCGTGAGACAGGTGGAGATGCTCCATTCTCGCCGCGCGGACCGATGCTCTTTTATTCTCCCCGATCTTGAAAAATCTTGAGTTTAGCTTTAGCGCTACCAGATAAGGGCCACGAGAATCGACATCCACCACTTGCTCGCCGTAAAGTCCTAACACATGCTCGCAAGGGCACGATCTGGATGCGTCTCCCCAGTGAGGGCATAGGCTCTTACGCACTTTTTCGATCTGATTAGCGGACAGGAGTCGCCCATCATGGACGTTGAGCTCGACAATCGGCCCACCATGAAATGAATTGAATAGTTGAACTTTCATCGGCCCACCCCCTGAGGCCAGAACCAGTCAGGCGCATGCCCAGGAAATTGGTGCTTATGTGCCTTGGCCATGAGTGAAATCCTTCCCATCGTTTCGTGGTCAAGGAACATATCGATCCACCTCGCCCACCGATTATCAACATCACGACGGACCATGGGGCTGCTCATATCCTCGTCAATGGGGGTCGTGAATTGGTACAGCATGCTTTCAATGTAATAATCCTCCCCCTCGAATTCCTTGATCGCGGCCTTGGTATCGGCAGGATCGAGGCCCTCAACCAGCGAGTAAGGCTCAATCTCCATGCCCGGCTTTTCACCGAAGATCTTGATCACCACGTCGTCGCCACGGCGGTGGACGAACGGGTGAACGAACTGGGGCCCGTAGTGCCCGGTCACAGGATGGCATGGGCAGCACTTGTTAACCCCCCGCGCGCCACATAGCTTCTTTTTGCAGGTGCTCGCTTGATTCTCGGTGATAAACCCTGACCTCCCTTCTCTCCCGTCATAGATGGGGGCAATGGATCCGTGATAGCTGTTTAGTAGAATGTTTCGTGCCATTGGGTCGCTCCTCTTGGTTGTGGCTCGATTGTAACTGGCTGAATCAAAGGCGTCAAGATTCATCTTTGTCTATCCAAAACGAAAGATATCATCGTGCATTCGACCTAACCGACGCAGGACCGGTATCCGCAGGTGTTTCGCTTCGGATGATAAAATTCAAAGCAGGTCTGCCGTTTTCGATCTTTACCTATTGCGACTCATGGGGCGCAGTGTGGCTTGCTATCATTTTGCCACGCGAAGAAACGGCTCCGAAAGTATCCCGTTCTTATTATTGATATAACAGAGAAAAAATACACTTTCGTTTTATCCTAAAAAGCCGGTCCCAATTGTATGTTATTATGCCTATTATATGCTCTTATCCAGTAGACAATCAAAACTTAAATTCAAATTTTTAACTGATGATTCATGGTATTTGCACCTTATTAAAAAGAACTTACTGTTTTTTGGAGTTCTATTGGTAAAGAGAAAGCATCGAGTAATTTTGCTTACGAACAGGGGTTTCCCTTTTTTGTCTCAGGATGCTTGATTTTTTTGGGGGGGGGGGAGTGTTTCCACCTTCGCACACCTTCGCGTGGCCGCGCAAGAAATATCGCTTGATTATTTTCCGCGCAATCAGAATGGGCCTCTGATACTATTGGGATATGGAATCGTTACGTGATCCTTCAATGCCCACCGAGGAAATCGAGGAGTTGCTTGAGCAGGCGATTACCGTGGGTTCGCCCTTCACCGTGGCAGCGGCGTTCGCGGGGATCGCGCCTATCACTCTCAATCTCTGGCTGAGGCTCGGTCTCATGGCTGAAGGCCAAGACCTGCCCAGCCAGGAAGTCCGAAATTGCCATAGGCTCTTAAAGCGCCTTCTGAGGGCCGAGGCGACGTTTTTGGTTCGGGCCTTAGAGAAGTTCGCCCGAGGCGATGCGGGCTGGCAGGCAAGCGCGTGGGCTGTTGAGAGACGGTTCCGTGAGCATTTCTCTCTTGCGCATGAGGAGCGTGACGCGGCGGGCGACCTCGATGCCATCAAAGAGGCCCACCAGCTACTCAAAAAGCGCGGCGGGCTGAAATACCTCAGCGGAATTTCCGAGACTGTCGAGCAGGAGTCTGCGCGCGCGGCCGGCGCGAAGATCCTCGACATGGCGAGGGGGCGATAGCCTGTGGCCAACGAGCTCGCCGATGGGCTGCATTTTTTGGATGCGAGGAAGCTGGCCAAGGAGATCCTTGTCGCCGGTCGCCTAGGGATCGAGACCGACGCGCTGCTCGTGGCGCGCGACCACCCGACGCGAGATCACGATATGTTGCTCGGCCCGTGCTCGTGCGGCGCATGGCATTGGCTAGAGGATTACGTCTAATGGCCCGCAGGAAGCGCCCACAGGCTCATAGCGAGTCTTTGTCGGCCGAGGGCATAGCAGAGTCTCTTTCGTCGGCGCCGAAGCTTGCCGTGGCGTATAGCAAGCGCGTGGGGCATCAATGGAGCGCTTGGCCTCATCTCATGCTAATATGGAGTGCGGTACTCGAGTGCATCAATGATCCAGCGGGCGGGAGGCTGATAGTCAATGTTCCGCCTCGCTTTGGGAAGTCCGAGCTGATCTCGCATTGGTTTCCGGTGTGGATGCTTGGGCTGTGTCCGAACCTTCGCATAATTTTGGCTAGCTACGAAGCGACATTCGCCGCGACATGGGGTCGCAAGGTACGCGACACGATTCAGGCCATACCGGAGCTGCCCGCGCGTGTCCGGCAGGACATGAGCTCGGCCTCGGCGTGGGAGACCGAGCAGGGTGGAGCGATGTTTACTGCCGGAGCCCAGGGGGCCACGACGGGTCGTGGTGCAGACGTGGCCATCGTCGACGACCCCTATAAAAACTGGGCCGAAGCACATTCTCCAGTCATTCGCAAGCGAATAGAGGATTGGTTTCGGTCGACGCTGATGACTCGGGTGGAGCCCGGTGGATCCGTGATTATGCTGTTCACCCGGTGGCATTGTGACGATCTTGCGCGAATCCTCACCGAGGACAAGGGCGAGAAGTGGAAGCTCATCCGCTTGCCAGCACTGGCGGATTCGAGCGACGATCCGTTGGGAAGGCAGATCGGTCAATCACTCTGTCCAGAGCGCTACAATGAGGCTGCGCTGGCCGGCATTCGAAAGGATGTTGGGGAGCGCGTGTGGCAGGGCCTCTACCAGCAACTTCCTTCACCCGCCGAGGGCAACATCATCCAACGCCAATGGATCAAGCACTACGATATAGTGCCGGCGCAATTCGACGAGCAGATTCAGAGCTGGGATCTTACGTTCAAGGAGCTCGGATCGAGCTTCGTGGTTGGCCAACTCTGGGGCCGCAAGGGCGCTGACTTCTTCTTGGTTGATCAACTCCGTGGCCGCTGGGGGTTCAGCGAAACCTGCAAACAGATCGTCGAATTTTCGCGCAAACATCCACGGGCAAGAGTAAAGTTGATCGAGGATAAAGCAAACGGGCCGGCGGTTTTGGATGCACTCAAATCAAGGATACCTGGATTGATAGCGGTTAAACCTGATGGTGGGAAAGAGGCTCGCTGTAGTGCGGTGAGCCCGCTGTTTGAAAGCGGCAATGTGTTCATTCCAGGCACCGCGAGCTCACCATGGGTTGCCGAGCTGGTCGAGGAATGGGTCTCGTTTCCGTCGAGCGCCAACGACGATCAAGTGGACGCCATGAGCCAGGCGCTTACGAGGCTGAGCAAGAAAAAGGGCTGGGGATCGTTTTCCATGTCTGGCAACGTTTCACTTCCGAACCTATCATAAAGGAGGGCCGTCACATGGACATTAAAGAAAAGGTCAGCTCACTGCAGGAACGATGGAGCGAACTTAATGGGCAGTCTCATCTAATCAGTCGATCGATCGTGAACTGGTTGCGTGTAAAAAGGCACATGGACGCTGTTATTAGGAAAGAGAGAGAACGCCGGGAATGGTCACCTCCCCAGCTCGCGGGGCTGCGTGATAAATTGAGTGCGTTGACAGCGAAGAAGAGCTCCATCGCTCAAGAGATATCGCATCTCGCCGATCTGGAAATGGCGGAAAAATCAGGGAACGCGGCTCACGGTGGCTAATTGCACGCAGTGTGGAAAAGATGTTCAGCCAGGAAATGGGCTGCAGCATACCGGTCAGCCGATCGAGCCCCTGTGTAATGCCTGCGTTGCTTTGAGGCTATGCGAGCTTGTGCGCAAGAAGCGGAGGCAGACGTGCAGGGTATGTGGCGCAGCGTCCGATGGGTTCCATGTGCGACTCGAGTCTGGAGACTGCGAATGTGTCGAGTGCTTTTATCGCAGAGATCTCTTTGAGTATGGGAGCTGCGTCAAGAAGGCAGCGGAGATCCGATGACCACCAAGAGAAAGCGCCCTTCAGGATCGACACCGGCGACCAACAAAGAGATGCGGCCATTGGTCTACAAGTGCTGCAAGTGTGGCACTCGGATGGGACTGCACTTGATCGAGGGCCCTGCGTTCGCTTGCGACAAGTGCGACACTGTTTCGGACAAGAATGCACGGGCATGACATGGCCGATATATTGACTTTTGGCTGTTTATTCATCGTCATCATGGGAATACTCTGGCTGATCGGATAGCGAGCATGGCAAACAAGAATCAAATATCTTCCGCTTTCTCAGGTCAGGTTGGCCCCAATGCGGTGCCCAGGAAATACGATCTTACCTCTGAGATGGGCATCCCCGGAATCAGCCATTGGCAGGGCCGCATGGCTGAGGAGTTCATCCCTCAGCTCGACGGTGATCAAGGCAAGCGCACAATGCGCGAAATGGCGACCAATGACGCCACAGTCGGGTCAATCCTGTTCGCGATCGAGATGCTTATTCGACAGGCATCATGGGATGTGCAAGCGGGCGGTGACGGAGACGAGATCGAGCATGAGAAGGCCGACTTCCTACGCTCGTGCATGCACGATCTCGACACGCCGTGGACTGATTTTATCAGCGAGGCACAGGCCGCGCTGGTCGACGGGTTCAGCTTGCACGAGATCGTGTACAAGCGTCGGAAAGGCCTCAAGGACGGGGCCCTATCGAGTGACCACGACGACGGTCTGATCGGATGGGCCAAGCTCGCACCACGAAGCGCCGACACGATCCAGCGTTGGCTGGTCGACGATCAGTTATGGGTTTACGGCGTAGTTCAATGGGCCCCGCCGGACTATCGATGGACCGTGATTCCCTACGACAAGCTGTTGCACCTGCGGATCTTTGGCAAGCGATCGAACCCCGAAGGGCAGAGCATCCTCAGGCGAGCGTGGCGCAGCTGGCTATTCAAGAAATCCGTTGAGGAGTTCGAGGCCATCGGCATCGAGCGCGACTTGTGTGGCATCCCTATGGCCGAGATCCCAATAGAGCTCATGGATCAAAATGCCGACGCTAGCGCGAAGCACCTCTACAACGAGATCAAGAAGATCGTGCGCAACATCAAAACCGATAGTCAGGGCGGCATCGTGTTCCCTATGGTCTACGACGATGCGGGCCATAAACTGTTTCAGTTATCACTGATCTCGGCCCCTGGGCAACGCACGATCGACACGACCACGGTGATCAACCGCTACGATCAGCGCATCGCAATGACTGCACTGGCCGACTTCGTTTTACTGGGCCACGAGAAGGTCGGCTCGTTCGCGTTGAGCTCAAGCAAGACGGACGTCTTCGCAACCGCGCTAGGCGCAGTCATGGACGCGATAGCGGAAGCGATTAACAGGCAAGCGGTTCCGAGACTCATGCGGCTCAACGGATTCGAGCCACCCTATCCACGGATCACTCATGGCGATATTGAGTCCGCAGATCTCGCGAGCCTGGGGGCGTACATTCAAGCGCTGAGCTCCAGCGGAATGCAGATCTTCCCGAATGCACTGGTCGAGAACTACCTGCTGCGAGCCGCTAACCTGCCCTTGAACGCTGAAGAGCGATAGCGTGTGGCGTCCGACCTATAAGGCTGTGGCCGTTCGCCCCTTGCCAGGCCAGCGAGCGATCTTCGCTGAGGCTGCGCGCGCACAAAAGGAGATGGCCAATCTGATCTACAAAGAGATCTTGGCCATGCGCAATCAGGTCGATATCGGCGAGCTCGCGCGCCTGATTCCTTCGGCACAGGATGAGCAGATCTTCGCTTCGCTCAACGCGATCCAGATTGGGAACATGAGCGAGGCGTTAACTGAGGCGATCCACGCCGCTGCGCTTGCAGGGGCCACAACCGCAGCCAAGGAATGGGGATCGACAGTGGTCGTCGACATGGCCAGGCCGCGGATCTTCGACTGGGTGCGCAACCGGACAGGCGAGCTGATCAAGGAAACTCACGGCACCAACCTGGATGCCATCCGCAACACGATCGGCTGGGGAGTAGAAAATGGAATTCATCCGGCGAGGCTGGCGCAGAATATCCAGCAAGCAATCGGGCTCACCGGGCCCGGCGCCGAGGCGGTCAACCGTCGCCGGCAATCACTGATCGATCAAGGGGTGAAGCCTAAGCAGGCTAACTCGATCGCGGACGGATACGCGAACAGGCTCGTAAGCGAACGCGCCAAGGTCATCGCTCACACCGAGAGCATGGGGGCGGTCAACGGGGGGCGCCGATCGCTATGGGACGATCTCTTGGAAAGCGGCGCCATGGAGCCTGGTACTATGCAGGAATGGGTTACCTCGCGCGACGAAGCGGTCTGTCCGCTTTGCGGCCCCATGGGAAGGAAGAAGCCGATTGGTGTTCGCGATCTGTTCTCGACTCCAGATGGTCGGCAAATCCCCGCGCCTCCGCTGCACCCCCGGTGTCGCTGCACGGTAGTTTTGAAAGATCCACAAAAAGAAAAACAATCATGATCATCTCATCGCTCCTTCTTCTCCTCATCCTATTCGCGATCCTCGTCCAGCTCGCGCCGATCCCGGGCCCATGGGGGCGTCTCATCGTCTGGGGCATCCTCGCCCTGCTCGCATGGGTCAGCCTGTTCTCGAAGGTCCTCGCACTGCACTGAAATCCAAAAATAAAGCGCGCAATCTGTTCTAGTTTGGTTAGGATGCTATCAAACAGGGATATCTACGATGGATGACAGCCCTCTACTCTATTCGACGCTCAACAGGATCGCGGTTGCGCTTGAGCAAATCGCTGAAGGTCAGCGATGTTCGCGTCGTCGGGACGCGATCATCGATCGAGCGCTAGGCGACGCGATCGCGATATCACCCGAGGACGTGCGCGCGGCACTGGGGGAGTTCAACCAGCTTCGGCTGGACGTTGATTGCCTGCGCCACGAGATCGAACACGAGCGCCAGGGCGCGATTCTGGTGGACCTTAGCAACCGATACCCGGAGGTAGATCCGTCATGAGTTACAAAATCCCAGAAACTGGGGATCGTTATCATTTTATTAAAAACGGTTCGGTCAGTGAAGGTGTGCGCTGCGTTCCGGTATCCGATGCTGAGATTCAGGTCGCCGGAGTCAACTGCTCTGGCTATGCGCCTTCTGGCGTGGCCACGCCGGGATGGGCAGCCCGCGAGTCGGAGATGATCTGGCCTATCGACCATGAATTGTCGGACTACGCAGAACAGCAATGGCATCTTGCGCACCCGTGTGTACAGAAAAGTGTAAGCTTCGATGTACACGTCCATGATGATCTCAAAATCGGGACCAACATAAAAATCGGTTCATTGATGTCGGTTATCGCAGGGGAGAAGTTTGCTGATCGGAGGGGATTTACAATTCCGTTCGTCGACCGCCCGAAGGCGCGCAACAAGATCTGGCAGTGGGTGAGAAGTGTCTAGCGAAGAGGTCTATGCCATGGCCCAGGATGAGGTCATGAGCCACGTATGCGGCTGTCGCGCCTATTGCGTGTGCGACGATTGCAGGGCCCATGATGCTGCCATGGCATTGATCGGTTGGAAAGATTGGAGGCGGATCATGATAGCGGTCAAGGACATGTTACGAGCAGAGTCGATGGTCGTGACCGGAACTGGAGATTGCAAAGTGAACAGCAAGCGATCGAGTGAGACATTCAGAGCAGCGCTCCACTTCATGAAAGAGATGGGTGTGGGCAGCGTGTCGCCTCTGGAAGTGACGCCATTTGAGTATGCCCAAAACGTGGTGGCCACGTTCGCCCGATGGGTGTGCGCCTACCTATCATCGGAGTCCACGCGCATCGATGCGCTTGAGCTGCGTGTCCAAAAGCTAGAGGAAGCCAATGGCCCCAGGTAAGGAATATCTGCAGCAGGCATGGGCGCGCGCGAAGGAGCTGATCCCCCCGTGGCTCTTTGATCAGATCCACGCACAAGCACTCCCCGCGAGCGGTGGGCTGAGTTCTCGCAAGGGCCCAGGACACACGGCGCTCGAAGTGTCGGCGCTTGCCAATGGCGGCGTGGACGTGTTCGCGGCGCTCGCCGATGACGATCTGCTCGCCATGATCGAATCGATCAAGGGATGGCGCTCTACGGCGCTCAAGCGCGGCATCGATGTCTACGCCTACGACCGATCGCTTGGGTTGATCATGCAGGAGGCCATGGATCGTGGCCTGAAGTTCAATGCCAAGAGCTCTCTGTGCGAATCAGTGACCGAGCGCTGCACGCTAGCCGATCGGCTATCGCTTCTCCCCGATGAAATCGATATGCAGGCGAGCGTGGGCATGGTCAGCGGGGGGCTGGTCGAGCTCGATCCTCGAACGGTGGACGAAGGTCTAAAAACGATCGAGCACACGGTGCGCACTGTGGTGGGCGAGTGGCCGCGGATGGATGAGCCTATCGCTGTCTACGACGTGATCTTGCGCAAGAGCCAGTCAATCGCATGCCATGCCGACTCGCCAGAGCCTCAACACGAGGCCACGCTGAACCTTGCACCTTCCGGTGAGGTCACGCTGCAAAAGCGCTCTCAGGATGAAGAGAAGCGCCTCATCTATTACGTGGTAGCTGAGCCCGACGTAGAAGACACCTATGGAGACATCATCGATCGGAAGACGATCGAGGATGCCTGCCACAGCTATGCGGGCTCGTGGCAAGTGAAGCTCGAACACGGAAAGAATCAGGGGCTCAATTTCGATGGGGGCCTGCCCGACGACATCACAGGCAACGCGACCGTAGTCGAGTCCTATATCGCTCCCTGTCAGATCACGGCATTTCTTGGATCACCGATCGATGCGCCGGTGACGCAGGGCTCATGGGTCGCGTGCATTCACTATGATCAAAAACTCTGGGACTACCTGAAGAACAAACCGCACGGCATTAGCTGGGGCGGTCTTGCACGGAGGACTAAATGACAGAGTTCACGACTCGAGAAGTTTCCGACCTGACAGGCGTGGACAGAACGACGCTCATGTTCTGGGCGCGCACCGGAAAGATCGCAGTGCAGGCCGTCGGAGACGGTCGGAGCAAGCGATTGATCTGGGGCCAACGGGAAGTCGACGAGGCCAAGCGAATCAAGGACAGCGATCGACGCGGAGCCTCCGACGAAAACAAGGCCATGATCGATGCGCTTGGAGGCCCTCCTTTTATTCAGGCCTTCATGCGCGCGCAACGTGTAATGTCCGAGGCCGGCCACGGTGAAGTCGTTGTGGCAGGTATCAACGGCGCGCGTGTGTTTCAGGACTCGACCAGCCTGCGCGCCGTGGCAAACGCGGTGACCTCCGGCTTTGCGGTTATCTTCGTTCCATAATTCTTCTCTCTTGACTTTTTCCGTCTGATTCATTGACCTGAAATCGGTTGCCATTCAACCATTAGGCTATGGCAACCGCCCTAACTGATATCCAAGTAGTAGAAATCAGCCCCACCTCAAGGCCGGCCAACCGCCGACGCAGCCTATTTCAAAAATCACAGAACGGAGATCCTATGTTCAACACTGCGATCGAGCAGATCGAAAAGTCCGACCTGCCTGCCACGCTGAAAACGGCGTGCAAGGCTGCCCTATCTTCGCTAAGCGCCGTTAAGGCCGACATGCCTGCTGGCGCTTGGGCTGACCTTAGCAAGGCGCTGAAGGCTTGCATGGGCGGCACGGAAGATCCGAAGGCCAAAGAGGAGCTGATGAGCGCTAAGAAGTCTGCCGACGAATCGGCCGAGCAGTCTAAGGCTCTGCTCGATCAAGTCGAGCAAGCCTACACGCTCGCATCCGATGGCAAGTTCGACGATGCCAAGGCCCTGCTGGCCAAGGCTGCAGGCAAGGACCCGGTCTCCAAGAGCGACGTGCCTGCCGAGTTCAAGGCCCAGTGGGAGTCGATGCAAAAGGCTCAGGCTGACGCGAAGGCTGAGCTTGAGCAGATGCGCAAGAGCGCCGAGCTAGCAAAGGTCGAGGCCACGCGCAAAGACTTCGTTGCCAAGAGCGCCGCCCAGTATCCACTAGTCCACGGCGGATCTGAACTTCTGGGGTCGATGCTGGCTGCAGCTTACGGGCGCAGCGAGCAAGAAGGTAAGGCTCTCGAGCAGCAGTTTGCGGCCACGCAAGAGCAGCTCTCCAAGAGCGACTTGTTTCGCGAGGTTGGCTCCGGGCAGGGCTCGACCGCTGGCAGCACCGCAGCCAAGGCCGCAGCGGCCGCGCAAGAACTCATGAGCAAGAGTGCGGGAATGACTCCCGCTCAAGCGTTCGCAAAGATCTACTCTGACCCCAAAACCTACGAGGCGTTCGAGGCCGAACGGACCAACGGATAAAGGAAAAAGAACATGCCAAACGGACTCCAAACACTTTCTAACTCTGCACTGGTCGCGGCCTCTGACCTGACGACTAAGCGATTCTACGCCGTCAAGGTTGGGACCGGCGGGACCGTGGCCCTGGCTGGCGCCGGGTCTTCGGTCTTCGGGATCTTGACCAACAAGCCGGACACCGGCGAGGCGTGCGCTGTTGACACGCACGGCATTTCGAGCGCGCTTCTGGGCGATTCTGTTACCCGCGGCGACGCCCTGGTTCCGGACGCTACCGGGCGCCTCGTGACTGCCAGCTCTCCCGAGCTCGGCGTTGCCACGGCGCTCGAGACAGGCACCGTGGGCCAGATGATTTCCGTGGCCTTGAGCCCGGCCGGCGCCCCTGGAACCGCGAGCGACACCTTCTGTATGAGCTTTTACATTGGCGGGACCGTGCCCGAGTCTGCTGCCACGTTGATGAACAACATCGAGCTTCCGCACGCATTCACGGTGCTGATGGGATTCGCCTCGTGCCTGACCGCTCCTGGATCGACGGAGACCTGCACGATCACTATCACCGACGGAACGTCTCCCCAGTCGTGGATCATCGACGGAACCGCCACGGTCGGCGAGGACAAGGCGATCAATCAAGCCTATGCCGCAGCTGCGAATCTCCAGGTCACCGCGGTCAATAGCGCGGGCGGCGCGACTGCCAATCTGAACGTGTTACTCGTCTGCCAGAGGACATAAGGAGCTACCATGCCGAGCCCAACCAGAGCCGATCTTCACGTCAACCAACCGCTCGCGAACATGGCAGTGTCCTATCTTCAGGACCTCGGCCTGTTCGTGGCCGACAAGGCGTTTCCTCTGTTGCCTGTGAGCAAGCAGACGGGCACGTACTTCACGTATTCCAAGGGCGACCTGCTTCGCAACGAAGCGAAGCTGCGCGCTCCCGGAACCGAGGCCCAATCCGGCGGCGTCGGCGTGAGCCACACGGCGACCTACAACTGCCAGCCCTATGCCTGGAAGGAGTACGTCACGGATGAGGACTACGCGAACGCTGACACGCCGCTGAAGCCGGATCAGGATGCGGCTGAGAACGTCGCCTTCAAAATGGCGTTGGCGTCTGAAGTTGCCTGGGCTGCCGCCTATTTCAAGACTGGCGTCTGGGACCACCTCGAGACTGGAGTTGCAAGCGGCGCCAGCACCGATCAGTTTCTGTGCTGGAACGTCGACGGATCGAATCCGAACCTCGACATCAGCGCCGGTCGGTCCAAGGTCCAGGGCGCAACGGGGCGCTATCCCAACGTCGCCATCATCAGCGCGGACGTGTACGAAGTGCTCAAGAGCCACGCGAAGATCATTGATAGGATCCAATATACTCAGCGTGGCATCATCACCACTGACGTTCTCGCATCTCTCTGGG
>JBAYJB010000011.1:0-11045 GCA_041665325.1 Minisyncoccota bacterium
AGTTTTATGCGCGCCCGCGCGACCGGCGTTCGCGGCACCAAAAACCTCTTCAGCCTTGACACCTCCAAGATCAGCGCGACGGTAGTCAAGAGCAACCTGAGCGAGCTGAGCCCAAGCGATTATGAGCTGCTCAATGTCCATAAGGCCGCCGTGATCAAACCGTTTGTCGAGAGCTGGAAGATTCCGTTCCGTTTGGGGTCGGCCTATTATCAGCTGAGCAAGCCTGAGAAGGTACAGGGTCACAAACAGATCTGCGTCCAGAACAAGCTGAACGGCAAGGTCTACGGCGGCTCCAATGCTCGTCGCCTATTGGGCCTGCCTGATTACGAGGTAAAAGTTGAGCCGGCCTCGCATCCGGACTTCGATCTTTTCGTTCAATCGACATCAACGAACCGGAACCTTGTGGGCGGCACCAAGCTGCTCGTGATGAAATGAACAGCACCCTCGTCATCTACCACCGCTCCGATCTAGACGGCATCTGCTCTCGTGAAATCGCCCACAAGTTTCTCGGCAACACCGCCGACTACCTTGGCTTCGAATACGGCGACGACCTGCCGCAGCTAGCCGCCTACCAGACGGTCTATCTGATAGACATCAGCCTGCCGCCGGGCGTTATGGCCCTTCACGCGGACAAGCTGATCTGGATAGACCACCACCAGAGTGCCATCGAAGCTATGAAAGGCGTCGATATCAGGGGTTACCGTATTGACGGTGTGGCGGCTTGCCGGCTGGCGTGGCAATACTTCGAGTGGGAAAAGTTGGTCGATCCGCGACCGCTATATCCCTCGAAGGACGACTACACGAGCATCCCGACCAAGGTCGTAGAGCCCCGCGCCGTTGAGCTACTCGGACGGTATGATATCTGGGACAAAAGGCTGCCTGAGGTCGATCTGTTCCAGCTTGGGATGCAGGCAGAATCTGCCCCGTCTTGGAGCAAGCTACTGACATTGCCGGACGGCACCACCGACATGCAGATCAGTGACCGCCAACAGACTGAGCCCATCATTCAAAATGGGCGTGCCATCCACGCCTACACTACGGTCACCAGCGCACAGATCATCACCGAGCGGGGCTTTGACGTGACGTTCGAGGGACTGCGCTTTCGCGCTCTCAACATTGCCCGCTGTAACAGCATGACCTTTCTCGCCGCCCTCAAGCCGGAGCATGACGGCTGTCTCGGCTACTTTTGGGATGGCAAAAAGTGGAAGTTCAGCCTCTACGGCGTCCCCGGCAAGCCGGACGTTGACCTGAGCAAGATTGCGTCCAAGTACGGGGGAGGGGGGCATAAGCAGGCATGCGGCGGGTTTTTCAAACAGCTCCCTACTGAGTTCGGCGGCGTTTCGGGCGGCGCGCAGGCATGAAAAAGCCGCGCCTCGACTTCCGTGCCCTAAACCAGATTCTCGTGGAAGGAGCGACCAAGGACCAGAAGATCTTGCGCCGCGAGCTGGGTATCCTGAAGAGGTTGCGGGCCAGATATCAGCCGCTCGAATTCTGGGTGTCCCTCAAGCCGGCCATCCGGCTGGGCAGCCTCAGCTATTTCCTGACCGACTACGGTGCCAGATCTCTGCAAGAGGAGTGGAACGCCTATCAGATTGGCGAGGCCCAGCGCAAGGCTGAAGAGGCTGCCGCGCTCGACAAGGATATCCGGCACTTGGAGGACCAGCTAGAACCGGAAATCGGAACGATTTCCATTGACACGGAACGCAACACCAACACAGTCAACCGCAAGCAATCGGTCTTAGAGTGGGCCGATACCCCCTGATTTACCAATGGCTAAACCCAAGACCTCCAAGAACACTGAAACCGAAGAGCCCAAGATCGACCAGATTGAAGCCATCCTAGCCGAGAAGGAGTTCAAGGGGCTGCACCTTGGCTCTCGCAGCGGAAGCGAGATTGCTCGTCCTGACATCGTTAGCACCGGGTCGTTTTTCTTCGATCAGGTATTGGGTGGCGGTTTCAGAAGTTCTTGCTGGTCAAGGTTTTACGGAAGTGAGGAGTCGGGTAAGTCTAGTCAGGGTCTTTGCTGGGGCCGGCAATGGCAACGGCATTATGGAGAGCGCGGCATGGTCATCGTGTTCAACGCGGAAGGAAGAGTGACAGCCGACCTTATCGCCCGCTCGGGAATTGACACGTCTAAAGACAGGTTCCGCATCATCGACTCTAACAAGTCTGACTTCATCTACACGATGATCGACAGATTGGTCAGCAATAACGAAGACGACAGACTCTTTTACTTCATCGTAGACTCGACCGACGCCTGCGAGCGCACCGTGGATATCGGCAAGAATCTGGGCGAAGCCGAGAAGATTGGTGGCACCGCAACGATCCTTAGCGCGGCCGGCAAACGGCTCAGTCTGGTGTTCAGCGTGACTGGTCATCATCTGTACATGACCTCTCAGACCCGCGACAAGGTCAATACTCACGGCCCCGGCGCGGGCGGCAAACAAGCCAGCGGCGGCAATGCCCCCAAGTTTTACTCGTCTCTCACCGGGCAGATCGTCAAGCACTGGTCCGATCTGGCCATTCGAGAAACCTCAGACGCCAAGAGCAAGGAGATTGGCCGCATGGTCAATATCAAGATGGAGAAGACCCCCAACGAGACGACCGGCACTGTAGTGGCCTTCCCCGTTAAATACGGCCACATAGGCGGCATCTGGCGGGAATATGAGGCTTTCCTCATGTGCAAGATGGGCGGTAACATGACCGACAAGGGCTCGGGCAACATTTCGTTCAACGAGAAATACGTCGAGGAACTCAAAGCCGTCAACATCGAGCTGGACAGAGTTTCGTTCAAAGGGGAACCGATGGTTCGCGCCTTCTTCGAAGCCAACCCCGATCTGGTCAATCACGTCCATGCAGAAGCGCGCAGGCTTTTCATTGCCTGATGCAGTTCGAGACCCTCACAGGTCGCCGAAAAAGCAAGTCTGTTCAGCCCTATCTGATTGACTGGGATGACGTGTCGCTGTCCAAGTTCCAGCGGCGCGTCAAGGAGTTCCTCCACCACTACTGGAAGAACCACGTGGTCTGCGAGGAGTTCCCGGTGATCGGAACCCGCATGCGGCTGGACTTTTACAACGTGACCCGCCGGATAGCCATCGAATGTGACGGGGAGCAGCACAACCAATACAACGCCCATTTTCATAAGGGCAGCTTCAGTCTCTTCCAAAAGCAGATGGACCGGGACGACAAGAAGAAGCAGTGGTGCGATCTGAACGACATCACGCTCGTGCGGGTCTACGAAGAAGACGTGCCGAACCTGTCGGCGGCTTTTTTCAAAGGTTTGGGCGTCCAGCTATGAGCCCTACTACTACCCCATCGTCGCCGCCGACGACCGGCGAACAACCCTCAAAGCCGGTGTAACCAAGAGACCGACGACGCATGACTAAGACCACCCCTTATACGCCACAGAAAATTGCCGAGATCCGCTCATGGGTCAAGGACTGCCCGACATGGCTGGAAGCGCGCGAGGTGCTTCTCCAGCGGCTGAAAATCGCGCCCGACAACGTGACCAAAATGAACAAGCGGCACGTTTTTTGGACCCCGCCGGCCGGCGTGCCGCAGAATAGCGTGACCACCACTACACACAGCGACGGTTTCGACGTGGACGTGGAGCTTTCCAAAGCCAAAACGCTGGAAGAAGTGGTGCAACTGTGCAAGGTGGATACCACACTTTGGGAGAGCAAGGGGTTCACCGTGCGGCGCGGGGCAAAAGGGTTCGCGTGGGCGGCGCGGTTCTCCAAGCGCAAAGGGATTGCAGAGACAGTGGTCGCCGACCTGTTCACCGCCGCCGCCGCCCAACACGCGCCGCGCAAGTGGGACATAGACAAGGCACCATCCAAGACCGCCGACTGCCTCTATGTGCTTAACCTGCAGGATCTTCACCTCGGGAAATTAGCTCAGAGCCGGGAAACAGGCCATGCCGACTGGGACATCAAGATCGCGGAGCGCACCTATCGGGAGGCCGTGCAGGATCTCATGCGCAAGGCCCCCGCAGAGCGCATTGAAGAGGTGGTGGTCATTGTGGGGTCGGACATGCTCCAGATCGATAACGACCGCTCCGAGACTACCAAGGGGACCTACGTGGACAGTGACAGCCGTCTCTCCAAGGTATTTGACACCGCCGCCAAAATGCTGACCGATGTCATTGAGGAGCTGGCGAGCCGTTTCAAGGTGCGCGTGGTGGTAATCGCCGGGAACCACGACTCGGTCACCTCCCACTTCCTCGGACGTTACGTGGAAGGCTGGTTCAGGACCCATGCCAACGTACAGGTAGATGCGTCGCCGTGCAGTCGTAAGTACGTGGGCTATGGTAAGACCCTCATTGCCTTCGATCACGGAGACGAGACCAAGCCCAAAGACCTCCCCCTGCTCGTAATGCGCGAAAACCAGAGCACCATCAGTCAGTATCGTTTCATCGAGGCGCTAGTGGGTCACACTCATCACGAAGAAAGCAACGATATCAAAGGGATTGTGGTGCGGGTTGCGCCAGCGTTGTGTAGTGCCGACAAGTGGCACGCCCGGGCGGGGCTCGTAGGAGCTATCCGACGTTCGCAGGGGCTACTCTATCAGAAAGAACATGGTCTTGAAGCCATTTATTATTCTCAGCCTCTTGACTAACGTAATCGCTCAAAGGAAAATTGATGCGGGTTGTTGGGCCTCGCAGCTCGATGGCGCGCCTGTCGAATGCACGAGCAGCTTCTTCCGCTGTATCGTAGAAGCCAATGTAGGTCTGCACTTTAGCGCGTTTACTGCCAACCGCTATTTTAGCGTAGAACCGAGGACCGTTACGATGCACACCAAGGAACCCAGTTTTGGAAAGAGGGCGTTTGGCGGCATGGGTCTTCAATTTTTGATAGGCCGCGTGCTTACGGTGCAAACCTATTCCATCGACGAAGAAGCCCGAATAGAGATAGTCGAGCAGCCGCAGTTGACCGGTCTGTCCATCTATACACACAGACGATCCTTTGCTACCGATCCGCAATACTCGGCGTCTTATGGCATAACTGACATTGAGAGAGAGCAAAAGTTTTTCCCATGCCGTCCAATCTTGCTCGAAAGATCCGGCGACACTAACCTTAAACCCCTTGCTGACGCATCCGTCCCCATCAAAATAGCCTCGCCAAAAAAAGTGACGGAGCCTTTCAGGGATCAAACAGATGAGACTGTCGGGACTCCGCGTAGACTTGTGTTCGAAGCCGTGACTAACCAAGAATCGGGCCAGCCGGGCATTGACAGTTTTAGCTATCTGACTAGGGCGTTTACCCTTGCGATGCATGTTGGTCTTCAACCATTCTCCCGTCTTGTCCAGCACTGGCGCAATCGCTTTCATATCATCGGCAACGCAATCCAAAGTGAGCGTGTTGGTAGGCAACCAGAGACATCCGTCTGCCCACAAGTAGCCAAGCAGGTAGACAACTTCTGGAGTGGAGGGGTTTTCAAACTGTTGAGCAGGTACGTCGTACAGCGACGGATGGTCGTCCATCTTGATCCGGTTCCCCCGCAGAAACAGGAACAGGGACCTGCGCGATTTACCGATAGCGCGAGAGATCTGGCCGACCGTAGCGCGGTCCAGATGGTTCATGATGTAGGCTCTTTGTTCAGTGGTGTAGGTGCTCACATAGAGGAGTTACACGTAAAGGCTACACAGTTCGCGAAAAATCTTGATCTTTCGAGCCGTCTTCTACTCGACCCCGCTCGATTGACCTTGACTCCGCCCGCAAGCCCCTTACCTTTAGCCAGATGATCAGTATCAAACGCGTCTCAGTTCTGCGGCTCCGGCCCGGCGACATTCTCGTCATCGAGTCGCCCCGCATGAACCAGCTTTCCGAAGAGCAGCGTGAAGCCCTTGTCGTCCGCTTTCAGAAGCGCGACATTGAGGTCATCATCACGAACGACCGCCCCAACCTTTCCATCATTCGACCATGTTCCAAGTCACCATCGCCGGCAAAACCTACGAAGTCTCAAAGACGCCTGACGGGGATCGGCTGATCGATGGCTTGACTCCCCGGCAGTTCATCGAGCGTTGCATGGCCGAGGGGGATATAACGCCGGTTCTTGACATGGCGCGGCTGGCGGTCTCCACCTTGCGGGGCGAGATTCCCCACGATGACAAGAGCCTCCAGATGCATGCGGACATGATTCACGCCGAGAGGACGAAAGCGAACTGATGTCGCTTTACAAACTGGAACAGGAGAAGCAGTTCCTCTCCGCCGCGATCCGCCATCCCGCGATCCTAGCGGAGTGCCCCCTGACTGAGCGAGATTTTAGTCCGGTCAACCGGGTGGTCTTTAGCGCGTTGCGGGCGTGTGTGGCGAGCGGAGTTGAATTCAGTCACCACCTTTTGATAGACCGTTTAGCGTCGTATGGGATTAAGGTGGCCGAAACCATCGATCCGGCGATCTATGTCAACGCCCTTGTCGGGCTTGGCGTGGTGGAAAAAGCGGGGATCGGCATTGCCAAGGAGCTGAAACGGACTTCGGTTCGGCGGGAACTGCACGAGATCGGCCGTAAGATTCAGGCCGCGACCGCACAGGACGTTGCGCCGGGAGACAATGAGCCCAAGAAGGCTACCGAGCTACTAGCGGAGGTGACGGGGATATTCAATGAGCACGTGAATATCATTAGCGGATCGAAGGACGACGAGCCCGCCAATCTCTACGGATCGATCCGCAGCTTTCTCGACATCGACAACTCGTTCAGTTCGCGCGCCATAGCTTCCCCGTGGGTGGTCCTAAACGATCTCTACGGATATTTCGATGCCGGGAGTGTATGGCTTATAGCTTCCAGAATGAAAATCGGCAAATCATCACTCTGGCTCAGTTTGGGACAGCAGCTGTGCGCACAGGACAAGGACGACGAGCTGCGCATACTGGTACTGGACACGGAACTGACCTTACAAGAGAACCAGTCCCGTGCACTCGCCGCTGCATCGGGAGTGTCCGAGTTTAGGATTCGGCAGGGTTGGTACAAGAAGCGAAAGGACGAACGAGAGCGCGTAGAGGCGGCGGCCGACCTATTGGAGCCGTTCAACCAGCGCGTTCAACATATCTACGTCGGCGGGAAGGATCTAAACGCAATCATTTCGCTGACCAGAAGGTGGGCTTTCAAGAACCTGACGGAAGGCAAACGGGGTCTTCTGGTCTATGACTATATCAAACTAAATTCTCGCGAGGATTTCCGCAGCAAGAACCCTCTCTTTCTCCAGATTGGCGAGAAGATCGACAGCATCAAGAACCTCTCGAAGGAGCTGAACATCCCGGCCATTTGTTTCTGTCAAACGAACCGGGAAAACGTTGAGACCAAAGGAGGCGAGAAGCAGCAGAACAGTTCAGTGATTGGAGGTTCTGACATGCTGGCGCAATTTTCGTCTGTGGTACTACTCTTGGAAGAGCTGACTCCCGATGAACGTGCGGCCATGAACCAGCTCGGAAAGGATGACGCAACCCATTCGTTGCGCGAGATAGCCTGCCGCCAACGAGGCCCCTGCGAGCTGGGAGAAGATAGACTGGTACCGATCAAAGCCGAAAAGGGAAGCAAGATTCGTTATGTCAAGAATTACCTGCTGTTCAATTTTTCTCAATTCAACGTGCGAGAGGTCTCTACCCTTAAGCGTGTGGTGGAACGGAACACCGCGATGGGCATCAATGTTCAACCGGTTGAGAGCAAACCTGATCTTTTGTAGAGGAAAGTCTTTTCTGCAAAGCCACTCTGATAGCGGGTGCTCTTTTGCTGATTGTCTCTGCCACCATAAGAAATCTATCGATGTCTAAGTCTTGCTTCATCAAATTAGCCTCCCAAGTGCAAAGCACGAGATTGTCTTCTACATGAGGCTTTGCGGAGTCTATTCTTTCGATACTGAGAGTGTTCTTGTGCCCTGTTTGAAACTCTAGCCGAGCGTCCGTGTAAAAGCACTTTCCCTCTTGAGAGGCGTATAGATCGAACATGTGTTCCAGCGTTATTTTCAATTCTATACCGAACCGCTTGCGGTCGTAGTTCTGAATGGCAGCGAACTTCACAAGCACGAAATGAATCTGACGCTGTTGTTCGGCCGTCAAACGCTGGTGTAAGGTCGGATACCGATCAAATATGTCGAAAAACTTGGCGCAACAGATCAGCTGTAGATCCGTTTTATTTAGGCGCAAGCAAATGGTCCACATGTCTTTGCCGGACCGGAGCATGTCTTGCATGGTTCTGCACTCTTCGTCTGTCCAGAACTCTGGTCTATTTTGGAGCCCTCGATACTTGACGACGCAATGAACAGTGCAATACGGAACGTTAAGCCGTCTGGAGATCTCTCTTTGCTTCATCTTTTCTTCTAAGTATAGCCGTTTGATTTCAGCCACAAGCGCCGGATCGTATTTGGGCGTTACGTCATGTCTTTTGCGCCTTTGCAGTCCAGCGCGTCTCAGAATCAGCCGAATAGCACCTTGGCCAACTCCGGTGCCGGCTTCTATTTTTGCAAGAGTCTCATTTTTCCAATAGCCCTCAATGACTTTTGCCACGATTTTCGGATCTGTTGTAATGGTGGGATTCGCTTCTGACACGATCCGATTGGCCTTGATAGTTACGGCCGTAATGCTTCTCCCTAGTTTAGCCGCAATCTCTTTGAACGGTATGCGTGCTCTATACCACGCTTCCAGTTGATTTTTCTCTTCGGCAGTCCAGCGGGGCGCGGCTTTTCTGACGATCTTGGGGGTGTCGTTCATTTCCCACCCTCCTTCCCTTCAACCTCTTGCCATTTCTCCCATGCCTTCTCGATCCCCTTTACGACAATCGTCGTCATTTTCAAGCCAGTGGCCGAAGCCATCTCGCGCAGTTTCCGATCAGTCTCGGCCGGCAACTTGAAGGTCACCCAGCCATCATTTTTACGGTATGCAGTCATGCACCAAGGGTTACGCGAGAATTATTCAATGTTCGTGACTATTTCATAACCTTCTGGGCAACCTGCCGACCCGTCGTCACTTAGCCCCTATCTTTCTTTTCCGCTTGACACGGCTGACAAGATCTCCATCATTTTCCCTTTGCCCCTCGACCGCACCAAACTCCAAAACGTCCACCCCACCTCCGAAGGCTGGCAGGCCGCATGTCCCGTATGCCGCGCCGCAGGGAGAGATTCGTCGGGCAACCACCTTCGTCTTTGGCGTTCGGGCCGGTGGAGCTGCGCCCTTTTTCCTTCCGATCCAGATCACAACAAGGGGATCTGGGCTCTGGCCGGTGACGGCTCGCCCGGAGAGATGCCCACTGAGGAAGCACTGCCCAAGGTCGAGGTGGAGCGCACTTGGCCGCCCGAGGTATTGGACCGGCTGATACAGGACCACACATATTGGACCAAACGGGGGATTTCGGAAGACGTACTGGTCTCCCTGCGGGGAGGTGTTGCCACCATAGGGCAGATGGCCAAGCGTTACGTCATCCCTATTTTCAACGAGAACGAGGAGATCATCGGCTTCACCGGCCGCTCGCTCGTCAATGCCACCCCGCGCCACAAGCACCTTGGCAAGGTGTCCTCGTGGATATGGGGAGGCTTGGAGGAGATCCGCGAAACCCGGCAGGCCGTTTTGGTAGAAGGGGTCGGTTGCCGGTTGGCCCTTGCCACTCACGGCGTGCCACAGTCGTTCTGCCTTTTTGGCATCAACCTATCCGAGGCGGTATTAGGGGCGCTTATAGCCGCCGCGCCGCAGGACATCATCATCGCGACCAACCTAGACGTGAAGCACAGTGTGGGCCAGCAGGCCGCCGGCAAGATCAAGCGCACGCTGGACCGTTTTTTTGATGAGGGGATCGCCCGGATAGGGCTTCCCCTAGCCAAGGATTTCGCCGACATGTCGCCCGACCAGCACGCCGAGTGGAAGCGTACCGTCCTGTTGCAGGAACCAGCAATCTCGCCAGAGATTGCGCTTGACACTAACCCCAAGACCGAGACACTATCCCCATGAACACTGCCTTTACTGACGCGTGGCGCGAAGTCGCCGCCGAGATTAACGCCACGGCTCATGAGAAAGGGTGGTATGACGATGCCCCGCCCGATGGCACCCGCATCGCCTTAATGCATGCTGAGTTGAGCGAGGCTCTTGAAGGCCTGCGGCACGGCAACCCGCCGAGCGACCATATTCCCGAGTTCAATGCGGCCGAAGAAGAACTGGCGGATGTAGTCATCCGTGCCATGGACATGGCCGTCGAGAAAGGGTGGCGCATAGCCGAAGCCATTGAAGCCAAGCGGAGGTTCAACGCCGGCCGGCCGCACCGTCATGGAGGAAAGAAGTTCTAGCCATGAGCCTCACCGCCCCGCAGCCCGTCAAGCAATTCTCCTACGCGATCTTCGCCCCCAAGAATCTGGACGATCCCGACTTCCTGCCGGACCAGATCGGTGCCAACCTGCCGGCCATCGGGCACATCTACACGAACGGCGCCAGCCAAATGGTGGAAGCGTTCGCCCGCGAGAACGGCATTCCCTGCACGACGTTTCCCCTCTGCCACTCCAACCTCCTGACCTCCACCAACCTCATCATGGAGAAGGTCGATGCCGCCTATGTCGTGGCCAGCGCGGAGTCCAAGAGTGCAGCGCAGATCATTGGGCTGTTGGACAAGCGGGGGATAGGCTACAAGGTCCTCCCCTTTGAGGCCAGCACGCACTGGAAGGAGAAGGTCCTGCGGGCGCAGGAGATTCTCGCGGCTCTGCCCAAGGGGGAATTGGACGAAAACTGGAAGACGACCATCGAAGCACTGAGGAAGGCACTGTGACCAAGACTCCCTACGAGCGCTGGCAGGAACGCACCCAAGATGGCCGCACCCTAGCCGCCGGCTGGGTTAGTGCCAAACACACGCCCCACAAGCGCGGCGAATACGAGGTACGCGGCTCTGACCATTCCCACCTCACGTGGGCTTACGGGCATTGGTGGAAGCTACCCCATACTAGCATGGGCGAGATACCCTACTGGCGTCTCGTCAAGGCTCCCTCGGCGTGGAAGAGAGGGCGTGAGTGCGATAACACGAGCATCCACGGGGCAGACCTGCTGCTCAAGGCGGTTGAGATGAATAGCGCCGAA
>JBAYJB010000012.1:0-6905 GCA_041665325.1 Minisyncoccota bacterium
ATACTCGCGGTACGAAGTTGTATCATACAACAACGTCAAGTCCATCTACCCCGCGGACAACGGTCTCACCTTCCAGACAGACGGCAAGAAACTGCATATCCTCATCGAGCCGTCAAACTACCCGAAAAAGGGAGAAGAACCCTATGTTCGCTCGAGCATGGAACAAATTCCTCACCGGTTCTCCGAACTCGACCTTCATACCTGCAAGAACCAGACGAAGATCTATTCCGGCAAAGAAGCCATCATGTCGTATACCTCATTCACCATCATGAAGCCGCAAGGCGTCAATTTCTCTTTCATCTTCTACAACCTTCCGGACGTGTTCGAGAGCATGACCCTGTTTTTCGAGAAGACCTTCAACAAGGAAGCCGGAGTTCCCATGCCGGATGCAAAAAAGGTCGCCAAGGAATTGGGCGTCAAGCTTAAAAAGACCATGGCCTGGGACTATTCCAGCTAGGCTCGGTTCAGCAAGCCCGTGCTTGCATACGGTGACCTGATTCAAAAAAGGCGGCCCCTTCCGGGGCCGCCTTCGTCTTGTCTGGTCGCGTTACGCTATCAGCTCGTCTTCTCGAGTTCAGCCTGAGCCACCGCCAGACACGCTATCGGCACCGAGTACGGCGAGCAGGAGACGTAATCGAGACCGGCTTCCATGCAGAAGCGCACATTGTCTGGATTGGCGCCATGCTCGCCACAGAGGCCAACCTTGAGCGTGGGCCTGGTCATGCGCCCCCGCCGTGTCGCCATCGCCACGAGTTCCTTGACCGGAGCCACGAGGTTGGAGAAAGGGTTACCTTCTATCAAGTCGTACAGCGAATAATCGGGCATGAACGCGTTGAAATCATCGCGGCTGATGCCCAGGGTCGTCTGGGTAAGGTCATTGGTGCCAAAGCTGAAGAACTCGCTGTACTTGGCTATCTCCCCGGCTACCAGCGCCGCCGCCGGCAGCTCTATCATCGAGCCAACCCTGTACGCGATCGGCTTGACGCCCAGTTCCTTGCGCACGTCTTCCTCGATGTCCACGATGCCCTTGTAGGCCTTTCCCTCTATCTTCTTGCCGTAAATTATAAGCTTGAGCTCAGAAGCATTCATCACGATCGGAATCATCAATTCCATCCTGACGTCTACTTTCTCTGACTGTAGCTTGTATGCGGCCTGGAATACGGCGCGCGTCTGCATCGCATAAATCTCAGGATAGCTCACCGCGATGCGGCAGCCACGATGGCCGAGCATCGGGTTGAATTCCGAGAGCGTTTCGATGCGGGCGCGTATTTCCGACTTGGACGCCGTCTTGGCGGACTTTTTTCCTGAACCAAGATACGCCATGAAACCTTCGAACTCTGCATCGTTGTGCGGCATGAATTCATGAAGCGGCGCGTCGAGCAAGCGTATGGTAACTTCCTTGCCGGCCATTATCTTGAACAGGCCATAGAAGTCCTCGCGCTGCATGACTTCAAGCTTCGCCAGCGCTTTTTCGCGTGCCTCGAGCGAATCTGCGAGGATCATCTCGCGGAATACGTTGATGCGCTTTTCATTGAAGAACATGTGCTCGGTGCGGCACAGCCCGATGCCCTCGGCTCCAAACGACAGGGCCAGAGCCGCATCGCGCGGACTGTCGGCGTTGGCGCGCACATGGAATTCCTTCATGTGTTTCTTGACTATGGCGATGAATTCGAAGAGCCCGGATTCTTTGGGATCGGGCTCGATCAGCGAAGCTTTGCCGAGCCAGATTTTGGGTTCTCCATAATAAGGAACATTGATGGTTATGTAGTCGCCTTCATTGACAACGATTTGACCAATCGTAGCCTTCTTGCCGCGGATCTTCATTTCCGGCTTGACGAGCGAGACCTTGCCGTACTGGCGGGCTACAACCGAGGCATGCGCCGAGTAGCCCCCCTCGCAGGAAAGGACGCCGGACGCCACTTCAATGGCTTTGACATCTTCGGCGAACGTGGATGTCATGCACAGGATCAGGCGCTTGTCCTCGCCTTTCTGCTGGGCGAGACGGTACGCCTCAAGAAGCGTCTCCGTTGTAAAATATACCCGGCCGATGGCCGCGCCCGGCGCGCCGGTGATGCCGCCATTCGTTGCCGGCAGCTTCTTGACGGTCGACATGTCGACGATGGGGTGCAGTATCTCGTTCAGTCGTCCCGGCTGTATGGAATTGATGACAAACGCATCGTCTACCACCTTGCGGGAATTCAGGTCGAGGCCCAGCTTGAGATCTGCCTGGGTGCTCTTGGCAACGACCTGGCGTTGCTCTATGAGCCACAGCTTGTTCTTCTCGATCGTAAACCTGATCTGCCTGATTTCCTTGTGGTGATCCTCAAGGGAATTGGCTATGGCTGTCAGTTCCTTCAGATGAGCGGGCGCGATCTTGTTGATATCGTTTCCGGCCGCACCGATTTCATCAAAGTGCTCCTCGAAATACTCGCCCTGGAGGGTCTTGCTTCCGTTTACGACATTCCGGGTAAAATACGATCCAGAACAGGACCCCTTGCCGTAATTGCCATACACCATGGGCTGGATGAGGATGGCGGTATCATCGTCATCCTGCTCGTCGAGTTCCAGAAGTCTTGAAATGCGTTTCAGGGCAATCTCGAGCTGGGTCCACGCATCGTCAAAGAATCCCTTGGGTATGAGGTCTTCGTAAGCAGCCATCAATGCCTCAGCCTTGGCTCCCGGCTTGTCGGAATCAAGCGTATTGCTGGCAAGTACGATGCGTTCCTTTATCTTGGCAACATCCTTGGTACGGCCTTCAAGCTCAGCAATGCGTTCCTCGATCTTGAGGATCCCGCGAGCCAGGAAAGCCACTTCGTGCGTTCCGAAATTCTCTCCCACGTTCTTGTTGAAGCCGCTTACGGTGGAACGGACGAGACCGAAATTATGAAGCGTCGGATAATTCGATATGGTCAGGTTCGGTGATATGACGATTTTCAGGAGCAGGGGTTCATCGGCGTCACCATAGGTCTTGGCAACGATTCCGGATACTTTTTTCAAGTATGGTTTTACCGCATCCAGTACATCCCGCTTCGCGAGTTTTGAAGCAACGACTGAATCGATGATAAAACCAGGCAGTATGGGAAACCCGAGTTCGGAGAATTCGTTGGCTTGACGGCCACGCTGGCCAAGCGTTTCTTTATCAACGCCTTTGGCGATGGATTCTTTCTGGCTGAAGAAATGTACATTGGCTTTCATTACGTTCTCTCCTTACTCAAAAGAGGGCCAGCACGCCGTTGACCGGCCCGCGGAGGAAGGCTTCGAACATGGAGCTTGCGCCTTGAGCCAGGTACCGTTGAAGCTTAGCTACATCGCAGATGTTTTCTCCGGCTACAGCGAACTGGATGACACTGCCATGCTTGACCTTTCCCCACTTGAACAATGCGTTCAGGTTGAGGATGCGTTCTCCATCGTAATATACGAGAACGTCAAGTTCAGGATGCTTGGTCCTGTAACTGTCTATGATGCGTTTCCATGCTTCCACGTTGCCGTTATGGAAAAGTTCGTTCGCGACGGTGACCCCATACATCGGGGTCATCCGGGCGCCGGGTTTTGGCCCCGCGGCATGCTTGGGAGCGACGACTTCCGGCACCGCTACGGGGGCGGCCTGTACGGCGGGCTGAACGCCTGCTTTCTTGCCAACAGGTGCTTTAGCAGCGGGCTTGGCCTTCGCGGGAGCGGCCTTTTCCGCCTTGACGGGTTTGGCTTCCTTGGGCAGCTTGTAGGAACAAGGGCCCTTCAGCAATGCGGGAATATCCCTGACCTTGGCACCGCCATACAGGGAAAGCAATGCATCGGCAGCCTTCGAAGCCAGCGCGGCATCGAAAGCCTTGCCGTAGCAGCCCAGATAGGCTACGAGCAGTTCAGATTTGTTGATACGGTCTATCCTGGCTGCGTGCAGAGGATTTTTCGGATTAACAGCGATTACTCCCAGATCTGGATGGTTATATACGACTACGATATCAAAGGCATTCCAGCTTTTGACAGTCTGCTGAATTTGATCCAGCTCGGAAATGGTACAATCCATATTCTTGGAAGCCGTGTAGTATCCGAATTTGTCTATGAGCAGCATGGAAACTAACGGAAGAATCTCGTCACTGTTCAGCGTCTTGTCGTCTATCAAGGCATTGAGGACGTCCGCCAGGTTATCGCCATCCGATATGTTACCAGCCAGTCCAACCGTTGCCTTGACGTGGCGTACAGAAGCGTTGAACGACTCCTTTGAAGCCAAGGATTCGTACTTGCAACTTGAGGCAATCATGCTATCCCCTTCCTTTAGTAAAAAAAGCGCCCCCCGAAATCCGGGGGGCGCAATCGCTTGTCTCTGTTAGAGTTCGCGGATGCCGCCCTCATCCTTGGAGCGCGGTTTAGGACCGCGTTTTCCAACGGACTTCTTGGGGGCCGCGTCTACCACGCCCTTTGGCCTACCGCTGCTCTTCTTGCGGGGAGCCTCTTCACCGGTCGATTCCGGCAGGGCCGGGGTGGACGGTTCGGCATTGAGCATGGCCAGATATCCGGCGGCGGCGGGTTCGGCCGAGTCGTCCATGGACGGGGGCGCGAAGCTCTGCGCGATGTCTTCGCGGACCGTTGAACGCCTGCGGCTGAACGACGCGAATGCGGCATCCTGGAAGCCCTTTGAAACGCCGTGGAGGAACTCGTTGAGCACGTTGGCCATACCGTCGAGAGTAGCCTTCTTGCGCTTGATGGAGCAGATATCCACATCGAGGAGGAGACCCGGCTGGATGTGGTAGGGATTGATCATGTAATCGAAGCGCTGGAATTCCTTCTCGAGGAAGGAAAGCCTGTCTTCAAGAACGCGGCGCTGTATCGGGTACTGGTACGAGTACATGCTCTTGAGCTTGTCGCGCATGAGGATGAGGCGGTTCTTGACCTTGTCCTTCTCGTAGATATAGGTGCAGTTCAGGCTCTCGACATCGGTCTCAGCCGGCTTGACGAAGGAGATCTCGTCCCAGACCTTGGCGATATCCTCGTAGAGCGGTTCTCCCGAGCGCTCCTTGATGCGTTTGCGGATCTTGCTCTTCATGACCTTTGCAAGATCGCTGAAGTCAGAGATGCGCTTGAGGAACTTGGAGTCCTCGTACATCATGTCGAGGACGTCCCAGAGGTGCTGAACCTCGGTCTCGAAACTGGTGATCTGCACATCGTAAGCCTTGCGCTCCTCGATGAGCTGCGCATTGTCGTAGTACTGGAGGCGAATCTGATAGCGCTCGTCTGGAAGGTGGGCGGTATCGGTATCTTCGTACTCGCGGATATAGAGCAGACGGGCGTTCTTGAGGTTTTCTATGTACTGGTATCCCATCTTTGAGGTATCAAGTATCGAGGTAATCGAGTTGACTGCGGTGTTGAAGCCGCGGTTCCGGATGTTTTCTATATCGATTATCTTCTTGAGGTTTTCACGGACATTGAGCTGGTCGAAGGTAGTGGGATCGATCTCGGCACGGAGGTCGCTGAGCCGGTCCATCAGGTCCTTGGCGACTATGGAGAAGCGCTTGGACTTGAGGTTCTCGGTGTCGTCGTCGGTGTGGTCCTTTACCTTCTTCATCCTCTCGAAGATGATCTCGGTATCGTTGAGTTCTTCCTTGCCCTCGTCGACCATCTGGTCCTTGAGGAGTTCGATATCCTTGTCTATCGTGTCGATGATGTGCTTGGAGATCAGGTCCTTGATGAGGTATTCAACGGTTACCTGATAGTGGAAGATCGGGCTGATAAGCTCGGAGTCGAGAATGTTGACCGAAAGCTTGACGTCAGCGACCGTCTTGGGCTTGTAGGTATTGTCCTTGAAAGCGCACTTGACGACCGAGTACGCATTCTCTCCACGAATGAACGCGCCGACGTCAGTTTTCTGGCGCAGGAGCGAGTTGGTCAGGTTCTCCAGCTCGTTGACGCCGCGCTGGATATGGCCCTGAAGATGGCCAAACATGTTGACCATGGATTTTTCTATCTCACCGGTATTGAACTTGTCGGCTCCACCTACCTGATCAAGGAGTTCAGAGATCTCCTTGGGGGTGTAGCGGGCCAGGCTCTTCATTTCTTCCTTGTCTATGAAGTTCCGGACCTTCTTCACCATCTCGTCTTCTGTGGTGACGATATAGCGATTGAACATATTCTGGTAATTCTGGTTGAAGTAGTTGTACACCTTCTCCTTGAGGCCGCCCATGACGTCAAGGCGCTCGAGCACCTCTTTGGGGAGCCTGGAGTTGATGTGATGAATAACCTTGTTGGTCTCCTCATGGAGAAGCTGGTCCACTTCCTTCTGCTGGTCGCGGTTTTCCTGCGCCAGAGAATTGCGTGAGCCTACAGCACTCGGCTTCTCGGGATGGTAGACATTTGGACTTTTTGGAAGGTCTATAGCGCCCATGATAGTTCTCCTTGGTATCGCGGAATCTGATACCTTGCTATACTAACCTTATATTGAAAAAAGTAAAGCCTCAAGACCAAATTTTACTTGTCATATTTTGAATTTATATAGAAGATTTTGTTGCTTACTTAGTTTTGACTTGCAAATAGGTAAAAAATGGGCAATGCTGTTTTCTGGTAATAAGTTAATGATAGAAGGAAATATGACAAGACGGGCCGTACAAGTATTCCTACTCGTAACAGCGCTCGCCGGGCTCCACGCGGAATCCCGGTCGGCAAACGTTGATTTCCTGTTGCTCATGGACACGTCGCTGTCGATGGCTGATTGTATGGATGCAGCCAGGAAATATGCAGCGGGTGAAGTGATCGGCAGGCTCGTTCAACCCGGCGACTGGGTCTCCATCATGAAGTTTTACGGAAAATCGGAAACAGTCTGGCAAGGTGATGTCCAGAACCAGGAAAACATTGCGGCAATGGTTCGAAGCCTCAATGAACTCAAGGCCGACGGCAGGTACACTGACATTGGCTCG
>JBAYJB010000013.1:0-6253 GCA_041665325.1 Minisyncoccota bacterium
GTCAGCTTCATCTATGGACTTATGGCGAGCTCGCGGCGTGGACAGAGCATCTCAAGTCGGCGGTGTTCGCCGGAAGAGGAATAAAGGCCAAGCTTAAGGACTTATCCGAGGAGCAGCCGAATGAGATTGTGTGTGAGACGAGCCTATTTAATGAGGCTCACGTACCCGCTATCAACCGTGGCGACATCGACTGGTTCATGGGCCATGTACTGGAAAGCAAGCTGTCAGCGTACGAATACGGGGCCACAATCGCTAAATCCAATCCGTCGATGCTGGAAACGGATCCGTCGATCATTGTGGGCACGATCCATAGCGTCAAGGGGGGCGAGGCGGCTACCGTGGCCGTGCTGCCCGATCTGTCGATCCAGGGCCACATGCAATGGAATCGCCGCGGGTCTGAGCGCGACAGTGTGAGGCGACTTTTCTACGTAGGGATCACCAGAGCAAAAAACAAACTGATCTTGTGCGAGCCATCGTGCAAGACCGCAATTAGCTGGAGGGAATAAATGGGCAAAAGTTTTGACGAGTTCACTGCGCAGTGCGTGGCCAATGGCACGCTCTCCGATCAACGCGATCGGTTCCCACGCGCTGGCCATTGGCCGCATACGCGATCGGTCAACGATGTGCTCGGCGTGTGCGTTCACCAGAATGCCGGCGGGACGAATCCGATCGACACAGCCCAGTATCACACGAGCAAAGACAATTACATCACGCCCGGTAGACCTCTGCCTAGCATCTGTTATCCAATCGCCATTGTAGCGGGATCAAAATCGGCATGGCTTTGCCACAACCTTGCTGATGTTACCTGGGCCCAGGGAGAGGGAGGCCACGGCAACGAAGGTGACGAAAACAGGCATCTCATTCCGATTGTGATCATGGGGCACTTCGATGGTCCCGCCGACAAAGGCCATTCTCCAGGCCCTTCGGCGGAACAGAAAAGTGCACTCTTTGAGATTGTCGAGCAGATAAAGACGTATTTCGAGTTTGGCAATTCTCACATCTTCGGGCATTTCGATTTTGGAAAACTCAACTGCCCGGGCTCGATGACCATGGATTGGATCATGCGCCAGCGTGCCGGGCAAGACCCGTTCGGCATCACGATCAAGGATCTGCAAACATACCTCGGCGTAGCTGCTGATGGCGTCGTGGGGCGTCAAACGAAGCAAGCGATCTGCCGGTGGCAAGCCGAGGTCGGATTACGGATCACGGGCACTCCTGATCGGTTCACGATGATGATGATGGCAAAGGAAATGGGGCACTAAAATGGAAGATATTCGCTATCCAGTCAGGGCCTTTTTTTGCTCGCGCTACATGCGCTGCCTTAGCCGTGCAGCAGGCAGCGGTCCCTACAGCAAGTCGAAAGAAATGAGTTGCGCGAGCTGTCCCATGTTTAACCACGAACAAGCGCGCGCAGAGAGCTCCCGGTTGCAGGAGCTGTACGCGATCTCTTTGAGCACTCGATCGGACTACTCAGGATTGTTTACTCATTGCGCGACCAGCGGCAAGAGCCGATCGGGCCACGGAGGTGCAGAATGATCATCGGAATCGATCCGGGGGCTCGCGGTGCGATAGCAGGTATTAGCCGAAAGGATGGATCGTTCAAGTTCATAGAGGACATGCCCGACCTGAAAGAACCAAACGGAAGAACGCTCTTGTCAGAGATTATTAGATCTAACTCTCTCCCTGGAGAAGGGGTTCGTACGTCGCTATGGATTGAGAATCAGCAGCCCATGCCCACATCGATGTCCCGAACCATGTTCTTCGTTGGTCTTGGATATGGGGTTTTGTTGGCCACGATTCGATGCCTAGGACTAAGCGCGAATCACGTCAGGGCGGCGGACTGGAAGCGACCATTGGGACTACTGAAGTCCGGCAAGGATGGCTCGATCAAGAAGGCCGCGCAGTATTTTGGAATCGAAAGGCTTATGCGGACGAAGCGCTGCACTAGGCCCATGGACGGTCGAGCCGACGCATTGTTGATTGCCTACTACGGCAGAACGCAGGAGCTTGCATGGTAGCTAGATTTCCAACTCTAAACATCGTCGATCCGTCGTGGTCCCCTATCACTCCAAACTATGATATCGGTTGGAAGGATACGGCATTGGATCTGATTGAGGAGTGCGGCAGGGTAAGCCATCGAAGTGAAGATCGCGTCAGAGAAGGGACGGCTGAAAAGTTCATTCGAGGGGTCGCGATCAGGCGTGGCCACGAATCGATCCTTAGGCACTCCAACTTCACAGCGCTGATTATTGGTAGCCGTGCCATGAGCCATCAACTGGTCAGACACTCTGTCGGAATCACTTTCACTCAAGAAAGCATGAGATACTGCGATTACTCAAGAGAAGGAAAGAAGCTTAGCGTCGTCATCCCCCCATCGATTTCCGTTAATGCTGACTTAAGGCTTTCGTTTTTGCTCGAATGCGGAAGGCAATACGATACCTATTGTCAGTTTATTGGAAAGTATAGTGACACCGTCGTTGCTCCCGAGGACGCTAGATATCTCCTGCCGCATGCGACCGCCACGACTGTCTACGCGACCGCAAACTATCAGGCGTGGCGCCATTTCATCCACATGCGAAACGACGCCCATGCGCAATGGGAGATCCGAGAAATAGCAAAGCAGGCATATGAGTTTTTCAAAGAGAATGTTCCGGTGCTCATGGAAGGGCTGAAAGATTTCAGTGGTAACGATTTATGACCAACGATGGTTACATCGCACGCGAGAGCATGAGGCTATCTTGCAGGGCTATGCTGTTGCAGGCGATGTCAGATATCAGAAGCAAGAAGGATAGCGTGCGATCGGAAACGATAGCATGGGTCAAGGGCGCAAGGTCCGCAATCACGTTCGAGATGTGTTGCCAGGTTCTTGACATCGATCTTGAGTCCGCAAGGGCCAGAATCTTAGCCAAAGGAGAGTAGCAATGGACGATTCGCTTGAAGATACGATTCTATCTAGGATAGGCGTGTGTGGTTGTGGCGATCCAGTCGACATGATCAATTACGTAAAGGGAATGCTTGACGATATCAACAATGAAAAGTTCCACGGGTATGACGATCTCCCCTATATGTTTTTTTGCAATTGGTTTGACAATAAGGGGTTTCTTGAACATGGCATATCAGTAAGATGCTGCTGGCTATCGGAAAAGGGGAAGGAACTCCTAGGCGACATGAATAGACATCTTGCAACACTAACCGAAGGAGATCAAAAATGAAACGACTGATCCTGTTAGCCACGATGGCCACCTTCTGCAGTTGCCCCGGCTTTTCAAACTGCAACGGAGCGGACGTGTACTCTCGCGCGAGTTCCGTGATCTCGGGCGCTCGGCTGGCTGTAGAGCTCGCCGAGACCGCGTTCAACATCTGGGCAGGGACCGCCAACCCCGAGACCGCTGCCACGGTCATGGGGAAATTCAACGACTACAAGATGCCTATCCTAGACGCGCTCAATACCGCCCAGGGCGCGGTTCAGATGGCCCAAGAGCTTGGCACTCAGCCCGACATTTCAAAGGCCATGGCAAGGGCTGGAGAGCTTTACGTCAGCGTCACGAAGCTGATCGACGAGGTGCGCCAGTCTCGTAAGAGCTTCGGAGAAGATGAGTTCTCGAAGGTTCCGAAAACGCTATCCAGATAGATCCAAAAAATAGTACAATCACACATCAACCGGAGGGTAATCCGTTGACCAAAAAGATTGAAGTCGAGTTAGGCCCCGATTACGTGGGCGAGGATAGGCCATGGGAAAAATCAAACACAAAGGAGGTTTCAACCGATCTTATGAGTGCATCGCAGTTTCTGATCAAGGGCGATGTGATCGCCTGTGTCGTGATCCGATTTCACCAGGATGCCGATGGGGTGATGGTGGGCGCTGACTCGATCCTGACCCAAACGGTCAACGTCGAGGCTATCGGGAAGATCATCGATCGCATCATGGTCGCGGTCCATGGTGAAATAAAAGCGTTCGAGTCCGACGGGGTGGCGTCATGACGCAGAAAAACGTCCTTCATGCACCGTTTCCGTGGTTCGGAGGTAAGCGCAAGGTTGCGTCTGAAGTGTGGTCTCGCTTCGGGCTGGTGAAAAATTATGTCGAGCCGTTCTTTGGCTCAGGAGCGGTCATGCTTGGCCGGCCAGCGCCTATCGAGGGAAACGAAACGATCAACGATCTAGACGGCTACGTTGCAAATTTTTGGCGTTCGATCGAGCTCTCCCCGGATGCAACGGCAGAGCACGCCGACAACCCGGTCAACGAGAACGACCTGCACGCTCGGCATGTATGGCTACTCCAGCGACGAGAGACGCTGAGGCCACACCTCGAAGGCGATCCCGAATGGCACGATCCGAAGATCGCCGGGTATTGGGCGTGGGGCATCTCGTGCTGGATTGGCAGCGGATTTTGCTCAGGTAACGGCCCGTGGTGGGTCAACGAGGCAGGCCAGCTCGTCCACCTCGGGAACAACGGGCAGGGAGTGAACCGTCAGCTCGTCCACCTCGGGGACAACGGGCGGGGAGTGAACCGTCAGCTTGTCCACCTCGGAAATGATGGGCAAGGAGTCGAATCGCAATCGCGCCTCGCGCAGTGGTTCGGTGCACTGTCCGAGCGCCTACGCAACGTCCGGGTCTGCTCTGGTGACTGGTCTCGCGTCTGCGGTCCGAGCGTAACATTCAAGCACGGGATGACCGGCGTATTTCTCGACCCTCCGTATGCCGATACGGCCAAACGGCAGAGCGATCTCTACAGAGAGGATTCCGAGGACGTAGCGCATGCTGTGCGCGACTGGGCAGTAGCGAACGGCGACAACCCGCTGCTTAGGATCGCCCTTTGCGGGTACGAGGGAGAGCACGAGATGCCGAAGTCCTGGTCGGTGCATTCTTGGTTTGCCGGAGAAGGTTTCGGATCGCAGGCAGAGAAGCGAAGCGGCAACGGAAAGCGGGAGCGAATTCGGTTCTCTCCTGCGTGTTCTTCCAAGCGCCAGGGATCGTTGTTCGATGTGAACGGGGTGGCATCGTGAACCTGTTCCACAAAGAGCTTTACGCGCGAATTTACCACGGCGACTCCATTGCCGAGGGCCTTCCATCCGACTGCGATCTGCTCCTAGTAGACGCGCCCTACAGCGATCGCACGCACGTGGGATCGGGGAAGGTCGAAGGCGTGCGGCCTCACGCCGCACTGCCCTATGCGTCTTGGTCGGATGATCAGGTTCTGGCAGCGTGCAACGCATGGATCCCGAGGACTCGCGGATGGCTTGTCTCAATTACCGATCATAATCTGGCACCGGCATGGGCAGACGCGATGAGCTCCAATGGCCTGTACGTATTTGCACCGATACCATGGGTCGCCGTTGCGGGAGGGGTGAGACTTCAAGGTGACGGCCCTAGCAGTTGGACGTGCTGGATCGTGGTCGGCCGACCGAAGAAAAAACCCTACAGCAATTGGGGCACGCTGCCCGGTGCGTACGTGATCCCAAAGGATCGATCAGGAATCCAGGGGAGCAAGCCCCTCGAACTCATGCGTGCGCTAATCCAAGGTTATTCAAGGTGTGGCGACATGGTCTGTGATCCCTGCTGCGGATCGGGATCGACCATTAAGGCGGCGTTGGACATGGGGCGGCATGCGACAGGGATCGACGTCGACCCGGAACACTGCAAGATGTCGATCGATCGGCTTCGGCAACAACAACTATTCAACGCGGAGGGTGATCATGCGTAATATCAAAATCGTTTTCGTATGTGGACCGTTCCGAGCTCCGACACAATGGGGCATCGAGGAAAACGTCCGACGTGCGGAGCGCGTGGCTATCGATGTCTGGAGAGCGGGCGCCATGGCCATGTGCCCCCATAGTAACAGCAAGCTATTTCATGGCGAGGCGACCGACCAGATCTTCCTAGATGGATACCTTGAAATGATCAGGCGATGCGATGCCGTGATCACGGTCGTTGGCTTGGAGAAGAGTTCAGGGAGCCGGCTGGAGGTAGCACACGCGCACGCTTGCGGGATCCCAGTGTTCGATGGCATGCGGGCACTGTCGCACTGGATCGGTGGATCGCCAGATCGCGAACGAGAGGCAGAGAAAGAGGTGCAGCATGACGGCTGATGAGCACATGGAGCTGTCGAGCGTGATGTCAGAGGACTTGTCCGAGCTCACCGATAGGTGGCGTCAGGCAGGGGCGACATGGGAATCGATCGAATCAAAATTCGATGATGCCTGTCAGCGGGCATCGCGCAGCAGGCACGCGAAGACGCCAGTGCCAAAAATAAGCA
>JBAYJB010000014.1:0-6077 GCA_041665325.1 Minisyncoccota bacterium
ACCGCGGTTCATTGCACTTAGTATAGCTTAAAAGACGAACTCGAGCATGCGGAGATCTATGGCTTGGAACCCGAACAGCAGGACCAGATAGAAGCCCACGATGATATACGGCCCGAATGGGATCTCTGTCCCCCGCTTGAATCGGCCCATCTTCGCGAACATCCAGATGAGGCCCAGGGCGGCGCCGATCCAGACGGCCCAGATGAGGGCATTCGCGCCGCCGTTGAGGCCGAGGAGCCAGCCGATGCCGAGAGTGAGCTTGGCATCGCCCAACCCCATCCACTTCCCTCTCGAAACCAACCAGAACAGAGCGAACGGCAAAGCCAGAATGGGTCCGGCCAAGAGCGTGGCTAGATGTGGCGCGTGGAGCCAGGATGCGCCGCCGACGAAGACGCTCGCGAGCGCTATAGCGTCGAAGGTGTAGACAAAAGAGTCAGGGATGATCTTATGTTTGATATCGTAGATAGAGATCGCGATCAAAATACATGTCTCGACGAGATAGATGAGTGTTGTGATCGCCGCCAATGTTGAAGTCGGTGGAAATTTGAAAAAGATCAGCACAAAAATCGCGCCAGCGACGAATTCAACTAACGGATATTGCCAGGAGATCTTGCTTTTACACTTGCGACAAGCTCCTCTCTGGAGCAAAAAGCTGAATATCGGGATCAGTTCGACCCAAGTCAGGGATCGGCCACACGACATACACTTCGAACGGCCGGATAGTCCAGTCCCGGTATTGAATCGGAGCGCCACGACATTCAAGAAACTGCCGATGATCGTGCCGAAAATGAATGAGAGGACCAGAGGTAATGTGACGGTGTCCATCGGTCTGTCTTAGTTCGGAATTACACAATAATCGACGGAGTTCGTGGCGTTGCTGCAGGTCGTATACGGAGCTGCCGTAGTGGACGGAGACCATGAATACGAGCCGCCCGGCTGGGGTATGGAAGCAGCATTAAGTCCCCTCAAAACGGCGGGGTTGTTCGCCTCGAGGTCGGCATGCAGAACATAGCTGACATAGACGCTGGAGCCGTTGTTGAGGATGGCATAGTCATACGAGGCCTGGCTGGCCCCCGAAGGCGGCACCGGAATCTGAGAGATATACGAGCCGAGCGTGGTGCCGGAAGGACAACCGTTGGCGGTGCCGACAGAGAGCGAGGAAGGATAGCTCCCGCACCGGTCTAGGTAGAGTGCCAGAGCTAGCTGCAAATGACCGAGGTCGGATACTCTCTGGGCATCGCGGGCCTTGACCTTCGAGCCAGAAATGCTCTTGATGGCAATCCCGGTCAAGAGTGAGATGATCGTGATCACCACAAGGAGCTCAATGAGTGAAAAGCCGCCGGTTTTGGAGAAATATCCTTTCATGAACGAGATTATATCATGGATCTGGGCCTATCGAGCGCGCGCGATGACCATGAGATTCTTGCCGATCGGCGGCCAGCAGATGTGTGATTCTAGGGCATTGGTCCACGGGAATATCAGGCGATCGAATGTACGCACCGAGAGTGCGTCGAAGCCGCGCCGCTTGAGCAGGCAGAAGTTGAACCACCAACCGAGGTAACCGACAATGTCGTAGTAGTGGATATCCTCGATCTCAAACCCGGCATCCTTCAGCTTCTCCATCAGACCGTCCTTCTCGTATCGGCGGAAATGGCCGAAATCTTTGTCAATCGGTGCGTATATCTCCATGCGGGCTGGGACGAACAGGCAGAGCTTGCCGTTGCGGTTGACCAGAAGATCATGGTACGCCTTGAGCTCACCACGATCATCCTCAATATGTTCGAGCACATTGATACTGACGATACCTTCCCAATCCCTTGAAGACACATCCTTGATCGTGCCTTCCACGAGCGGGACATCCGGCAGAGCCTTGCGGAACTCGCGGCAGAACGCAGCATCCGGTTCGACGCATTCGAGCCGGGAGATGCCTGGAAGCTTGGAGAGATGCCGGGCCATCTGCCCGATGCCTGCGCCAATCTCCATGACCTTGCCGCGCAGATGTGGAGCGAAGGCGCAGATGAGCGCGCGTTGATAGTTCTTGGCTTCTTTTAAGGCGTCAAATTCGAAATTCATTTTGGTTTTACACTATACACCAGATACCCATACTGTTCATTGTAGAGCTCCCTCTTGAACCTGTCACTATGGTCCATCGTATAGTTGAGGATGCGATAGTCTCGCGAGGTCACGACATACGGCGAATGCAGCTTGTCGAGCATGGCGTCAGCGATCTTCTCTCCCTCGATCTTGGCCCAAGCCGCTATCGTCGCGTCCTTCGCCAAAGCTTCGGTCTGGAGAGCCGCGATCTCCAGGCATTTCTCGGCTTCACAGACATAGCCGTTCGCGGCTATATGTGCCCATAGCCAGTATATTTTTGGGTCATAAGTATAAGTGAACCTGGGCTCGAGACCGGTAACATAATTATTATTCGGACTATTGTAATAGAGCTGTGGGAACCAGCTCCAGTTGGCGTTGAAGACGATAGTGCCCGGCTTGGTGTTCTCCTTGAGCCACATACCAACCTGGAGGAGTTCATTTGGGTTGGTCCCGTAGGCCAGACGATTCTGGAGGAATAGCATATTGCTCACAAAGAGATAGACGAGGACGATGGCGAGGCCGGTAGCCATACTGCGGCGGATCATGGCATTGCCGGAGACGCTCATGAGCCGGCGGACATAGTCGAAGCACAGAGCTATGTAGAGCGCGGCGAAGAAAGTGAAGTAATCGCCGAACCTCGAGCTCATCACGATGGTGCCCAGGAAGAATCCCGCGGTCATGATGAGCACGCTGGTCTGGAGATGTCTTCGGGCTTCAGACAGTCCGGCAAAATACTCGGCGGCACCGACGCCCGCTTGTCTGAACCGATACGAAACATAGCTGTATATGTCTACTGATAGCGCCGTGACGAACAACGCGAAGATCAGACTGTTGGCTTGGATCAGGTTGAAGAAATCAGCCGGGTAGAGTTCGCCCCCCTCCCCGATCGCGACCTTCTTGCCAATGATGGTCTCCAGGTACGTGCCAAAGATGATCTCCTTCATATACAGAAGGAATCCAGAGGAAACAAGATAGGTAGACAGGACCGCCAGAGCCGTACCGAAGAAGGCGTAGAGAAGATTCTTGATATCCCCTCTCGATCCATAGAATCTCTCCACTAAGTAATACACGACCGCCACCCCGAGCGGCATGAAGAAGGTAGCACTATGCCAGAACATATAGATGGCGCTGACCAGGAAGACACCGAGGTGGTTCTTGCGGTAGAGGAAGAAGAGCAGCAGGAGGAGGAGCGACGGCGCCAGCGAGTACGGCCGGGACAAGAAGAAGCGCCAGATCGAGGATACATTGGTGATGGCTATGAATAGCAGGGTCCAGACGAAAGGATTCTTGATCTCGAAGCGTTTGAGGCAGAAATAGAGCAGGGTGAAAGCTGCGGTGACGGCGAAGACGGCGTAGAGCTTGATGCCTAGATAGAGCGGCGCGACGAAAGTGAACGGCAGGATGAAAAGGTAGAAAAGGAAGTTGTAATAGACGAAATAGGCATTACCCTGGGCAATGTTGGAGAAATAGATCGAATGGAAATCCCGGAAGGAATCGAAGAAGCCGTTGTTCAACATCTCCTGTGCGAAGCGTAGATGGAAGAAGTGGTCATCGGAGCTCGATATAGTGCTCACCGAGAAATAGACTGAGAAGAACACCGCGAAGAAGAGAGCTGCGGCGAGAAAGATCTGGAATGGTTCCCTAGCTCGAAGGAAGGCGGCGCACGATGAATACCATTGGCGGAGGCTGTTCATGAATGAACGAAACTATAGCATTCAGGCCACAAAAACAAAACCCCTTGCGGGGCTTTGTTGTCGAAAGACGATTGTGAAACTATCAGACTAGAGACACCTTGCGACTGCAGTAGCAGCTCCGGTATCCAACGCATTAGTGGCTCCGGTCGAATCGATGCAGAAATACTGGGACGCATTCGATACAAGCCGACCCCTGATAGCGTAGGCGGAATTGCCAGTAGTAGAGACAGAGATGAAGAGATTGGAACCTTGAGCGACAGCATCAGCAGCGATGGTGTTCATGTCGGCTGATCCCAATGTTCCTACACAGTTCGCGTAGGTTGAACCAGTGACGGCGTTTGCTGTGGTGTTACAGCTGGCGTTACCACTATTGACCGGATATCCTGATCCGTTATAGGCGGTCTCAAGAAGCGTACGCATCTGCTGGACGTCTGAGATGACGCGAGTGTCGTTACCCTTCTTCCTAGCTGAGTTGAGGGAGACAAGCACGATCGAGGCCAAGATGCCGATAATAGCGATAACCACAAGCAATTCGATGAGGGTAAAACCTCGTGTGTTCTTTTTCATATTCGAAATATGTATGATAACTAATAATTGCTAATAAGTGACTCTATACCATGTAGTAATGGTCGGGGTAATTATACCATCGCAGGAATAAGGGCAAAATGGGGTTGTGGATAACAAATCCTAGGGATTTCCTAGCTCGTACCGGAAGCAATGCTATATATAGGCACTAGGATGGCAGCCAAGAGCGTAGCCACACCTGCGCCCAAGAATACGATCATAGCCGGCTCGATGAGCGAAACGATGGATTCGACGGCTACCGACACCTCCCTAGTGTAGAAACTAGACATGGTCTTGAGGATACTACCCACTTCGCCGGCCTCCTCACCGACTTTCATCATCTGGATCATGATACCGGGAATCTCGCGAGGGTGGCCGGACAAAGACTCCGAGAGGGTCTTGCCGCCCTTGACCCCTTCCATGGCCTCGGTCATCAACCCCTGATATATCCTGTTGCTGATGACCGTCGATGTCAGTTCGAGAGCCCGGACCATCGGGATGCCCGAGATCAGCATGGTATTCATATTGTCGGCGAAACGGGACAGATAGAGTTTGCGGTAGAGGGTCTTGAAGACCGGGACAGAGATCTTGAGATGATCGAAGGCCAAGCGCCCAGCCGGAGTCCGGATAAATCTGACGAGGAGATACGCTGCAACTAGCACCAAGGCGATGATCACGAAGATGTAGTGCACCATGAAGTTGCTGATGCCGATGATGACCTGAGTATAGACCGGGATGGTGGCGCCTGACTCGACGAGGATCGGGCTGATCTTGGGGATGATGGTGGTGAACATCAGGATCATCACGATCACGAAAGTGGCTACGACGAAGGCTGGGTATATGAGCGCCCCGCGGACCTTGGAGGTCAGCTCATATGAGCGATCGAGATAGTCTGCGAGATATTGGAAAGTGTCATTGAGCTTGCCCGACTCTTCGCCGGCCTTGACCATGTTGACATAGAAATCAGAAAAGACTTTGGGATGCTTGGCCAGCGCGGCGGAGATGGAGCTGCCGGCCTGGAGGTCGTCGGCCACCGTAGCGATCTTGGCGCCGAGAGTGCGGTTCTCGGTCTCGGAAGAGAGGAGGCGGAAGACGCGCAGGCCTGACACTTGTGCCTGGAACAGAGTCGAGAGCTGGCGGGACAGGATCACCACATCCTTCATGGAGATCCTGTCGAGGAATGAGATGTTCCTGGAGAGGAACGCCGACTTGACATCAGCTTCCTTGATCGAGACTAGGACCAAGCCACGACGCTGGAGCGAAGCGATAGCGACATCAACATTGACCGTATCGATCGAACCGATCTTCTTGACTCCTGTATTGTCTACGGCTTCGTAATTGAACAGCATATAGTTGTCAGATCATCCTTTCCAGGATCTTGGGGTTGAGCGAATTCATGTAGGCGCTCTCGACCGTGATCTCGCCGGCCCGGACCAGCTCGGCAAGCGAGCGGTTGAGGTCGACCATCCCCTCTTGGGAACTGGTCTCGATGACGGTGTCGATCTCGTGGATGCGCTTCTCGCGGATCAGGTTTGCCACGGCGGCATTGTTGATGAGCAACTCATAAGCCGGCACGAGGCCGCCGGAGATGCGCGGCAGGAGGCGCTGGGAGAAGATGCCGGACAGCGAGCCGGCCAGCTGGATGCGGATCTGGTCCTGCTGGCTCGACGGGAATGAGTCGATGATACGGTTGATGGTCTGAGCGGCGTTGTTGGTATGCAAAGT
>JBAYJB010000015.1:0-5922 GCA_041665325.1 Minisyncoccota bacterium
CGCCCTTCACGATGAGGAGCGGCCCCATGGCCATGATTCCTGGAGGATACGGATCAATGATGGCGCCGTTCTCGGTCACAAGCCAGCTGTGGGAACAGACATGGAATCGCACCGCCAGGTCATCACCGATCTCGATGCCGACCAGGTCACCATCGACGCAGCGGAGCGAGCCGTCAGGTATCTCCAGGATGACCGCCCTACATATCGAGTGACACTCGAAAATGGTATTGATTCTTTTGCCCATCTTCTCCTTGGAGACAAGGCGCGCCTGCCACATGAGTTCCCCGACCCTCATCGAAAGCTTGCGGTCCTTCTCAGTGGCGAGATTGTAGGTTTCTTCAGCATAGAACATTGTGTGGTCCTTTGTTTTTGGCTTCTGTGCAGTTTATCTGATGTGGACACTACAATCAAATTCAATATAAGTCAATAAAAAGCCGCGCGGTTGCCCGCGCGGCTCGTGATGCTTTAAGTCCCCTTACACAAGGGAGTTGACGGAAACCAACTTTCCGTCCCCCTTCAGACGATAGCAGTAGCCCTTCTTCAACACACTGTCTCTTTCATTCTCCCTGATGGTGATGAACTGACACGGCCCGCCGTCTTGGCGCTTAATGATGGCGCGGTAATGAGGACCAGTATCCCAGACCTCCACCACCAGGATATCCTCGTGGAGCTTGAGGTCGGAGACAAAGAGGCAATATCCCCTCTTCGCATCCCTGATAAGAGCGAGCGTGATGACAATCGTCACCCAGCCCACCAGGGTGAGGAAGAAGACTGCCAACATGTCGACGTTGTCCCTCCCCGAGTAATATGCCAGCAGGAAGAGCGATGGCATGACAAGGACCAGTATGATGTATTTTATTGCGCGCACTGTTTGTGCCCTTTCTTTTTTTGATGATGAACGGATTGATGGCTTGTTTCGATCGAATCTCCCGTGCCGAGGCACGTGTTCAGGCGAGGCCACATATCCTAATCTACAATACAATCTTATTAAATCTTTGTCAAATAACACGCCCCCGCGTGATCATTCACCACGCCAACCGCCTGCATGTAGGCGTATGTGATTTCCCCGCCGACAAAGCTCATGCCCCGCCTCTTGAGGTCTTTCGAGAGGGCATCCGATGCGGGAATGCTTTGAGGAATCCCCTTCAGGCCCCGTGGCCTATGCACGATAGTCTTTCCGCCGACAAAGCCCCACAAATATACGTCGAAGGAGCCAAACTCCTTTTGTATGTCGATAAACACCCCCGCGTTCTTGCGCGTCGAGAACACCTTGAGGCGATTGCGAATGATGTTGCTTGAGACGAGAAGTTTTTCCAGCTGGGCATCGGTCATCCGTGCCACAAGCCTTGGGTCAAAGTTCCTGAAGGCAGCGCGATAGTCCTCGCGACGCCTGAGGATGGTGTACCAGCTGAGGCCTGCCTGAGCGCCTTCCAAAATGAGCATCTCAAACAGTGTCCTGTCGTCATGGACGGGGCGACCCCATTCGAGGTCGTGATATGCGACATAATCCGCCTTGTCGATCGGGACCCAGGCGCAGCGGGTTTTTGTCGAGTGATTCATACGGGCCAAATGAGTTTTACCTGATCAGTGCTGAATAAACTCAAAGGTCCCCTGCAAGACAAATGGCTCGGCCATCTGCGCGTACCCTTTTTCGACGAGGGCCTTGCTGTGAAAAGGCGCCACATTGTTCGTGCTGACGGTGATGTGGTTCAGCCTGCCCTTCAGAATATCTGTCTCCACGACGACGGTCTCCACCCTCTCGTCTTTTGCGTATCCGCACACGCGCAACTCGATCTTTTCGCCGAGATGCGCTTTGAATTCATCGTAGACATCGACGGACGGCCTGAAACTCACGGTCACGTGATGAGCGTATACTTTGGGATACGAGGGTGAAACCCTCTTCAGAAGAAGGCCTTGCGAATCGTTATCGAGAACTATTGCCAGGTAGCCATCCATGATTTTTGAGTAATTACGGTCGATTGCTTGTAATTGGAATCAGATCACGCATCATCGCCCGGCCGCTTTCTGATTGCATGTGCCTGATTATACCAGAACCCCTTCATTGACAAGGGTCCGTAAAATCGTAATATCAGGAAAAATCTACCTTATGACAAAACCTATCCTGTTCTTTGATTTCGACGATACGAAGATAGACACGATACCGGCCATCGTCTCCTACATAAACGGGCACTATGGCATACCATCGGTATACGCCGATTATGTGAACGGCCCCTCCCTGGAACTGATTATCAACAAATACCTTCCCCGGGAGCGACACGTGAGTCCCGAAGAGGCTTATCTGAATCACGGGAAGAACTTCCAATGCTCAATCGACATACACGAGGGCATTCCCGCAATGGATGGCATGATCGAGGTGGTTCCCCTACTTGCTCAACAGTATGAGATATGGACCGTCACCGCCCGAGAGAAGGTATGCCAGCCCGTAATCAAGCACGTGTTGGACAAACATGTGCCCGGATGCATCGCTGGCATTCATTGCGTATGGGAATACAGGGACGGAGCCTATCACGGCATTCAGAAGCGTGATTTCATTTCGAGCTTCAAGGGCGAAAAGGTTGCCTTCTTCGATGATTCGCCGAAGGAGATACTGGCGGTGCAGGACGTCATTCCATCCTATCTGTTTGATCCGCGCCATCTGCACGATCACATGCGGGACATACAGCTACGCGTGAGAAGCTGGAGGGAGATAAGCGAGATTCTTCTCTAAGGGCAAAACGTCATCCGAGGCGGGTTCCACAAGGAACCCGCCTTTTTATTTATTTAATTAGAGTGCCGAACCATGTTCATGTTGGTTGATCCTATCAGATGATGTCGGAGCCCTCGGCCTAGATAGTCCAGTTATCCTTAGTGATGGCGCGGAGCTTGTAATCACCATTAATGTTATCGAATATAAGATACAAGGTGTTCCATGTCGGATATGGAGGATTGCCTTCGGAGTAGAATCCCACGAAATGTCTTCCTGCCGCGACGCGCGCGATTATCGAGTTCTGGATCCCTGTGGCATAGACCGACACCTGCGGCGCAGGCTCATCTACCACGACAGTCTGTCTTGCCGAGTAGTCAATTTTGTTTATCTGCTCGAAGAACGCCGACAGGGTCAGGCTAACGGGGTCACCCTTACCGTCACTGTACCCAAGGGTGTAGAGCTTCGAATTATACGGAATTTCAGATATGGAGTCCTTCTTGATGATGGACTCATCGAGATTGAGCCAGCCGACATAGTCGATAAGCGAAAGACCCTCTGGGCTCGTTATGTTTTCAAGCCCTTGGAAATCACGTGCATTCAACATCGAGAGTACCTGCCTTGCCGTCTGGAGAAGTTTTTCCTTCCCATCATCGAGCGATGTAAATCTCAGGGAGACAAGTATCTGGTCCTCAATAACCCTAGACGCGTCTGACGTTGCGCCCATGTGGACGATGAAGGCCTGGGTTACTCCGGAAATGCATGCCGTTTTAAATTGAGCGGATCCAAGACCCCCCTTCCAGTCCGACGTGTCGCACGGACCATGACCAAGAAGCACGGAATCGCTCGGCGTGTCGCTGTCGGGTCTACCTGGATTGGCGGGATTCGTTATCTTGAGGACTATGGGCGATTCTCCTTGCCCTATCACCCAACCGGTTGGGTACTTGAGCTCAAACCCCTTACCTGCGTACGTCTTCCATTCGACACCATTCTGAGACCCCTCATTTTGAGAGGCCTTACCTATGGACGACTGTTGGTTTTGCGCTACGGGTTCAGCAGAATACCTATCGCTATAAATGTAGATCCCCTCGCCCACGACCAAGATTGCCAGAATGCCTATTATCAGGAACGGGACAGTGAGACCCCTTGTGAATTGTTTCATGTTTCTAAATTATATGACGGGACAATAACTCACCCTAAAGAGTAATCCCGAGGAGTTTAAGGACAAAGGCCGCGAACGGATCGGCGGTAGGGCCATATACAATCACCCCGCCGAGAAGGCCCGTCAGAGATATCGAGACGAGGGCCACAAGTGCCATGACTTTCGGGAACCATCCCTCGGCGAGGATCTTTTTGAGAAGGACGATGATTGCCTTGTGATATTTCACCGACAGATAGCTCGAGACCTCCCCCGCCAAGAGCGCGACATAGAGCCATGTGGATATTGCCGCGAATGTCGAATGCGCCTCCACGAGCTGACTATTAGCTCGCATGAGCTCTTCTGCTGTTTCACCCGTGGTCAGCGCGACAAAGGCCCCCAACACACCAAGGAAAAGCAGAATGCGCTCCGCCTGCTTCCATGCCACGCCCGGAAACCACTTTTGAAGCGGCAAGACCCTGATGATCGAGTATATGAAAAGCAGCGCTATTGGAAAATGAACGAAAATCGGATGAAGATTATATGTCATCCGATAAGTATAGCAGATGGGAGTTAGCCTTTGTTTCCCGCAGGTCTCACCATCTCGACATAGGGCAGTTTGTCTTTAAAGAACCGCGTTGGTTTATCTGTCTTGACGAACCCGTACTTAGAATAGAAACCGAATGCCTCTTTGTTAAACGAGAAAACATCCAGGTAACTGGGCTTGGTTTCGTCTGACCAGGTCAGGAACTCTTTCATGAGACTTCCTCCAATCCCCTTTCCTTTGGCCTCATCAAGAATGTAAATACCCTCAAGAATGTTGGACGTGCCACTTTTGGAGCAATGTAGAAAGCCCACGATCTTGCCGTCATCATTTTTCACGACTCGGTACAGGGTTTTGTCGGGATTTTCCAAAGCTTCGATGATGGTATTTTTTCTATATTCGGTATCGGTGGCAAGATAGCCCACCATGTCATCAACCGCTTTTTCCGTTAGGCCAGATTCGGGACCGACATAAGATTCCTTCCACGACCGTACGTGCATGGGGCCTATAGCAAGCTCGTCGCCCACTCGGGGAAACTCTATTGTGAATGTCTGCATCTTAGATTTGGTCACTTCGAGCTTCATTTTCAAGACATCGACAATTTCTATAAATTCTGTTCGCTTCACATCCCATCCAAAGTGTCCCCTGTCAGTATATTCATGATACTCAGTCCCCAAAGATCTGTGAACATGTCTGGGTTCATCTATTGGGATATAAGGATCGTCCGTCGACGCGAACTGGACTATCCATTTCTGATTATCGCGGATCTTGTCCCATTGCCAGGGCTTATCGTAATAATGACTCTGCTTCTCGGCATCATAGCCAAGATCGGTATAGCAGGCGCCGATTAGAATTGACCCCAAAATCTTATGGCTTTCCGCATAGCGCATGGCGGCAAGGGCCCCGGAAGAATGACCTATGAGAACAGTCTCCTCGTCAGCGCCAAGCGACTCAATAAAAGGCAGCTAGAACTCCATGCGTGCCAACGCAGGGTCTGGATATTGTCTATTGATTACCTTAATCCCAAGCTTGGATAATTCACGCTCAAGATATGGATAATAAATATCGTTTGGCGTCGCACCTCCGTTACCTGGTATGAGTATGACTTTCATTTTAAAAACCTTCTTGGTTACTGAATCTTAGTATTTCCACCCCAACACATCAATAATCAAAAGGCGAGAATCCCGCGTCCACGAAGTTCTGGAGCATGTAGAAGAGCGGCTTGGGCAGTCTGTCCCATGCGCACCATCGCCACTCGTAACATTTATCCGGCTCGGCGACCGTCGGGTGGCCCGAGTCGTAGTCTGCGACGACGAACAGGGTCACATAGTGCTTTTCGTAGGGCAGGTTTTTGTCATTCGTGATGGGGCCCATGCGAAGCCTTTTGATCGTGACCGATGCCTCCTCGAGGGTCTCGCGGTGGGCGCAGTCGAACACGTCTTCCCTGAACTCTAGATGCCCGCCGGGAAGGGACCACATGCCGTCGCCATGCTCGCCCTTTCTCTTGCCGATCAGGATCTGCTTGTATTTGACGAC
>JBAYJB010000016.1:0-5780 GCA_041665325.1 Minisyncoccota bacterium
AACCCACTCTCGACGAACTTAAATCGGTGGCGACCAAAGTGGCAAAGAAAGAGGGTTACACAATAGAGCCGGCGGCAGCGGAATTAGTAGCACTTCTTGGCGACGGTTCTTATCGCGACACTCTCGGCGCTTTGCAGAAGGCGATCAGTGCCTCGAGTGATAACAAAATTGTCACCAAAGAAATCGAGAAGGTGGTCGGCGCACCGCGCAGTGGTTTGGTCGCCAATTTTACCCAAGCACTCCTAGATAAAAAAATCGAAGACAGTTTGGCGGTCATTAAAGAATTAGTTTCTGAGAATCAAGATTTGCGGCTCTTCCTCAAACTGGCTCTCCGCGATCTGCGTCTGATTATGCTCGCCAAATTTGCCCCGGCAGTAGCCAAACCAATGTTGGTTGTTCTCGGCGAGAGTGAGGAGAAGCGTTTGGTCGCTCTCTCTAATCACCCTAACTTTAAAGATCTGCCAAACATCTTGCGCGAACTCCTCGCTGTTTATGATCAAGTCGGTCGCAGTTACTTGCCGGAATTGCCCCTTGAACTCGTTTTAGTGAAACTTAGCAGTAGTTAAGCAAATTTTAAAATTAATTTGAGATCCTTATGTTCAAAGAAAAATTGAAAAAAATCCCTTTTGCTATCAAATTCGGAGTAATCTTTTTTGTGTTATTTACCCTTCTCTTTATTGTCGGTGCACTTATAGAAAGTAGATATTTTCCTTCCCATGGAGATATGGGAACTTTAATGGCTTGGGTGTTTATCATTACAACTTTACCTATCTTGCTACTCTCAGATGTTTTACATTTTCCTGGTTGGTTATACCTGTCTTTTTCCGTAGTATATTTGACTTTAGTTGGTACTTTGCTTGGTTTTATCTTCCAATTAATAGGCCGATGGCTTAGACATTTTTCCATAAGAAAATCATCATTTGTCGTTTGGATTTTTATAGCCATCTTCGCTTTATTTGCGCTAAGGATTCTTTGGAATCTTTTGACCCACTTGTAATTTGACACAAAAAAATAATTAAGTTAGCCTATCAGACAGACAGATTGCTGGGTTAGCTCAGTTGGCCAGAGCGTCACCTTGATTGGGTGAAGGTCGCAGGTTCGAATCCTGCATCCAGCTTGCATTGCGAGGGTAGCTCAATTGGCTAGAGCGTGTTGTTCAAACAACATGGTTGCAGGTTCGAGTCCTGCCCCTTGCGGTGCCGCCAGGTTTCCTTCGGGAGACTTGGCGGTTTTTTATTTGACTATTTATTTCTAATATTGTAGTTGTTAAGGAGGAAAACCTAAGACGAGGACAGGGCTATGTTGTCTTGTGTCGCCTAGGTTGGACAGGTCTCTAAGAAATGAGAGGAGGACACCCTATGTCAACGGTTCCTACGGAAGTTTCGGATGTCATGGATCGAATCGCCGATATTGTTCGGCGGGTCGGCAAGCGGGAGGAGATCGAGGAAAGGGTGGCGGAAAACGTCGACTTCGCCGCACTGATCAACGAACTCCTGAAACAGGAGGGTCCGGTCCGCGAGGCGGCCACTAAGGCGGTCGCCAAGATGATGGCCAACCTGGAAATCGAGCAGGGCAGTGATACCGAGACGAACGCCCTCGAAGGGATCGACTTCAAGGCCTTCGCTGCCGGCTTGGCCAATGACCCCGAGATTCAGGAGGCCATCAAAGATCTCATCAAGGGAGTGGTCGAGAATGTCGACACCAGCGACAGCAGTTGGAACGAGGTCATCGACGAGGCCTTCGGCTTGAACAATGCCGAGAAGCTGGCCAAGCTCCTCGGCGAGAGTGAACAGGGCGAGCTCAATACGCTCGTGGTCAGCAAGGTTCGCGAGATGATCGACAACTGGGATCCCGACGATCTCGAGGCGAGCACCAAGGTGGAGATCGAAAAGGAGGTGTTCAACAAGGATCGAGTCGGAGCTTGTCTGGCGGCGCTCAACGACGAGATCAATCAGGGTATCGGCGGGTTCGTTTCGAAAGTGATCGAAGCCTCGGACCCGGAGGATGCCGACGATGTCCTGGCCCAACTGGTTCTCGAGAGTGACACTCTCAAGGCGGCCGTTAACACGGCCGTGGAGAACTTGAATCGAAGCGGTCGGATCGATCGCTTCGTCGAAGAAGCCGTCACTTCGATGCTGTCCGGCGAGGATTCGTCGGTACGAGCCAAGATTGAGGCGGCGGTTTCGGCCAAGTTGACCGAGTTGGTCGGCGGTATGACCGAATCCATCGTCAACCGGCTGTTCGAGAAACGGCCCTAAGCCTACATCCTCTCAAGACTCTGATTGTCTGACCCCGTACACCTTGTGCGGGGTCATTTTTTGTGCCCCTTGACATTTTTATGTTGAAATAGTAGTTATTTTACTGGTAGGGCTCTTTTTTGGGAGCCTCAATTGTCCTTTGTCATCTGCAAAACTAGTCACAATGTTTGTGACCAGATGTTCTAAATAAGGCATGCCAAACCACGAAAGGAGAGACACATGCCAGACCCCAGTAGTCGGGAGAGGGACCTAGTGCTCGGACCAACCGAGTACGCCACGATCCGTGATGAGACCAAGGGTCACGTCACGGTCTACGTCGGTCCGCAGAAGACCAGCTTGTCGAATACCGACCAGCCAGTAGTCTTCGATCCCAGACTTGGGACCTTCGTCAAATCCGACCTCGATGGAGCGACGAAAGTGTTCCCGACCGCCGACGAGAGTTCCTACATCGTTCTCAGTAACCCGGCCGTCACCGGGAGTGACTCGCATCCCAAGACGGGATCGAACATGTCCTCCAAACTGGATATCGGTCGCAAGATCAATGTTCCCGGTCCGACCTCCTTCCCGCTCTGGCCCGGCCAGACGGCGGTGGTCATTCCCGGTCATCGTCTCCGCTCGAACGAGTATCTCATGGTCCGTGTCTACAACGACGCGGCGGCCACGGAGAACTGGAGCAAGGCGGTAATGAAGCCTCAGGCTGCCGGCAGTGTTGCCGGTGACCAAAAGGCGGAAAAGGCGACTGAGGTGGAAGTGACGGAAGCGTCACCGCCAGTTCAGGCGGTGCGTCCGCAGTTGACGATGGGGCAACTCCTCGTCATCAAGGGGACCGAAGTGTCCTTCTTCATCCCGCCCACGGGCATGGAAGTGGTGCCGGACACCGGCGGGCAATACGTCCGCAACGCCGTCACTCTCGAACAGCTCGATTACTGTATTCTGCTGGACGAGAACGGCAAGAGCCGGTACGTCATCGGCCCGGCCGTGGTCTTCCCGGAACCGACGGAGATCTTCGTCGAACTCGAGGGGTCGCGGAAGTTCCGCGCTCGCGAGCTCAACGAGAACATGGCTCTCTACCTCAAGGTCATCGCTCCCTATACGGACGAGCATGGCCAGAGGCACGAGGCCGGCGAGGAGCTCTTCATCTCGGGTAAGGAGCAGAAGCTCTACTACCCGCGGCCGGAGCACTCGATTCTCAAGTACGGCGAGGAGGAAGTCCACTTCGCCGTGGCGATTCCGGAAGGCGAGGGACGTTACGCTCTGGACAAACGCACCGGTGAGGTGCCCATCGTCAGGGGTCCGAAGATGTTCTTGGCCGACCCTCGTCACCAGTCCTTGGTCCGCCGGATCATCGACGTCAAGGACATCCAGTTGTGGTACCCGGCCAGTCCCGACGCTGTTGTCTACAACCAGCAGTTGGCGGCACTGACTCGGGGCAAGTCCGCTCAGTTCGTTGCCGAAGGCGAGGTCACCCGGAAACTCCAGGCGACCTCAACGCTCTCGGCGATCGACGAGTTGGCCCACAGGGGGATTGCCGGTCCGAGTTTCGAACGACGATCCGACTTCACTCCGCCGCGGACGATTACTCTCGACACCAAGTTCGAGGGCGTTCCGGCGATCAACGTCTGGACCGGTTACGCCGTTCAAATCGTCAGTAAGACGGGTAAACGGCGAGTGGTCATCGGCCCGGCCACCGAACTCTTGGAGTTCAACGAGACGCTCGAGGTTCTCGAGATGTCCACGGGGACTCCCAAGACGGACAAGACCATGAAGACGGTCTACCTCCGAGTCTTGAACAACAAGGTCTCGGATCTGGTGAAGGGCGAGACGGGGGATCTGGTTCAGGTCAGCGTCACGCTGTCCTATCGGGTCAACTTCGAGGGTAATCCCGAGAAGTGGTTTGCCGTGGAGAACTACGTCAAACTGCTCGTCGAGCACTTGCGTTCAATGATCCGGAATGCCATCAAACAGCATGGCATCGAGGAGTTCAACGCCAAAGCCATCGCCATCATTCGCGACACCGTGCTCGGTGTTTCGGAGGCCAGCGAGGGTGAGGATGCCAAGTCGCGTCCCGGTCGTCTCTTCGAGGAGAACGGAATGCGAGTCTATGACGTCGAGATTCTCGACGTCGCGATCGGCGATAATCGTATCGCCACCCTCTTGACCAGTGCTCAGCATGAGTCGGTTCAGTCAGCCTTACAGGTTGCCGCCGCTGAACGCGGACTCAAGGTGACTCGTCGGCTCCAGGAGATCAGCCAGCAAACGGCCATGGCCGAGGCTGAGACGCAGATGCGCAAGCTGGATCTGGCCAAAGACCAAGCGGCGCAAGAACTCGTTCTCGAACTCGCGCGCCTCACCAAAGAGGCCGGCATTCGCGTGAAGAAACTCGAGACCGAGACCATAGCCCTGGAGAAGGAAGGCGAGTTGGCGGAAGGACGTCGGGCCATCAACAAGGCCGACGCCGACCAGAAGCTCGCTCTATCTCAGGCGCAGCAGACCATCGAGATCGAGAAGCTGCGTGCCGAAGTCCAGGCGGTCGTGGACAAGGCCAACGCGTTCGGACCCGAAGTGGTCGTGGCGCTCCAGGCCTTTGCCGACAAGGATTTGGCGGCCAGGGCCTGCGAGAGCATGTCACCCCTGTCCATTCTCGGCGGCAAGAGCGTTGTCGAGATCTTCAAGGGTGTGTTGGGCGGCACCGTTCTGGAAGGGATGATGAAGGTTGCCGGCGTTAACGGCGGCGGGTCGTCCCAATCCAGTGCCACCAGTCGAGTCTGAGTCTGGTTTTGCAGATAGTTTTTCTTTACCCCGGACGGGCTTGCTCGTCCGGGGTTTTATTTTGTGTTATGATGTTAATCGGCGTTGGTTCTAGTTCTTCGGGAATTGTTTCTCTTTTGCCTCGGAAAGGAGGTGATGAGGGATGGCAAGGTTTAATTGGTTTACCAATCTTGCCATCATTGCGGTTAGCGCTTTCGTTATCTTTGCGCTCCAGCAGGGTTGCATTTCAGCGATGTTCGTTGAGCGTATTGTGACGAGGCAATGATGGTTTCGCTCACAACAACTTGGCGAAACATATTCATCTCGCTTCATTGTTTAACACCTTTGAACATCCATTCTTTTCCTTTCATTCGCCCAGCCAAGTTTTAACTTTGGGCATCACCCCGTCGCTTGCAAGAGTGGCGGGGTCTTATTTTAAAATAAAAAACCGGTGCAAGTAAGGACGGTCCTTCTTACACCGGCCGGAGACGGTTGGGTTCTAACTCGACCTCGCTACCCCAACATTGGAGTGTCGAGCGATCCTTCTCACCGTCGCCAAAGGGGCTCAATCTATATAACTAATAGATTTAGTCTTGTTTGTCAACGAGGCCTTATTGGGTTATATTGTTAGAGTATTGTGTTGAAATTAGCTGCCAGATCGTCTAATGGTAGGACATCGCCCTTTGGAGGCGAGTATCTAGGTTCGAGTCCTAGTCTGGCAACCAGTGGATTTTATGAAAACTCAAAAACCAAAAAAGAAAGATAGCCAAGCAG
>JBAYJB010000017.1:0-5717 GCA_041665325.1 Minisyncoccota bacterium
GACCTCAAGAAACTCGAACGTGATAGAAAGAATCTCCGAGGTTCGAGGCGTGAGGAATGCGAGGGAGATATCGCGGAGCTTGAAATATCGATAATCTCTATCTCCGATCACTCCTCGGATCTGATTCCGTACCTTGAACGAATCGCCGCGCTGGCGATCTGCTCAGTCGTCGCTGATTCCCCTGCCCCTGCCCCTGCCCCCTCGCCCCTGGCGAGCGACCTTGATGCCCTGGCGGCGAAGGTTGCCGCGCTCCTCGCCCCCAAGTCCTGACACCCCTACACCCCCGGTGATACGCCGAAAGGGTATCACCGGGGCCGCGCTATCAATAACCAATAGCGCAACGGAGGTTATGGTGATCTCTTATCGTAAAACAAAAGAGGGATTGTGGGTAGCTTTCGGCCCCGCCGCAGAGGTCCATATCGGCCAGATAACTATCACAAAAAAGAGCGGGGAGACAAAAAGTGAAAAGGTCGAAAAAGTCGGCAATTCATTTATGGTAAACGGTATCCCCCACGTCTACGGCTACCTCGCCCCCTCGTCCTCGTCCTCGTCCCCATCCCCAAAAAAGACCTATACAAAAAGCTACCCAAAAACTAGCGGGCGTTGCCGCGAGTGTCATGGTCCCCTGGTCAATGCTCCTCATCATCGCGCAATGGGCGGGCTTTGTGGAAATTGTGCTTTCGACGAATACGACTGCTGATATCTTACCCCCGACGTTACCCTTTCGGTGTAGCGCCGGGGCCGCACTAATAATGCGAAAGGAGGTTATAGATTATGGCCCATACAGTAGAGATCATAATCAAACGTGACGGTACGATGACCTCTCACGTTGAGGGTATCGTTGGCCCATCTTGCGCGGAAAAGACGCAATGGGTTGCCCGTCTCGGTCGTCTCGTTAAGGGGGAGGAAACTGAAGCATACTATCAGCACGTTGACTCTTGTGTCTCCGAGGAAGAAACAACGGAGGTCAAAAGTGAATGGTGATAACAACGAAGCAACGCCCGCCTTTGCCGCTCCGAGCGGCAAGCGACATGGTGTTGACTCACGCACCCTTCATGCTGACCTTATCATTCTTCCGGGTGGGTTATTGCTGGTTAACGCCGATAGCAAGCTCTCTCATCTTCCGGCGTTTTCAGGCAATCGATCTGCTTTGATCGAATGCAAAGGAGATAACAAGTGAGCAAATACTACCCTGCTAAGTCGGCGGTCCAGTCATCAAAGGCCCTCGTAGATGCGATGATAGATTGTCTATATCGTCGCAAGGTGACGCTGCAAATGAGCGAGGAAGAAAAAACCAAGCTAAAAGCAGAGTGTCGAGATATCGTCAACGCTAGCGTCGAAATGTGCAAGGTCCCACAACACCTCATCGGCTACCACGGGGACGAGCGCAATGAAGTTGCTGACGTGATATTCCGGCGCAATTTCGTCAACGCTCACCTATCAGGCGGCGCGTCCAATGACGTTGGTTTTCGCCGTCTGGACGATGGAAACTTTGAGTCTATCGTTTCACAATACGATTCTGGCCGATGGTGGAATGCCGCGAGTCAAAGATACTGGCAAGCGGCACAAGCCAGCGAGGCGGTGGATAGCGCCTGGTTAAACGGCGCTATTGAGGTCGAAACGGTGGATCAAGATGACGTGATCAAGATTCACTGTGTTATGCCCAACTAATCTTAAACCCTCCCCCTTGACACAATCCCCACAAATCCTATCAGGGAGCCTTTCGGTTACTGATAGGACCATTTCGGCAATTCCGCCGAAAGATGATGGAGGTGTGACTTTGTTTAACAGGATAAAGACGCTTATCGATGCTCGTATCGCTGCGATCTGGCTACACTCTCATGAAGAGATTAGGATGGAGTCGGCGCTAGGACGCATGGCGCATAATTCATCATTCCTGCAAAAAGACGCCCCCGAAACGGAACGGCTTTTTGGCAACTGCGCTATATGGTCGTTGACGTCAGGCGTTGACGGTAAGCCGGGATGGTGTCAACCGGACGGTTGGACTTCTATGCCTGATAATCCTCCAAAGGATTATAGAAGAGGCGAGGAGATACCAAAGGACTTCGCGCCCAATCCGGCAATGGCGGCGGCTCCTCACGGGGCTTTATTGCAGGCTATCAGCTACGCAAAAGAGCATCCTATGTCGCCATGGATCTTGATCGTCAGGGACGCGCATATGTTCCTTAAGAATGATGCATGGCGACGGGCCATCAAAGACGCTTCGCGCCAGCTTAGATCGACCATGACGACTATTGTCATGCTTTCGGTCGAGTCTGAGCTTCCACCTGACCTTAAGAACGATGTCGCATTAGTGCGGCCTGGACTACCAACGAAACAAGCTCTTCTAGCGCAAGTCAAAAGCACGGCTAAACAGTTCGAGATCACTATCGACTGTGAAGCTTGCGCGGACGCTCTCCGGGGCCTGGGAATTCGGCAAGCAACCGACATCATGCTCTTAGACTACAAAGAGCACAATGGGACCATCGATCCCATACGCTTGTCGCAAGCGAAAGCGAAAGAACTAGCAAGCGTTGACGGGTTGACCTTTGAAGGCGAAAGCTGGTCAATCGGCAGCGTCGGCGGGCTCGAAGAGTACAAGGTTTGGCTAAAGCAGCGCAAAAACGGCTTTAGCAAAAAAGCCCGAGAATTCGGATTGCCGACTCCTCGCGGTGTGCTCTTCATTGGTATTCCAGGGTGCGGAAAAACACTCGGAGCACGGGCGAGCGCGGGCTATCTCGGACTCCCGCTTATCTCGTTCAACCTTTCATCCTGCGAGGGTGGAATCGTTGGCGAGACGGCTAGCCGTATGATGAGGGCGTTAGACACAATCGACGCCCTAAGCCCCTGCGTTGCACTATTCGACGAAATAGAGAAGGCATTAGGGCAAGGCGGCGAGCGCGACGGTGGCAGTAAGCAGACTCTCTTGCGCCTCTTGCTGGTATGGCTTCAAGACCGCAAGTCTACCGTTTTCGTATGCTTTACGGCTAACGATGTTTCGGGGCTTCCACCTGAGCTAACCAGAGCGGGGCGACTTGATGAAACCTTTTTCGTCGACCTCCCGTCGTCGAAAGATCGGCAATCGATCATCAAGATCCACCTTGATAAACGCAACCGCACGCTACCCGATCCAACAATCAAATCCCTTGCTGATTCCCTTCCGGGTTTCAGCGGAGGTGAGATTGAAAAAGCGGTTGAGAATGCACTCTGGACCGCTTGGGATCGCAACGCGAGCCCACTAGAAGCCGACGATATCCTCGAAGCCTCAAAGGCAATCGTGCCGATGAGCCTAACGTATGCGGAAAAGATCGCGAAGCTTCGAGAATGGGCCTATGGCAGAGCGCGATATGCCAGCCCCCCCGAGGTAGCGCCAGTCAAACCAATCTACAAACCCGACAGTGCCCCCACCGGAAACCTTACCAGTAACCTGAAAGATATGGAAAGCTGGTAACCCCCTTATCGATAAGCAAAAAAACCGGATCATCGCCTTCAGAAAGCGGTGACCTGGCCGGTTTCGGCAAGGTGCCGATAACCTTAAAGCGGTGTAAAAACCGCAACGGAGCATGATAGATGACTAATGACTCGCAAAAGGGATCGTCGGACCTTGACAACGTCACAATCCCCGTCGAGACGGGGCCGGTTTCCGCCCCCGCGCCGGTCACTCCCGAGGACGACTCCGAGGAAACCGGCAAGAAAGCCGGAAAGAAGGGGTCATACAAAAAGGTCGATGCCGCGAAAGTGGCAATCGAGGCGGCGGAAAGCATCAAGGGGATCGACCCGGAAAGCATCAAGATCCGGTCGATCATCCCCGGAATCCTCGTACTGTTCCATTGCCGGATCGCAGGGGGACGCTATACGAAGCGTGAGGGCTACGAACGATCCGAGGAGCTTTCGCCATCCGAGGATGGCGAGGTTACCATCAAGCGGGTAAACGAAGGGTGGCACGTCGAGAGGATCACCGAAGATGAGGAGGAATTCAAGGCCGCCGACGCGGAGCGCGGCCAGATCTACAGAGCAATCCATAACCTCTCGGTCAAGACTTCGCTAGGGATTATCTGTCCCGCGAAGCGTGAAAACGACCTCCGCAAGGTGATCGCTGCTTGTCACGCGAAAACCCACAAATTCAATGAAACCTCAAGAACAGTTTCATTGAGTTTCGGGTGGGAGCTGCTTTCGATGTCAGGCGACAATAAGGCGATGATCGGCGCTATCAATGACTCCTTCGCGGAGATCATGGATAAGATCAACCAAGCCGTGACCAGCGATGAGGCTGCAATCCTCAAGCTGGAAAGTGTAAAGAAGGCTTGGCTAAAGCCTTTCACCTCGGTCGACGCGGTCCTTAATGCGCCCAAGGATAAGCGGATTATGGTTATGGCCAAAGTCCGCGCCGAGCTAACTCGAAAGGCGTTAGGCGAGGCGAAAGCCTTCAACGCGATCCTTCCCGAGGACGTGTCGCTTAAGATGACCGAGATCATCGCCTCGATCAAAACTCAGACGAAAGCTTGGATCACTGCATCTAAGCACGGTGAGGCGGAATACGAGAGCGCAATGGGCGCTTTCAATTCTAACGGGATCTCGGATATGCAGATAGCCCTCGTGAAAGCCGCGACGGCGGCTGAAAACGAGACGGCGCAAGCAAACCTCGAAGCGGCTGGCATCTCGGAGTCGGAGATCCCAGTGGATATCACGGCGAAGGGGCAATCGTCCCTATTCTCGACCAGCGACCCCGAGGACTTCGACAACGCGGGCGTCGTCTGAACCCATCCCCCACACCTCCCCCGACGTTATCCAATCCTCCCGACGATCCAAAACCCCCGGAGCGCGGCCTTGCGGTTGCGCTCCGGGGCCATTCCTCGGATCTTCCCGCGTCGTCACGACGCGGAGGTTTCTTAGAAAAGGGACGAGGGCGAGCTATTCGCCCTCTCGCTTTTTAAGTGACACTAGCTATTTCTTAAAGCCTACTGGCTTTTTTTTGACTGACACTAGCTATCCGCTAGCTATCGCATAAGCGGCACTAGCTATCGAGTAACAGGCACTATCTATCAACAAAAGAAAGGGAATCACCATGGACTCCGACCCTATCCTGCTTATGAAAAATAAAAGAGACCGTGACAAAATCCTAACACTTGGAAAACAGCTATACGAAGCTCTCGAAGAGATGGATACCGCCGAAAGACTCCTCTGTGAGTCTAGAGATAAGGTGAAAGATCTATCATTAAGGTTAGGGATTAACCTTAATGAGGTCAAGAAGTGGATAGATTCATATCCAACAACGATCCCGTTCAATGCCCCTACCGGAAAACCAATACAATCATCCCCTCAGAAAACGATCACAGAACGGACAACTGTCAAGTTCTATAACGGCGGCATCCCAGTTAGGATCTGGTCATACTTCCTGACCAACAAGGATGCAACGGTCAACATTTCTACCCTCTCACGTTCCCTTAATGAAGGGTTCGCATCGACGGCGAGAGCCCTATATCGGATGGAGCAGGAAAAGCTCGTCCTACGAAGTCACGGTGACAAGTACAGCAAAAACCCTAACCACCCCCCCGTCATTATGCCGAAACTGTGACGCAAGCTCCCCTCGGAGCGCAACCAAAAGGTGCGCTCCGGGGCCATTCCCGCAGGTCTTTTTTTGACTGACACTAGCTATAAACAGGAGGTCGCATCGTGACGACAGCACAAGCCCTGCTAAAACACTTCCGGCATCGGCC
>JBAYJB010000018.1:0-4319 GCA_041665325.1 Minisyncoccota bacterium
GAAACTGAAGCAAGCGTGCGGGTTAGCGATACGGGAGTTGGTATTGCTAAGGAAGATTTAGAAAAACTTTTCCAACCCTTCAGCAGGATTTATATACAGGGTCGTCCGGTTGTCGAGGGTACGGGACTCGGTCTTTACCTCTCCCAGAAGTTAGCGACACTTTTAGGAGGAGCTATCCGGGCCAAGAGCGAAAGTGGACAAGGAAGCGCGTTTACGCTCACCTTACCGGTGCGGCGCTCGGAGGATTTAGGATGAGAAGGATATTAGTCGTGGAGGATAACGAACAGAACTGCTATCTTATGACGTATTTGCTGGAGAAAAGCGGTTTCTCAGTAGCGCTGGCCCGCACGGGCAACGAGGGGCTCAGTATGGCGATCAGCGAGAAGCCGGACTTGATCCTCATGGATATCCAACTGCCAGATCTGGATGGACTGGAGGTGACACGCCGCATCCGGGAATCCGATATCGACGGTACTATCCCTATCGTCGCGGTAACCTCGTTCGCGATGGCGGGGGATCGTCTTAAGGCCTTCGAAGCGGGATGTAACGGGTACCTGGAAAAACCCATCGATCCGGAGCTTCTTTTGCGTGAGATAGAGAAATATTTTCATGCTTCTTGAATCTGCGATCCTGCGAGCGGAGGAGATGCGATGAACATCCTTATCGTCGATGACATACCTGAGAACCTTTGTTTCCTCAAAGTGTTGCTGGAAGGTGTGGGTTACTCTACTATACCTGCCTCGAACGGGCTCGAGGCCCTAGAGCTGTTGCGCGTGACCGATGTTAGCTGCATCATATCGGATGTCTTGATGCCGGGGATGGATGGATTCAAATTCTGCAGGGAGTGCAAGTCCAGTCCGGCCTGGAGCGCCATCCCCTTCATCTTCTATACAGCCACTTATACCGAAAGGAAGGATCATGACTTCGCGATGTCCCTCGGCGCCGACGCCTACGTTCTCAAGCCACAAGAGCCTGAAGTTTTCCTTACAATTATTAATTCCGTCCTAACGGGACACAAGAACCATGGATCAGCAATCGGCGAAAAATCTATCGTGATGGACGATATAACCTATCTCGCGGAACATAACGAACGTTTAATACAGAAGCTTGAGAGCAAAATGATAGACCTGGAGAAGGCGAATCAACTGCTCAACGAAAGCCTTGAGAGCTTGAAGAGAACAATGAATGGAGCGGTCCAGGCTATGTCGAAGCTCGTGGAGGTTCGCGATCCCTATACTGCGGGTCATGAAAAGCGTGTTGCCCACCTCGCGGTCGCGATAGCTGAAGAGATGGGACTCGACCAGACCCAAATTGTCGGCTTGCGCATAGCTGGTATGATCCATGACATTGGTAAGGTAGCGATACCCGCCGAGATACTGAGCAAACCTAAAAAACTGACGCCCTTAGAGATGAGCCTGATTCAGTTACATCCGCAGGTCGGCTTTGAGATCCTCAGCGAAATCGAATTCCCATGGCCAATCGCGCAGATAGTCCTGCAGCACCATGAGCGTTTGGACGGGTCAGGCTATCCCAAGGGACTTAAGGATGACGAGATCATCCCTATGGCCAGGATATTGGCCGTCGCCGATACAGTGGAGGCTATGACAACGCATCGTCCGTACCGGGCAGCCTTAGGTATCGAGGCTGCGTTAACTGAAATATCAGCAAAGAAAGGTACTCACTATGATCGAGGAATTGTTGAGGCTTGCATCAAGCTCTTTCGTGAAAAAGGATACACCTTTCCCGCCTAGTTTCGCATGAATGGAAACCGAATTTAAATACACGACAGGTTGTACTTGATTCGACTTTCTATCGTGCCAGAAGCCCTCAAGCTCTGTCGTGGACAATGCATAAAGCACCATCGAAGCCGTCCGACTCCTTGTGCGACCGTCAAGCTCCGTATATTATTTCGCCATTATGCTGGAATACAAATTCATCAAGGACAATCTCGAAGCGGTAAAGAAGAATATCGCCGATCGCTACATGAACGCCGACGCCGACCTCGTCGCCGCGCTGTTCGACGAGAAGAGCGCCCTCCTCCGGGAAATCGAGGAGCTGCGCAAGCAACGCAATGAAAACGCCCTCTCAATGAAGGTCAAACTGGATCCCACCGCCAGGGCGGCCAAAATCGAGGAAGGCAAGCAGCTCAAGGAAAAGATCGCCGAGCTCGAAGCCCGTTTCGCGGATCTCGAATCCCGCCTCGCCGTTGAGGGCGCCAAGATCCCCAACATGGCCAACCCCGAGGCCCCCCGAGGCAAGGAAGACAAGGACAATCTCGAGATAAAGCGCGTCGGCGAGCCCACGAAATTCGATTTCGAGCCCAAGGACCACGTCCAGCTCGGACAGGACCTCGACCTCATCGACTTCGACACCGCCACCAGAGTATCCGGCACCAAGTTCTACTATCTCAAGAACGAAGCGGTCATCCTCGAGATGGCCCTTGTCCGCTATGTCCTCGATATACTGATGAAGAAAGGCTTTACCCTCTTCCAGACACCCGACATAGCCCGAACCGAAATCCTCGAAGGCATCGGTTTCAACCCGCGCGGCGCGGAGTCGAACATCTACACGATCGAGGGCGAGGATACCTGCCTTATCGGCACGGCCGAAATCACCTTGGGTGGATACTATTCGGGCACCATCATCGACAAAGCCAAGCTGCCCCTCAAACTCGCGGGCGTCTCGCACTGCTTTAGACGTGAAGCCGGCTCGGCTGGCCAGTTCTCGAAGGGCCTCTACAGAGTCCACCAGTTCACGAAAGTGGAAATGTTCGCCTATACCCTGCCCGAGGAATCCGACGCCACCCACGAATACCTGCGCTCGATCGAGGAAGAGATATTCTCCAGCCTTGGCATTCCTTTCCGCGTCGTGGACACCTGCACCGGCGACCTGGGTGCCCCCGCCTACCGCAAGTGGGACCTTGAAGCCTGGATGCCCGGCCGCAACGGCGGCGAATGGGGCGAAGTCACCTCGACCTCCAACTGCACCGATTTCCAGGCCCGCCGCCTCAACATCAAGTACAAGGACGACGACGGCAAGAACAAGTACGTCCACATGCTCAACGGCACGGCCATCGCCTGCTCGCGCGGCATCATCGCGGTATTGGAGAATTTCCAGCGCGCCGACGGGTCCATCGCTATCCCGCCAGCCCTTGTGCCGTACTGCGGCTTTTCCGAGATCACAAGAAAGTAGGCATTCGGGATGCCACGAGGCCCCGCGGCCGCAGTCCCCAGATTCTGCGCTCATTCCTTACATTGTTATCGTGTAATATTCTTCCATATTGTCGTAGGATTGCACGCAAAAGACCAAAACGACGTGATCCGCTTCGATCGGCCGCATTTTCCATTCGTCATGCTTGCCCTTGTCGATATATCGTTGCTGCGTTGAGTAAATTGTCTTTCTTGCCGATCCATGGGGCGAAAGAATCATGTAATTCATTGACGATGGGGAATTGCCATAGTCATGTCCGTCAATGAAAGGAGCGAATGATCCCCCGTTATATTTCAAGGCGGATTTGTTCCAGAGTATTCGGATCGTGCTGCCGGTATTATTGCGAATGGTCACTGTGAAACTCGATACTCTCTTTTGCCCCTGCCCATTATTTCCATGGCTATTCCCTGGGCCATCGTTTTCCCACGACGGCTGTACCGAGATGGTCACGAGGTTACTGCTACTTCTTGGGGATTCGCTAACGGCGACGAATACAGGAGGCCGAATAAAGAGCGAAAAGCTCGTGCATGACGCGACCATAAGGCTGAAAATGACGCCCACAAGAAAAAGTGCTTTCTTCATGTTTTGCTCCTGCAAAAAATATGTTGGATACTCGAATGCCAATTTTAATATTTCTTTTTATATAAATAAAATACTGATCATCATATCTTTTGTCCAATAGAATCCTTATTTTATTCAAAGGATCATTTTGCAGCCGTGCAAAAGAATGTATTGCTGCGATGATCCCCAGGAGCGGACTATGAGTTCTCAACGCATTCTCGGATTTGCTTTGCTGATTGTCGGGGTTTTTCTGTTCGCGATGGGGCTCAATGCCTCTAATTCCGTGGCCGATCAAGTGACAAATACTTTTCTTGGACGATTTTCTGATTCTACCATGTGGTACTTGATCGGCGGCTTCGCCGTTGGTGCTTTCGGGTTTTTGCTCATCCTTTTCGGATTTAAGGCTAAGCGCAGCTGATCTCAAGTACGCGCAGGCGACACTCTTCCATCGGCAAGTGGGCTATGGCGATTTCCCCTTTCCGCTTTCCGATCAGTGCCTTGGCGATAGGGCTAGCCCAGCTTATATAGCCTCGATCGGGATCGCTTTC
>JBAYJB010000019.1:0-4298 GCA_041665325.1 Minisyncoccota bacterium
TAGGCGGCGCGCCGGCGCGACAGCACGGGCAAGGTATTCGAGATCACGGGCGGATAAAGCAGGCTGATGGCAAAAAGAATCGCGGCGAAATAAGCGGCCAACCCCACGCCAGCTCCCAGCTGAAGAAAAAAATCAGCCGCACCGGCGACGAGCTTGAATTGCAGCAGCACATATCCGATAAGCAGCGAATAAAAACACACGAGCGAAGCGAGGTAGGTCGCTTTGATCGGACGCCTATGTTCAAAGCCCGACAGATACCCAGCCGTATGCACGACCAACGCCGGTCCGAAAGCCGCGGTCAGATAAAAAACCAACTTGCCGGCAGCGGCCAGAGGGATAATGCCGACCAACGCCGCCAGCGCCCAATCAGCCAAAGTCCAAACCGCGAACGAGGCGGCCATCAAGCCATATAAAAGATTGCCCAAAGCCCGACGGTTGCGCCACCAAGCGGTCAGCCCAAGATAAAACGAGGCGCTTCCCACGCCCACGGTCAACGAAAGCTCAAGCGGAACTAGATGCATGGATAGAAGGTGTAGGGGCGCATGCCATGCGCCCAGCGGGACGGTAGACGGTAGCCAGACGCATTGTCATCCTGAGCGGAGCAGCAGCGCAGTCGAAGGACCTTTATAAGCATCATTCGATCTTATCCGTGTAGAACGTGACGCAGCGGGAGACTCTCTGATTCGATGCTGATAAAGGTACTTCGACAAGCTCAAGATGACAATCAGCCGGTAGCCAACCACAGTATATCCTATTATAGCCTGGATTTCTGTTTGACGTATCTTCGTTCGCAGATCCATCATAAAAAACAACCGCGGGCTCGGGTGAGTTCGCGGTTTTGAGTTGCGTCAATGGCGCAGATGGTTGGAGACGGCTTCGAGCGGGTGCTCAAGCGCCAAGGCCGGTTCGACGTAGCAGGCTTTGAGGCAATTCTTGGTACAGGGCGAGTAGCGCCTTGCGCCGTCCAAGAGCTTGGGTAAAAGATCGAGGAGCGAGCCGTTGCCATCGATCCAAGCCAGTCGCTTGGGCAGATGGGAGTACTTGAGTTCGCAAGGATTGAGCACGTAGCCCTCGGGCGAGACGCTCAAGATGCTCGTCGGGCGGCAATCGAACAGCCCCCAGTAGCGGATGCAGTACAGATAGGACAACGATGACTCGATGGACTTTGCTTCGTCGCGTTTGATCTGCATCACCCGATCCAGGAACGCAGCGTAGGCCGAGCTGGGCAGCGTATCAGATCCCTTGAGCAGCGGTTGATGATCCTGGATGGCGGGCGCGACGGCCAAAGGAATTCCGTGCTTCAGGCAGAAACCCAGCACGCCTTGCGCATCCGGCGCATTATCCGGCGCCAGCACGCAATTGACCACGAGTCGGTTGCCGAAACTCTTGGCCACTTTGGCTGAATGATAGATGTTCTCGATGGCTTTCTGGGCCAACGCCTCTCGAATCCGGCAGATGCTGGCCAATCTTTTTGGATCTACCGCGTGCAGGCTGGCGACGATCACGTCAGCCAGTTCGGGCACCAAGGATCTTTCTTCCAGCAACGTGGCGTTGGTATTGACGACGATCGGGTAAAAACCCAGCGCCCTGGCCAGCTTCAACATGTCCTCGATGCGCAGATCGAGCAGCGGTTCGCCGCCGGTCAGATAGAGCGCCGAGGTCACCTGGCGCAAGCTGCGGAAAATCTGCTCGATGCGCGACCAACTCACGCTCGGAGTCGCCTCTTGTCTGTCTTGCCTGCGGCTGAACCAAACGCAATTCTCGTTGCAGCCGTAAGTGGCATGATAGACGGCTATCTGCGGAGGCAAGTATTCGCGCTTCGAAGTGTTAGCCGCGACAAGATTGCCCGAAAACCGCCGTAGATGTTCGGCGGTCGCCTTGGCTCTACGGAAGTCCATGTTCTGTTATCCTTTCCGTGTAAAGTACGCTACTAGTGCGAGAGTATGAACTAAAGCTCGATTCGTGTCGAATCGAGGGAAAAAATAAAGGTCAAAGGATCAAGAATCAAGTGTCCAAGGATTTGGAAGAAGATTCACGCGAGGCACAGACACCCAAGTCATCGTACCAAGCACCATGACGGCTCCCGCGCACGCGGGTGCCGCCCGAACCGACACCGCCGACGCGCACGAAGCCCCCATCCGAGGAGGCTACATCAGACCAGTGATTTTCATTCACGAGGATGCGTTCGCCTTTACCTTGACCATTGAGACGTTCGGTTGAAATCAAGTGGAGGGCAGCGGCATAAAGCATCTGAAATGGTTCAGGGCGATGCAGTTGATTGCGAGGGATATCGAGCTGCTTGGCGTATTCCTCGATGGCGAACTCTTGGGTGTCTTGGTGGGTGAAGGTGTCGCCTGGTTCGTAGTGGTGGCGCTTCTTGTCTTTTGAACCGGGGATGGTCTGTTTAGTGATGAGCTTCCATTCGTAGCTCAAGCCCAGCTTCTTGAAGAAGTCCTCGTTCTTGTACGGATTAGTGTTGACCAGGAATTTACCCAGGCCAAGCTTGTCGTATTCAGCTTGGATAAGTTCATTCATGCGTTCTCCTGTGAGCGGCGTACCGTCCTTGTCAGCGACGAACAGGACAAGCATCTCTTCTACGCCGGTTTTTTCCTTGATTTCTTTGGATTTGGTTAGATCTTCTGGGGTGTATGGGATAGGTGGGACTTTGGAGATATCGACGAAACCTTGTCCTAGCATGGCTTCGACATCTTCGATGCCGTGGACGTTCTCACGACCGAGGATCTCGATGGCTCCCTCGATATCGAGTTCAGCTTCTTTCTTCTCGACAGCTTTCTGGAAGGCTTTAAGCAGATCAGCGACCTTGCGTGCATCTTGCGCAGACAGTTTTTTATTCTCTTTAAGCTCTTCGAAATTCTTGGCTCCGTATTTGGCGTAGATTTCTCTTATCTGCGCAGCAAGCTTATCGGCATAACGCCTGACATGGGTCGGCAAATCCTGCCGACGGATGTGGGAGGCGGTGAGATTCGGGGCGGTTTCAAAGGGGTTGGTGGGCATGGTTTTGCTCAAGTGTCCAAGGATTTGGAAGAAAAAGGCTCACGCGAAATGCACACACCAAAGCGAGCGTCCCAATCACCGCGATGATCCCTGTCCACGCAGGCGCCGACCGAACCGACAACACCGACACCCACGAAGTGCCCAACCGAGGAGACCACATCAGACCAGTGATATTCGTTTACGAGGATGCGTTCGCCTTTGCCTTTGCCGTTGAGACGTTCGGTCGCGATCAAATGAATGGCGATTGCGTAGAGCATCTGGAATGGTTCAGGGCGATGTAACTGGTCGTGAGGGATATCGAGTTGCTTAGCGTATTCCTCGATGGCGTATTCTTGGGTGTTTTGGTGGGTGAAGGTGTCTTTGGGTTCGTGATGATGAAGCTTATTCTTTGAACCAGGGATGGTCTGTTTGGAGATGAGCTTCCATTCGTAGTTCAAGCCTAGCTTCGTGAAGAAGTCCTCGTTCTTGTACCAATCGGTATTGAACAGGAACTTACCTAGACCAAGTTTGTCGTATTCTGCTTGGATAAGACTGTTCATACGCTCTCCCGTGAGCGGCTTGCCGTCCTTGTCAGCGACGAAGAGAACGAGCATCTCTTCGACACCGGTCTTCTCTTTGATTTCTTTGGATTTGGCTAAATCTTCAGGAGTGTATGGGATGGGTGGGACTTTTGAGATATCGACGAAACCATCTCCTAACATGGCTTCGACGTCTTCGATGCCATGGACGTTGTCGCGGCCTAAGGCTTCGATGGCTTCCTGCGGGCTAATCGTTTCAATCTCATGCTTCTCGACCGCATTCTGGAAAGCTTTAAGCAGATCCGCGACTTTACGCGCATCTTGGGCTGATAACTTCTTGTTCTCTTTGAGCTCTTCGAAGTTCTTCGCGCCATATTTGGCGTAGACTTCTCTTATCTGCGCTGCGAGCTTATCGGCATAACGCCTGACGTGGGTCGGCAAATCCTGCCGACGGATTCCGGAGGTATTGGGTAGCCCTTCGACAGGCTCAGGGACTATTTTGCTTTTAGGGATTTCGAAGGGGTTGTTAGACATTAGAAATTAGTCATTAGTCATTCTGGCTACCGACTCGGCAAGGCGCATGGCATGCGCCCCTACTCTCTAGCTACATCTCATCAGGAATCGGGATGCCCAAAAGATTCAAGCCAAGGATGAGCACCGACGAAGCGGCGGCGGCGAGGTCCAAGCGCGCGGCTTTGACTTTGGGCGGCGCTTCGAGCACCGGCACGTCGCGGTAGAATTCGCCCACGGTCTGCGCGGTGGTAA
>JBAYJB010000020.1:0-4208 GCA_041665325.1 Minisyncoccota bacterium
CCCGCTGGGAGCATGTCAAAGAGGTCGTTGGCATCCGCGACAGGATGGGCGTCCCGACCCTCATCATCGGCAACGGCGATGCCTTGAACCTGGAGGACGCGCGGGCCAAGGCCGCGGCATCCGGTGCCGATGGCGTCATGCTCGGCCGCGCCATATTCGGCAACCCGTGGCTGTTCTCGGAGCTTCATTCAAAGGACGGCAAGCCCGTCGTTCCGACGCTCGAGGAGAAGCTTCGTGTTCTCGTCGACCATTCAAAGCTCTACGAGAAGCTCCTTGGGGACATAAAGAGCTTTGCCATCATGAAGAAGCACTTCAAGGCGTACGTGCATGGCTTCGACCATGCGAAAGAGCTTCGCGTGAAGCTCATGGAGGCCGAGAGCGCGGCAGATCTGGAGAAGACGGTCGAGGGTTTTCTGGGAGGGGAGAGGTAGTTGACAATATTTATTATATTGGGTATCGTATTTGCAGAGTAAAACGGCTGATTGATATGCGCCCTGGCGCTTAACGTCTTGGTCATGAAGCCGTCCCTGCTCGTCCTATGAAAGCAACGCACAGCCCTCCGTTCCTCAAGAAGGATTGCGTCATCACCGACGACCGGATGTCCATCCGCGCCAACAACACCGCCGGCCCCGGCGACCGCGGATTCTAATCCGACGGCGCCAAAATAACAAAAGGGCTTCAAGCCCACCCGCCACTTCAAATGGCGGGTTTTCATTTTATGCACCTCGCTCCGTTTACAAATCCCCAAAGAGGAGTAGGGTAATGGGTAAGAAACAAGCACATCAACAGAGGAGGAACAACCATATGACGAAACAAGCAAATACCACGTGGTATTTCGAGCCGGGCGACGCTTTCACGAACGACGCCTTTGTCAGTCTTGGCGACAAGGTGGAGGCCTGCGAGGGCAAGACGGTCATTCCCTCGTCGGGTGAGCCAGCGCAGAGGAATGTCTTTCGGGTCGATAGCCAGGAGGTCATCGACTACATCCTGAATAGCAGGATATCGAGGCAGCTGAGCTACACCCTCTATCGCAAGGTTGGCGAGGGCGACATTCTCCAGTATCGGGTCAAGCAGAAGAAGGTTGCGGTCAGGCTGAGTGATCCCATTGCCATGGCCCGTGCCAGGCGCAGGAAATTCGGTCCCGGCCTCACGCTTTCGGAGGCCCTCAGGAAGAGACCTCGCTCGCAGGGCGTCCACTGACTTTGGGGTCTGTCGTCGGTACCCTCGTGGATAACTTGCTGGCGACTCAATCAGGCCCGGGCGACGTGCATTCCGCATGTCGCCTTTTTTCTTGCCCGAAACGCCTCAATCGATTGAGGCGTTTATCACGGCTTCTGGTATACTCATTCCATGACACATCAGGTGCTGTACCGGAAATATCGACCCCAGACCTTTGCCGAGATCATCGGCCAGGGCAGCGTGGTCAAGGCCCTCTCGGCCGTGGCGGAAAGCGGCAACATCGCCCACGCATATCTGTTCGCTGGATCCCGTGGCATAGGCAAGACATCCATCGCTCGAATTTTCGCCCGAGCCATCGGCACGAGTGCCAATGACACCTACGAGATAGACGCGGCATCTAATCGCGGCATCGACGACGTGCGTGCCCTTCGCGATGCGGTCTCCACCTTGCCGTTCGAGTCCAAGTACAAGGTCTATATCATCGATGAGGTTCACATGCTCACGAAAGAGGCTTTCAACGCACTTTTGAAGACTTTGGAAGAGCCGCCGAAGCATGTCGTCTTCATACTTGCCACCACCGAGTCGCACAAGCTGCCCGACACCATCGTCTCTCGCTGTCAGGTGTTCGAGTTCCGCAGGCCGACCCTTGATACCTTGAAGGATTTGATAGTGGACGTGGCACAGAAGGAAGGTTTCTCGATCGAGCCTGCCGCCGCTGAGCTTCTTGCCCTGGTGAGCGAGGGATCATTCCGCGACGCGCATGGCGCATTGGAACGCGGCATTGCCGGCCTGGAGGGGAAGAAGATCACCCGCGCCCATGTCGAGGAGGCGACCGGCGCGCCAAAATCAGAATTCGTGCGCGCCTTCGTGCTGGCCTTAGCCTCGCACGACGCTCCCAAGGCCTTCGCCGCCCTCGCCGAGGTGAAGCGCAGGTCATTCGACCCCAAGCTCTTCCTTGAGCTCGTCGTGTCTCTTGCCCGTCTCGCCCTCCTCGAGAAGATGGACGTGGAGTCCGATGCCCGCAGCCAGGCGAGCGAGGAGGATCGATCTTTTGCCAAAGCCGTCGTTGGAAACAAGAATGCAGTCGTCGACTCAAAGCTTCTTCGCGCCCTGCTCGGCGCTTTCGACCAAGTGGGCGTGTCGCCGATAAAGGAGCTTCCCCTCGAGCTCGTCGTTCTTGACGTGGCGGGGGAGGGGAAGTAGGTTTAGCGGGTGTCGGTCTATATTGCCGGGTCGTCTAATGGTCGGACGCCGCCCTTTGAAGGCGTGTAATCGGGGTTCGAATCCCTGCCTGGCAACCAACAAGAGCATCGCTCGAGAAGCGTTAAAATATATGGATATAATTAATCAAGTCAAAAATCTAAAACTAACCAAGGACCAGTACGTTGTGGTGGGTAGTGGAATCATGGCGATGCATGGACTCAAAGAAATTCATGATATTGATATTGTTGTCTCCCCAGAAATATTCGAAGGGTGCAAGAATAAAGGATGGAAAACCATGCATTACACATATCCAGACAAGCCTGGAGAAATATATCTCAAACAAGGGGACATCGAACTATATACAGATGTTAATTGTAGAAATTTTAATCCAACTCTCCAAGAATTGTTGAGCAAGGCGGAATACTTTAGCGGTATACCTTTTATTTGTCTTGATGATTTGATTAAATTTAAGACGGAATACAATCGTCCAAAGGATCATAAAGACATTGAACTGATGGAAAACTACTTAAGAGCCAAACGCTCAAGTCCCGTCGATTTGGTACAATAAAATGTAACAAACCGACATTGCAGGTCTTGACCGCTAATGGTTCCAACTCGGGTCGGCCAACCAAGTTGAGTTTAGTTTATATCACTCAAGAATTCTCAAAATGATGGGTCAGACAAAAATCAACCTTTTGATTAATTTTTGTTATAATTCTGCTTATGAGAAGCGTGTGTTTATCTTCCTTAAATTATTAATCTACAACAAAAAACTATGCCTCCAAAAGACATGAAATATTGGTACATGTTACCTTGCGCTGTGAATGAAAGCACCATCGGAACTGCCATTATAGAGATATTCAAACAATTTCACGCAAATCCTAATGTCCAAGTAACTCTTTATATATCGTCGACGGGTGGTGATATTGATTCTGCTATACGCTTCTATGATTTCATCAAATCATCAAAAATCAGGCTTAATACAGTAGGGTTCGGGCAAGTGGATTCTGCGGCACTTGTGCTTTTCTTAAGTGGAACTAAACGCACATTAGTAAAAGATTGTAGAGTGAGATTACATGAACCAACATATAGTGGACCCCAGCAAGCCCAGGTGATTTCTGTTCACAAAGAAACAACCTCTCTGTTACAAGAGCTAGACAAAAGATATTTTGAAATAATAGCCTCGGAACTTCAAAAGCCAGAAGGTGATACAAGAAATATTCTAGTTGAAGGAAAAGTACTCAGTGCTACTGAGGCCTTAGAAATGAAGATAGCCACAGAGATCAAGGATGAGTTTCCTGTGGATAGATAACACATCGCTCAAGATGGGTTGTTTTAATACGATAAAGAACGTCTAAACCACCATAAAGCGGTTTAGACGAGCGCGGTTCTACCCTGAGGAGGCCAACCAACAAAAAAAGCCTGCAACATATTGCTATGTCACAGGCCTTGAGGTTTCTTTTATGATTCGGAGGATTCAGCCTTCTGGCCAGGCGAGTCCCTGAGACGACAGGATGACCTTGAGTCTTTCCAGCGTCGACGGGTGTAGGTTGAATTTCTTGTAATTTTCAGCCAGCCAGCCCTGAATTTCCCAGCTCCCTTCATAGCTCCGACCGGCGGCCATCCAATCGGCCACCATCTCCCTGACGAACACGTCCGGCATCGGATCCGGAACCCCATCCTTGATCCAATACTGATAGTGGTGGGGGTTGGAGAGATAGTGGTGCCACTTCGCTTTCTCCCACTCATCTTTAAAATATCTGCCCCCGGTACACTTCCGACGGTATACCCCGTATTCGACCGGGAGAAACTTGGTCCAGTCGTGA
>JBAYJB010000021.1:0-4141 GCA_041665325.1 Minisyncoccota bacterium
TCCATCCCCGCCTCAAACGAAAGCCAGTCATGTGCATAAATAATGTCAAAATCTTCTTTCATGGCGATCGCAGCCGCCATCGCGGCGTAGCGCTTGACCTCACTCATGAGATTGGGGCCATAGATGCTACTGCCGTGCATGAGCACTCCCTCTCGCCGATAGGCATCGTATGAATCAGGTGTGAGATACGGGGTCAGGGCGACATTGACCGCGCGCATATCGAGATTCTCGGAAAATTGACTGTCTTTGTCGGCAAATACAAAGCGCGTCCACGGCACTGACAGATCAAGCTTGCGCGGCATCACGAAGACCACTTCGAGACCCCGATCATTGAGGGCGCGCGTGAGACCGAGACATGCCACACCCAAACCTCCGCTGTTGTACGGCGGAAACTCCCATCCAAACATTAATATGCGTGTCTTTCTCACATTATAAAAATAAGGTACATGCCTCAAGACAATCCTAACACGGAGCATCGAAGGACATGTGGGGCAACCGTGCATAACTGTTCTATGTTAAACTGTACGCATGATCGGCACATTTCCGCGCGCAATACTTTTTGATCTCGATGAGACACTCGCCGAAAGTTTTCAACCGCCGACCCCGGCGATGCTCGATCGGTTTGAGCGCTTGCTTGCGACCGTGCCGACAGCGATCATCACCGGGGGCAGTTATCTACGCATCGAGCACGACTTTTTATCGGGCATGCACCAGGGGTCTGACCTTTCCAAGCTTTTTCTCTTTCCCAACAGCTCCGCTGAATGCTTTCTCTTTAAAAATGGCTCGTGGGAACTCGAATACAGTATCGGAGTACTCACGCCCGAGGAAAAGGAGCACATTATCGATACGATTCTGCAGGTCGTGGCCGAGACGCCCGATTTTAAAGACACACCTTTCTTCGGGAATCGCATCATTGATCGCGGCGTGCAGATCGCCTATACGGTCGTTGGTCTGGACGCCACACAAGAGATCAAAATGGCCTGGGATCCCGATCGATCCAAACGCCTTCGCTTTTGCGAAGCGCTCGGCGCCAAGCTGCCCGCATTTGAAGTACTGGTCGGCGGCGCCTCGACTATCGACGTCACACGCAAGGGCATGGACAAAGCCTATGGCGTGCAGTGGCTCTCCAAGCGCCTCGATGTACCGGTGGGTCAAATGCTCTACATCGGCGACGCGCTTTTCCCCGGCGGCAACGACTACGTCGTCATACCGACCGGCATACAGACACGGATCGTCTCGGGCCCCGAGGAGACGGCGAAGATCATCGACGAGCTCCTGGCGGCGACACCCAGTACCGCTCCGCTCAATTAAAAAACTCCCCCGGCGCGCGGCCGAGGGAGTCAGATCATTTATTTCCCCCTCTTTTCTTTAGGAGGGGTGGCAAGGCGGCAAGGCCGAGCGCGTGACGATGTCCGCCAAAATCGGGGTACTCGACGAGTTGGCAGACAAACTTGAAGAAATAGCCCGCTTTGCCCAAGACCATTCCATTCATTTCTGTCGGCGTATACGTCTCCTGCGACCCTGTCGCTTCCATCACCTTTTTAAACAGAAACATGTTTGCCACGGTAAGGTACTTCGATCCGGGCGGCGTTTTGTCCTGCAGGACCTTCACGATGATCGAGTGTAACGCCTCGCAGATGACCGTGAGAGTGGCGGCATCGAGCTTATTCTCTCCCGCGACCTGTTCGATCGCAGATCGCCATTTACTCCGCTGTTCTTCAGATAGCGCCGCAAGAAACGAAACCTGGGCGCCTTCGTCGACCGGTGTCGGTGTGTCCAACATGTGTCCCTCCTTTAGGAACTGATGATCTTTTTAGGGTCTAAATTGAACCTATCATGACCGACACTGTCTTGCAAAGAAAGCGCCCCGTCTCAGATCTTATCGATCCGAAACGGGGCGTTTGTGTTTGCTCAGGAGGTATTACCCGCAATTCAACATACTGCCGACCAGATATGCAACCCCGGCCATCAGAGCCACCGTGGGGAGGAGGTAGACGAACGTCGCCCTCTTGAGGCTGAGTTCCTGAGATCCCAGCACCCCGAGCATATTCTTAAAGGCGAGATAACCCAGAGCTATCAGTGAGGTGGCGAGACATCCCAATCCGAGCCAGGCGATATGACTGATGGAGATGTATCCCAACATCTGATCGATCATGTCGCCAGTTCCATAGCCCTTGAACGGATAATCCGCATTGGGGCCGAGGACCAGCAACATGCCGCCTTCGCCGCATTTTGCTGCCGCATAGAGATGGATCGACCACAGGATCAGCCCAAATCCAACGACCAAGAAGATAGGTGACGCCCACCTGAGCCCCAGTGGCGGGGCTTCGTTATTCGTAACACTCATGACCTTACTTCCTTCTGCTAGACTAGTTTGTCTATGAAAAGTCATATCACAAATGGACGCATTTGTCGACCTTCTCCCTTACCCTTTGCATTGTAAAAATGTGTGCAATAATCCACCCGGTAACCGGATCGGATCTATCCAGCAAAAGGAGGCTCAAATGAAAGCGATCGCCCTCTTTGGGGCACATGATCACAGCAAGCTTGATGCCTGGCTTCGTATCGTACGCGAGCATGGCGGGACTTTTTTACCGGAAAAGACCGCCTTGATGGTAAGCGGACATGGAATAACGCATCGGCACAAATACGTGCGTGTAGTGGCCCATATCCCGCCGAAACATAAGGAGTCTTTTGAGCTCTGTGTATCGCTTACCGGGATCTGCCATGATGCGCCCTGTATAGACGACCTCCATATGGTCCCCTATATAAAGAAGACCTTGCATCCCATGTGGTGGGGGCCCCATGAAGAAGCCTGAACTCATTGCCTTGCACAAAAAATAACCGCCTGTCCGCACATTGCAGACAGGCGGTTCCTTATTATTGACAATCCCCCCAGCTGACCTACATTGGTGGGAGAGACGTTCTCTCACACACAAGAAAAGGAACCAGTCATGGAAACGCTACCCTTTGAAATCTACGGTGTAGATCACATCAATCTCCGATTGAGGACATCCCGTCACGTTGCGAAACACCTGTCAGACGTATGGGGGTTCGAGGAATTCGCGTACGCAGGGCGCCAGACTGGGAGGCGCGATGTCGCTGCACGAGTCCTTCGGCAAGGAAACATTATCTTCAATCTGTCCGAGCCGATGCATCGCGACTCGCCTATGATCAAGGCGCTCGACGAACATGGCGAAGGTATCGATGACGTCGCCTTCGCGGTGTCGAATGTGAGCGCCGCATACAATTATGTGATCGAACACGGCGGAATATCTAAATCGAGACCCAAGAATATCGTCGAGAAGGTCGACGGCAAAAAGCAGATCGTCATGACGCAAGCAGCTATGGGCTCATGCGGACCGGTCGAACACACCCTGATCGACCGGAGCCACTACAGGGGCGTCTTTGCACCGGGGTACGTCGGAGTCCACGAACCTATGCGTCACTCGACGCCCGTTGGACTGACTCACATTGATCACTTCGTCTTGAATGTCGAACTCGATCAAATGGATCCGTGGGCCGACTACTACGCCAATAAGCTCGGCTTCAGACGATTGATGGCCTTCACGGCTGAACAGATCTCGACCGGAAAAGCCGCATTGCGAAGTGTCGTCATGCGCAGTGCCAATGGCACCATTACCATGCCGATCAATGAACCCGTCGAGGGCAAATTCGGCCATATCGACGAGTTTCTCAGGGATAGGCGTGGCCCGGGCGTCCAACACTTGGCGCTCGCGACCAACGATATCGTCACAACGGTGCGCACCTTGAAGGATCGTGGGGAAGAATTCCTTGCCGTGCCCGATACATATTACGACGCAATATCGGAGCGACTCAGACAGACCGGACTTACCACTGAAGTGCCGCGAGACCTTATTGAAACGCTCGCCAAGCTCGGCATTCTGATCGATGCGGACCAGCATGGGTATCTGCTCCAGATATTCACTAAGGTTCTCATTGGCGAAGGGGCGGGATTCTTCTTCGAAATCATTCAACGCTGTGGCTGCGAAGGTTTTGGCGAAGGCAACTTCAAGGCACTGTTCGAGTCGATTGAACGCGCATCTGGGCGGCTCTGAATCAGGTGTAAATAAAATGGCGGCGAAGCTTGTGAGCTTCGCCGCCTTCTCTTTTATAAAGA
>JBAYJB010000022.1:0-4095 GCA_041665325.1 Minisyncoccota bacterium
ATAGAGATACAAAGGATGTTTGCCGGTTTTATATCGCTTTTGGGGGGCGAGGAGAACAAGTGATACCGTTGCCAATCCAACAAGGTGAATGACTATAGCCGATCCGAGGCTGCCGACTTGTCGCGACAGCAAGCTATTTATTCCATTCTGTATGGTTATTAATCCGCCTATCACGATTGCCGCCATCGGATACATGGCCGCCTCCTTTGCATTGATCAAAGCATGCCACTATTCTCAATAAGGAAATAGGACATATGCCCTAAGGCTTATATTTGGGGGGAGGCAAGATGGAATCGATAACGCACTATCTAAAGCGGTATTCTTTAGCGGAGATTTTATCGGCCGACCTAATCGATTCCATACGGCTACTCAGGAGCGAGGCGGGCGAATTTCTCATCAAAAAGGGGGAAAAAGTAGATTACCTGCGTTTTTTTGTGGAAGGTAAAGCCAAGGTCTATAGTCGAATGGAAAATGGTTCCTCTCTGCTTGTCCGCTTCTATAAACCCTTCGACATTCTCGGTGACGTAGAGTTATTTGCCTATGAGCGCTTTATTCTCGATGTCGAGGCTGTCACAACGACCGTCTGTCTTGCCGTGGGAGTCGATACAATTAAGCGGGCTGCGGAGCGCAATGGCCCATTGCTCATGTATCTTTGCGAACGGCTTGGCAGAAAATTAGCGGATTTTAACTCCACCGCCGCTATCAATCTTAGATATCCTGTAGAAAACCGCTTCGCAAGCTATCTCCTTGCCGCGGCGGATGAGGAAGACTCCGGTCTCAGTACCGATGACCTCGGTGAGCTGGCCGATATTCTTGGTTCGAGTTATCGTCAGCTCGCTCGCGTTGTCCGCCATTTTCGCGAGGAAGGCATTTTGGATGCAGCGAGAGGTCGGATTAGGGTTCTAGACGTTGAAGCGCTTCGTCCACTTGCTCGCGATCTCTATATCTAAGCGAAATTGAACAACAACACCGAGTGTTGCCGGCCATTGACCTCCCGGCCGGTGGCGATATTATTGTCTTGAGGTACCTATGAGTATTAGCCCCAGAGAACGCGTTCTTATGACCATTGCCCACGAAGAGCCCGATAGAGTTCCCGTCATACTCGGCACAAGCAATACGACGAGCATTAAGATCAAAGCCTACCGTAAGCTTAAGGATTTTCTCGGGCATGAGGGGCCGGATCGATGGATTTATGACTGGCCCGAGCTTGGCACGGTCATTCCCGACGAATGGATGTTGAGCAAGCTCGGGTCAGATGCCCGAGGTGTTTTTGACGCTTTTCCCGCCCATGCTCGCGAGCGAAACTCGAAACGTCCCGCACACAGTCCCTACATCGATGACTGGGGCTCGGGCGCGTCCGAGACTGGACCGGACGAGTGGTTCCCCGATGTCCATCCTCTGGCCGAGGCAACGACGATCGATGCGATTGAGAATTATGCTTGGCCCGATATGAATGATCCGAGCCGGGTCGCCCATGTTCGCGCGGAGGCGAAACGCCTTCATGAAGAGACGGATTTTGCCGTTATCGGTACACCCTGGCTGCTTTTTCCCTTCGAGCGCGCTCACGCCATGCAAGGCCTCGATACTTTTCTCATGAATATGATGGCTGAGCCAGAATTTGCCCAAGCTCTCCTCGATAAGATCGCCTCGCTATGCGAAACCCTGATGGATCGTTTTCTGGACGAAGCGGGGCCTTTTATGGATATCGTCAAGATTGGCGACGATCTTGGAACCCAAACGAGCCTCATGATCTCGCCTGAGATGTATCGCTCTATGCTAAAGCCGCTCCACGCATCGATGATTCGCCGAATAAAAGCAAAGACCGGAGCTAAGGTTTTTTTTCATACCGACGGCGACGTCTTCGACCTTGTGCCGGATTTTATCGAGATCGGCGTGGATATACTCAATCCTATCCAGACCTCGGCGGGGAAGATGGCGGATCTTCCGGAGCTGAAAAAGCGTTATGGCGACAAGATCAGTTTTTGCGGCGGTATCGACACGCAGCGTATTCTGCCCATGGCGAGTCCCGCGGAAGTCGCGGCCGAGGTTCAGAGGGTTGGCTCAATTCTTGGTAAAGGCGGCGGTTGGTTACTCGCTCCCGTGCATACCATCATGAACGAGGTTCCGCCGCAAAATATCGTGGCCATGTTGAAAGCTGTCGGTATCAAGGGTTTGCCGCCAGTTTGACAGGTTCCTCGTGACGATCAAGCCGCCCAGGCACGCATAGCCTCGAGGGCGGCTTTTTCTTCGGTAAAATGATGTACTGCGAAACCTAGGGCCGCGGCAGCCTCGATATTTTTGAGCATATCGTCGACGAAGAGAGTTTGTTCGGGTACCCAGCCACTTCGAGCCAAGAAATGGCGATAGAAGGCCGGGTCGGGCTTTGCGAAGCCTTCGTCACCGGAGAAGAGACGCAAAGGTATACGTTCGATCCAAGGCCAAGCCGCAACATAACGCGCGCCGATACCTGGCGGCATATTTGAGAGGATGGCAAGCTCGTGGCCTGAATCGAGAAAGCTCTCCAGTAGGGCATGGACTGCGGGCCGAGGCCTCATCCATGCCGATATATCTATCTGAATAAGGTTTTCTAGCCTGCTACTCGCTATACGGTCCGCTTGGGCGACGCCGCAGCTCCTCAGGGTCAGTCTCCAATATTCTTCCGCGGCGATTAGTCCTTCGTCATAATCTCGGCGGCGGGCAGCCCAGGCCTTCAGGAAGACATCTCGGCTGATTTTGAATTCCAAGAGGAGGGCATCGAATACGGATGCATCTTGAGGCCCGGTCAGTACGAAGCCGAAATCGAGCAAAATGTGCGCAGGGTAATGAGTCTGTTTCATTAGCAGATTGAAACCCGGATAAAGCGCCAGAAGCAAGAGGGTCCCGGAGGCGAAGCATTGCCGATAGTGTTCAGAGACGCTATCGTATTGTTTATGCGCGCGCGGATATTAGCAGAATGATCGATGTAAAGCCGTCGACGCGGTTCGAGCGCAATATAAATCTAGACCTCTGCCTTATCGAGCCGCGACGATCTATTCGGGGCCGACATAAGCATGATTTTCAGAGTGCCTTGGCCTTAATTTTGATTTTAGTAATGATGCTTCTCTTGGGCTCATGCGCGTCCGGGATCGTATACCACATCGATCCAACCTCTTCTAATATACGGTTTTCAAAATATGCCTCATTTTAGCACAGAAGGTGGCATCGAGGTTCAAGTGAATGTCGATCATCGCGACTCGCTTTTTATGAGTGCGCATGCGTATGAGTTTTTCGAGCCATCGGCCTGCGCTCATACCGCCGTGTTTGTGTTCGAAGTTCTACCTTTGACTGTTCGGTTCTGATCACGAAAGGACGGCTCCATAATCTTAGGCCGCGAAAGGGCGTAGCGACATGAAAATCAAGGAAATCAGACTCGGCCATATCTCCGTGCCCCTCAAGAAGCCTTTTAAGACAGCTCTGCGCACCGTGGAAAGCGTCGAGGATGTCATAGTCGAGGTGCTCGCCGATTCCGGCGAAATAGGTTATGGCGAAGCGCCGCCGACCGGGGTGATTACCGGCGATACGACTGGCGCAATTGTCGGCGCGATACAAGATCATATCGCCAAGGCGATCATTGGCCTTGAAGTAGAGAACCTCGAAGAGATTATGGCGCGGATCGAAGCATCGATAGAGCATAACTCGAGCGCGAAGGCGGCTGTCGATATCGCCGTTTACGATCTTTTCGGCCGCCTTCACGGAGCGCCTCTTTACAAACTTTTAGGCGGCTATCGCAAGGAGATAGTCACCGATATCACCATTAGCACTAACGAGGCAGAACGGATGGCAAAGGATAGCGCAGAAGCCGTTAGCCTCGGTTATAGAACCTTGAAAATAAAACTCGGCAAGGATCCCGCGCGAGACATCGAGCGGATGAAGCTGATCCGCTCAACGATCGGTTATGACATCGCTCTTCGTATCGACGCTAACCAAGGCTGGAAGCCAAAGGAAGCCATCCGGCTTATCGGGAAGATGGAAGACGCGGGGCTGGCTCTTGAACTTGTGGAACAGCCGGTTGCGGCGAGGGATATCGAGGGCTTCAAGCTGGTATCCGACAATGTG
>JBAYJB010000023.1:0-4079 GCA_041665325.1 Minisyncoccota bacterium
CGGGAAGCATACGTGTGAGCTCCGGGAAATGAGGACGGAGGAAGTCAGCCAGGGCCTCGGGGCAATGGCGGAACGGGAACAAGGCATTCACGCAGCACACCTGGCTCGAATAGGTATGGTTGGTCGGAAGCCCCGCAGCGCGGCACCATGCCAGACGATCCGCAGCCTGTCAAAGGTGGCCATGGCGTCGTCTCGGATCTCCTGATACAGGTTGTAGGCCGCATACTCGAGCGGGAAGCAGAACGGATACATGCGGCTCCGGTATAGGCCCGGCACCCTGGCTTCGCGTGGAAGGGCCTTGCTGGTCAGCTTCCACTCGAGCTGCATCTTTTTGGCTACGGAGAGGTAGTTCATAGTGTTGTGGCCCTCTACCCTAAGCCGATGCCGTAGTCATGGATGCGGCATTCCTGAGCACCTTGCGGGCATAGGCGACCATGCGCTCGACACCATCTGAAGTGCCAGCTTTCCGGGCCTTGGCCAGGATCCATTCCTGATGCTTGGGCGTGAAGGCGTCCTCGTTGTGGTCGAGGATGGAACAGAGTTCATCGTAGAGCCGGTTCGTCCGCTCGCCATCATCTTCAGGCTCGGGAACGGCTTCCACAGCCGCAGCCGCCCCAGCGGGAGAAGTTGCTGGCGATACAGGATCAGCGGCCAACGGCGTAGGATTCATCCCCACGAGTGTTATGGAAGCAGGAATGGATCGCTCGGGGAATGTGGCACTTTCGCTATCGGGGAGCTCTGCCGGGTCGTAGGGCATGCCACCAAGCTCGTCGGGGAATGCGAGGCGGAAGCCCTGGCTGATGGCCACTTTTTTCAGTTGGAAGCGGGGCTGCTTGGACCAGAATGAGGTCGGGGAACCGTCACGCTTCTTCTGGACTGCCTCGCGCCAATAGACTTCGTGGATAAATTTTTCCGCCCAATCTTTGCGATGGATTTCGACGAAGGCCTTCATGGCATCGCCCTCACCTTCGACCCAGGCACGCCAGCCGTCGAGCTTACCGGTACGATCCGCTCTCTTCAGGTAGACCTCGTAGCCCGTGATGATTGAGAGCTTGCGGTATTCGCCCTCGCCATAGACGGCAACGTGGACCTCCCGCTTGAAGGGGTTCAGTCCGAAAGCCTGGCTGATCTCGATGAACTGGAGCTTCTCGGGTTCGGTGAGTTCGGACGCCAAGCCGAATGCCTTCAAGTAGTCCAGGATGGTCTGCTTCTGGACATCGGGGATGGTGGGAACGGCAGGATGCCCTTCGCGGGGGCTAGCGGGGAAGTGGGAGACTTGGGCTGGTGACATGGGAGACCTCCTGAAAGAGTTGGGTTCTCCAGTATCAGTAGAATCCATGCTCACCATCTGTGTAATAAACTATTATTGCTTCTAGTCGACTCTTGCCGACTCATGACTACTATGACATACTGAGCAGAGATTTATAGGCAAGGAATATATATCCAACCGAGAAGCGGAGAACAGCAGATGGCAGAACCATGGGTATCAGTGGATGAAGTCGCAGTTCACCTTGGGGTGGTCAAGGACTCGGTTTATCGATGGATTGAAAATAAGGCGCTGCCAGCTCACAAGGTTGGCCGACTCTGGAAATTCAAGTTGAGCGAAATTGACCATTGGGTGAAGGCTGGTAAAGCTGGCGACCCAGATTCCCAGGAGAAATAATACATGGCACTCAAGAAATCCGACCTCTACTCCTCGATCTGGGCCTCATGCGATGAGCTCCGCGGCGGTATGGATGCGAGCCAATACAAGGACTATGTCCTGTTCATGCTGTTCATCAAGTACATAACCGACAAGTACGGCAATAGCAGCGACTTCGCCCCCCCCGGTCACGATCCCCAAGGGAGCGAGCTTCAAGGACATGATCGCGCTGAAGGGCAAGAGCGATATCGGCGACAAGATCAACACCCAAGTCATCGCCCCGCTCGTCAAGGCCAACTCCAGTCTGGCTCGGAGCGACTTCCCCGACTTTAACGACCCGAACAAGCTGGGCGAGGGCCAGGCGATGGTCGATCGACTCACCAACCTGATCGGTATCTTCCAGAAGCCAGAACTCGACTTCTCCCAGAACCGGGCCGACCATGATGACATCCTCGGCGACGCATACGAGTACTTGATGCGCCACTTTGCTACTGAGAGCGGTAAAAGCAAGGGCCAGTTCTACACCCCCGCCGAGGTTAGCCGAATCATTGCCAGGGTAATCGGTATATCGCCGCAAAACACGAAGGCGTCCACCACCGCCTACGATCCGACCTGCGGCTCGGGCTCGCTTCTCCTAAAGGTGGCCGCACAAGCCGGTAAGCCCATCACCCTCGAAGGGCAGGAGAAAGACGTGAGTACGGCGGGCTTGGCCCGCATGAATATGATTCTGCACGACTTCCCCACGGCCAACATCCTCTCAGGCAATACCCTGGCTTCACCCAAGTTTAAAGACGGCGAGAATCTCCGTACCTACGATTACGTCGTGGCCAATCCACCCTTCTCCGACAAGACCTGGACCACGGGTCTTACGTTGGGCGAGAGCGGCAAGGGAGATCCCTACCAGCGTTTCGCCTGGGGCGTGCCGCCGGCCAAACAGGGCGACTACGCGTACCTCCTGCATATCATCCGCTCGATGAAAAGCACGGGCAAAGCTGCCTGCATCTTGCCCCACGGCGTGCTCTTCCGCAGCAATGCCGAAGCCACGATCCGATCGCAGCTCGTCCGCTTTGGCTATCTCAAGGGTATTATCGGCCTGCCCGCCAACCTCTTCTTCGGTACCGGCATCCCCGCATGCATCGTAGTGCTCGACAAAGAGAATGCCGCCGGCCGTAAGGGCGTATTCATGATCGATGCGTCCAAGGGATATAAAAAGGACGGCCCCAAGAACCGCCTGCGCGAGCAGGACATCCACCGCATTGTCGACACCTTTACCAAGCAGATCGACGCTCCACGATACGCTCGTATGGTGAGCGTGGCTGAGATAGCCGATCCGAAGAACGACTTCAACCTCAACTTGTCGCGCTACATTGATAGCACTGAGCCTGAGGATCTCCAGGACATCGATGGTCATCTTCGTGGCGGGATCCCGGAACGCGATCTTGATGCGCTCAATGCTTACTGGAAAGTGCTCCCAAGCATGCGTGCAGTGCTGTTCGCATCGGCGGACCGTCCCGGCTATGCGCGCCTGAAGTTACCGATTAGTGATGTGAAGCCCAGTATTCTCGGCCACGCTGAGTTCGTGACCTTCCAAAAGAAAGCGACAAAGGGCTTTACTATATGGCGCGAAGCCACCACACCGCGACTCACCGGCTTCGGCAAGGACGGCCACCCTAAGGCGCTAATCGAGACCATCGCCGAAGATCTTCTCGCTGCGTTCCACCCGGCCCCACTGCTGGATGTCTACGACATCTACCAGCACCTCATGGACTATTGGGCCGAGACTATGCAGGACGATTGCTACCTCATTGCTGCCGACGGATGGGTGAAGGGGGCACAACCGCGCGAGATCGTTCAAGTCAAGAACAAGGACAACAAGCTCATTTGGCCAGAGCCGCACGACTACCTTAAGGGCAAACGACGCTTTAAGTCCGACCTCGTCCCTGCGCCGATACTTGTCGACCGCTACTTCGGTGACGAACGCGATAATATCGAAAAACTCGACAGTCAGCTCGCTATGCTTGAGCAACAACTCGACGAGATGCGCGAGGAGAACAGCAGTGAGGATGGACTGCTTAGCGAGGTGATTGAAGGCGATGGTGATAAGCAGAAGATAGCTGCGAAGGCTGTGAAGGCCCGGCTCAAGGAGATCGGTATTGATCCGCTTTACGACGACGAGCGCGCAGTGCTCGATGCCTACACTGACCTGCTTGAACAGCAAGCCGAGGCCAAGGCCAAGCGCAAGGCTGCTCAGGAAGAGTTAGACAAGAAAATCGACGCCAAGTATCCCAAGCTCACTGCGGCGGAGATCAAGACACTGGTGGTGGACGATAAGTGGATGGCGCGACTGACTATCGCCGTGCAGGGCGAGCTCGACCGCGTATCGCAGACTCTCACCGGTCGCATCCGAGAGCTAGCCGAGCGCTATTCCACGCCGTTA
>JBAYJB010000024.1:0-3622 GCA_041665325.1 Minisyncoccota bacterium
GAAGACGTCGAAGCCATGTTAGGAGATGGTTTCGTCGATATCTCAAAAGTCCCACCCATCCCATACACCCTCGAAGACCTGGAGAAATCCAAAGAGATCAAAGAGAAGACCGGCGTCGAAGAGATGCTTGTGCTCTTCGTCGCGGACAAAGACGGTACGCCGCTCACCGGAGAACGCATGAGCGGACTCATCCAAGCTGAATACGAAAAACTCGGCTTACGTAGATTCCAATTGTATACTTTGTCCAAAGCTTGGTATAAGGATGAACCTTTTTTCACTGAACTAGGCTTGAAGTATGAATGGAAGCTCATCACTAAACAGATTATCCCTGGTTCAAGTGACAAACGTCATCACTACGAACCAAGAGACAGCTTCACCCACCAAGACACCCAGGAGTTCGCCATCGAGGAATACGCTAAGCAACTCGATATCCCTCGTGACCAATTGAAACGTCCTGAACCCTTCCAGATGCTTTACGCCACCGCCCTTCATTTGATCGCGACCGAACGTCTCAATGGTAAAGGCAAAGGTGAACGCATCCTCGAGGATAAATATCACTGGTCAGATGTGATTTCCTCGAAAGGACAACTCGTGCGCGTTGGCATTGCCGATTCGAGCGGCGCGGACGTGAACAGCGACTCCTACGACGGTCAGAACTTCAATTTCGGCGTTTGTGTTTCGCGTGAGTCTTCTTCTAAATCCTTTGACACTTGATTCTTGACCCCTCGTCCCCGAACAAAACCATGCCCACCAACCCCTTCGAAACCACCCCAAATCTAGCCACCTCCCACATCCGTCGGCAGGATTTGCCGACGTCGGTCAGGCGTTACGCGGATAAGCTCGTAGCCCAGATAAGACAAATCTACGCCAAATACGGAGCCAAGGACTTCGAAGAGCTTAAAGAGAACAAAAAGCTATCAGCCCAAGATGCGCGCAAAGTCGCTGATCTGCTCAAAGCCTTCCAGAAAGCCGTCGAGACTAAAGACGTCGAACTCGATTTCGAGGATGCGATTGAGGTCTTAGGTCGCGACAACGTCCATGGTATCGAGGACGTCGAAGCCATGTTAGGAGATGGTTTCGTAGACGAATCAAAAATCCCACCCATCCCATACACCCTAGAAGACCTTGAGAAATCCAAAGAGATCAAAGACAAAACCGGCGTGGAAGAAATGCTCATCCTCTTCGTAGCGGACAAGGACGGTACACCTCTCACCGGAGAACGCATGAACGAGTTGATTCAAGCTGAATACACCAAGCTCGGCCTGGGTAAATTCCAGGTCAACACTGATTGGTACAAGAATGAGGACTTCTTCAAGAAGCTAGGTTTGAGCTACGAATGGAAACTCATCTCCAAACAGACCATCCCCGGTTCAAAGAACAAGCGTCACCACCACGAACCAGACGACAGCTTCACGCATCAAGACACCCAAGAGTTCGCCATCGAGGAATATGCCAAACAACTCGATATTCCTCGTGACAGCTTGCATCGTCCTGAACCTTTCCAGATGCTCTATGCCACTGCACTCCACCTGATCGCGACCGAGCGTCTAAACGGCAAGGGTAAAGGTGAACGCATCCTCAAGGATGAATATCATTGGTCTGATGTAGTCTCCTCGGGTGGGGACTCTGTGATCGTGGGCAGTGCCGTTTCGGTTGGCGCGTTCGTGGGCGGGAATACGCGTGACTGCTGGGATGGCCGCCTGGGGGTTTGTTTCTCGCGTGAGCCTTTTTCTTCCAAATCCTTGGACACTTGATACTTGATACTTGGACCCTTAACTTTTGTTTTTTGCTTTGATTGCGCTGCGCTAGTACAATTGGCTGGATATGGCCAAGACACAGAAGCGCACCAAGATCGTCTGCACTATCGGGCCGGCTTCGGCCAGTCCGGAGAATATCGAGGCGCTGCTCAAAGCGGGCATGAATGTGGCCCGCCTTAATTTTTCGCACGGCACGCACGAGGAACATGCCGAGTTGATCAAGCGCCTGCGCGCCGCCTCGGAAAAGCTCGAGGTGCCGTTGGCTATCTTGCAAGATCTGCAAGGACCCAAAATTCGCGTGGGGGAATTGCCCAAAGACGGCATCCAGCTTGAAGCCGGCAAGCGCGTCATATTCACCACCCGGTCGGTGCAGGTTCCTGTTGGGGCGAATGATGATTCGCCCCTACCGGTCACTTACGCTAAACTGCACGAGGACGTTAAGCCGGGTGAAAAATTGTTGCTCGATGACGGTTTGCTTTCGGTCAAAGTGCTTGAGGTCAAAGGCCAGGACGTGATCTGCGAGGTCGTGGACGGCGGATTGCTCACCTCGCATAAAGGTTTGAATTTGCCCGAGACCAACGTCACGGTTTCCTCGATGAGCGACAAAGACAAAGATGATTTGAAATTTGGCGTGACGCAGAACGTGGATTGGGTGGCGCTGTCCTTCGTGCGCACGGCCAAGGAAATTTATGATTTGCGTTATCTGATCAAACAGTACGAAGAAGAGCTCGGCATCAAGCTGGGCAGTCGGCATCCCATCCGCCTCATCGCCAAAGTCGAAAAACACGAAGCCGTCGAGAATATCGACGAGATCCTCGTGGCCGTGGACGGCATCATGGTGGCGCGCGGCGATCTGGGCATCGAGATGCCGGCCGAAGAAGTGCCGCTGATCCAAAAGATGCTCATCGACAAATGCCTGGCCGCGGCCAAGCCGGTGATCGTCGCGACGCAGATGCTCGATTCCATGATCCGCAATCCGCGGCCGACGCGCGCCGAAGTCTCGGACGTGGCCAACGCGGTCATCGACCACACCGACGCGGTCATGCTGTCGGGCGAGACGGCGAGCGGCAAGCATCCGGTGGAAGCGGTCGAGATGATGGCCAAGATCATCCGCGAGACCGAAGATTCGGTCTACGATGACATGGAGGTCGAGCGTTTCCGCAAGCGTCACGAGACGACCGAAGAAGCCGTGTCCGAAGTCGCCAAGATCCTGGCGCGCGACGTCAAAGCCAAGGCCATCCTGGTCGCTTCGATGTCCGGCGACACGGGGCGCATGGTCAGCCGCTATCGTCCGGACATGCCTATCTACACCGCCACCGACGAAGAGCGCGTCTATCGCCAACTCAACTTGTCCTGGGGCGTCATGCCGTTCCTCTTGCCGCGCTGCAACACCGTCGAGGAGCTGGTGGAGCGCTCGATGGGTTATCTCAAAAAGAAAAAACTCATCGCGCCGCAAGACAAAATCATCGTCGTGGCCGGCGAACCAGTCGGCGTCTCCGGCCGCGTCAACCTGCTCGAGATCAGGGAAGCTGTTTAACAAGGCAGTAGCAAAAAAATAAAAGAAAATGTCATCCTGAGCGCAGCGCCAGCGAAGTCGAAGGACCTTTATCAGCAACCGATCCTAAATTCCCGACTTGACTATAAAGGTCCTTCGGCAAGCTCAGGATGACAAAGAATCCGTCTGGCTACTGTCTATCGACAGGGCGCATGGCATGCGCCCCTACTCTATAACCTATGAACCCTTTCGGACCTTCGACCCTCATCCGCCGTTTCGACACGCTGGGCATGCGCGACGTCGGGATAGTGGGTGGGAAAAACGCCTCTTTGGGCGAGATGTTCCAGCACCTGAAACCCAAAGGCATAAA
>JBAYJB010000025.1:0-3592 GCA_041665325.1 Minisyncoccota bacterium
CAGTTATATCTTTGGTGACATCCTCACCGAGGTCTACGGCTACCGCGCATCGCGCAAGATCATCTGGTCGGGCTTTGGAGCCCTGGTGCTCATGTCTTTCTTCTACTGGTTCGTCCAGCACCTTCCTGCACCCGCTTTTTGGCAAGACCAAGCGGCGTACGACACTATACTGGGGGCGGCCCCGAGGATCGTCCTCGCCTCGATGATCGCGTATTTTGCCGGTGAATTCAGCAATTCATTTATCCTTTCGAGAATGAAGGTCTGGATGGAGGGGAGTCATCTGTGGATGCGCACTATCGGATCCACCATCGTTGGCGAAGGCGTCGATAGCATCCTTTTTGCCACGATCGCTTTTTGGGGCACCATGCCCACACAGGCCCTCATCACCGTCATCCTCTCTATCTACGCGGTCAAGGTAGTGTACGAAGTCCTCGCGACGCCGATCACGTATTTCATCGTGGGCAAGCTCAAAAAGGCAGAGGGGATCGACGTCTACGACCGCGGGATCAGCTACAATCCCTTCCATTTGTCGGAAGAGGTCTAGCCCGGGAAGCCACTAGCTTGAAAGGAAAAATTTGGTAGTATGTATCCACCAAGGGCCTTTAGCTCATCTGGTAGAGCGCATCCATGGCATGGATGAGGTGACCGGTTCGAGTCCGGTAAGGTCCACCACAAGACGTCAGTCTTTTAAGAAACGTCATTCTGGCAGTGAAAAGCGCCATGATCAATAACGTATTCATTTTCATAGTCGCGCTATTCATGATCGCTCGCGGCGCTACATTGGCCACAAAATACGCATCGCGATTAGCTCAAAATTACCGACTCTCCCAATATACGGTCGGTTTCATCATCATCGCCATCATATCCATCCTTCCGGAGCTTCTGATCTCTATCACCGCCTCACTCCAGGGGATGCCCTCATTCGGCTTGGGTATGCTCTTTGGTTCGAATATTGCCGACCTCACGCTGATCTTTGCAATCATTATCCTCCTCACCGACCGAGGATTAAAGATCGAGAGCAAGATCTTAAAAAACCACACCGTCTATCCACTCATTTTGAGCCTTCCGCTCGTCCTCGGACTCAACGGGCATTTTTCTCGCCTTGAGGGCATCGCCCTTATCATGACGGGCGGCATCTTCTATTATCTCGCTCTCAGAAACGGCGTCGACGGCCACATAAGGGCATCTCACCGCAAGGATAAGCTCAAGAGCCTCTTGATGCTGCTGTTCAGCATGGCCGTATTGCTCGGCGGCGCACACTTCATTGTCTCATCGGCAACCGCCCTCGCCACTCACTTCGGGGTCAGTCCGATCCTGATTGGTATGATTGTCGTGGCGCTCGGCACGACGATACCCGAGCTCTTCTTTGCACTTAAATCAGCGCGCAAACACGACGACTCCCTCGCGGTCGGAGACATCCTCGGCACCGTGCTTGCCGACGCCACGATCGTAGTCGGTGTCCTTGCACTGGTCCATCCATTCTTTTTTCCTCAAAAGATCATTTACATCACTGGAGTATTCATGGTCATCGCTTCGTACATCCTGTTCCGCTTCATGCGCTCAGGAAGGACGGTCTCTCGGAGGGAGGCATACCTGCTGTTCGGATTTTGGGTGGTGTTTGTCATCGTAGAGTTTTTTGTGAGCGCATAAGTAGAAAGCCTCGAAAAAATAGATAGACGGATATTTGACATACATTCAATACACGTGTTAAAATAGATACGGTCAAAAGTTAACCAAATCATGGAAGGAGAACGGTCGTGGTGGATATTCAACACGTCCTGTCGAATATGTCGACAAAAGATGTCCGCGAAGCCTTGTCGATCTTATCGGCGGCGTGCGCCACACTCGGCGTCCTGCGCTATATCAGACTCATGATCTGGCGCGGCAAAAAACCGGAGCGTGTGAGCTGGATCATCTGGCTCGTGATTGATGCGATCCTGACACGCCAAATGTGGAATGCCGGCAGGCTTAACCATCAAATGGAAGCCGCGCTCCTAGGGACATTCCTCATCACTTTCGCCACTATGTTCTACGGAAAACGCGGAATGGGCGTGTATGACCTCTTGACCATCGGCGCTGCCGCATGCGGCGTGTATCTCTGGTACAAGTCTGGCAGCGACACGGTCGGCATCCTCATGAGCGGCGTGGTCATCTTGCTCGGCTGCATCCCCACATGCCTGTCGGCATGGGAGGATCCGAGCCGGGAAGATCTGAAGGTCTGGAAGGTGTTTCTCGTCTCATCAGTACTCCAGATCATCGCACTCTCGAGCTGGACACTCGACGCTGCAACCCAACCAATCGTGTTCCTGATCTCACAGATAATCGTGATCTACGTAATCATGATCCGCAGTAGGGTGCGCGTCCGGGCTCTTGCCTGACGAATCGCTCATTACCGCCCCACAAAGAGAAGCCTCGCTTCTCTTTGTGGGGCTTTTCATTTTTTTATTTACTTTAAAAAAAAGATCCTTGATCGACATGCGTCAATCAAGGATCTGTCTACTCCACTACTGAATCAAGGTGGGGGTCGATGTCGTCTGCTCGGTGTTTCCCTTGACCTTATCCGGAAGGAACTGGCCCTGTAGGACGATCACGCCCGAGAGAAGCACGGCGAGGCCGAGATAGTAGGCAAGCCACTTCATCCTGATTCCCTGTGGGGGATACGGCCGATCACCTACTTCTTCTTGCTCACCCTTCTTACTGCGAACCATGTCTTTGGACAAAAACATGACGACAAAGAGGGACACAAGGACACAGTCGAAAATGTCTAGCCACCACGGCTGTCCGCTATAGCCCAGAGCCATAAATATGGCCATCATCAGACCGAGGAATCCGGCAATAGCCGGCCTCAGCCAAAGCGTGAGCCCGTCAAAACCGTCGAGCACCAAGACCCAGATGATTAAGAGCGACGGCTGCCGAGCAAAGACCGTATAAGCGAGCAATATCGCTAGGCCGATATACTTGAACCATGTGCCGACGGCTTGCGTGATGCGCCCTCCGTCCAGTGGACTTATCGGGATAAGGTTGAAGATGTTGATAAATATCCCGACATAGCTTACGAGCAGCAGTATCTCCGATTTTTGGCCGGTCCAATACCACGCCGCAAAACAAGCAAGCGCGCCGATGGAGCCGAGAAGCGGTCCACCGTAGCCGACGAAGGCTTCAGTATCTCGATCCTTGAATGCGGGTACAAAGATCGCCGCACCGAGGAACGGTATGAATACCGGACCTGGGGTTTCCATGCCTTTGAGCCGAAGCGCAATGACATGACCCATTTCGTGAACGAAGATCATCAGCACAAGGCCGACACCAAACCACGGTCCCAGCCATATACCATAGAGCACCGCCGAAACGAGCATCGAGATGAGCGTGATGAGCGGCTTACCGAATTTGAGGACCTTGAGCGCCGCGATGACCTTCGTTGACTTTGTAAGGATGACGAGACCCGCGAGAAGCGCGCCTGAATAAGACCTCTTCTTTGAAGCATTCATTTTTTTACCCTCATGTGAATGAGCCTGAACTGCCGCAATTATCCACATGTTTGAACATCTGTCAATACTTCGCAAAACAACGGTTTTGTTTTGTAATACATACC
>JBAYJB010000026.1:0-3310 GCA_041665325.1 Minisyncoccota bacterium
ACTTCCTTCGTGTTGCCTTTATCGGTGGTGCCGCAGGTGAAGAAGAGGACGTTCGTCTTGACGCCCTGGGCGTAGAAGATGCCCGTGGGGAGGCGGAGGATGGTGTGGAGATTGCACTTGTCCATGAGGTCGCGGCGGATGTCTTTGCCGACGCCGGACTCGAAGAGGACATTGTCCGGCAGGACGACGGCGGCGCGTCCGCCGTGGGCGAGGCCGCGGTAGATGTGCTGGACGAAGCAGAACTGCTTGTTGCTGGTGGGAAAGGTGAAGTCATCGCGCGTGGGGAGTCCGCCGCCTTTCTTGGTGCCGAAGGGCGGATTGGTGAGCATGAGCGTGGCCCGCGGCAATGACTGGCCTTCGGGTGAGAGGGTGTCGCCGTAAGCGATGCCGCCGTCGATGCCGTGGAGCATGAGGTTCATGAGGGCGAGGCGGTGGGTATCCTGCACATGCTCCATGCCGTGAAAGGTGTTGGTCTGATACTTCTTCTGCTGGGCCTCGGTGAGGCTGTCGAAGTCGTGGTGGGTGCGCAGGTAGTGGTTCGCGGCGATGAGGAAGCCGCCGGTGCCGGCGGCGGGGTCCTGGATGACATCGGCCAGCTTGGGCTTCATCACGGCGACCATGCTGTCGATGAGCGGGCGCGGGGTGAAGTATTGGCCGGCACCGGATTTCTTTTCGTTGGCGTTCTTTTCGAGCAGCCCTTCATACATGTCGCCCAGGCCTTCCTGCTTGGCGGAATACCAGTCGAGCTTGTCGATCTCGGTGACGAGCGTGGAGAGTGTGGCGGGCTTTTTGATGAAGGAACTGGCGTTGGCGAAGATTTCCCGCGTAAGGGTCGAGCCGTGGGTGCCGAGGTGAATGAGAGTGATCTTGTAGAACTCCAGACGGTCGGGCGCACCCTTGGCCTCCAGATCCGACCAACGATGGCCCTTGGGAATCTGGTCCTCGGTGCCAGTCTCCTTGGCCATTTTCAGGAAGAGGAGGTAGGTCAGCTCAGTGACGTACTGGTGATAGGTGACCCCGTCGTCCTTGAGGACGTTGCAGAGGTTCCAGAGCTTGGCGACGATGTCGTGTGTCATATAGAAAGGATGAAGGATAAATGGGAGCTACCAGGCGAGGGCTTCGGAGGCATCTGCAAAAAGCGTGGCGAGCGGTTGGTAATTGGCGTGCTGCCGTTGCATTTCGCGCCATACGGTCCGGTGGCCGACCTTTAGCAGCTCGTTGCGCCGCCTGTCGAGTTGAGCTTGAGTAGCACCCTCCCGCTTCTCTTCGATATATTCGCGAAGCCGAGCACGGTAAGTACCAAAGGCGGTGCGCCGGGCGTCCACGAGGTAGTCGCGTGCGTTTAAGCGCAAGACGCGGATCGTATACCCTGCTCGAATGCGGTCGGTCTCGCTAACGTCCTCAGTATCTCGCGGAGTGAAGGCAAATGTGTTCAATAAGTCCAGGAATAGGAAGTGAAGCGGATCTTCTACGCGAGGATTGATAAGCGCAGAATCGCCGGCAAGAGGCGGCACTACCGGCACTCCCCGGGCACGCGTGACATCGACAAGCTGGAGCGGGTCCCCCGTAATCACCGCAAATCCACTATTCTTCGGCCCATTGCAGGGACCACAAGCGTAAAGGTAATTCGTCCAAGTAAAGACAAATTCTGGATAAAGGTCTTTTGGCTGAATGTGCTCGACTTCATCGGCGACAGAGTCTTCACAGTACGCGCACCGGCGGGCACCTTGGCACATACGCGTGAGTACCGCTTTGACGTGTGTAAACGTGGCATTACCTGGCTTGTTGCGGGCACTAAAACAAGACTTGGCCAGCGCAACTCGATCAGAATAGGTAGGAATGTCGTCTATATCCCGCTGCCATCCTTGAAGGATGGCTTCGGGACCTCCGTCGAGAGGAAGATGATTGAGCTGAATCATTCTCGCAAAAGTTAATCACATGGATGCGGGGAAAAGCGCTTGCAGGGATAAGCGTTCTTGCGCCTCTTTGGAAGGTAGGGTTGATGACAGCGCTTTCTGATTCAGTTCAGCCAGGCGTTCCTGCTTCTTTTTCGACGCTTCGGAACGACTAACATCGAGCCCAAACAACTCCGTGCCATAAGCGTCCAGAACGCTGCCGAAGATGAGACGGTCTCGTTCGATTCCTTGAACCATGCGAGCTTCCTCATTTAGTCCTGGCGCGGGAAGACGGAAAATGGAACCTCTCTCTGCGGCCTGACAAACCAATGGACTGTGAGTCGTGACAATAAACTGGATTCTCGGAAAATGCTTGATCAGCCAGAAGCCGATTTGGCGCTGCCATGTTGGATGAAGATGCGCATCGATCTCATCAATCATGACGACGCCGTTATGCTTAACCGTGATCTTACCATCATTCGCGACATCAAAAATAGAAGTTCCCGGCCAAGCGGCGGACAATTGTCTGAGAAGCTCGAACGAAAGACTCAAGATCGAGCGAAACCCATCCCCTAGGGCGTTTACGGGCACCTCCACGCCATTGCCATCCACAAAACGGACGCTCTTAGAATCCACCCCCTCAAAGCGTACATCATGTGGCAGAAGGCCCGGTTGGTTAATAAAAGCGCGAAGTTCGGCGAGTAATTCCCCACTCCGAGTATTTTTGTCCAGCTCCTCAAATCGCAGTTGGCCGAGCCAAGCTAGGCATTCGCTCAAAGCGACATTTTCACCAAAAACAGAAAGATGACGCGCCATGCGTGGATGTGAGAAATATAGCTTCTCTTCATCTTTATCCCCTCCAGAAAAGCGTCGAAACGGACCAAACGAGGCGGCGAACCAACCTTTTTTGTCACTCCAGACGTGCCTTTTCGGTGTATTATTTCTCCACAATAAAGGAGAGATTTCGACTTTCGTTTCTTTACGCTTAAGTCGGATTCCAACGGCTGGAAGGTAGTTTTTCATCTTCTGTCCGCCGCCAGCCCAAGAATCGTCGGGATGTGCTTTGAGGGATATTTTCACAACGCCCTCTGTGGCGGATCCCTCCAACCAAGTTGCCCAATCCTGGCGTAGTGCTTCCGAGTCATTCGGGCCAATCAACGCTAAAGCAATTGCCCTTAGCAGCGTCGACTTGCCGGAGCCGTTGTCGCCAATAATCACGTGCCAGCCGGATCTGCCTGAAATCGGAGAATGTGGGCACTTCCATTCCAGCTTCGTAATTGCGCGGATGTTTAAGATCTCAATTGAGTGAAGATGCATGTTGTATTCTATTATTGAATGAAGTCAGAAAGGCTGCTCTATCAGTATTTGTATAAGTTTCGTCGTGGGGTCAAGCAGACTGGGGCCAGAGCGCATCG
>JBAYJB010000027.1:0-3184 GCA_041665325.1 Minisyncoccota bacterium
ACATCCCGTACGGGATGGGCTGGTAAAGAAGAACAGTAAAAAACCAGCGATCCGTCATCCTCTCTATTAGGATGGAACGGAACATCAATTGTTATGCCTAAGAAAACTACCCCAGCGACCGAGCCGGTGGCCAAAATGGAGGCCCTCGTTCAGCAGAAAGGCGGCGATCTGATTCCTTACCGAATCGGAAACGTCGTGGAGTGTATTGTGTTGCACGCCACTTCCAAGGTGATCTACGTCGATATCGGCGGCATCGCCATGGGCGTCATTCCGGAGCGCGAGATGTCGGCTCTACCGAAGAGTCTGCATCCGGGGGATACCATTCTCGCCTCTGTGATCGCTCTTGAGGATTACAAGGGGAACATGGTTCTGTCCATGCGCCGGGCCGATCGCGACCGTATTTTGGGCCAGCTCACCAACTCTCTCGAAGAGGGCGAGCAGGTCGATGTAATTGTGGCGGATGCCAATAAGGGCGGGCTACTCATCAACGTCGGCGACTTTACGGGCTTCCTACCTGTCAGCCAGCTCGCCTCACGTCACTATCCGAAAGTGGATAATGGTAACACCGATGAGATCTTCGCCAAACTGAAAGACCTGATCGGTCAGACCCTACAGGTTAAGGTCATCACCTTCGAGCCGAAGGCCGGCAAGCTGATCTTCTCTGAGAAAGCGGCTGGCGACAAAGAGCAGGAAGAGCGCATCAAGGGCATCGGCGTGGGCGATACCATGGAAGGCACTATCTCAGGCATCGTCGATTTCGGTCTGTTCATTCAGCTCGACAACGAGGGTAAGGAGCTGGAAGGTTTGATCCACATCTCTGAAGTAGCCTGGGGCCGAGTCGCTAACCTCGACGATCGTTTCGAGATCGGTCAGAAGGTCAAAGCACTCGTCGTCTCCACCGATGACAACCGTGTATCCCTCTCATTAAAGAGGTTGACACCCGACCCGTGGAAAGATATCGAGGAGCGTTACAAGATTGGGGATGTCGTCAGCGGCAGCGTCACTCGCATCACTCCGTTTGGCGTCTTCGTGAAGCTCGACGACGAGATTGATGGATTGGTCCACGTCTCCGAACTGTCAGATGAGCGCGTGAACGACCCAGCCGATATTCTGTCGCCAGCCAAGACATACAACTTCAAGGTCATCTCTGTTGAGCCAAAGAAACATCGCCTGGGCCTGTCATACAAACAGGCGCTCGGTGAGAAGCCCGGCAAAGCCAAAAAGGCAGCCGTCAAACCGGCTGAAAAAAGTAAGTCGATAGCTACCGAGCCGACCAAGGAAGCAATCGAAAAGGCGGCTCCTACCAAAAAGGCACCCGCAAAAAAGGTAGCGGCCAAGAAGCCAGCCACCAAGAAACAGACCAAAGAGTAAACTGCATTTATGGTAATCTCCCGCCAAGACCAGACCTTGTCCCTCAAAGACGGAACGCAGACCGTCAAATGCTCTGATCGGTTGGAGATCGGCGAGTTTTCAGCACCTGGTCCAGGCGAGTACGACGTAGCCGGCATCAGTGCGATTGTTCTACCTGGCCTAAGCTCCTTAGCCACAGTAGTAAGCGATGGTGGTTTATCAATTCTCTACCTCGACCGTCCCGTCACCCTCAACAAAGAGAGTGACGACCTAGCTAATATTGACGTGCTCGTCACTCGAGTGAATTCCGCCAGCGAGCTAAAAGATGCCCAAAAAGTAGCCAAAGATCTGGAACCGTCTGGCTGGGCCCTGTTTGGCACCCTGACTCACGACGAGATCGCTAAGGAGCTAACCCTCAACGGCGACTCTCAAGAAAAATGGACCGTCACAGCTTCAAGCCTGCCCGAAGAAGGCATGGAGATTATCGACTTAGCGTAAAGACCTACCCCACCACTCCAGGCCGCGGTATGGTGGGAGTAGCGAGCTGGAGTGGTGAAATGGTAGACACGGGGGACTTAAAATCCCCTAGGGGCAACCCTGTGCCGGTTCGATTCCGGCCTCCAGCACCAACACCCGATTATTAGTCTTATTAGCCCATTCTCGGCCATCTGCCCAAATGATGACGAGAATGGGCTTTTTGTGTTCACTAATAATCGGGTGTTGGTTGGAAGCGGCATTTATCGAACCGGCACAGCTCAGCCGGTTCGCCCTCTCGGGCACAGTTTCTCGTGCCCGAGAGGAGCCACCTGTCAAAACCAGACGCAGTCTGGCTTGATAGGTGGCATTCCGGCTCTAGTCTAAAACGCTAGCGGTGTCGGTCTTTCCAGTCCTAAATATACTGCTAATATAATAGTGTTCGGGTGCGTAGCGGAAGAAAGAAAACTCGATTCCCTTAATCGGGGATGAGCACGTAGAGAGAGGTCGTGTGAAGGTTGTTGAACGGAGATGAAGCATATATCTCACGAGGAGAAGATGCGCCAGAGATGGTCAACCTGCCACGAGCCGCTTAGGCGGAGGCGACCAACTAAAGGCAGAGCCCAGTAACCTCCAATCAACGCCTAGCACGATCAACCAGACGGTAACGAGCTGCCCATGCCTGCTGTCCCGACAATGTCCACGGGTTAAGATCCTCTCGGGTCGGAGCCCTCCCTCCCAAGTCTTGGGAGACAATGGGAGCTCGTCGTGCTAAACTGCGCGCACCATCGCCTTCCGTCCCAGCTCACTCGAGCCAGGGACGGACATTTTTTAAATAACGAAAAACATCTCGTCTGAGCTATACTGTATAGACATGGCACGTTTTAAAGTTCCGCAGAATCTTGAGATGGAAGACCGCATCGTATTTAACCTGTCGATGTGGCAGTTCGCCTACGTCGTAGTCGGTGCCATATTGGCTTATGCCGCCTACATGAAGCTACCATCCCCACTCAATGTCATCATTGCCCTGCCGATCGCTCTATTCGCTGCCGCTTCAGGCTTCCTTAAGGTCAACAACATGCCCTTCCCAAAGTTCTTCCTCGCTTTTATTAGCTACCTGACCACTCCCCGAGAGCGAGTCTGGAGAAAAGAGAACATCGAGGAAGCCAGTCAGATCAAGAAGGATGTCATCAAGAAGGCAGACCAAAAGATCATTAAAAAACGGTTGAGCCCAGAAGATGTCAGACATCTGGCACAGATCGCTGATAGTCACGGCTTCTCAGAAATAGACAAAACATGAGCCTCTCAGACACCCAAAGTCACATTCCGATCGCCAGCATTGAAGAGGGGGTTGTTATTC
>JBAYJB010000028.1:0-3086 GCA_041665325.1 Minisyncoccota bacterium
CCATCTGCAGGAGCAGGGCGATAAACCCCATCCACTGAGATCTTGGGTTCAAGACCCAGCCGGTGAGCCGGAACCAGACGAAGCCGGCAAGGAATATGAACGATGCCAGCACGAATAGTCTTGCCGGTGTCGTCCCTGCCTTGCCGCTCACTTTGACATTGTAGGATTTTCCGATTTCGCGGATCTCCCGCGAGCTAAGTGAAGATATGATCGAAGACATGACGCCTCCTTTCTTACATTTATGAACAGTGCGGCAAAGGCCGCTTCCGAGAAAGGTTGTACCACAAAATCATAAAAAAAGCAAGTGGTGATAAAAAATATCCCCGGGCCTGTAGCCCGGGGATGAAGAAAGAACTGGGCCACTCACTTTTTTCGTAGCCAGAAGAACCATACGGCGAAGAGAATGATCGCAATTCCTGCACCGGTATCGCCTAGGTAGTGGATGAGAATGGAGAAGATCCCATTGATGATGACCCATATCATCATTACGGCAGTCCCCAAGACCCGGCTTATGAGATGCGCTATTCGTATCGCAGTGCCTGGGCGCGCTATGTCGATGAGCGCGACGAGAAAGAGCATGCCCACTATGGTGGGAAAGAGACGCTTCACAGGACCTCCTTTGGTATCTGAGTAATGACCTACTGTTTTTGTAATATCAGATCTCGCACGGCCGGTCAATGGAAGGTCTTTACAAAATGGATTATATGTGATACCATATAAATTAGGAAAATCATAAGGTTTTCTTGTAAAAATGTACCCGAGAAGGAGAGGGTCATGAACAAGATGATGAAGTCCTTTTTTTGCTCGCTCAATGGGTTGCTGGTCACGGCGTATGTGCTCATGCGTGTCCTTGAGCACCTGGCGAGTATTTCCAATGGGCGTGCCCATGTGATGTACTGGAATAGCGCGGTCATTATGTGGCAGGTATTCCTCGTCATCGCGGCGGCTCTGTGCATCAAATGGTTCTTCTATATCATGAGGCGTACAGATCCGATCATAACTTGGTTTCCGATCAAGGAACCGGAAAAACAAGGCGGCGGAGGAAAGAAAAAGGGCAAGAAGAAGTAGTTCTCAGGCCCGCGATCATCCGATCGCGGGCCTGTTTTTTTGTTTTGAAGTTTTCAAATAGAAAAGGCGTCGCACGAATGCGACGCCTTGTACCGATCACCATCCGTAATAGGAGGGAGTCCTTGAGGCCGGAACGGCACCTCGGGACGCATATCCTCCTCGAACCGGAAATCCGCCGGGGACTGGCGCCCAAGTGTTGGTGGCTGCTTTAACTTCGCAGCCGCCAGGCGTGATGTTTCGAGCCTCTGCTCGCATCGTCTGTCCCCAGCCTTTGGTGTAATCCGACAAACTATATTCTCGCTCGGGTCCCGTTGGCGCCATTTTGCACGGCCGTCCCCCGACAATCTGCTGTGCTCGGCGAGTCTGTTGAGACCCGTGATACCCGAATGGCTGATTGTGTTGAGTGACAGTCGGAACTTGCCGGGTGGCATTCCCCTGCTGACGGTATTGGGTTTGAGGCCCAACACCCAGGCTCAGGAACCAGACCAGACCGAACGCGATGAGAAGCCACTTCAGCGGATTCGGCTCCGGTTTCGTGTTTTTCTTCGGTTTCGCCATTTTTGGCTCCTTCTCTCTGTTGAATTCTCGAAGAACGATATCTTCTATTTATAAGTATACTCTAAATATGGGAAAAGTCAATGGTACCCTAGTATCCTGGGTTGCTGGGGACTCCGACTATGCTCGGTACTCCGACGATACTGGGGACTCCGACTACCTTTGGCACACCTACGTCGATCGCATAGCCGGGGATGCTCGGGCGACCGATATCGATCGCAAAGCCAGGCGTGCTGGGGATCCCTGGAGTACTCGGTATTCCCGGTGTGCTGGCATACCCGGGGATGCTAGGCGTACCTGGGATGCTGGGTGTCCCAGGGATACTTGCGTACCCGGGGTTGCTCGCAAAACCGGGCATACTTGGCATACCTGGGTTGCTCGGGTATCCCGGCATACTCGGCATGCCCGGATTGCTCGAATACCCTGGAGTGCTTGGGTATCCCGGCATGCTGGCATATCCGGGGATACTTCGATACCCGGGGTTGCTCGGGTATCCCGGCATGCTCCGAAATCCAGGGACACTCGGGTACCCGGGATTACTCGAGTATCCGGGCCTGCTTGGCAAACCTGGCATGCTCGGGAGTTGCCTACTCGGAATGCCGGGCATGGTCGGGACTCCGCTTTGATACCGGATCCCAGGATTGTATGGGACACCGGCATAGCTCGGACGAGCATATGACGTCTGCCATGCCGCCGCTGGTATAGGTGACATCACCACTCCCGTAATTACCAATAGTGCTATAAAGAAGGTAAATCGCATGAGGCATATTTATACATATAGATTGATAGAAAGTCAAGTATCCCAAAAGGCATCATCTTATGGCGCCTTTTGTCGCTTTCCTTGATGCAAAATTATACCTCCCCCACGAGATCTGCCTCGAGGATGAATCGTGAGCTTTTGCTGGTGAGGGTGTCGCAGGTGACGAGCGTGAGCTTGGCGCCGATCGAGGGTGAGAGATCGATGATCTCGTCGTCGGCGTTGGCTTTGCGCACCGAGGTCACGCGATAGACATACGATCGGCCGTCATCACCGGTGACGGTGATGCTGTCCCCTGCCGAGAGCTCGGGTATGCGATTGAAGGCGCGGAACATCTGATTGTGTACGATCGGTAGGTGCGAGCTGTGGGCAAAGATGAGTACATTGCCGCGCTCACCGAGCTTGGCGGAATCCACGTAGCGCGCGGGGCCGGATTGCAGGAGTAGATCGAGCGCGGCGATGTCGCGCGTGGCGGGATTTTGGACCGGTAGATTCAGATCAATCGCGGGGATCGTGATGCGGGTCGGTAATGCGATGGCGGCAGTGACTTCGCTCGCTTGTGTGGGCTGACCGAGTGGAGGAAGCTCGGTGAGCGTGAGCGAAGGGTCGACCACCGCGGATCGGGGCGCCGTGCCGTCGATATAATACGGCACAAAGCCGACAGAGTCGGCGACCGAGAGTGCGCAAAAGAATATGAATACGGTCA
>JBAYJB010000029.1:0-2983 GCA_041665325.1 Minisyncoccota bacterium
CCAATTCCGCATAGCGTGTGCCTATGGCTGGGTACTCGTGAAGGCCAAGAAACAGGGGGCCTGCCCGTACATCCTGTTCAAGGATTGAGGCCGCCCGAAGGTGCTTGACATTCCTGTCAAGAGGACTACCCTGTCACTCTCATGAAGCACAAGACTCGTCTCATTCGTCGCCGCCCGACCAAGTCAGCTCAAGACATCGAGAGGATTGCATCTCTTGAGGCCCGGCTGGCCCTGCTGGAAGGCAGAATTGCTGGGCTGGAAAACAGGGAAAAGTCTGACTGGCATCCGAACACTACGCCGCTGTCGCCCAATCAGCCGTGGCCGTGGCCGGATGATGGGACGGACAATGCCCGCTGTCATGTCTGCGGCAACCGCTACAGAGACATGACACACTACGTCTGCAATCATCCTAACTGTCCAAGCAGAATCACGGTCACTTGCGCGACCAGCAATGTGCCCGGCGCTGTCGCCACGGCCAGTACCCCGCCTCATCTGTTCGGGACGAGTGCCGGGGATCACGTCACTTGAACATCTTCCGTGACATTCTGGCCGCCAAGCAGAAGGTCTTCCGAGTCCGCTGCTTTGCGACTCTCCTTTACCTGAGTGCCTACACACTTCTCGTTTGGATTGACTGGAGAGTAGGGCTGGCACTCTTCCTGCTTGAATGGTCGCAGAACATGGAGAGGAATATTCCATGATGCCGATGAGGCTCATTCCCACGGATTCTGGCGGGCTCGCAGAAGTCCTTGTCTCAATCGATGGCGTTGAGCAATGGAGGAAGGCCCGCTGGGAGAGGTATGAAGAGAAGACCTTCGGAACCTTCCATGTGGAGACACGTCCTTACGCAGTCCTCGTACCCATCCTTCGTGAGGGAGAGCATCTCGTGCTGGATATCAAGGGAGATATGTGGATTGAGACGTACAGGAAGCCAAGCACTCCATGAAACTCGCCATCATAGGCACTGCCGGCCGGGGAGACGATGGGGCAAGGCTGAGAGATCAGCCCGGGTACTGGAGAACCATACTGGCCATCTCTCAAGCCGTGATTGCCGTGATCAGGCCCACCGGCCTCATCTCGGGCGGGGCCGCCTATGCTGATCATGCCGCCGTCCGCATGTTCCTACGGGGAGAAGTAGGAAGCCTTACGCTCTGCCTGCCGAGCGAATGGGCTGGCCACGGCTTCAAGGAGAGATTTGACAAGTTCGATGCGGGTCGAACGGCCAATCACTATCACTCTCTGTTCAGTCATGCTGCGAAGATAGACTCCCTGTCAGACATCCAGCAGGCCATTGAGAAGGGCGCAATCGTGAAGGTGAACAGCGGCGGCTTCAAGGCTCGGAATAGTGACGTGGCCAATGAGGCAGATGCCCTGCTCGCCTTCACCTTTGGGCTCGGTCCTGTCTTGAAGGATGGCGGCACCGCAGACACATGGGGCAAGTTCCTGATGCGCAGGGAAGCGTCCGGTGCCGGAGAGCTGCCGGCCTATCACTACTGCTTGAATGAGAAGAGGTTGTATAGGGTCTAGCACATGAGCGGAATCTTCACAGAGTTCCATAGCGAGTATCTCCAAGAGCCCTATTGGTCTCCCTCTCCCGGGTCTGATTGCGAGTATCAGATTCACCCGGGCCAGTGGATCCCCTGCTTCGTCTTTGGCCGCCGAGCCGATGGCAGGTATCTCTGCCGATATGTAGGGCATACTGGGAGACTGAAGACCGGCGCGGTTGATCTGGGAAATCTGCGCCCCATTCCATGAATCCCCTCTCTCGCTTCATCCAGAACTACCTGCGAACCCAGCGGGCCGCCAAGGAGGGTTGCATGGATCGCCGGCAGTTCCTGAGAGCCTGTGTTCTCAGCGGGGCCGCCCTTCCGGTCATTGGGCAGATCGATCTCGGGAGACTGACGGAGACCCGTTGGGTCAGTAATGCCGAGATGATTCGGGCACTAGGGAGAAAAGACGCTCGTACCGTAGAGGTGATAGAGGCATTCGCGGCCTTCATAGCCCCGACAATCCTTCAAGTGATTGACGGGCAGCCAACCTTCCGCAGTCTCCTTAGTCTAAAGCCTCTGGAAGACAGTGCTCCCCTCATCATTCCAGTTTACGCCTGACCCTCTATGAATCGTTCCTCATTCCTCAAGTCTCTCTTCGGCGCGCCGCTGGCCGCAAGTGCCTTCATCAAGAGTGCCGAAGCCGCCAAGAACCCTTTTGTCCAGCCGGTTGAGAACGTCCCGCCCGTGGACACGAATCCGAAGCCGCATTCTGAATGGCACTCGGATCCCGTGTGGGGGAACTGTCCCCCTTCCGAAAACGTCTGGCTCATGAGTGGGTACTGTATACTGCACGGTAGCGGCTATTACTGATCATGCTCAATCCCTTCAGATCCCTCTTCAGGAACCCCATTGACGCCGCCTACGCATCCAAGACGGCCGGCCCGGCCGTCATTCCCTACAATTCCAGAGTCCCCAAGGACGCCTTTGATGTGATGATGGATCTGGGCGGCGATCAGCGCAAGCCGGCCGTTCCTCTGGAGACAGTTTCGCCCGATCCGATTTCCAGAGAGCCCAGAGAGCATCAGACACTGTGCGGGAGCTACATTCCTCCAGATAACGCGCTGCCGCCGCCTCCCGTCAACACGAATCCGAGACCGTCGCCGGCAGAGTGGATAGAAGTCAATCCTTCTGGTATCGGGGTATGCATGAGCGGAGCATGGCCAGAGCATTTCGTCTTTCTCGCGAGGACCGGTGTTTCTTGACGATCACTCATGCTCAAGCCCCTCAAGATTCGCCTGCCGGCCGAGAAGGTCTGGCTGACCGCAGACAACCATTTTCGACATAACAGACCTTGGATCATAGAGGTCCGGGGTTTCAAGACCATTGAAGAGCATGATGAGACGCTGATATCCCGCTGGAACGAGACGGTTTCAGATGACGGTGTCGTGCTCATGTTGGGCGATTTCTGCCTCATGTCTACGGAGACTGATTTCTGG
>JBAYJB010000030.1:0-2900 GCA_041665325.1 Minisyncoccota bacterium
ACCAGAGGATGGCGCGACGGATGATGATCCAGCCATCGCGATACGCCTCGACCATGTCGATCGTGACGTACAGAACAACGTCCTCGATCGCCAAGCCTTGGTAGATCACTTCCCAGATCAACCGAAGGACCGAGCCTACCCGCCGAAGCACGGCCGCGGCAGCTGCCCAAAATGAATCCATGACCGTACCCCCTCCTTAGATCAAACCCTTCTTATACCAAGGACGCTTGTCCCGATCGGCTTCTCGCTGACGTCGACTTTCGACGCGAGCCGCTCGACGGGTGCCAATCTTCCCCTTCAGACCGCGTAGAGCTGTCTCTGCGTCGGTGGTCGCCCCTTCAAGGGAGCGTAGCAGTGCTGTGCCTTCCCGATCGACCGGCGTCTCGAAGTCGAGCTTGGCCCGCTCCAGACGCTTCACCGGACCCATGAGGATCCAGTTCTTCACTTCTTCGGGCTCGGTCAGTTTCGCGTGATGCCGGTCAAGAACCTCCATCAACCTGGCATCGAGTGCGACATACCAGGGACGGTAAGCCTTGGCCGCCTCTCCGACCTCCTCGTCATTGAAGAGCGTGCGGAGAATGGCCCAAAAGGTCTTCTTGCCTTCGGGCTTCTTCCCTCTCCTGTTGGCATTGACCTTGTCCATGAAGTTGCGAAGTTCTGCGGCCTCTTTAGGGTCGGCGTCTTGCAGAACGCCTGGAATTTCCGCGAGATCCGGAGTCTTGTTGGCCGGATCGACTGTCCCGTCTGCCATTTTGGTTGCCTTTCTTTTGCCCGCTTCCACCGCGGGAATTCAAAGTTTCGACGAACATCCGGTCAAACTCATCCAGTACGTCCGGATCGTCAGCTTTTTCGAGTTCACTGCGGGTTCTCGCGAACCAGAGCATCTCCTTGAGGTTCGTTCGTGCTCTGCCGTAGTCGAGACGCGGACGCTCAACAGCGTCCCCGCCGATCTCGACCCTAGGCGCTTCCTCTCCTGTCTCACCACGCTGGTCACGCTCATACTCTTCCTTGGCCAAGCGACCAATCGTCGAGACGAGCTCGATGCGCAGGGGGTTGAAAAACGGAACTTTCGGAAGAAACCGAGAGAGGATAAGGTTAAGAACCGCACGACCGGCAATACCGCCCGTCCGGAACTGAGACCGAAATCCCTTCGGAATCCTCTTGAACATGAACTGCGCCACTGCCTCACCGCCCTCTTGAGCGGCAACTTCGGCCAGATCATCACCCCAGGTTCCCGAGTCGAGCTTCATGCCCTTTACCCCGGGCTTCTTTTCATCTTCCTTCTTGTCTTCCTCCGTCTTGGGAGGAGATTCGGTCTTCTGTCTAGGCTTCGCCATCATTACCTCCTGGTCTATCAGACCTGTGTGACAACTTCCACGTTTATCAACCTGAAAACGACCAATAACCGTGGTCTGTGTCTATGACAACTTGCTTGATATGATATTCACTTGTCAACGACCGATCAGGTGCACCCCTATGCCCCCACCATCCATTAAACCTGATTCGGGAGTTATAGAGAGACTGGACAGACTAGCATTAATCATGGAATTTGTCAAGTCCTAGTATGAAATAATGTCGACACATATATAAGGAGGCGGCCACAATTTGTCCGTTTATGTTTTTATTACGGATGCTTGCCCATGCTTGGTTTTTCCGGCACGGACTGGTACAATGAATCGGTCAGGTCGTTAGCTTGTCAATTACCCGCACTATGGCCATACCAAAAATCGACGAAATCTTCACCTTCGCCGTCAAACACAAAGCTTCTGACATCCATCTTATCGCTAATTTACCCCCGATCGTCCGGATCGACGGGGTGCTTCAGCGCATCCCCTCCATGCCGGTGCTTAGCCCGGACGACACCAAGGCGCTGTGCCTAGGCATACTGAACGACCTGCAAAAAAATACCTACGAAAAATCACGTGAACTGGATATTTCTTATGAGATCAAAGATGTATCCCGATTCCGCGTGAACCTGCTCTGGGAAAAGAATTACGCCGGATTGGTCGCGCGCGTCATTTCGACCGAGATTCCGACCATGGAGGAGCTGATGATGGCGCCGATCGTCTATGATCTGATCGATCTGAATCAGGGGCTGATCCTGATAACCGGCCCGACCGGCTGCGGCAAGTCGACCTCGCTGGCCTCGATGATCGAATATATCAACGGCCAGCGGAATTCCCACATCATCACGCTCGAAGACCCGATCGAATTCATCTATACCCCGAAAAAATGCTTGATCCGCCAGCGCCAGCTCGGTTCGGATATGTGCGACTTCCCCGAAGGACTCAAACATATCCTGCGCCAAGACCCGAATGTCATTCTGGTCGGAGAAATGCGGGATCTGGAAACGATCGCCTCGACGATCACCCTGGCCGAAACCGGACACCTGGTCTTCGCTACCTTGCACACGCTCAACGCGGCCCAATCGATCGACCGGATCATCGACGTGTTCCCGCCCTACCAGCAGTCACAGGTCCGGCTCCAGCTCTCGCTCTTCTTGCGCGGAATCGTTTCCCAAATACTCCTGCCCAAGATCAATGGCGGCCGGATCGCCGCCCGGGAAATCCTGGTCAATACTCCGGCCATCGCCAACCTGATCCGGGAAAATAAGGTCCACCAGATCAAGACCGCCATCCAGACCAGCTCCGAGGAGGGCATGATGACCATGGATCAGGCGCTCAAACAACTTTATCAGAACGAGCTAATCTCTCGGGAAGTGGCCATTTCGCATATGGCCAACCCGGACATGCTCCAATAATATGGGCTCACCCGAACAATTCTCCCACATCCCGATCTTCACCGGCTTAAGCAAGCAGGACCTTGATACGCTCAGCGGTATAATCGAACACCGAAAAGTCGCGCGCGGAACCGTGCTGTTCGAACAGGGGGACAAACGC
>JBAYJB010000031.1:0-2874 GCA_041665325.1 Minisyncoccota bacterium
GATGAGGGCACCTCCAGTTCGCTTGCAGGAGTGGCCTCTCCGTCGGAACAGCACAAGGGCGCGCACGCCCGCAAGGGCTACGAGGTTCAGGTCGCGCGCATGAGCCAGTTCGACACAGGGGACATAGACCTGCTTCGTGTCGATACAGAAGGCGCGGAGTGGCTCTGCCTGAAGCACCTCGTGAGCCGGCCCAAGCAGATCGTGGTGGAGATGTTCAATGATTTGGCCACGTATATCAATCCCCATCTGTATGAAATCGAAGAGTGGTGCCGTCTCAACGGCTATAGGAGAGTAGCAGCGCAAGATTCGGACTTCATCTACGAACAGCCATGATATATCAGCACCCGCCGCAGAAAAAGATCAGCATGGCCCTACGCCACTACTGGGACAATCTTGGCATGGTGCCACGCACTTGCATCGAAGTTGGCGCGGCCCATCCCCATAGCTTTCGACTGGGCGAGTTCGTGGACATGGGTTGCAAGGTCATCCTCATTGAGGCTAACCCAAGGCTCTGTCAGTGCCTCAAGGACGGCTGCAATGACGGGGACTTCCAAGACACGTGGCCGGCTTTCCCGCCGCCGCCCTACGATTATCAGGGGCTGGCCGGCTGCCCGAACGTTCAGATCGTGAACGCGGCTATCACAGACTCCAAAGGAGATGCGCGGTTCTATGAGGACAACGCTTCATCGTTTGTGGCGGGGGTGCGCTCGCCGGCCCACCAAAACGACGGCTTCATAGAAGGAAACGACAAGCGGTACTATACCGTTCGCACCACCACCATCGACGAGTTCGATGACGGACAGGTGGACATCTTGTTAGCCGACGTGGAGGGCTGTGAGTGGCATTGTATTGAGCGTCTCGTCAGCCGGCCGCGCCTGATCGTTTTGGAGACCCATGGGGGAGACAACTACCTGAACCCCCACATCAAGGAGATTGCCGACTGGATGCTGACCAACGGCTATGCACATGCGGGCCAAAACGAATCTGACACGGCCTTCCTGAAGCTATGAGCAACCCCTTCACCCTCCCCCGCTATGAAGATGCCGTCAAGCGGATGCTCATTGCGTCCTACCTGAACGAGTTCTACCAGAAGCTGCCGCCAGACGAGTTGGTCGATACCCTTAACCGGATCTTCAAGCACAAGGCCAAGGTCATCCGCAATCTGGCACTCTATGTCCAAAAAGAGGCAGAGGAGAAAGGGCGGCCGGCAGAAAAGATCGTGCGGTCGCTGGGATTTTATGCCATCATCCTGAAGGAGTTCAGTGCGAAGGCTTTGGGACAACCTCTCAAAAGATAAAGCATGAGCACCCCGTATAGCTCCTTCATTCCCCAAGCCGGCCATTTCCCCTATGATCTGTTTGTGCAGGTCGCCCGCGACTGCAAGGACGATGACATCATAGTCGAGGTCGGCGCGTTTCTAGGTCACGGGACGTGCTTCATGTGCGAGGCTCTGGCGGTTTACGACAAGCGGCCCAAGTTCTATGCGTTCGATCCATGGGACCAAGTGCTCGAACGGGTTTACGGCAAAATGCGCGATGGCGATATGCCGTGGGGCGAACCCATTGAAGACTGGAAGAAAAGGGTGGGCGGTCCAACCCCGTTGTACGACGCGTTTCTGTTTTACCTGAATGGGTGCCCGGCCAATGGCAGGCTCTGGGACCATGCACAGTTTCCAGCTAACTGCTCGGGGCCGGAGTTCGAGGAGAACTCGTTGGCGTTCGTTTTTCTGAACTACAGCCGCGAGGACGCCGAGATCGATAAGGAGGTCGCCAATTGGTTCCCGCACGTGCGGCCGGGCGGCATTTTGGCAATCTGGAACCCCGAGTGGGAAAAGCAGGGAGGGCCATCGTTAAGGACGATGCTGAAAGCGTGATGCCCATTAGTTCAGCTACTACCTTTCATCTATACACCAAACCTCCCACTCTTTTGGTGTAACTCCTAACGTGCCCAAGAAGCGCTTCAATATCTGGATGGACACCTCTCTGATCAAGTCGATCAAGGAGGCGGCGAAAGCCGTAGGGATCAATCAGGTCTCGTCCTATTGTCGGATAGCTTGCTTGGAGAAAATGCGGAGGGACAGAGATGAACCAGCCAGAGACCAAGAAATGCGTGAAGTGTCAACAGACAAAACCAATCGATGAGTTCTACCAGAACCCCAAAGGAGATGGTCGTCGTATTGGGAGATGCGACAAATGTCGCAGCGATGCCGCAAGAGTCAATCACAAGATTCGTTCTGCGGACCCAACATACGCGGCGCAAGCAAGGGAGAGTAGAAAAGTATGGCGCGCAAGAAATCGAGAAAGAGCGAAAAAGGCCCGACACGAGAACTACGTCAAGAACCGAGAAAGAGATCTGGCCAAGAACAAGATTTGGCAACAGGAGAACAAAGAGAGGGTGGCTGTTGCCAAAAGGGCTTACGAAAGCACCCACAGAGAGATATACAGAGCCTCCATGCAGAGATGGAGGAAAAGCGAAAAGGGGAAATCCTATCACAGAAATCGAATCAAGACTAACCCGACCTATCATATCAAATGCAGACTGAGATGCAGGCTAAAAGACGCCCTACGGGCCGGCAAGCTCTCCAAGTCGCTCAAGACCGCCGAGCTGTTAGGATGTACCCCAGAACATTTGAAGACACATCTTGAATCGATGTTCTACGACGGAATGACTTGGGACAACATGGGATACGGCCCAGACAAATGGCAGATCGATCATGTCAGGCCGGTTGGACTATTTGACTTGACCGATCCCGAGCAACAAAAAGCGTGCTTCCACTGGACGAATCTCCAGCCATTGTGGGGCAAAGACCATCTGGTCAAGACCAAAGCAGATCTTCGACAGATCAAAGCAATTAAATGATACCACGCCTTCCGA
>JBAYJB010000032.1:0-2870 GCA_041665325.1 Minisyncoccota bacterium
CAAAAGCCATCGGGAGAAGTGCGTTCGAAGGTCTCGTGACCGATGATGGCTGAACCAAGAATCTTGACGTGCTCGAAGGGGAGGATGTCCATGTTAGAGCTTCCCCGCCTCGCTTTCTACCCATTTGGCGAATTTATCCACTTGAGCGGTAATGGTCGCGCTCAACTTGATTCCTGCCGGTGTAGTCAGCTTGGGGTTCACTTGGTGGAGATTGAGAATCATCTTGGCGAAGGACAGGAGCTTGGCCTTATCCGGCGCTTTAGCCGCCTTGGCCGCTTCTTCGGCTTCCCGAGCCTTCTGGACGTTCTCCGCATCTTGGCGGGCTTTGGCCTCATCAGCCAATTTCTGCGCGGCCTTACGGGCGTCTTCAGCCTGTTTGGTGAGAACATCACGTTCGGCTTTGGCAGCGGCTTCCTTCTTGGCGGTTTCGGCAGCGAGTTTACGGGCTTCTTCATCGCGTTTAAGCTGTGCGGCTTTCTCAAGCACCTCACGATCCTTTTGCTCTTGTGCTGCAACACGACGTTCGGCGGCAAGAAGAGCTTCATGTGCCGCACGTTCTCTATTCAATTTGGCATCAGCCTCTTTCTTGAGTCTATCCGCTTCGGCCTGAGCCTTCTTGCGTTCCTGTTCCACCTTGGCGCGTTCGGCATCCAACGCTTTCTGACGTTCCTGAGCCTCTTTGGCCAGCTTGTCATTCTCAGCCTTCAACCGAATGCGTTCGGCTTCCTTGGCGGCTTCAAGAGCAATTCTGTCGGCTTCAGCCTTTGCTTCCGCCGCTTTCTTGGCCTCAAACGAGGCTTTCGATTGATCGTAAAGCTGGGTCCATTGTCCATCTGGCATGTTGCCTAAGTCATAGAAGGTAGCGTCCACGAAGGGGGACAGAAGGGCAAAACGCTCCTGCTTGAGTTTATCAACGCGAGCTTTCTCCGCCAACTCCTCCGCTTTCTCGATATCCCCGAGACGTTTCTCTAGCGGCGCGATACGGTCTTCGAGCAGGTTATAGACTTGGTCCACAGCCTCCTTGTAGTGTCTGGCCTCGGTGCCCAAATCAATCCTCGACTTGTCCGCCGCGAGTCTGATCTTGCGCAGATCGAGACGGATGATTCTGGCTTCCTTTGGTCGATTAACCGCAGCATTGAGTGCGGCTTTCTCAAGGTCAAGAAACGCAGTAAAATGAGGGAGATAAGCGGCCTTGACGGCGTGCGCGGATTCCGGGGTGATGAGGGCCAGTTTGTTGGCCTCAATACCGGGAACGATAACGAGTTCGGTAGATGTAGCAGACATAAATCAATAGGCGTTATAGAACCGAATCACAGTGACATTCTCGGGCAGCTTGGTGATATCGACCTCAATCCCCTCGCGCATATCCTCTTGCCATTCACTCACGGCATCGGTCTTCTCGATGTTGACCTCAACGCCGCGTTCATCAGGTGGCTCAAAACCAAAGAACTGAGCGACCGAGGCGGGCAGTTGGGTCCCGGCGGCTTGACACGCGTCATATACCGCCCTCATCTTCTCCCATTTGTCGTCGGCGGGACGGAAACCGACCACATGTGTAGACATGCTCATGTGAGACCCTCCAGTCGTTTAATCACCCGGGTGAGGAGTGCGATTTCGTCGGGGAACGTCATCCCGTTGCCACCACGCCGAGTGTTGTTCTCGGACATGACGCAGAGGAGGTTACGGAGGTCGAGTAGTTGTTGGATGTCGGAGTCCATGTCAAGAGAGTTTGCGGAGAACGGTGAATTGACGAGAGTCTTCGGAATAGGCTTTGGCCCGTTCCCAACAGGAGAGAGCGTCCGTTTCGGTCTTGAAATAGGCATTATGGGTATACTCTTCGGACCACCAGTAAGGTTGGATACTGCTATTGCACAAGAACCTGCCCCATATCCAAAGGATGCGGCGGCGAATATAGAAGAGGCCCTTGTCGTCTTGCACGAGATAGTAGGAGGTCATTAGTCTACCCCCAGATAATCGGCCAACGCTTTTCGCGCGGCCAGATAGGATTCGCGTAGAGTGTGGAATTCTTCATCAGAGATGTCCTTAAACTCGGAGTAGCCCTCGAAGGTATAGTCGAAGCCCTCGTTGTCGATTTTGGAGCGGACGTAATCTATGTCGGTGGGTTTCATGGGATTAAGAGCGTTCGGGAGGATAGACAGACGGTTCGGGGTCACCATCAAGGCGAACATGTCGGCTACCATTCTCCACCGCATTTTGGGCGGCATTATCCAGCAGCTTCTGAAGGGCGGTATCTCCATCGCTGGAGTCATTCTCTAGCGCGCTCGCAACATCTTCGGCGAATTTGTGGGCGTCTAGAATGGTCGCACCAAACTCATCTGGACCGTTTTGCAGGGCGTAAGCAAGGACTTCCACGCCTACCGAAATGACGAGTTGGTCATTTTCCACTCGGATACTGAGCGCCTTGTCAGAGTTCTTGGTTGGATTACGAGGAGGATTCATGAAGCTAAACGCTGGGGGCTTCCGTGAGTTTGTTATCGGTCCGGACGAGATAGACCGGGAGTTTGGTCTTGACCCACAACTCGTTCTCGACAAAGAATTTACGGCCAATCGACTCGAATGCTTCACCCACGCTTTTCACGGGAATCAAACGCCCCTTCTTGGTGGCGTTAAAGTGGTGAGCGGCCTTCATGACACGATCAACCACGGAATGGGGACTGGCCGATTCGGGCAATTGAACCACCCAGCCGGTCAAATCGACTTTGAGAACCCCATTGGGGTCCGATACCACGACCGCGAACTGCTTCTTCCCTGCGGGCGGCTTAATGTCTTCATCGGCGGCGGGCTGGGTAGCCTCGTTTAGTTCCTCGACGACTTCGCGGAGAACGGCTGGGGTGATTTCGCGGTGTTTC
>JBAYJB010000033.1:0-2734 GCA_041665325.1 Minisyncoccota bacterium
CCCGCTATTGATGGAAAACTGAAAAGAGCACTGCGAGTGGAGCATGTAGACAAAAACAGCGACGGTGAGGAATGTTGCACCGAAATTGCACTCGAACCTCATCTCACGGAACTTGCGAGGATACAACAAGTTAGGAATGTAACAGGCTGTCATTTCAACGAAATAACCTTCGAATTGCTAGACTCTGACGCTTTGGCCTTTGGTGCAGAAGTCCTAAAGCTAGCCGATGCACTGATAGATTCCGAGGCGGGATGGCCGCGAAATGATAAATCTGGTAGCTACTGGGCAACTGCTGGGGAAACCCGCCGATTATACCCGCTGAGGAGACCAAGCTAATACTATGGCAACAAAACCCAAACTTGAACTCACCTGGATCGGCAAAGAAACCCGCCCGCGCCTGGAGCCGCGTATCCTCATTGAAGACCCGGCGAAGAGCCACCATGCCGCCCATCGCGTTACTGATACCGACCTCTTCGACAACAAGCTTATCTTCGGCGACAACCTCCTGGCCCTCAAAGCCCTCGAGGCCGAGTACACGGGCAAGGTGAAGTGCGTCTTTATCGATCCGCCGTACAACACCGGTTCGGCTTTTACGCATTATGACGATGGGGTAGAGCACTCTATTTGGTTGGGGTTGATGAGGGATCGATTGGAGATTATCAAGCGACTACTATCCACCGTTGGAAGTCTTTGGATTACCATAGATGATAACGAATGTCACTATCTCAAAGTTGTTTGTGATGAAATCTTCGGTCGTTTCAATTTCGTCGCCAACGCAGTTTGGCAAAAGAAATACACAATAGCCAATGATGCAAAGTGGCTCGCTGAAAACCATGACCATGTCCTCATCTATGCAAAGGAAAAGGAATTATGGCGACCCAATAGGATGCTCAGAAGTGACGAAATGAACGATCGGTATAGGAATCCAGATAATCATCCCAAAGGCCCATGGAAGGCAACTCCGCTCTATGCAAAGCGAACTGGGAGTGAAAAAGAGCAGGCATTCCAATTCACTTTCAGGAATGGCGCGGTCTGGTCACCGCCTCCCGGTAGTTCGCCGCGGTTTCCCGCAGAAAAGTTGCGTGCGATGGATGAGAATAATGAGATTTGGTTTGGATCGGATGGTTCTGCAAATCCATCTCGAAAGACGTTCCTTAGTGATCTGAAGATCGAGGGCACTCCTTCGCCAACAATCTGGACATTTGGAGAGGTTGGGCACAACCATGAAGCCCGAGAAGAAGCTAAGGCGGTAAACCGAGAAGTTTCCTTTGCAACGCCAAAGCCGGAACGCTTACTTAGGCGCGTTATCGACTTAGCCACCAACCCCGGCGACCTCGTTCTCGATTCCTTCGCCGGTTCCGGCACCACCGGCGCGGTCGCCCACAAGATGGGCCGTCGCTGGATCATGGTCGAGCTTGGCGAGCACTGCCATACCCATATCATCCCGCGCCTTAATAAAGTCATCGACGGCCAAGATCCGGGTGGCATAACTGAGGCCGTTGGCTGGAAGGGCGGTGGTGGATTCCGCTACTATAAGCTTGCGCCCTCCCTGCTCGAGAAAGACAAATGGGGCAATTGGGTCATCAACAAGGAGTACAACGCCGCAATGCTCGCCGAGGCCCTCTGCAAGCTCGAGGGCTTCACTTACGCCCCCTCGGAAACTGAGTACTTCATCCACGGCCACTCCACGGAGACCGATTTCATCTGGGTGACGACGCAAAACCTCGGACACGAACAGCTCGCCGCACTCTCGGAGGATGTAGGATCGAACCGGAGTCTCCTCGTCCTCTGTTCAGCTTACCGGGCGGATACAAAGCAGTTCCCCAACCTCACTATCAAGAAGATCCCTAACGCAGTTCTCTCGAAATGTGAGTGGGGTCATGACGACTACAGCCTCCAGGTGGAGAACCTCCCCGCCGCGCCTAAACCGAAGGTTGAACAGCCGGATCTCTTCGGAGGCGAGGGATGAGCGACGATGCCGGCCCTCAGAACAAGATAATTCTTTACCAGGCTGAGAACGGCAAGGTCCGAGTCGAGGTAGAGTTCGATGGGGATACGGTATGGCTCTCCCAGGCTCTCATGGCCGACCTATATCAGACGACTCCTCAGAATATCACCCAACACATCAGGGAGATCTATCGCGACGGAGAATGTTCCGAGGAGGCAACCTGTAAGGAATCCTTACAAGTTCGCCTTGAGGGGCAGCGGCGGGTCCGGAGATCCATCAAGCTCTACAACTTGACCATGATCATGGCGGTTGGATTCAGGGTTAGGTCTGAACGTGGTGTCCTGTTCCGCCAATGGGCCGTGGAGCGCCTGCGTGAGTATGCGCTAAAAGGTTTTGCCCTGGACGACGAGCGACTGAAGGCTGGCGGCGGTGGACTCTATTTCGATGAGCTCCTCGCGCGCATCCGCGATATCCGCTCCTCGGAGAAGATCTTCTGGAAAAAGGTGCTCGACATCTACGCAACGAGCATCGACTACGACCCACGTGCCGAAGCTTCGCAGGCATTTTTCGCCACGGTGCAGAACAAGATGCATTGGGCCATCCATGGCCATACTGCCGCCGAGTTGGTCGTGTCGCGCATCGACCCCGAATCGCCGAACCTGGGCATGACGAATTGGCCCGGAACCGCCCTCCGCAAGTCCGATGCTTCGATCGCCAAGAATTACCTGACCGAAGAAGAGTTGGATGCGCTCAATCGAATAGTCACGGCCTACCTTGAGTTCGCCG
>JBAYJB010000034.1:0-2718 GCA_041665325.1 Minisyncoccota bacterium
ATTCTCCGCTAAGGAGACCTTGCCGAGGAAACGTGCTCCATCATCGTCGACCCTGCAAAACAGGGCTCAGACCTGATTGAGAAACGACCGCAGGATATCGATTCTGCGGTCGTTTTTATTCGCCTCAAGACCTATGCCTAAAACCCGTTCTCAAAAGTCCGAGGCCGTGGCTGAACTCGTCGGAGCCCTCAAGGGCGCCAAGTCAGCCGCCTTCGCCGACTATCAGGGGATGTCGGTGCAGAGCATCACGGCCTTGCGTAAGAAGATGCACACGGAAGGCGTGCGCTACCTCGTCGCCAAGAAAACCTTGCTGACGCGCGCCGCCAAAGACGCCGGCTTCCAGATCGATTTCAAGGCCTACCCGGGCATGATCGGTATGGCAATCGCCACCCAGGATGAGATGGCTCCGTCCAAACTCATCGGCGAAGCTGGTAAGGGTTTGTCCATCAAACTCGTCGGTGGCATCTTTGAAGGCAATGTTGTGGACCAGTCGACGATCGAGCAGTTGTCCAAGCTGCCGAGCAAGACTCAGCTCCTCACCTCGCTTCTGTACGTGCTCAATGGTCCGATGTCTGGCTTTGCTCGCTTGCTGAACGCCTATGGCGAACAGAAGAATGCAGGCACACCAGCCCCGGCTCCCGCCGCTGAAGCCGCTCCCGTTGTAGAAGCCGCCGCTGAAGCCCCTAAAGCCGAGGAAGCCGCTCCTGCCGCCGAGCCAGCACCTGCCGAAGCTCCCGCTTCGACCGAATCCGCCTCTGGCGGAGATGCCCCTGCCGCCTAAATCTCACTCGTTAATCAAACATTATGTCAGAATTGAAACAGGTCGAGATCCCGGCCAAGTTCCAGGGACTCGTCGAATCGATTGAAAAGCTCACCGTGATGGAACTCGCCGAGCTCGTGAAGCTCCTCGAGGACAAATTTGGTGTCTCCGCTGCCGCTCCGGTCATGATGGCCGCAGGTGGTGGTGCCGCTGCCGCTGAAGAGAAGTCGACCTTTAACGTCGAGCTCGCTGAAGCCGGTGGAAACAAGATTGCCGTCATCAAGGTTGTCCGTGAAATCACTGGTCTTGGTTTGAAGGAAGCCAAGGACATGGTCGACGGCGCCCCAAAGGTGATCAAGGAAAACATCGCCAAGGCCGAGGCCGAGGAGATGAAGAAGAAGATCGAGGAAGCAGGTGGAAAGGTCAACCTGAAATAATACAGAGAACAGCAAACAAAGAGCAGCCCCGACCGGGGCTGCTCTTTGTTCTTTGTTAACTGTAATTTACTTCGTCACACGCAGACTTTGAATGATTTTGATTGCTTCCGCGTCCGTGAGCCAATCCTGAGATGAAAGCGTATAAAAGTAGGATCGTCCAAATATATACCAGACCGGACCGCGACCGAGCTCGCCTCGAGTAGCCGAGATAACGGTCACTCCCCCGATAGTCCGCTGTCGAATATTCTCGGATGCTGGCTCATCTGATCTGATTTCACTAAGCAGCTTGTCGGGACTCGTTGTATCTACTGCCTCGATCATTAGATAGGCGTCTCGACCTACGCCACAAGCGCCGCCAGGTGAACCTGGGCCAAAGTGGACGGAGGTTTCTGCGTCAAAGGTCCATACTTCGTAAGGAAGAAAGGAATATCGTTCATTGCCCCAATCAAAGCTATAGGGCAGTGAAGCCGTCACGCCCGACTTCTCGTCTTTCCAGGAGAGATAGACGGTTGAAGTAGCTCCATAGTTCCATGCTAAATCACAGCCATCCTCCATCTGGTTGGCAGGAACCTGTAGGCGTCCTACAGCTGTAGATTCTTCAACGCTAGCCACCTGTTCACCCAGACTCTTCACCTGGGTTTTGAGCTCATCAATCAAGGCTTGTTCTGCAGCTTGTTGTTCGTCATTCACCACACTCACCGGCTTCAACGTCCTCACATCCACATTCCCAAAAATCGCACACACCAAAGCCACGTTTGCGAGGACGAGAATCCAGAAAATCATCCATTCTCGCAAGCGGAGTCGCTCGTATCGAGTAGCGACTACCTCTTTCTTCGCACTAGTTTTTCTTTTTGTTGTGACGGCCATATTTTTATTTCCTCAATAATATACCAAAAAACCCGCCGAGGCGAGTTTTTAATCCCGATGTTTCTATCTGATGGTTTCGAGCACGGTTACCGTGCTGTCGAGTTCCATCTTGATCTGGGCGATATCCGCAGCCGGATCATAGACTTCTCCTTGCATGAACGGACGTACAGCCGAGGTAAAGCTCGCGACAATGATAATCATGGTCGAGAGAACCAGTGACCAGAAGACAATCCAGCTTGGAAGCGGAATCGTAGGCTTGGCTGAACCCCACTTCTTCAAAGGACGTTTTGATTTTGTTGCCATATCGAAAATGATTATAGCACAAAGAGCAGAAGACAAAGAACAGAGAGCAGACCCTGTTCAGATGCTCTCTGTTCTTTGTTCACTGCTCTCTTAAGGAAGATCCACTTGCCAAAGCTTGTTATTATCGACGATGTAGAGTTTTTTGCCGACCTCATCACCCGATACAGCCGTCGGCCCCGTCCAGCTATCCGCGATAAGTTGCGCGACCAATCGTCCGTCCTTGCGGAACACGAGCACGCGCTTGCCGACCGGATCCGAGACCACGACACGATCGGTTTCTGCTGCAGTCCAGACGCCGGAGGCATTTTGTAGCGGCGGATCAATCGTAACCGGAGCCCAGCTTTCCTCCGC
>JBAYJB010000035.1:0-2616 GCA_041665325.1 Minisyncoccota bacterium
CCTGTGTCGTATTGCGTTTTGGCCAAACGAGTTTCGGGTCTTAAATGGCCGATAGAAAAAGCGATACAGACCCCACAGCAAACAAAAACGCTGAAAGCCGCTTTCGGAGAAATGAAAACCCTCAAGGCATGGGCCGAAGATGCCCGTTGTATCGTGTCGTTTCAGACATTGCGTTCTCGATTATCCAATTACAAATGGTCTCTCGAAAAAGCCCTGACGACTCCTCGAAGCATCAAGGCCGAAGATCGGGTCGGTCAGCAATACGGTTATCTCATAATAGAGGCATTGTTAGGCCAGAATCAGCGAGGAGAACGGCTCGTTCAATGTCGTTGTACCCGACCGGGATGTAACAGAGTGTATGTTCGCCGGCTCAACGGTATTGCCTCGAACAAAACTTGCGGCTGCGAACGGCGAGACAGTTTTGGACGACGCATTCTCAAGCACGGACAGGCGTTTGATAAGGCTCGTAATCCTCTTTACACAACGTGGTATAATCTGAACATTCGCTGCTCCAATCCAAGGGCAGAAAGTTATCCTCATTATGGTGGTCGAGGGATTTTTGTTTGTGACGAATGGAAGCGTGGGCAGCCCAAAGAAGCGGGCCTACTGGCCTTTCTAGCATGGTGCAAGGATAATCCAAGGCCTACAAAAGGTCATTCGTTAGATCGTATCGAAAACAATGGGCCTTACGCGCCTTGGAATTGCAAATGGTCTACCGCCTCAGAACAGGCTCTCAATCGCAGAACTATCCGTGATTACGAGCAGCAAATCAAAGCCAAAGACCAGATTATTGCAGAACTGATGGCTAAAATCCAAACATTTCAAGGATCTCTATGACTAAGATCGCTCTCGTTACCGGAATCACAGGGATGGACTCCGAGTCTCTGACCGAGATTCTCCTATCCAAGGGCCACACGGTAATCGGCACCTACCGCAAGACTGCTGCTCTCAATCTCGACAGCATCCTCCTGTCCCACGGCAACAATCCGCGGCTGCATCTGGAGCACTGCGACATTGCCGATAGTCAGTCTGTGCGGACCCTCCTCCTCAACGTGCTGGAGTCTTTCGGCCGGCTGGACGAGTTGTATCTGCTCGCCGCCCAGAGCCATGTCGGCCTGTCGTTCACAACAGAGGAAACCACGGTAGCCACCAACGGCACATCGGTCCTTCACTTCCTCAAGGGCTTGAAGGAGCTATCTCCCGCTACTCGCACCTACTTCGCGGCCACTAGCGAACTGCTTGGCGGAGACCCGGCTGCCGCTCCCTTTGACGAGAGCAGTTCCTACGTTTGTCGCTCCCCCTATTCCATCGGCAAGGAGCAGGGGACACGCTGGGTTCACTTTTACCAGCAGATGGGCCTCTTCGCTACCTACGGCATCCTGTTCAACCACTCCAATACCTCCAGAAATCTGTCCTTCTATATTCGTCGCGTGACTAACAGCGCGGCCCGCATTGCACTTGGCAAGCAGAGCGAACTTACCCTTGGCTCTCTTTCGTTTTATCGCGACGAACACTGGTCCGACTTTGGCTGTGAGATGATGTGGAAGATGCTCCAGTTGGACGCCCCTGAGATTTTCGTCATCTGCCGGGGAGAGTGTTTTCACGGCGAGCAGTTCCTCGACGAAGCGTTCGGCCACTTCAATCTCAACTGGCGGCAATACGTCAAGCTGGACCCTTCTCGTTTGCGGCCCAATGAGGTCGTGAAGTTGGTGGGCAACTCTGCAAAAGCGAAGGAGAAGCTAGGTTGGCGGCCCGACCGTATGGGCTTCAAGGACCACATTGCCCTCATGTGCGATCACGACTACCGACTGGAAAAGGGCGAGCCCAGCAAGAGACCCAACGTGTTCGAGCTGTTTCCGTGAAGCTCAACCTCGAAGACCCCGCCGCCCGCCGGCAGCTAATCGGCCGGCCCCTTGACAATGTGCTTGACATTGCCGCCAAGAACGGCTACAGTTGTCTCGTGATCTACGACGATCTCAAGAGTGAGGAGGCTCGCCGCCGCGAGCTGATCGTCCGGGTCGAAGACGGTCGCGTGACCGAGATAGGATAGATTTTAACCCAGTGCTATCATGATCCGGAACTACATCAATCACGTGGTCTACTGCGTAGATCGCTCGGGCAGTATGCGCCCGCTCGCCGCCGAAGTTATCAAAGTCCTCGACTCACAGGTCCAACATCTTGCCAAGCGTTCGAGGGAGCTGAACCAAGAAACACGGACTTCGATCTATCTCTTTAGCGACCGAACAGAGTGCCTAGTCTATGACACCGACGTTCTTCGTCTGCCCAGTATTGCGGCTCACTACAAGACCGATGGCCAGACAGCCCTCATTGATGCCACTCTTAAGGCTATTGAGGACTTGGAGAAGACCAGCACCTTGTATGGGGATCATAGCTTCCTATTTTTTACGGTGTCCGATGGCGAGGAAAATGCTAGCCGCAATTCGGCCCAGACATTGGCGGCGAAGATTAAGGGTCTGCCGGAAAACTGGACGGTAGGCATTCTCGTACCCAACCAGAACGCCTCTCATGAAGCCAAGAAGTTCGGGTTCTCCTCGAACAACGTTCAGATATGGTCCACGACCAACGATGGCGTTCGCGAGGTCGGAGAGGTTCTCC
>JBAYJB010000036.1:0-2580 GCA_041665325.1 Minisyncoccota bacterium
ATCATAGGCCTCATCGGAGATCGCCGGCGTGTCGCGGGTGTGGTGGAGCTCTCGGTGGCGTTCGATGGCCTCCTTGAGCTTATTCAGGCGGTTGATGACGGCCTTGGGCGGGCTAGTTTCCATCCTTCAAGGATAGCACAGGCACTAGCCTTGTTTAATGATGCGCAGAGCGCGCTCGACGGTGTTGGGGACCGAGACATCGGGAATATGGGTGGCTGCTACGCAGTGGTTGTAACCACGTGAATCAGCCAGGGTCTTGTGGATACCGGCCGCATCATAGCCGTCGTATATGGTAATGACTACGCATGTGCCACCGGGAGTGGCAAAATTGAGAGTTGGCTGGGATCGATAAACATTGGGATATGTGACAGTCGAGAATATCGTCTCAAAACCGGCGGGCACGGAACCAAGCACGTCGAACGGTACGGCCGCCGAGGTGGCTCCGTTGCACGAGATCACAGCCCCGGTCGATGTCGAGATATCGGTCCCGGGAAGCAGGTTGCCATAGGCCGCGGAGACGCATTCGAGCCCGGAATCAGCCGCGTAGAATGAATACATCGAATTACGGACGGAAGCCGACAGCTCGAATTGTTTGGTCGAAATCGAGACGATGAATACCGCAACGCCGAGGACCAAGGCGGCTGTCAGTACCGCGAATAGGAGCGTGTAGCCGCGACTCGTGGTCTCCATCATCCTCGTCTGTTTGGGGTGTAGTCGTATCATATATTTTAGCGCGGACTGTTAGTGATCTGGCTCGATATCGACACTGTATACGGCGTCAGCCCCTCATTCCATTTGACTGCGACGGTCGCGGTATATTCATCGTCCGAGATCCTGGTCAGATAGAAATAGCGCGAGAACAATGTGGCCCTGGCTCCGACTGTGCCGGTGTTGTGGCTATAATAGTTGTCGGGAACTACCACTATGGGGTACACCGCCGTCCCATCCGGGAGCGTGCTCCACCCACTAGTGAGTAATGTGGGGTTGTCGATCCCGCTCAAGTCGCACGGAGCGCTCGGAGCATTGCAAGTCGAACCGATATTGAAACCGTTGAGCCAGGCGAGTGAATTGGCGATGTTATTGTCTTTGATATTCTTGATGCCTTCCATGCTCTCTTGAGCCATATACGAGGCGATCATCTGATTGCGGGCCGTGACCGCTCCGGCCGAACCCTTGCTCGCCACGACCAGAGGGCCGGAAATGGCGATCATCAGGATGGTGATGGCGACGAGAGTTTCGATGATGGTAAAACCTTGGTTGTGTTTGATCTTATTCATGGATCTTATGGCACGCGCGGCGAACTAGCGGTCTGGACGGTGAAATAGGACTTGGATTGCTCCTTGACGCCGGCATAGCCGGAGAGCGCGAGGAAGAAGTACGGGAAGTCTCCGTTCAACATGCGCACGTAATAACTATTGAGGGAGGTATTGTTGCTCGAGATGATCGGCAAGAATGTGTCTCCGGCCGATTGGTCATAGGTAACGTTCAACCTGGAGCTGGCTGACTGAGTGATCACACATCCTGCCTGCTCAGATTTCTCAAGGATCCAATTGGTCGCTGACGAGTTGGGCCGGCGGAGACGATAGGCGTAGGTAGGCTTACAGGGGCTTCCTGCGCCAGCGGTGATCGTATTGGGTGAAGTAAAGGCGATGATGATGGCCTGGGCAGAGCTCTGATTCGGACCGAATCCGCTTGCACAGTTATTGACCAGGGCGTATCGGAGACCGCTCGTATCGCTCCAGAGATTGATCGGGGAGCCGCCACCAATCTGGGTGTTGCAATAATAATTCGACCCCGAGCGCATCTCGCGAGACATGGCTTCGAGGACGAACGACAGATTGGTCACGGCGTCGTGAGTGGTCTGCGCCTTCTTGTTGGCATCGATGATCTTGACCAAGGCGGCCAGGGCGACCACCGCGACGATCGAGAAGATCATCATAGCCACTATTATCTCTACCAGTGTGAATCCTCTTTTCTTCATATTATATGACGCCGATCTGACCATTCTTCCTGATAGTGATGATGCGCGTACTGCCGTCGACGGCGCGCAGAGTGATCTCGGCATAAGCGCAAGTAATACCACCGCCGCATAGCGTGGCACAGTTGCCGTTGACGCAGATGAGGGCGTTGGGGTTCGGACGACGGAACGTAACATCAAGCTGGGTCAGGCCGGAATCTGTACAGACCAATCCGCCGCCAGCGCAAATGGCTGTGATGGTGGCGCCGCGCGTGAGCGCGTATTCCGTGACCGGCGTATCGCAGTTGTTGGGTAGATCATACACACCATTCCCTGGCGGGCTGGACAGGGCAGGATAGGTATCGGCAAAGAGGACTAGGTGGCCAGAGTCCGAGTTCCCGCCTGTACAGGTGTTCGCGCCCCCCGTTCCCTGGGCCGCGATATTGAAATCGACGCCGAATGACGAAGTGAAGTTGGCCGCCGCGCCGATAGCCCCAACATTCTTGACACTCAAACCATAGGTCTGCGCAGTGCGTATGGTTAGCGCAATATCGTATGCCGTATTGGTCAGGAGAGTACTCTGATTGAAATTGCCGTACTTCGTCACGACCAAAGTCGTCATG
>JBAYJB010000037.1:0-2559 GCA_041665325.1 Minisyncoccota bacterium
AAGTATCTGTCCTCGCTATTCCTTACCTTTTCAAGTCCGGCCCCGTGGCCTGGAAAGTGTTGAGCGGCCAGTTCGGCAATGATCTCAAGGATCTCATCTATACGAAAGGCAAGCTCAAGGTGTTGGCTTTCGGAGAAAATGGATTCCGGAGCTTCACCAATTCCAAGAGGCCAATCCATAAGGTAGAGGATCTGAAGGGCCTGAAGATCAGGGTGATGCAGGACAAGACCTATGTCGTCATGGTCAACGCGCTCGGAGCCATGGCTACGCCGATGGCTGGAGGGAACGAGCTGTACAGCGCCCTGCAGCAGAAAGTGGTCGATGGCCAGGAAAACAACCTGGATGGAATCTACGCCTACAAGCTTTATGAGCAGCAGGCATACATCACGGTGGATGCCCATACCTACAGCACGAAGTTCCTCTTCGCTTCCGACAAGAAATTCGCGTCCCTGCCGGCAGACTATCAGACCGTCCTCTACGATGGCGCCCGTGTCTGGCAATCGTATCTGGAAGGACCGAAAGAAGCCGCTTCGGTGGCGTCGTTCTTCCTGCTGAAGGACCTGGTCAAGGAAATCTATCCCCTCCCGCCGAGCGAGAAGGATCGATTCAAGGCAGTGGCTCAGCCGGCAGTGATCGAGTACATGAAGAGCACTATTGGAGCGGAATGGATCGATAAGGTTCAGAAAGCCGTAAAAGAAGCCGAAGCGGAAATCTACGGAAAATAAGCGCAACGGATTCTAAAGCCGGGTAAGGTGTCTTCAGCAAGATGCCTTACCCGGTTCTTGTGGTATCAACATGAACGTCCTGCCATCAAATTCTAGAGCATCAACTGTAACTATCCTGCAGGGGAGGAGAAATCGCCATGAAATGGCTTGCCAGAATCCTGTGTTCCATAACTGAGAAGATACTATTCGTGCTTTTATCGGCAATGACCGTAATAGTATTCGCTCAGGTCCTGTCCAGGTATGTGTTCCACACACCTTTATATTGGACGGAAGAAGCCGCGCGATATCTCCAGATCTGGATTGTGTTCCTGGGCGCCAGCGTCGGCATCCGCAGGGGAGCCCATTTGGGATTCACATGGTTCGTCGAGAGAGCTCGAACAAAAATGAAAACGGCATGCGCGATAATTTCGGCCGTAGGGCTTTTCGCGTTTTCCGTCAACATCACCTACTACGGCACTATCATTTCGCTGCAGAACCTGGGACAGCTTTCACCTGGCCTGCAGATGCCTATAGCTTATCTTTACGCTTGTCTTCCAGTCGGCGGAATTCTCTGCATCATCCAGCTGATTCCTATACTTAAGGATCTCTTCGTCCTTACTAAAACCGCCAAAGCCAGTCAGTCGTGAAGGAGAGGCAAGAATCATGATAGTAATTTTTGTAGTAGCAGCCTTTGTCATATTGTTGCTGGTCGGAATGCCCATCTCCTTCACCATCGGCCTGACTTCCATGATCGCGTCCTTTGTGGGCGGCGGCGTGGTATCCCCGACGGCGATCACGACGAAACTGGTGACCGGAATCGATACATTCCCCTTGATGGCTGGAGCCTTTTTCATATTGGCCGGAGACATCATGGGCACCGGCAGCATCATCCAGAGGCTAGTCGAGTTTTCCAAGCTTCTCATCGGAAGGATTCGCGGCGGCACGGCCTTGATCTACGTCGCTGCAAGCTGCTTCATATCTGGCATCAGCGGCGCCGGAGTGGCGCACCTGGCGGCGCTCGGATCGATGTTGATGCCTGCCATGAAGGAAGAAGGCTACGATGATGATTTCGCCACCTCGCTTCCTGTCGCGGCCTCCGTCATCGGGCCGATCATTCCTCCCAGCACGATCATGGTCATTTACGCCATGGCCACGAGCACCTCTGTCGGCGCTCTCTTCATGGCGGGCATGGTTCCAGGTATCCTGTTCGCTATCGGCATCGGTGGGCTGGCCTACTATTATTCAGTCAAACGCAAATATCCACGCAACGAGTCCCCCTTCCCCAGGGGAAAGGAGCTGGGGGATATACTGAAACGGTCTTCCTTGGTTCTGGTCATGCCGATCATCATCATGGGCGGCGTCCTGACCGGCATCTTCACCGCTACCGAATCGGGGAATATCGCCGTCGTCTATGCATTGTTCATCAGCGTATTCGTATACCGCGAGATGAAGTGGAAAGACCTGTACAAGATAATGATCAATTCCGCCGTGACGATCTCGATAGCCCTCCTCGTCATATCGACCGCTTCCAGCCTCGCGTGGATTTTTTCGATAATGCAGCTGCCCCAGAAGGCGCTCGCCCTCATGACTACATTCTCCAGTAACAAGTATGTCTTCCTCGCGATGCTGAACGTGCTTCTCGCCATTGCTGGAATGTTCCTTGACCCAGGCGCCGCCATCATTCTCCTCGCGCCGATGCTGGTCCCTCTCACGAAGTACTTCAATATTGACCCGCTGCACATGGCCATCGTCGTGGTACTGAACCTTTCGGTTGGCATCATCACTCCGCCAGTAGGAGTCTGTCTCTATGTAGGCGCGGGAATCGGCAAGATATCGATTGAAAGGGTCATAAAAA
>JBAYJB010000038.1:0-2514 GCA_041665325.1 Minisyncoccota bacterium
GGAGTACTGGGAGTGATAGAGCTAGACCCAGAAAAAATCCTGGCTGACCTAAGAGCAGAATATCTGCGTGCTGGCACGGCTATCACGGACACAGAGCTTCGAGCTAAGGCCACAATCCAATCGGCTGAAAATTCTATGGCGGCTCATATTAAATTAGATGGATTAGAGCGACGGTATTTGGCTGAAGCGGTCTACTTATCGGAGCGGTACACGGAGATAAGAGAAGACGATAAAGCTTACGCCGAGAGCCTAAAAGCCAGTTCTAGAAGTGCCTACGAAACGGCCAAAACCCTACTAGCCAACAAAGAGGAGGGGGGATTATTTGTCGGTAAATTTCATCCCCAAGTCTTGCGCGCGCCGAGCAAGTTATTAACGCCACTGCCCCCCGGGCTGCTTGGCATAGACCCAAGACAAGGAGTCGGAGGCGAGAATGATCTCGGCCGAATGAGGCCATGGGGCATATCGCTGTTTGAAGCCGGCAGGCTCCAAAAAGCCTGGGCAACTTATTGGTGGGCGAAAGGTCTAGCCAAGATCGCTAGAGCTTACGAACAGCCTCACGGGATAGATCTAGCTGATGCTCATCCGTACCAACAAGAGGAGATACAAAATAAAAAGACCGGGATCTGGCAAGACGTTCGACGACTTCGAATGGAGTACTATCTTAGCGGTGGAGCGGTTGAGGTGGAGGATATCGGAACAGAGCAGGAGATAGTAAACTCTTTATACGAGAAATTCCTGAAAGACTGGCCAGACGAACAGTCGCCCTCACCTGATTCGAGTAAATCCAAGTACCTTAAACGCACCGAGGAGCTAGGGGAGAATATCCCACCCGAGGCGGTAGAAACCGCCCATGAGTTAGACGCTATCTCCATCGAGTATAGAAGTATAGTCACCGAGCTAGACCAGTTTGTGTCTGAAGCCCAGAGCACCAAGCGGACAGATGATGGGAAGATATATCTAAGCGAGATCACAGGTTTTCTAGATCTTCAGGAAGAAGTGTTTGACTTGAAGCACAAGATGCTTTTGCTTCAAGCAAAAATGTCTAGCTTCTTGGAGCTCTAGCCCACACCACCCCGATCAATTATTTTATTAAAACCCCCGCCCGGCTAAAACAGCGCGAACGGGGGTTTTTGTTTAGACCTCTATGATAACCGGGATGATCAGCGGTCGGCGCTGGGTCTCTCGATACAAGAAGTTGCCGATCTCTTCTCGAACCTGTTGGCGGACGTTGCTCCAATCGTCTGGCGCTTTGCCGCTATGCCGACTGATGATCTGCTTAACCTCCATGCGAGTGCGGTTGATCAACTCCTCTTGCTCGCGCATGTAGACAAATCCGCGCGAGATGAGGTCGGGGCTGTTCACAAGTTTACCGCTCTTGCGCTCGATAGTGGCGATAATGACTAGCATCCCTTCTTTGGCCATCGCCTGACGATCTCTAAGCACGATCTCGCCGACATCACCCACGCCTAGCCCGTCTACCATAATGATGCCGGCCGGGATGGTGTCTTTAAGCTTACGAGCTTTGCCCTGATGGAACTCCATGATGTCGCCATTCTCCAACAAAAAGATATCGGACTCGGGGATGCCAACTCCAAGAGCCAATTTCTTGTGCGACACACGCATATGATACTCACCGTGGATCGGGATAAAGAAGCGCGGCTTCACTAGGGTGAGTATAGTTTTTAGCTCTTCCTGATAGGCATGGCCGGTAGTATGGATCTGCATATTTCGGTTATGGATCACCTCGGCGCCTTCGCGACAGAGATTGTTGATGATAGCGGAGATAGACCGCTCGTTGCCAGGTATCGGGGAGGAGGAGAGCACCACCGTATCGCCCGGCTTGATCTTGACCTGCGAATGTTCCCTAAAGGCCATCCGAGCGAGTGACGAACCTTGTTGTCCCTGACTGCCGGTACTTAGAACTACCAATTTCGAGTCAGGGATATGACCGATCTCTTTAAGCGGGATTAGAATCTCACGGGGGTATTTGATGTATCCCAATTTAGAAGCGGCTTCGAAGTACTGGAGCATCGAGCGACCAGAGATAGTCACCCGGCGACCATACTTAACCGCCGCGTTAAGAGCGTGTTGCATCCGATCGATACGAGAGGCAAACGAGGCGATGATGATACGGCCGGTGGCTTTAGCAAACAGCTCATCAAAGCTAGCGCCGATGGCCTTCTCGGAAATGGTGTGGCCCGGCGTGTCGGAATTAGTGCTCTCGGACAGCAAAAGAAGCGGCTTATGACGACCGACCTCTTCTAGTTTAGCTAGGTCAAAAAATAGGCCGTCTGGCGAAGTGAGATCGATCTTAAAGTCGCCGGTGTGGACCACCACCCCTTCGGGTGTATCGATAATGATCCCAAAACTGTCCGGGATACTGTGGTTGACCCTAAAGAATCTGATTTTAAATACACCGAGCCGAATCTCGTCGTTTGGTTGATAGGCGTTGATCTTAACGTGTTTAGTGCCTTTGTACTCGCCCAGACGAGTTTCGATCAGCGCCTTAGCCAA